>NZ_JBZCNI010000003.1:0-516172 GCF_058269235.1 Arthrobacter sp. TJ-236
ATCGACGGCGCGGCCTGCGTCGTCGTCTTACCGGTACGGGTGCCCCAGATGTGCAGGAGGGTGTCCTCGCACGAGGCGTAGAGGGTGTTCCCGCCACGGACCATGCGCCCGATGGTGATACCGGGCGACTGCTCGGCCGCCAGACCGAAGCGGGCGGCTTTGGCTTTGACCTGCTTCTCCGTGAACGGGGCGACGTCCTTCAGGGACGCCATCTTCACCGCGGCGCGATCGTGCTTGACGATCTTCCGCCCTTTGCGGATGCTCATGACGATGTAGAGCACGAACAGGGCCAGCAGGAGAACGCCGGCGACGATGGCCAGCGTGATCTCGGTGGAGCGCCACGGCATGATGTCGGTGAAGTTTCCCAGTGACCGGGGCCAGAACCCGGTCGGAATACCGTCCGGGCGCGGCTCGAGCTGGTGCCCGAGGGTGTTCAGTCCGTACAACGCTCCCGGGACGCCGACGAGAGCGACGATGAGCACCACCAACAGGGCGGCCTCTCCCCAACGGGATGCCCGCGCGGGAGCCGACCTTGATGAAGGACTTTCCCTGCCCCGGAGGGGGTTGAGTGGAGCGGTCGTCGTTGAATCGAGCGCGAGATCAGGCGCGGAGTCCGGGGACGCCGTCGTCGATCCGGAAGGACGCCTTGGTGCTGACGGGCGAGCCCGGCGTGGTGACGTAGTCGAGCACGCGGAAGTCCGCCGTCAGGGCGTCCTTCGTGATGCGCGTGTTCACGTAGCCGCGCTGGTCGTTGTAGAACTTTAGGTGCGGGTTCCACGCCTGCACGGGATCGCTCGTGGCGCCCGTGCCGTCACCGGTGGAGGTGACGGACGTGCAGACCAGCTCGGTCCCCACCGTCGCGGAGTCGGGGTCCTTGTAGTCCACCTTGACGTCGGCCGCCCAGTTCCGGTGCACGTCGCCCGTGAGGACGACGGCGTTGCGGACTCCTGCGCCCACCCAACCCTCGGTGATGCGGCGCCGGGAGGCGGCGTAGCCGTCCCAGCCGTCCATGGAGACGTCGTCGACGGCGGGTGAGCGGTCGCGGTCCCGCTCGGTGAAGAACACCTGCTGACCGAGCACGTCCCAGCGCTGCGTGGACTGCTGGAAGCCGTTCAGCAGCCACTGCTCCTGCTGGGCGCCCGTGATGCTGCGGTTCTCCGCGAAGCGCTCCACGATGTTCTTCCGGAAGCCGTCGCCCGCGAGCTGGTCGTCGCGGTACTGACGCGTGTCGGTCATGTGGAAGTTGGCCAGCTGACCCCACTGCACCGTGCGGTAGATCTTCATGTCCGGTCCGGCCGGCACGGAGGACGCCCGGAGCGGCATGTTCTCGTAGTAGGCCTTGAACGCGGCGGCCCGGCGGAGGCGGAAGCGCTCGAGCGTGTCGTTCTGCTCGGCCACGTTCGTGTTCTCCGGGATGTCGTCCGCCCAGTTGTTGTCCACCTCGTGGTCGTCCCACACCACCAGCCAGGGGGCTACCGCGTGCGCGGCCTGCAGGTCGGCGTCGGACTTGTACTGGGCGTGGCGCTGCCGGTAGCCCGCGAGGCTCACCGTCTCGGGGCCGGCGTGGTCGCGCGGGTTGCCCGCCGGGATCACGTAGCTGTCGGCACGGTACTCGTAGAGGTAGTCGCCGAGGTGCAGCACGAGGTCCGGCTGGTCCTCCGCGAGGCGGCGGTAGCCGGTGAAGTAGCCGTGCTCGTACTGCGCGCAGCTGGCGAAGGCCATCGCGAGCGCGGCGGGGGTCTCGCCCGGCGCGGGGCTCGTGAGCGTGCGGCCGATGACGCTCTCGTGCCGACCCGTGCGGAACCGGTAGAAGTACTCGCGGCCGGGGCGGAGTCCGGCGAGTTCCACGTGCACCGAGTGTGCGTCCTCGATGGTCGCGTGCTCGACGCCGCGTGCCACCACCGTCCGCATCCCCTCGTCCTCCGCGACCTCCCAGGCGACGGCGACGCGACGCGAGGGCATGCCGCCCAGTCCGTCCTCGGCGACCGGGTCGAGGGCGAGGCGCGTCCACAGCACGAAGCCGTCGGGCGAGGGTTCACCCGAGGCGACGCCGAGGGTGAAGGGGTCGGAGCGGACACCGGAGTCGTTGCCGGGCCGCGCGTGGGCGGTCCCCGGGAGCGCGATGACGGCGCCGGCGCCGAGGCCTGCACCGAGGACTGTTCTGCGGGAGAGGGTGGTCATGATCCGACCGTAGGCGCGGCACTTTGACGAGAGTGGTTGCTCCGGCGAACACTCAGTGAACTGTGGGGTGCACGGTCCCACCCGGCTGACGAAGGAGATCCTGCGATGAGCGCTTTCCCCGGTCGACTGGAAACCGGGGCCCGCGGACGGGACGGGAGGGACCCCTTCTCGCAGGGTGGGTGCGAAGTGGCGCACGAGGGCGCACACTGGGGCTACCCGGCCGCATGCCCCTCGCGGCATGTGCGAGCCGGCCGACATCACCGGAGCGCGGAGTTCCCGGTGCTGCACCCCTCGGACGGTCACGAAGCGTACGGCTGAGGGACCACATGACCACCCCGCTTCTTCGGTGAGAACCCGACACCCGTCCTGAGGAAAGTGTCCGATGCCGACTACCGAAGAATCCCGTTCCGACGCGCACCGTCCCGAGACCACCGCCCAGCTCCAGGAGATGGTCCTGGAGAGTCCCGACGTGCACGCCTTCCTGGCGAGCCTGGCCGGCGTGGCCGCGGAATCCTTCGCGGTCGCCTTCGGCGAGGTGTTCTGCAGCATCAGCCTCCTCCACCCCGGGATGAACAGCACGGTGGCCAGCAGCAGCCTGCAGGCACAGGCCATGGACGAGGTGCAGCACACGTTCGACGACGGCCCGTGCCTCCTGGCTGCGCGGAGCGGGCACGTCGTGATGGTCGCCGACTTCGCCACCGAGACACGCTTCCCGCAGTACCGTGACGCGATCGCGGTCCACGGGATCCGATCGGCCCTCGGGGTCCCGATCCGCCTCGACAACGGGGCGAGCGCCGCGCTCGACTTCTACTCCTCCTCCCCGGACGCGTTCGACGCGCGGGCCATCGTCGTCGCGGAGGGGTTCGCGCGCGAGGCCTCGCGGTCCCTGCGCCTGGCAGTGAAGATGGCGACGCTGAGCGACGCGGCCAACGATCGCGCGCGGATCGTGGCGCGCCTGACGACGATCGACCTCGCGCGGGGCGTCATCATGGCCCGGAACGGCTGCACCCAGGACCAGGCGCTGGAGTTCCTGAGCCGCACGTCGGTGACGCGGAGGATCGATCTCCGGGACCTCGCCGCGGCCCTGCTCGACACCGTGGGCGGGGGCACGGCACCGACGACGCACGCCGCGTGACGCGACCGCTGGGCCCGGTGACGTAGTCGCTCGGCGCGTCAGCGGTCGAAATGCGTCATGGTGCCCGCTTCACTGACGGACCTGATGACGGCGGCGGCGACCGTGTGCAGTGTCGTGTTGCGGACGCTGGACGCCGTCTTGAGGATGAGCATCGCCTCCTCCTGGCTGGACCGGTTCTGCGCCATCACGATGCCCGCAGCGAGGTCGATCGAGGTACGCGAGCGCAGCGCTGCGGTCAGATTCTCCTCGGCGTCCGTGAGCCGGGCGATACGCACAGCCAGCCGCAGGGTGGCCGACGTCCTCCTCGCGAATTCCTCGGCTTCCACGATCGCCTCATCGGTGAACGCCGCGGGTGATCCCGAGTACAGGCTCAGTGCACACGCCGCCTCAGACCAGCGGACTCCACACGAACCGTGGGTTCAGGAGGGTGTCCGGGACCACGAGCGGCGCCTCCCGCTCGATCATGAGATTGCAGAAGGCGAGATCACGGGGCAGCTCACGCTGGAAGCTACCGGTGACGGACTTGAGGAACTGACGGTCGACCGCGATCAGGGAGATGATCGCCGTCGCCATCGAGGAACGGGCGCGCGCCTCGCGGGTCAGGCGGTCGAAACGCTCCTCGTCGCCGGTGTCGAGGAGCCGGGTCCGCTCGAGTGAACGGAGCCGCAGACGCTCGAACTCCCTCCCACCCCGTCAGGAAATCACGGAGGCAGTTCCCTCTGCATGCATATGCATGGAATAGGCGCGGCGTCCCGACCGTTCCCTGATCAGGCCCACGGTGGGCCGATCAGCAGACACGGGAGTTGCACCATGGCACGGACACTGGAACTCGGACTCGATACCTTCGGTGATGTCACCCGCGGGCCGGACGGCACCCCGGTCCCCTACCCGCAGGTCATCCGGAACGTCATCGCGGAGGCCGTCCTCGCGGACGAGGTGGGCATCGACTTCATCGGGCTCGGCGAGCACCACCGCGACGACTTCGCCGTGTCCGCACCCGAGACCGTCCTCGCGGCCATCGCGGGGCAGACGAAGCGCATCCGCCTCGGTTCGGCCGTCACGGTCCTCAGTTCCGACGATCCCGTCCGGGTCTACCAGCGCTTCGCAACCCTCGACGCCGCCTCGAACGGTCGCGCCGAGGTCATCCTGGGCCGCGGGTCCTTCACGGAATCCTTCCCCCTCTTCGGGTACGAGCTCTCCGACTACGAGCGCCTGTTCGAGGAGAAGCTGGACCTCTTCTCGGAGCTCATCAAGGAGGGGCCCGTCACCTGGTCCGGCAGCACCCGCCCCGGGCTGAAGGAGCACGAGGTGTATCCGAAGACCGAGAGCGGCCGGCTCAAGACGTGGATCGGCGTCGGCGGGAGCCCCGAATCCGTGGTGCGGGCCGCGCGCTACGGCATGCCGCTCATGCTCGCCATCATCGGCGGGGACCCGGCGCGCTTCGCGCCCTACGTGGACCTGTACCACCGGGCGCTGACGCAGCTCGGTCAGCCCACCCTGCCCATCGGCGTGCACTCCCCCGGGTACATCGCCGACTCGGACGAGCAGGCCCGCGAGGAGCTGTGGCCGGACAACCGGATCATGCGCGATCGCATCGGCCGTGAGCGTGGCTGGGGACCGACCACCCGCGCCGAGTTCGACCAGGAGGCCGATTCCGGCTCGCTGTACGTCGGATCCCCCGAGACCGTGGCGCGGAAGATCGCGGCGACCGCGCAGACCCTCGGGATCGACCGCTTCGACATGAAGTACAGCGCCGGTCCCCTGCCGCACGAGAAGCTCATGCACAGCATCGAGCTGTACGGCACGAAGGTCATCCCGATGGTCCGCGAGATGCTCGCCTGACCGGGTAAGACGGGCGACAACCCGGCCTCATGCGGGCGGACGGCAGCGGCCGCCCGCCCGTAGGCGCAAGATTTGCGCACCTCTCGCAGCAAGTGCATCCGGCCCGCCCTGGCTCGTGGTTGTCTGGCATGAGTCACCTCAGCGATCAGTCGGTGCCCGACCTCACGGGCCCCCGCACCTGATCGGCCCGACGGCGGCGGATTGGTCTCACCCTCGTGCTCACCGCCCACCTTCCGGTCCTGGCCCCACCCGGCACCGATCCGGCTTCCCTCCGCGCCGGTGCCGTCCCCGCTCTCCTCGCGCGCGTGGCATGCGGCGAGGTACGAGCCTTCGACGAGCTGTACGCGCTCACCTCGCGCCGGGTGTACGGTCTAGTGCGTCGGACACTCCTCGACGCCGAACTGAGCGCCGACACCACCCAGGACGTGTTCCTCGCCCTGTGGCAGGGTGGCGCCGCCCGATTCAACCCGGCGCTCGGCTCGGGGATGTCCTGGATCCTCACACTCGCGCACCGCAGGGCCGTGGACAGGGTCCGCGCCGAGGAGTCCCACCGCTCCCGCAACCTGCGCTGGTCAACGAAGAACCATGAACCGGAATGCGACGACGTCGCCGACGTGGTCGTCCGGGACAGCGAGGCCGACGCCGTACGGGCCGGTCTCCGCACGCTCTCGGCCGTTCAGCACGAGGCCATCCAGCTCGCCTACTTCGCGGGCCTCACCTACGTGCAGGTCGCCGAGCGTCTGGACATCCCGATCCCGACGGCGAAGTCGCGCATCCGCGATGGCATCCTGCGCCTCCGGAAGGCCCTCGCCGAGGAGGTCTGACGCCTCCGGCTGCCCGCTTCGCCCTTTCTTCGGCGTTCTTTCGCCCTTCCGCACCGGCCCCATTGATCGGCATCGCCCAGAGTTGTCATCAGGAGCACACCGCTCCTGATCATCTTCCCGCCGGTTCCGGTCCGTCCGCCGGAACCGGCGGGCAGCATCGGCCGGGCACCCGCCCGGGTCATCGGACCAGCCGAACAGGGAACAGGCGTGACGACTCTCGATCTTCCCGCTCTCGCCGGGGCATCGGACACATCAGCAGCCGGCCACGACGCACCCTCACCCCAACCCGACAGGACCACCGTGTCTCAGCTCCCCGTGCTCGACCGCAGCGTCCTCGACACGCTCGGTGAGGAGCTCTCCAACCGGGAGGGCGCCCTGTATTTCGCCGCGACGTTCGCGCATCTGCTCCCGCAGCGGATCGGCGCCATCGAGGCGGCCTTCGCGGCCGACGACACGGACGCCGCCGTCGTGGCGCTCCTCAGCCTCAACGTCAGCTCGTCGATGGTGGGCGCACGGCGCCTCGAGGAGGCCTCGTCAGCGGCACTCGGTCTCGCAGGGGTCGGGTCAGCGCACTCCACGCTGATCGCACAGCTGCGGACGCTCGGGCTCGAATTTCAGTCGGCGCTCGGCGGCATCATCCGGTAACCCACCCCGCGGACCGTGCGGATGAAGCGCGGGGCCTTCGTGTCCTCGCCGAGCTTCTTCCGCAGGTTGCGGATGTGTACCTCCACGAGGTGCTGGTCGTTCACCCAGCCATCGCCCCAGATGCGCGAGAGCAGGGTCTCCCGCTGCCACACACGGCGCGGGCCGGAGACCAGGGTCGCCAGGAGATCGAACTCGATCCGCGTGAGCGGGAGTTCGGCGCCGTCGAGCTGCGCGATCCGCCCCTCCGTGTCGATCCTGATGGGACCGTGGACCAGCATTCCCTCCTCGGGTTCCGCGGTGACGGTCGGGGCGGCAGGAGCGGGAGGAGCCTCGACGGCCACGGCCGCGGGCTCGAGCAACGGCTGGGCCACGCCGCGCACGGTGCTCCTCGGCCGGCGGAACATGGCGTTCACCCGCGCACCGACCTCCCGGGGGCTGAACGGCTTGACCACGAAGTCGTCCGCGCCGATCTCCAGCCCGATGAGGCGGTCGATCTCGTCCTGACGTGCGGTGATCATGATCACGTAGGCGTCGGTCAGCGGCCGGATCTGCCGGCACACCTCCACGCCGTCGATGTCCGGGAGGTTGAGGTCCAGCGTCACGAGGTCCGGCTGATGCTCTCGGACCAGGGCCACCCCCTCCCGTCCCGTCCCGGCCTCGAGGGTGGTGAATCCGTTCATGCCGAGGGTCATCACGAGCAGGTGCCGGACGTCGGCGTCGTCCTCGATGATGAGGGCGGTACGCGCGTCAGGATCGTTGCCGGAGGTCATGAGCACCACAGTGCCAGAAGAATCGAGGGCTTCCGAGCACCTCGCGGGAATGCTTGCAAAGTCATGAGCGGGCGCTCGGGGCGGTCGCCGCGATCCATGGCCCCACGTCCACGGCGGGAAGAGGCACGGACACGTGGAAGCCCTGCCCGAAATCACAGCCCTTGCGCCGCAGCTCCTCGAGCACCGATTCCTCGTCGATCCCCTCGGCGACCACCCTGAGGCCGAGGCTGTGCCCGAGCTCGATGATCGAGCCGACCAGCCCCCGTGCTCTCGACCCCTCGCTCATCGCCGTCACGAAGGACCTGTCGAGTTTCAGCTCGTCCACGGGCAGGTCGCGGAGATAGGCGAGGGAGCTGTACCCGGTCCCGAAATCATCGATCGAGATCTGCACGCCGGCCTCGCGCAGCTGCGCGAGGATCGCCGCGGTGCCCTGCGGCGTGGACATCAGCACGTCCTCGGTGATCTCGATCAGCAGGCACGACGACGGCACGTCGTTCAGCTCGAGCTGATGCGCGACGTCGCGGGGCAGACACGGCAGGATGCACGAGGCGGACATGTTCACGGCGACCGTGAGGTCCAGCCCCTCGCTCCTCCAGATCGCCGCGCGCCGGACGGCCCGCGAGAGCACCAGCGCGGAGAGTTCGGGCATGAGGCCCGCTTCCTCCGCCAACGGCAGGAAAGCGCTGGGAGGCAACTGTCCGCGCGTGGGGTGGTTCCAGCGCACCAGGGCCTCGACGCCGGCCACGGTGCGGTCCGCCAGCCGGACCTTCGGCTGGTAGTGCAGCTCGAACTCGTCGGAAGTCAGGGCCGTCCGGAGTTCCTGCACCGTGCGGAGCCGGAGCACGCCGTCGTCGTCGTCGGACGCCGTGTACACGTGGTGGCCGCCGCGCTCCGTCTTGGCGCGGAACATGGCGATGTCCGCCTTCCGCATGAGCAGGCCCACGTCCGTGCCGTCCCGCGGCGCCAGGGCGATCCCCACGCTCGCGCTCATCTGCAGGAACGCCGACCCCACCTCGACGGGCGTGGCGAGCTCGGCCCGTAGGCGGCCCGCCACCAGCACCGCCTCCTGCTCGGTGGCGCCCTCGAGGAAGAAGGCGAACTCGTCGCCGCCGAGCCGCGCCAGCAGGTCGTTGCTCCGCACATGCCGGGCGAAGCGTTCTCCCACCTGCACCAGCAGGGCGTCACCGACGTCGTGCCCCAGGGCGTCGTTGACGTGCTTGAAGCGGTCGAGGTCGAGCAGGAAGAGCGCTCCAGGGCGGTCGTGGCGAAGTCTCGGAGGCACATCCATGAACAGCGCGCGGCGGTTCGGCAGGCCCGTGAGTTCGTCCGTGCGGGCAAGGGTGACGAGCATCCGGTGGCCCAGGGTGAGCGGCACCACCGCCAGGGCGAGGGCGAGGGCTGCGAAGACGACCGCGAGCATGGGGATGTGCGTCTGCGAGGCGACCACGAGGACTCCGAGGGCGGCCGCCGTGGAGACGAGGGGAGCCGAGAGATTCGGGATGGCGTGACCCCGGTGGCGGCTCCCGGCACCCTTCGCCGCGCCGTCCACCCAGGCTGCGATGGCCGTGAGCCCTGCCACCCAGCCGGCGTCGACGATCGATCCGACCGTGTAACCCTCGATGTCCAGGGCGAAGATGACGTCGGCGGCGGTGAACAGCAGGATACCGATGATGAGCAGCAACCAGCGGGGCCCGATGTCGAGTCCGCGCGAGGCGAGGACCCCGCCGACGGCCGTGATCAGCAGGAGATCGAGGAGCGGATAGGCGACGCTGACGGCCACCTCGAACGAGGCGTCGCTCGCCGGGCCGATCGTCAGGACGGGCGCGAGCAGCAGGGACAGCAGCGACGCCGAGGCCAGCGCCCCCACGACGCTGTCCAGGAACAACGGCCACAGCAGGCCCTTGAGGTTCCGGACCACGGCGACGGCGAGAGCCAGCAGGAGCAGGGGATAGAACGCCAGGTAGGCGACATCGGCGAGTGACGCGGAATCCAGGGCACCTGCGCCGTCGAGGGACAGCACGTAGTAGG
This sequence comes from Arthrobacter sp. TJ-236, assembly GCF_058269235.1. Taxonomy (NCBI): domain Bacteria; kingdom Bacillati; phylum Actinomycetota; class Actinomycetes; order Micrococcales; family Micrococcaceae; genus Arthrobacter; species Arthrobacter sp. TJ-236. The sequence goes on from NZ_JBZCNI010000003.1 coordinate 9,426, forward strand.
CATCGCCCGCGCAGTACGCTGCCACGGCCACCGTCGCCAGGACCACGTCGGGTCGCCGGAAGCGGGTGCGGATGCAGCCGGCCAGGCAGAGGGCGAGGGCGGCGATCTCCGTCGCGGCGCAGAGCCAGCCGTCCACGATCGGGTCGAACGTGTCGGGATCCCCGATGGCCAGGCCCACGACGTAGAGCACGAGCAGGCCCACCATGAGGGCCATGATCACCGTGGCAGCCGGGAACGCGCGACGACCCCTCGCAGCGACGCCGGGATCCTCACGGCGTACGACATCCCTCGTGCTCGCTGTGTCCATGGCTCGGCCAGCTTAGGGGGAAACACCGTGTGCTGACCTTCTCCCGGGATGCACCGGAGTGTTTCCTGACGAAATCCTCGGTTTCGTCCGCTCCTGCCGCCGTCGATACCCTGTCCCCATGCCCCGCTCCCCCCGCTTCGTCGAGCAACTGAAGATGCTTCCCGAGATCGCGCGCCTCGCGGTCCGCACGCCCCGCGATTCGACGAAGGCGTGGGAGGGCTACTGGAGCCGCGTGCGCGCCACGGGCTCAACGGGTGAGGTGCTCTGGGACACGGAGATCGGCGTCGAGGCGGACCAGTACAGCACGCCGATCACCGCCTTCATGGACACCTCGCTCCCCGTGGTGGACGTGGGCTGCGGGAACGGCCGCTGGACCCGCTGGCTCACCGGGCAGTTCCCCAGTGCGATCGGCGTGGACGTCTCCGCGAGCGCCGTGCGGCGGGCCGGGCAGGAATGGCCCGACGTCCCGGGCCTGTCCTTCCGGACGGTGGATCTCACAGCGCCCGGAGCCGGGCGGCTGCTGCACGGCGAGCTCGACGACGTGAACGTGTTCGTCCGCGGCGTCCTGCACGTCCTGAAGCCCCGCGAGCGCGCAGCGTTGGCCGCCAACCTGCAGCACCTCGTGGGTACCCGCGGCCGCGTGCTGTTGAGCGAGACGAACTTCCCGGGGACCACGCTCTCCTACCTGCAGAGCCTGGGCGCGAAGCCGGGCGCCATCCCGCTCCCGCTGCGCCATGCGATCGGCGGAATCCCCGCGCCCGGGCACTTCGGCGCGGCAGAACGGCGTCGCGCCTTCCCCGACAGCTCATGGACCGTGCTGGACGACGGACCGGCGACCATCGAGGCGGTCCCCATGGCCGGGAGAAGAACCACCAGCATCCCGGCCTACTTCGCTATGCTGGGTGCACGCTGATCCTTGGTCTCACGAGGTGTCGGGGCCACCGGCCCGGAAGCATCGGCGCGTTCTCAGGAGGTGGGCCATGCCCGCACAGCGTATCGACGGCGGCAAGGCCACCCTCGACCTACTGCCCAACGGCATCCTCCACCTCGAGTGGGACAGGGACTGCACCATCACGGAAGAGGACGCGGAGTCCGCGATGGACGCGGTCAACGGCCTCGCGGAGGGCTTCGACCATCCGATGCTCGTCGACATGGAGACCACGAAGACCGTCACCCGCGGTGCTCGCCTGGTCTTCGCGATTCCCTGCGCGGCCTCCCGGATAGCACTTCTCGGGGCCTCGCCCGTGGACCGCATGATCGCGAACTTCTTCCTCGGCGTGAACTCCCCGCCGTGCCCCACCCGGTTCTTCACCTCCCGCCACATGGCGATGGCGTGGCTGCAGACCGGCGCACACGAGCACTCCGCCAGCGCCTGAGCGTCAGCCGAGGTGCGCGGGTTCGCCCGAGGTGGCGAACTCGTCCCTGCGGATGGTGATCATGAACCACGAGATCGGCGAGGCGAGCGCCACCGCGACCGCCGCCGCGAGGAATACCACCGAGTACCCGTCCACGAGTGACTGGAGGCCCGCGGCCGGAGCGTCGGAGGCGCCGGTGGCTGCACCCACCGTGTAGAGGGCGGTGAACACGGCCGTGCCGACCGAGCCGCCGATCTGCTGGGTGGCGGTGACGGCCGCACTGGCCACACCGGCGTCGCGAGGCGCGATACCGTGCAGCGCAACGTTCTGCATCGGCACGAAGATCAGCGCGAGCCCGACGCCGAGCAGGATCTGCGAGGGCAACACCTCCAGCGCGAACGAGCCCTCGACCGTGATCCGGCTGAGCAGCAGCAGGCCCGCGGCGGCGATCAGGGGACCCACGGTCATGAGGATGCGCGGGCCGACGGTCGGTAGGAGCCGTGAGACCACGCCGGCGGACACGATGATGGCGCCCGTCATCGGTAGCGATGCCAGTCCGGAGATCAACGGACTCATCCCGAGGACTATCTGGAAGTACAGCGTCAGGTAGAGCAGGGCGCCGAGGAGCGCAGCGCCCACCGCGATCGAGGAGAGGTAGGCACCGGCCCGCGCGCGGTTGGTGATGATGCGCAGGGGTAGCAGCGGGTGGGCGGCGCGCGATTCGACGAGGACGAAGAGCGCGAGCAGCACCACACCGAGCGCCAGGAACCCGAGGGTGTCCGCGCGGATCCAGCCGGCCTCGGCCCGCGTGAAGCCGTACACGACGGATGCGAGGCCCAGGCTCACGAGCACGGCCCCGGGGACGTCGTACCGGGTGTCGCCCTCCGCCCGGCTCTCACGGAGCAGAGGGATGCCCGCGGCGATGGCGACGACGGCGATCGGCACGTTGACGAGCAGGCACCAGTGCCAGCTGACGTACTCGGTCAGCACCCCACCGAGTACCAGCCCCACGGCCGCGCCGCCACCGGCGATGGTCCCGTACACGGCGAAGGCCCGTACGCGGTCCTTGCCGCCGGGGAAGGTGACCGAGAGGATGGCCAGCGCCGCCGGGGCGAGCAGGGCGGCGAAGACACCCTGGAGCCCGCGGGCGAGCAGGAGCATCTCCCCCGTGGTCGCGATCCCGCCGACCGCGGAGGCCAGGGCGAAACCGCCCATGCCGACCAGGAACGAGCGCTTCCGGCCCCAGAAGTCGGCGATGCGCCCGCCGAGGAGGAGCAGCGCGCCGAACGTGAGCGCGTAGAGGGTCACCACCCAGCTGCGGTCGGTGTCGGACATGCCGAGCTCGGCCTGGGCCTGCGGGAGCGCGATGTTCACGATGGTGCCGTCGAGCACCACGGTCAGCTGCGCGAGCGCGACGATCGCCAGCACGAGCCATCGGTTCGCGGGGGCGGCGCTGCGCTGGCGCGTGGCGGGGGCAGCGGAAGGACTGGAGGGCGGGACGGGCATGGATCTCCTCGGAAGTGATGTCACCTCCGAGCGTAGAAGGCGCCCTCGGCTGAGTCAAACGAACTAGTTCGTTTGGTTATACTGGCGGAATGACGACGACGACGACCGACGTACGTGCCCGGGTACTCCTGGCGGCGCGCGCCGAGTTCGCCGCCCACGGACTCGCCGGCGCGAGGATCGACCGCATCGCAAAGGCCGCCGCGGCGAGCAAGGAGCGCCTCTACGCGCACTTCATCGAGAAGACGGTTCTCTTCCAGGCCGTCCTGGACGCGAACGTCGCAGAGTTCGACGAGGCGATGATCCTGGACCCCGGCGACGTCGCAGCCTTCGTCGGCCACGTCTTCGACCACACGCACGAGCACCCGGACATCCTCCGCATGCTCACCTGGGCGCGGCTCGAAGGGCTGCAGTACGACGTCCCGAGCCCGTCGCCGAAGGCGGCCGGCATGCTGTCCGCCATCCGCGAGGCCCAGGAGCTGGGCACGGTCGACACCACCTGGGTGCCCGAGGAGCTCCTGACGCTCCTGTTCGGGCTCGCCAACGCCTGGGCGCAGGCTCCGCTCATGGCGCACGAGCACGCGGCGGGAAGCACCCTCGGCTCCCACCGCACCGCGGCCGTCGAGGCCGCGCGCCGCCTGCTGAGGCCCGTGCCCTGAACCGCAGCGGCGGACCCGCCCGTTCACGGGAAGGTCACCTGCCGCTGATACGTTCCGGACATGGACGAACTGCTGCCCGTACCCACCGCGGTCACCGCCGCCGACCTCGAGGACCGCGACGGCTACGACGCCGGGTTCCTGGCCACGGGCGAGGACCTGCCGCTGCCCGCACTGACCGGTGACGTCGACACGGCACTGCTGCCGTACACGCACTTCTCCGTGCTCATGCGGCTCGACAAGCGCCTCGCTGCGGTGGCCGGGCTCTGCATCGACGGCGCGAAGCTCATGGACCTCAGCCGCTCCGGGATCAACTGGCGGCTCGATCCGCGGCTCTCCGAGGACCAGCAGACAGGTGAACGGGTCTACGCCCGCAACGACATCGACCGCGGTCACCTCGTTCGGCGGGCGTCCGCCGTGTGGGGGGACACCCGGGCGGACGCGTCGCAGGCCAACGTGGACACCTTCCACTACACCAACGCCGCTCCCCAGGCGGCGGAGTTCAACCAGGGCATGGAGCTGTGGCTGGGCCTCGAGAACTACCTGCTGGACAACGCCGCGCAGTACGAGCGCCGCCTCGTGGTGTTCACCGGACCCGTGTTCGGCGAGCTCGATCCGGTGTATCGGGGGGTGGAGATCCCGCTGCGCTACTTCAAGGTGGCGGCCTTCGTGCAGGACGGCCGCCTCGCCGCGACCGCCTACGTGATCGACCAGACCCCGCAGCTCTCCGAGCTGCCCGACGTCCCGCGCCCGGGAGCGGTGGACGACGCCCCGCCGCTCGGACCGTTCCGGACGTTCCAGGTGCCGGTGGGGGCCGTCCAGGGCCTGACGGGTCTCGATCTCGGGACCCTCGTCGCCGCCGATCGTCTGCCCGCCGCGGACCCCGCGCTCCGCGGGGACTCCTCGATCGGGGGGAGCTCTGCGTGGCGGGAGTTGGCATCCCTGGAGGACATCCGGGTGTAGCGCCGGACCACGTCCGGCGCGGGACCGGTCCCGAGCGCGACGAATCCTGAGCGCACGGCCCGCGCCGTCCGGGGTCTAGAGTTCTGCGTAGCCGCGGAGGACGACCGGAGGGGGTGGGGCAGGTGTCGCACAGTGCCGCCCCGAAGCCCGTCGGCATTGCGGATGTCGCACGGGCGGCCTCGGTGTCCATCACCACGGTGTCGCACGCCCTGAGCGGCCGCGGACCCGTCGCCGAGGCGACGAGGATCCGCGTGCGTCGCGTGGCCGACGAACTCGGCTATGCGCCGAACCGGCTCGCGAGCGGGCTCCGGAGCCGCCGGTCGCAGACCCTGGGGCTCGTCTCGGACGACATCGCCACCACGCCGTTCGCCACGCGGGTGGTCCTCGGTGCGCAGGATGCCGCGTCCGAGCGTGACCAGTTGCTCGTCGTGGTGAACTCGAGCCGCGACACCGGCATCGAGTCCCGGCAGCTCGCTGGACTCCTCGCCGCGCAGGTGGACGCCGTGATCTACGCACGGATGTTCCACCAGGACTCCGCGATCCTGCCCCGCGAACTGGACAGGATCCCGTCCGTGCTCGTCGACACCACGGATGTCCGTGGTGGTCTCCGTTCGGTGGTGCCGGACGAGGAGCAGATCGGGCGCCTCGCGACGGAGACGCTGATCGCCGCAGGCCATACGGCGATCGCCCACCTGACAGTCTCGGCGACGGGCCGCGGGAGTGTGGGCCGCCTGGCCGGGTACTCGGCCGCCCTGCACGATGCCGGGCTGCGTCCGCGGGTCTTCACGGGCGGTGATCCCGGTACCTCGGCAGCAGGGCGCGCCGCCTTCGCCGAACTGATGGCCGCGAGGGCCCACGACGTCACGGCGGTGTTCTGCTTCAACGACCCCATGGCCATGGGTGTGTACCAGGCCGCCGAGCGCGCGGGGGTGATGATCCCCGATGACCTCTCGGTGATCTCGGTGGACGACTTCGAACCGGTGTCCTCGGGCCTGCTCCCCGGGCTGACGACCGTCTCCCTGCCGCACTACGCGATGGGCCGGTGGGCCGTCCTCACGGCCCTGGCGGAACTGGACGGCGCCGTCCGCGAGGCGCAGGTCGAGACGCGCCTGCCCGGCACCCTCGTCACGCGTGGCTCCGTCTCGGCCCCGCGATCACACGGTCCACTGTGGGGCGGCTAGGGTCAACGGTCCGCCGGTCCACCATCACGCGGCCGAGGGGTGGCGTAGGCCGAAGACCGTGATCCCGTCCCCGGCCGCCGTCACCGCCCCCTCCGAACCCGGGAGCGGCGCTGCGAAGATCCCCGCCTCGGAGGAGACCTCCACGATCGGACCGTCGACGACGACGCGCAGGTCTCCCGCCCACGGCACCTCGAACTCGTCCGCGCCGATCCGGACGACCACCGTGGCCGGGTCCCGGTGCATCGCGAGGATCACGGTGCCGGCCCGCCGGACCTCCAGCGCGTCACCCGCAGCAGGCGGCCACAGGACGTCGACGGCGTCGCTGCCCCCGGCCTCGGTCCGGTACCGCTCGAGGTCCCCGTGGGGCGAGGCCATCAGCACGTCGTCCTGCACGCGGAGCCGGTACGGGATCGAATGGGCGCCAGCCCACCCCCTACCCGCGACCTCCCGAAGCCAGAACATCAGGCAGGGCGAGCCGTCGGCGTCCGTGAAGGTCGTGGCCGCGTACGGGGACGGGCCGTAGCTCAGCCGACCCCACGTCCGCGGGGCGAAGGCCCCGTCGGTGAAGGTACCGAGGGCGTAGACGACGTCGCAGAGCACGTCGTCGTCCCAGACGGACACCAGGAGCACGTGCCGGCCGTCCACCCCGATGATCTGGGGGCACTCCCACATCGAGCCGGCCCACAGGGGCAGGTTCTCCGCACCGGAGCGCCGAACGGCGATCCTGTCCTCACGCCAGTCCACGCCGTCGTCGGACACGTACCCGAGAGCGCCGGCGCTCCCGTCGGCGAAGCCGGCGCCCACGAGCATCCGCACCGTCCCGTCCACCTGGACGATCGTCGGGTCGCGGTACACGACCACCCCCTGTTCCCGGGGCGGCACGGCCACGACAGGTCCCTTCTCCCAGCGGAGCCAGTCGTCGTCGAGCGGCGTGGCCGACCGCACGCTCCCCACCGCGGGATGGTCCGCCGAGACGGACGTGTAGAAGATGCGCGCGCGTCCCGCCGCATCCACCATCAGCGATCCGGACCAGACACCGTCGTCCCCGTCGCCGGGCGCCAGCGCCGGCGGCAGCTCGGTCAGCGAGAACAGATCGGGACCGGCGGCATGGCCCCAGTGGCACCCCAGCCCCCAGGACGTGTCGCCCGGGACGTGCTGGAAGAACAGGTGGTACCTGCCGTCGGAGAACGTGATCCCATGGGGATCGTTGATCCACCCCTCCGAGGTGAAGTGGAACCGGGGGCGGTCAGGGCCGCGGAGCTTCTCCATGGTGTCCATATCGTTATGTGATCGAGGCCTAAAACGTTTTGTGGTTCGTGATGACGCTCACTAAGGTCAGGAGCTATCAAAACGTTTTGGGTAGATGCTACCCCGCAATCGAAAGGACGAAGCGATGAGGCTTCCACAGAAAATCGCCGGGTCGCTGACCGTCGCCCTGGCCCTCGCGATGACCGGCTGCAGCGGAGGCGGAGGAGGTGAGGCCGAGGGCGGCGACGGAGGGCCGATCACCATCATGGGTGCGTTCACCGACGCCCAGGCCGAGGCCTTCCAGGCGGATCTCGACGTGTGGTCCGAGACGTCGGGCATCGAGGTCACCTACGACGGCAACACCGATTTCCAGACGGCCGTCGTGGCGCGGGCCACCGCGGGGAACCCCCCGGACATCGCGATCTACCCGCAGCCGGGGGTCCTGAAGAGCCAGACGTCGTCCCTGTTCCCGCTCGAGGAACTCGGGATCGACGTCGAGGCGGTCATCGCCGATGAAGCCAACGGCCTCGGCACCATCGCGCAGGTGGACGGACAGACGTTCGGCCTGCCCTACTCCATCAACGTCAAGTCCCTCGTCTGGTACAACCCCAGCGCCTTCGAGACGGCCGGGCTGACCATCCCGACCACGGATGCGGAGCTCACGGAACTGCAGCAGACGATCATCGACCGCGATCTCGGCTCGCCCTGGTGCATGGGCCTCGAGTCCGGCGCGGGTACCGGCTGGGCCGCCACGGACTGGCTCGAGGAGTACGTGCTGCGCTACGGCGGGCTCGAGGAGTACAACGCGTGGATCGCGGGGGACGTGACCTTCGACAGCGATCTGGTGCGCCAGGCCGGCGACAAGGTCGCGGAGCAACTCCTCGCACCCGGCAAGGTCAACGGCGGCGGGCCCGCCGCGGCGACCACCTCCTTCCAGACGGCGGGCAACCAGCTGTTCACGGAAGGCAGGGACAACGGCCAGTGCTTCATGATGCGGCAGGGATCGTTCATCTCGGACTTCTTCCCCGAGGACATCAAGGCCGAGATCCAGGCCGGCGACCTGACCAACATCGACTTCTTCCAGTTGCCCTCCCCCGAGGGGACCGACGTCGCGATGCTCGGCGGCGGCGACCTCGTCGGTGCGTTCACCAACTCCGACGAGACCCGGCAGGTCGTCGAATACCTCGTCGGCAAGGACTTCGGGACCAACGGGTACGCCAGCCAGGCGATCTTCCTGTCCCCGCACAACGACTTCGACGCCGCCAACTACACCACGGAGTTCCAGCGGAAAGCACAGAGCCTGCTCGCCGAATCGACCATCTTCGGATTCGATGCCTCCGACCAGATGCCCGGTGAAGTGGGAGCCGGCACCGAATGGACGCAGCTCACCAACTGGTTCTCGGGCCAGACGACCATGGACGAGGCTTTCCAGGCCATCGACGCCTCCTGGCCCAACCGCTAGACGACGCTCGCGACGGCCGGGGTCCCGCCGATCCCGGCCGTCGTCGCCACCTCCTCACAACGACGTCAGGTAGCAGACACCATGCCCATCCTCAGCGCACTCGTCTCGGTCGTCCTCGGACTCGGGATCTCCCTCCTCATCTTCTGGAGCCTCAACTGGCTGGTGGAGAAGAGCAGCAACCGTTGGAAAGCGCGGCTCCTGCCCTACGTCTTCCTCGCGCCCGTCCTGATCCTCGTGTCCATCTTCCTGCTGTACCCGGCCGTGAGAACCCTGTTCCAGAGCTTCACCCAGACGAGTCAGCGGCGCGGGGAAGGTGACCGCTTCGTCGGGCTGCAGAACTACGTCGAGCTGGTGACGGACCCGGGGTTCCTCGGGGTCCTCCTCAACAACCTGCTCTGGGTGCTCGTCGTCCCTGCGGTGACGCTCGTGATCGGGCTCCTCGTGGCGATCCTCACCGACCGGCTCGGCAAGAAACGCGAGACCACCTTCAAGGCGATGATCTTCCTGCCGATGGCCATCAGCGGTGTGGCGGCAGCCGTCACCTGGAGATTCATCTATTTCTACGCGCCCCCGGGCAACCCGCAGATCTACCTCCTCAATGCACTCTGGACGGGCGTCACCGGTCAGGATCCCATTCCCTGGCTCACGCTCGACCAGGGCCGCCTGAACAGCTTCCTCCTGATGGTCATCGCCATCTGGCTCCAGACCGGGTTCGCCATGGTGCTGCTCTCCGCAGCCATCAAGGCCGTTCCTGAGGAGACCATCGAGGCCGCCCGCCTCGACGGCGCCAGCGAACGGCGGGCCTTCTTCCTGGTGATCATCCCGCAGATCCGCGGCACGGTCCTCGCGGTCTTCGTGACCATCGTCATCTTCGTCATGAAGATCTTCGACATCATCTACGCCATGACCGGCGGGCAGTACAACACGAGCGTCCTCGCCGTCGACTTCTACGCGCAGCTCTTCAGCTTCCAGAACCCCGGCAAGGCCGCGGCCGTCGTCATCATCCTGATGATCGCCGTCGTCCCACTGATCGTCTACCAGGTCCGCAGCTACAAAGCGCAGGAGGAACTCCGATGACCATCATTCCGACACCGATCGTCGACGACGCCGAGGGGCGCGTGCAGATCGACACCCGTACTGCGAAGAAGCCGCGCCGACGTACTCCCGAGGAGACGGCGAAACCCCGCGTCCTCAGCACCGTCATCATGGGGGCCATCGCCCTGGCGTGGCTCTTCCCGCTCGTCGGCCTGCTCATCACGAGCTTCCGCACCAGGGCCGGCGTCGATGCCACCGGCTGGTGGACCGTGTTCGTCGACCCCTTCGGCCAGGGGTGGACCGGCCAGAACTTCTCCGACGCCTGGCTGGCACTCGACGTCGGGACCACGTTCTGGAACTCGGTCGCCGTGACCATCCCGGCCACGGTGCTCCCGGTGATGATCGCGGCGATGGCTGCCTACGCGTTCACGTTCTTCCAGTTCCGGGGCAAGGAGATCTACTTCGGGATCGTCCTCGGGCTCATGGTGGTTCCCGTGCAGCTGGCGATCATCCCCGTGCTGCAGCTCTTCGTCTGGTTCGGGAACACCACCGGCATCCAGATCATCGGCCAGTACCCCGCAGCGTGGATCGTCCACGCGACGTTCGCCATGCCGCTCGCCATCTACATGCTGCGCAACTACATGCAGACCCTGCCCAACTCACTCATCGAGGCCGCGAAGATCGACGGCGCGAGCCACTTCCAGACGTTCTGGCGGCTCGTGGTGCCGATGTCCGTCCCCGCCCTCGCGTCCTTCGCCATCTTCCAGTTCCTCTGGGTCTGGAACGACTTCCTCGTGGCGTACATCTTCATCCAGAGCGGGCCCAACGCGGTCATGACGCAGGGCCTGTACACGTTGCTGGGCCAGTACGGTCAGGGCTGGCAGCGCGTTGCCGCGGGCTCCTTCATCACCCTCGTGGTGCCCCTCGTGATCTTCTTCGGGCTCCAGCGGTTCTTCGTCCGGGGGCTCACCGCCGGCAGCGTCAAGTAGCCCGGCCGCGCCCGGACCCCATCACGGTTCCCGTGAGCCAGGTGCATCCCGTGCATTCCGTGACGATGGCCGACGTCGCCGATGCCGCCGGGGTGTCCGGCGCGACGGTGTCGCGGGTCCTGAACGACCACCCGGGCGTCAGCGCGCACACCCGCCGACGGGTGGAACGGGCCGTCCGGGAGCTGGGCTACACGCCGAACCGCGTGGCGAGTTCCCTCGCAGGGGGTCGGGTCATGCTGGTCGGGGTCGCGCTCCCCCTCGGCGCGGTCGGTGCGTCGATGACGCTGGCGGTGATCATCGACGTCCTGGGCCGGCAGGGTTTCGAGGCCGTGGTGCAGGACGCGGCCGGCGATCCGTCGGGGAACGGGCGCATCCTGGAGCGCTTCCTGGGACACCGGGTGGATGGCGTGCTCTTCGGCGTCGCCCGCCGCGTCGCGCCGCCGTGCCCCGATCGGGACGGCACCCCCGTGGTCGTCGCGGACCTGTTCGGTGGTCCACCGCCCGAGGCCGCGGGAGCGGAGGGCGGCTGCGTGCCGGAGGGTCAGGCGCCGGCCCGGCTCGGTGCCGACGCCGCCACCCGGCTGCTGTGCCGGATCAGGGCAGCCACGCCTCGGGATACCCCGACGGTACGACGGCGCCCGGCACGTTCGTGAGCGGTGCCACCTCTCGCGGGTGGGCAGGAAACTGGTCAGGCCTCGAAGAGCCGCGCCCCCACGAAGCTTCCCTCGGCCACGCCGCCGGGCACCGCGAACAGCGCCGAGCTCACGTGCTTGATGTACTCGTTGAGGATGTCCGAGCCGGCGAGGCGCGTCTGCACCGGGATGAAGCCGCGCTCGGGGTCGCGCTGGAAGCAGATGAAGAAGAGACCGGCGTCGAGCCGCCCGAGCTCGTCGTTGCCGTCCACGAAGTTGTAGCCGCGCCGCAGCATCCGGGCGCCGCCGTTCGCGTCGGGGTGCGCGAGCCGCACGTGGGAGTGCTCGGCGATGATCGGCTCACCGCCCTTGCCCGGCATGGAGAAATCCGGTGCCGTGAACTCGTCGCCACCGGAGAGGGGCGCGCCGGCCCCCTTGGTCCGGCCGATGGAACGCTCCTGCTCGGAGAGCCGCGTGCGGTCCCAGGGCTCGATGTTCATGCGGACCTTGCGGGAGACGAGGTAGGAGCCGCCCGCCATCCACGCCTGGTCGTCGTCCTGGCCGACCCACACGTGCTCGTACACGGCAGCCGGGTCCTCGGCCTTGAGGTTGGAGGTCCCGTCCTTGAAGCCGAAGAGGTTGCGCGGAGTCACCTGCGCCGTGCTGGTGCTCGAGGTCCGGCCGAAGCCCAGTTGCGAATAGCGCAGCGACGCGCGGCCGAAGGCGATGCGCGAGAGGTTCCGGATGGCGTGGACCGCCACCTGGGGATCGTCGGCGCACGCCTGGATGCAGAGGTCACCGCCGCTGATGCGCTCGTCGAGCATGTCTCCGGAGAATTTCGGCAGCTGGACCAGGGCCCTCGGCTGCCGCGCCGCGAGACCGAACCTGTCCACGCCGTCGGCCGTGCGGAAGAGCGTGGGGCCGAAGCCGAACGTGATGGTCAGGCCGGTGGGGCCGAGGTCCATCGCCTCACCCGTGTCCTCGGGCGGGGCCTCGTAGGGACCGGCGTCGGGGTCGAACTCGCCCGCACTGCCGCCCTGGCTCATACGTGCCGCGGCGACCGTCCAGTCCTCGAGGAGGCCGATCAACTTCTCCCGCGGCACGTCGTCCATGTCGAAGACGGCGAAATGCAGGCGGTCCTGCGCCGGGGTGGTGATACCGGCCTGGTGCTCGCCGTGGAACGGGTAGCTGAGTGCGTCGGGATCGGCCGGGCTCGCCGTCGCCTCCGGGACCGAGCGTCCGGCGGCCACACCGGCGCCCACGCCCGCAGCGGCACTGACCCCGGCCAGGGAGAGCGCCCTGCGGCGCGAGATGCGGAAGGTACGGGGTGACATGTCGGCTAGCCCAGCAGTGACGCGGTGATCCGCGAGAGGGGTTCGCTGAGTGCGTTCACGCGGTCTGACAGCGCCTTGACGTCCTCGGGGCCCAACTCGCCGTACGTGACGTAGGTGATGTCCCGCTGGGCGGCGTCGGGGGCGCTGGTACGGTGCTCGTCGAGTGCGGAGGACAGCGCGGTGAAGTCGGCCTCGAGGGTCGTCACGAGCTCGGGGTCCTTGACCGCGAGGAGGTCCTTCAGGCCGTCGAACAGCACCCGCGCGCCCTCGACGTTGCCCTGGAAGTCCCAGAGGTCGGTCCCGGACCAGATCTCCTCCTCACCCGTGACCTTGCCGTTGGCCACCTCGTCCATGAGGGCGATCGCCCCGTTGGCGAGCTGGTCGAGGGAGAGCTCGATGTCCTGGATGCTCGCATGCAGCGTGGTGGTGTCCTCGACGAGCTGCGCGGCAACGGCCTCGCGTTCGGCCTGCGTCAGGGGCGTGTACGCGGCGTCGGCGGGCGGCCAGAGATCCTTCTCGATGCGGTGCCAGCCGGTCCACTCCTCACCCTCGGCGAGGTCCGCCTCACGGTTGTCGAGCTTGGGGTCGAGGTCGCCGAAGCTCTCGGCCACGGGCTCCACGCGCTCGAAGTGCATGCGCGTGGTCGGGTACAGGCGCCGCGCCTCGTCGTCGTTCCCGGCGATGTAGGCGGCGGCGAAGTCCTCGGTGCCCGTGAGCAGCTGGTCCACCTGGTCCTTGACGTAGGCCTTGTAATTGAGCACGGCGGTGTCGATCTGCTCCTGCTCGTCCCCGCTGGCCTCGACGGCCGTCCCGGAGTCGGTGACGGTGAAGGCGGCGCGCCCCACGCCGTCGCCCACCATGCCCGGCTTGCACACGGTGTAGTAGGAGCCGGGCTTGGCGTTGACCACCAGGTTGCGGCTGATCCCGGGGCCGATGTTCTCCACTTCGGAGACGATCCGCAGGCCGTCCTCGGCCAGGAGGTAGAACTCCGTGACCTGGTCACCGGAATTGGTGATCGCGAAGGCGAGGGGGCCGCTCCCGGCCGTGTCCGCGGAGACCGCGCACTCGCCGGCGGTGCTGGTGACCGTCAACTCACCCGGGGCAGCGCCGTCGGACGTGCCGGCCGTGGCGTTCGGGGTGCAGGCGGTGAGGAGGACGACGCCGCACGCCGCCAGGAGGGCGGCGGGCTTCGGCAGGCGGGCGGTGATCACTGGACTCCTTGGGGAACGGGCTGTGCGGTGGCGGGAGCGGGCGTGCGCCGGAGGCTCTGCCGGATGAACAGGGTCATGGTGGGGATGGTGTAAGCCAGCCAGGCGATGCCTTCGAGCCAGGTGGTGGCGGGCGAGAAGTTGACGGTGCCCTTCAGGATCGTGCCGTACCAGCTGGACGGCGGCACCGCGGCGCTGACGTCGAACATGAGGGTGTTGAGGCCTGGCAGGATGCCCGCTTCCTGGAGGTCGTGGATGCCGTAGGAGAGCACGCCTGCCGCCACGATGATGAGCATGCCGCCGGTCCAGGTGAAGAACCTCGAGAGGTTGATGCGGAGCATCCCGCGGTAGAACATCCAGCCCAGCACGACGGCGGAGGTGAGTCCCAGCGCGGCGCCCAGGATGGGCTGGGTGGTGGACCCGGTGGCCTGCACCGCGGACCAGATGAACAGGGCGGTCTCGAGGCCCTCGCGGCCGACGGCGAGGAAGGCGACGACCACGAGGCCCTTACCGCCCGCCGCGAGGTGCCGATCCACATGGCCGTGCAACTCGCCGCGCATGTTCTTCGCGGTCCGCGCCATCCAGAAGACCATCCAGGTCACGAGCCCCACGGCGATGATGGACAGCGAGCCGCCGATCGCCTCCTGGGCCTCGAAGGTCAGGCCGTGCGTGCCGTACGTGAGGAGCGCGCCGAACCCGAGGGAGAGGCCGGCCGCGAGGGACACCCCGAGCCAGATGCCGGGCAGCAGATCCTTGCGCCGGATCTTGACCAGGTAGGCGATGAGGATGACCACCACGAGAGCCGCTTCGAGGCCCTCGCGCAGGCCGATCAGGTAGTTCGCGAACATGAGAGGGCTTCCTTGCCGAGAAAAGCCCTGCCCAGGTCGCAGAGGCTAGGCAAGCATAACCTAACTTCTCAGTCGTACGAAGAGTTGATCGACGGCCGTCAGGGGCGCAGCATCAGCGCCGTGATGGGCTTCGCGGCGGCGATGTCGCGCTCGATCGCGGCCTACTGGGAGCGAACCGAGGCTGCGGACCGACCATCATGAGGGTGCCCTCTGTCGCCAGGCATCATGGTGGCAGCATCACGGGTCAAGGGGCGATACTCCCCGTCACCCGGTCGACCTGGTGTGATGCGCTTCCTGGCGGTCCAGGTGGTCGAGCAGGAGCCGGGCGATCTCGTCGGGCCGCTCGTCGGTGAGGAAGTGTCCGGCCGGCACGGTCACCTGGGTGACGTGGGCGGCGATGTCGCCGGCGACGGCGGCCATGGCGGCTCCCATCGAGTGCTCGCCGCCGATGGCGAGGGTCGGGACCGTCAGCAGGCCGTCCTGGTCGAGGTGGGCTCGGGTGTCGGCCGCGTCCTGGCCGAACCAGGCGGCGTACGTGGAGACCGCCGCGTGCACGGCCCCCGGACGTCGGAGCGCGTCGGCATAGAACCGTCTGTCCTCGGGCCCCACGGTTCGACGATCGAGGAGGAAGGTGTCGAAGAAGTGGTCGACGTAGACCTCCTCACGGCCGGAGATCAGCGCGGTGGCAAGGTCCACCTGTTGATGGAAGCCGAAGTGCCATGCGGCACCGCCGGCAACGATGGCCTGGAGAGTCGCCGTGCCGGGCACGACGCCCTCGACGAGCGTCAGGCTGCAGACGTCGGCATCATGCTGTCGGGCGTAGGCGTGGGCGATGGTCGTGCCGATGTCATGGCCGATGACGTGCGCAGCGTGGTCGCCGGCTGCGGCGAGTGCTGCAACGACGGCGTGGAGGTCAGCGGCCATCGTGCTCTTGTCGTAGCCGTCGGCCGGCACGTCGGACCCGGCGGCGCCGCGGTAGTCGGGGACGATCACCCGGTAGCGCTCGGCCAGGATCGGAGCCACCCGATGCCACTCGTAGCCGCTCTGGGGGAAGCCGTGGATCAGCAGGACCGTGGGGCCCTGGCCGCCGACGCGGTAGCCGATACGGGTGCCGTCGTGGTCGACCGTGCCCGTCTCCCAGCCGTCGAACCCGCGTTTCAGCGCGGCGGTGCGGACTGCCTCATGGCGCGTCGTGCCGGCGTCGGCGGCGCTCATGGACGCAGGTCCGTCGCCGCGCGGCCCTCGAGAGCCATCGGCACCGATTCGTGCTCGTGGACGATCACCCAGGAGCCGTCGATCTTGGCCAGGGCGAGGGTCTTGCGGAACCACAACTCGGTGCGTTGCCCGGCGACCGTGTAGGCGATCCGGGACAGGCTGTAGGTGACCGCGACGCCATGACCGACCAGCTCGTGCTGGTCGACGACCTCGTAGTCGACCGGTCCCTCGAAGTTGTGGAATGCCTGCTCGAGGTAGGCGGCGTCCATCCGGGTCTCGCCCGCCAGCTGGAGTGGGCCGTTGAGCCCGTATTGCACGAAGTCCCGCGACTGGGTGGCCAGCGTGCCGGTGGCGGAGGTCGTCCGCAGAGCGTCGGCGCGCTTCGCGAGGACCTCGCGCACTGCGGCGATGTCGCCGCTGATGTCGGAGTCGGTGGTTGTCATGGTTGCGTCCGTTCTGTCGAAGGCCACCAGCGTTGCATCTTTGACCAATCGTTTCAACATGGGTCACAGAGTCTGTCCAGGGAGGAATCGGTGCGGGAGAGCGTTAGACTGATTATTCCAAGATGAACGGGGAGGACATGGCCGGCCGCAAGCAGTTCGACCCTCAGGTCGCCCTCGAGGCGGCACTGCGGGTGTTCTGGACCCAGGGCTACCGCGGCACGTCGGTGCAGGATCTCGAAGCGGCGACGGGCATAGGACGGGCCAGCATGTACAGCACCTTCGGGGAGAAGGAAGACCTCTTCCTTCTCGCCCTCGACTCCTACGTCGACCGGTACGGCCCCCCGGTCCGCGAGGCGTTCCGCATCCACGCCGACAACTCGGCCCAGGCCCTGCGCGCCACCTTCGACGCAGCCCTCACCCGGATGTCCGACACCGGGCTGCCCGCGGGCTGCCTGATCGCCCAGAGCACCTCCGACCTGCCGTCACTGGGTATACGCTCCCAAGCCGTGGTCTCCGATTTGCTCCGCACCCAGATCAGCACCATCACCGCCGCACTTCACGCAGACCGCCGGAGCGGCCGCCTCGACGAGAGCGCCGACCCTGAGGCACTTGCCGCTTTCCTCGCAGGCACCATTCACTCGCTGTCGCTCCTGCACCGCAACGGCATCGCGCTCGAGGTCCTCGCGCGGGTTGCGGCACATGCTCTCGCAACCATCCCGATCTCAGTGAGGACCTAGGAGATCGCCTCACGCTCGGAGCCGGGATCCGATGGCCCCGAGAGCTTTCTCCTCCACCCTCAGGGGCGCAGCATCAGCGCCGTGATGGGCTTCGCGGCGGCGATGTCACGCTCGATCGCGGCAGCCGCGCGGCTGAGTGGAGGCTCGTAGATCGCGACGACGTCCTCACTTCCGGAAGCCTGCGTGGACACGTTGATGGCGGCGATGACGCGCCCGTCCCGGTCACGCACCGGCACGGCGATGGAGCGGAGCCCCACCTCGAGCTCCTCGGACACCGACGCGTAGCCGTCACGGCCCGCGCGGGCGATGATCTGCCGCAGCGCCTCGGGTTCGTGCACCGTGTTCGCCGTGAGCGGGCGGAGGTCCGCCGTCGCGAGGTACTCGTCGAGCGTCCCGCGGTCTACGTCCGCCAGAAGTACGCGCCCCATCGAGGTGGCGTACGCCGGGAACCGGGTGCCGAGGTTGATCCCCACGCTCATGATGCGGCGCGTGGGCACGCGGGCCACGTAGACGACGTCATGCCCGTCGAGGACGGAGGCGGAGGTCGACTCGCGCAGCTCGGCGGAGAGCTCCTCCAGGTGCGGCTGGGCGATCTCGGGCAACGAGAGGCCGGAGAGGTAGCTGTAGCCGAGCTCGAGGACACGCGCCGTCAGCGCGAACTGCCGGCCATCGGTACGCACGTAGCCGATCTCGACGAGGGTCAGGAGGAAGCGGCGGGCCGTGGCGCGCGTCAGGCCCGTCTCACGCGCCACCTCGCTGAGCGTCATCTGCGGATGCTCGCTGTCGAAGCAGCGGATCACGGAGAGGCCGCGCGCCAGCGACTGGACGTACTGGCCGCTGGGGTCGGGGGTCTCCTGCTCCACGCTCATCCCAGCATCCTAGTCACGAGGCCCACCCCACTTGTACGCCAGAGGAACAGATGTTCTACTGGTGAACAAACACGCGGTAGGCAACGGGACGGTGGGTCGATGGCGACGGGAACAGGCGACGGACGGACACGCTCCACGCAGGTGGGCATCATCGGGGCCGGACCCGCCGGTCTCCTGATGTCGCACCTGCTGCACCGCGCGGGCATCGACAACGTGCTGCTCGAGCAACGCGACCGCCAGTACACCCTGGACCGCATCCGCGCCGGCGTCCTGGAGCAGGGCACCGTGGAGTTCCTCACCGAGGCGGGCCTCGGCGACCGCCTGCACAGCGAGGGCCTGAAGCACCACGGCATCTACCTGCAGTACGGGCAGGAGCGGCACCGCGTGCCCTTCACCGACCTGATCGGCCGCAGCGTATGGGTGTACGGCCAGCAGGAAGTGGTGAAGGACCTCGTGGCCAGCCTCGACGCCGCCGGTACGCCCGCCCTGTACGAGGCCACGGACGTCGCCGTCCACGACCTCGAGTCGGACCGCCCGTCCATCACCTACACGCACGACGGCGGCGAGCACCGCCTCGAGTGCGACGTGATCGTCGGCGCGGACGGCTTCCACGGAGTGTGCCGCCCGAGCATCCCCTCCACGCACCTCACCACCTACCAGCGCGACTACCCCTTCGGCTGGCTCGGCATCCTCGCGAACGTGGCCCCCTCCACGGACGAGCTGATCTACGCCCTCCACGAGAAGGGCTTCGCGATGCACAGCATGCGGTCCGAGAGCGTGAGCCGGCTCTACCTGCAGGTGGACCCCGCGGACTCGATCGACAACTGGTCCGACGACCGCATCTGGGCGGAACTGGACGAGCGGCTCGCCACCCCGGGCTGGAGCCTCGCACACGGCGAGATCTTCGACAAGGGCATCACGCCCATGCGCAGCTTCGTGAGCTCGACCATGCGCCACGGGCAGCTGTTCCTCGTGGGGGATGCCGCGCACATCGTCCCGCCCACCGGGGCCAAGGGCCTCAACCTCGCCGTCTGGGACGTCGCGATGCTGAGCACCGCCCTGCAGGACCACTTCCTCCATCACTCCTCCACCGGCCTCGAGACCTATTCCGAGAAGGCCGTGCAGCGAATCTGGGAGATCCAGCACTTCTCCACCTGGATGACCCGCATGCTGCACCGCTTCTCCAGCACGCCGGGTGCGCCCACCGAGGCCGACGAGTTCGACTACCAGGTGCAGCTCGGCCAGCTCAGCCACCTGGTGCGCTCGCCCAACGGCATGGCGCACGTCTCCGAGTACTACACGGGCCTCGACATGGGGCTCGGCGGGAGCCGGGCATGACCGAGGCGTTCCTGTTCGACGCCGTCCGCACGCCCTTCGGGAAGCTCGGCGGCGCGCTGGCCTCCGTGCGCCCCGATGATCTCGCCGCGCACGTCATCCGGGCCCTCCTCGAGCGCAACCCCGGCGTGGACCCGGCCGCGATCGACGACGTCGTGTTCGGCAACGCCAACGGCGCCGGCGAGGAGAACCGGAACGTGGCACGCATGGCCGGCCTGCTCGCCGGGCTCCCCGTCTCGGTGCCCGGCACCACGGTGAACCGGCTGTGCGGCTCCAGCCTCGATGCCGCGATGATCGCCTCCCGCCAGGTCGCGGTGGGCGACGCCGAGCTGGTGCTCGTGGGTGGCGTCGAGTCCATGAGCCGAGCGCCCTGGGTGGTCCCGAAGCCGGAGCGCGCGTACCCCACGCAGAACACGGCCATGGTCTCCACCACGCTCGGCTGGCGCCTGGTGAACCCGGCCATGCCCGAGGCGTGGACGGCGTCGCTCGGCGAGGCGACCGAGCAGTTGCGGCAGCGGCACGGCATCTCCCGTGAGCGCCAGGACGCGTTCGCCGCGGATTCGCACCGGCGCTCCGTTGCCGCGTGGGACGAGGGCCGGTACGCCTCCCTCGTCACCGAGGTCCCCGGCGTCGACCTGACCCGTGACGAGAGCATCCGCCCCGGTTCCACGCCCGGGAAGCTCGCGGGCCTCACACCCGTCTTCCGGCCCGCGAGTGACACCGAGGACGGTGGCACGATCACCGCCGGGAACGCCTCACCCCTGAACGACGGCGCCTCCGCGGCGTTCATCGGGTCCGCCGAGGCCGGCTCCCGCGCCGGGCTCACCCCGGGCATGCGCATCGCGGGACGTGGAGCGCACGCGCTCGATCCGCGGTTCTTCGGCTTCGCGCCGGTCGAGGCCGCGAACCAAGCACTCTCACGCGCAGGGATCGGCTGGGACGAGGTCGGCGCCGTCGAACTCAACGAGGCCTTCTCCGCGCAGTCCATTGCCTGCACGGATGCCTGGGGCGTGGACCCGGCGATCGTGAACGCCTGGGGCGGAGCGGTCGCGATCGGTCATCCCCTCGGCGCCTCGGGCGTGCGGATCCTCGGCACCCTCGCCGAGCGCATGCGCGGCGGCGGCGTCCAGTGGGGCGTGGCGGCCATCTGCATCGGCGTGGGCCAGGGCCTCGCCGTCGTGCTCGAGAACACGGGGAGGTAGCGGCATGGTGCTGATCATTGGAACGGCAGCGGACGCCGTCGCCGGGACCGCGGACGGTTCCACGGTGATGATCGGCGGGTTCGGGAATGCCGGCCAGCCGATGGAGCTCATCGACGCGCTGCTCGCGTGCGGCGCCACGGACCTCACCATCGTGAACAACAACGCGGGCCAGGGCGACGCCGGCCTCGCCCTCCTCATCCGGGAGGAACGCGTGCGGAAGATCATCTGCTCCTTCCCGCGGCAGAGCGACTCGTGGCACTTCGACCGTGCCTACCGCGCCGGCACGGTGGAGCTGGAGCTCGTGCCGCAGGGCAACCTCGCGGAACGGATCCGCGCCGCCGGAGCCGGTATCGGCGGCTTCCTGACGCCCACCGGCTACGGCACCCCGCTCGCCGAGGGCAAGGAGTCACGCGTGATCGACGGCCGCGGCTACGTCATGGAGTACCCGCTGCACGCGGACGTGGCGCTCATCAAGGCCCACCGCGCTGACCGCGCCGGGAACCTCGTGTACCGGAAGACCGCCCGGAACTTCGGGCCGGTCATGGCCACGGCCGCGCGCCGCACCGTGGTCCAGGTGGAGGACGTCGTGGACGTCGGCCTGCTCGATCCCGAGCACGTGGTGACGCCCGGCATCTTCGTCGACACCATGGTGCGCATCCCGGCCGCCCCCGTGCCCGGGCCGTCGATCGGCGCGCCCGTCGCCGCCGTCGTCGTCGGTTCCCACCCGTCCGCGTCCGACGCCGGGCCGGGCTTCCACCCGTCCGACGTCCGGGCGCCCGCACAGGAGCGCACCCGATGAGCGGCGGCCTGACGCGCGAGGCGCTGGCGCAGCTGGTCGCCGGTGACATCGCGACCGGCAGCTTCGTGAACCTGGGCATCGGCCAGCCCACTCTCGTGGCGAACTACCTGGAACCGGAGCAGCACGTCACCCTGCACACCGAGAACGGCATGCTCGGAATGGGCCCCGAAGCGCACGGTGCGGACATCGACGAGGACCTCATCAACGCCGGCAAGGTTCCCGTCACCGAGCTGCCCGGCGCCGCCTACTTCCACCACGCGGACTCCTTCGCCATGATGCGCGGCGGTCACCTCGACGTCTGTGTGCTGGGCGCCTTCCAGGTGTCCGCCGGCGGAGACCTCGCGAACTGGCACACCGGCGCCCCGGACGCCATCCCGGCCGTGGGCGGCGCCATGGACCTCGCCACCGGCGCGCGCGAGGTCTACGTGATGATGGGTCTCTTCGATCGCAGTGGCGCTCCGAAGCTCGTGCCCGCGTGCTCCTACCCGCTCACCGGGATCGGGTGCGTGACGCGCATCTACACCAGCGAGGCGGTGTTCCTGCTGACGCCCGACGGCGTGCGGGTCCGCGACGTTTTCGGCACCACGTTCGAGGAGCTCGAGGCGAGGCTGGACGTGCCGCTGCTGCGCTGACCTGCAACCCGCCGGACTCGGGGGCTTCGATGCCGCTCGGCGCCTGTCGCGCTGCAACACGTCGTGGCAGGGGCTCTGGACTGTCCAGAGACCCCGGGTTCCGAGCGTCGACGTCGTACCCGGGGTGTAGCCGCTTCCGTCAGTCGAGCCGGGTGACCTCGTAGGTGTGTCCGGCTGCCCGCAGCCGCTCGACGAGCACGTTGCCGAGGGCCGATGCGGGGGTCAGTGACCCGCTGACCGGGGGCAACCGGTCGCCGTCGAGCGTGAGAGCGAGCGCCGACTCGCCCGCCATGACCGCGGTGGCCGCATACCCGGGGTCACCCGGTCCCGCTGCCACCGCGCGGTACCGGGCGCCGCGCTCGGTGCGGGCGGTGACCTCGGAGCGGAACCAGCCGCTCTGCTGCGTAGCCACGCTGGGGCCTCGTCCCGGTGCGGGGAGCACGCGATCGAGGACCGCCCGGGTGGGCGGGAACGCCATGGCACGCATGAAGGCGCGCATGCCGACCGCGGTTCCGCGGGCGATGGCCGCTCCCGCCGCTCCGCGCGCCGTCCCGGAGACCTCGCCGTACTCGAACGAGCGCCCGTAGGCCCACCCCTGGAGCGCATTGCTGCGCCGGACGATCCGCGTGTTGTAGGGCGCCATGACGAAGGGTGCGGTCCACAGGCCGTTCTCCGCCTGCTGCACCGGGCCGGCGTCAGGTGGCTGATGCGCGCCGGGCTCGCGCCCCCGGTCCGGGCTGAGGGAGTGCGCGTCCTCCGCGAGCGCGCGGAGCGCAGGGCTCAATCGCACGCCGTCGAGGTGTCCGCGCATGGAGTCGATCGTGCCCCCGCTGACACCGCCCTTGGCCGTCGCGACCAGTTGGACGTCGGTCAGACCGCCCGCGCCGTCGGCCTCCGCTGCCCGGTGGAGCATCAGCACGGCGAGGTCGGAGGGCACCGAGTCGTAACCGCACGAGTGGACGATCCTGGCGCCGCTCGCCGTCGCGAGGGCGTCGTAGCGGTCGATGGCCTCGCGGACGAAGGACACCTCACCCGTGAGGTCGCCGTAGTGGGTTCCGGCGCGCGCGCAGGCCTCGACGACGGGTAGGCCGTACTTCATGTAGGGGCCCACGGTGGTGAAGAGCACCCGTGTACGCCCCGCCAGCGCTGCCGTGGAGTCCGCGTCCGTGGAATCGGCCTCGAGGAGGGGCCACGCGTGCGCTGCGGGAGGAAGCCCGGACCGGGTCTCCGCCAGTTTCGCCGCCGATCGCCCTGCGAGGCCGACACGCAGGCCCGCCGGCGCGTGCTCCGCCACGTAGGCGGCGATCAGCCTGCCCACGAAGCCGGTGGCGCCGTAGATGACGAGGTCGTGATCGCGATCCGCTGTGTCCGTGTTGTCCTGGTCCATGCTGTCCTCCTCGTGTGCCGACTGCGTCGACGGGTGGGTTGGGCCGGACCGCCCGCCGAATGAGCTCGGGTCTTTACAGGCTAACTACTTAGAGAGACAATCTAGTTATGGACGCCATGACGGAGAGCTCCGGGGCCGCAGTGAGTACCGAGTGGCCGAGCGATTGGCTCAGAGCCACTCTGGGCTTCCTCTGCCTCCGTGCGCTCGCTGCCGGCCCCTCCTACGGGTACGCGATCATCACCGAGTTGGAGCGCTCCGGGCTCGGCACGATCAAGGGTGGAACCTTGTACCCGTTGTTGACCCGATACGAATCGGCGGGCCTCGTCACGACCGAATGGCGGGCGGGCGACGGCGGCCCCGGCCGCAAGTACTTCGCCCTGACCGCACATGGCCGCGCTGAATTATCCCGCCTCAGCGCCCGGTGGGTGCGCTTCTCCGACACCACTGTCCGCTACCTCGACCGACCTACCGAGAAGGACCCGACATGATCCAGCGAACCAGCGATCAGCGATGGTTTGACCAGCTCGTCATGGAACTCCGGCTTCGACAGGTGCATGGAAGCGCCATCGGGGACACCGTCGCGAGTGCGAAGGAACTGCTCGGGGACACGGGTCAGGGCGCCGAGGAGACCTTCGGTACCGCTCGTGACTATGCTGAGGCGCTGGAGCTCCCCGCCGCCCCGGAACGTGCGTGGGTGCGGGAGGCGCTCGTGCCCGTGACCCTCTCGCTCCTGGCCTTCCTGCTGTTCAACCAGGCCGTGGTCCCCTGGACACGCGCCGAGCCGATGCTGGTGTCGGCGGCGCAGTTGGCTTTCCTCGCCGCGCCCGTGGCCCTCATCGCTCTCCTGCCGCTCTATCTCGATGCCATAGTCCGCCATCTGTGGGTCTGCATCGTGATCAGTTGTATCGGTGGGGCTGCGGGAGTTCTTTCAGCCGTCACCGTGCCGGAGTCCCGTGCAGACGCCTGGTTGGTGACCGAACCGCTCCCCTGGCTCGTGGGCTCCGCCCTCGTCATGGTGACACTGTCCATCACCAGGACGGTCCGGACCCCTTCAACCGACGACGTAAATATCGTCGACCCCAGCTCGGCGACCACGGAGAGCACCGAGAAGGGCGCGAGGTCCCTCACCCTCGTCACCACGTGGCTCTTCCCGATCCTCGCCCTCGCCATGCTCGGTCTGGCATTGGTGCTCCGCTGACCGGCCAGGAAGTGAGCAACTGACTCGCCCTGCGCGACGTCGACCCTGCCGAACCTCGGCAGTTCCGCCGGCAGTCACACGACGCATCGACGCGAACTACGAGCGACCCGCCGAGCCGTCCAGGACTGTCTCGATGAGCAGGAGCGCTCGTGCGGGCGTCATGCGGCGGTTCTGTTCCGCAGCCCTGGCTACGGCGATGCCGTCGACGACCGCCAGCAGGAGTGCGGCGTCGTCAGCAATGACCGCGGAGTCGGGGTAGGCGTCCGCGAGGAGGAGGAGCGTGAAGTCCTCCGTCTCGGCCCACCGGGCCGCGTGCGTGGAGCGGATGGTCGCATCGGTGCAGGGAAGTCCGCCGTGCTTCAGGAGGTCCTCGCCCTGTCGGACCTGACGCACGAGGAAAAGCGCCGAATCGTCGAACTCGATGCTCGATGCTCGATTGTAGGGAACGAACCACCGCGCTCATCCGACGTGGTATTCGAATCCTCGATGGGAGCCGATGAACCCGAGCCGCTCGTAGAACCGGTGGGCGTCCGTCCTCACCTCATCGGACGTCAACTGCACCAGAGTGACCTCGAGGGAGGGCGCCGCAAGGTCGAGGACCCACCGCATCATCGCCGAACCGATACCGGCCGATCTGTTGCCGGCCCCGACCCGGACCGCCTCGACCAGAAGCCGCGTGGTTCCACGACGGGCCAGACCGGGAATGCGCGTGAGTTGCATCATTGCTAGAGGTACGTCCGTCTCGCCGACGATCACGAGCACGTCGTTGGACGGATCCGCGCTGATCGCCGTCAGCGCCGATGCACATGCCCGGAGATCGACGTTGCCCGCCCGGTCGCCGCGCTCGGCGCTCACGGGGTCGTCCGCGAGCAGCAGCATCAGCGTCCATATATCCTCCGGACGCGCTCTTCTCAGCTCGAACCTCCCGCCAGTACACGTGAGCACGAGTGGTAGGTCGAGGGTGGCAATCACCAACGCAGTGTCCCATCCGCACTCCGTGATCGCTCGGACCCTCCGGTATCGTCAGCCGCGGATCGAAGGCACACCCGGATGCAACCCAAGAGTGAGGTACCCCGTGACCGACAGCAGCAGGCTCGACCCCGAGAAGGACTTCCCGGAGGATCTGACGTCGGTCGACCGGGACGATCTCGACATCCTCAACAGCAGGAATCACAGGGCGCGGGACACGCAGTACATCCGCGATGGCGAGGTGGACGCTGAGACCGAGGGCGAGCACCACGACCTCCGCGACGAGCTCGACCGCCGGCAAGCCCTCCGGGAAGCGACCGCCCTGGGCTCAGGGGACGGGGCGGCTGCGGACGATGCATCCGACAATGCAGTGGATGAAGAGGACCGCGCTACCGGTTGACCGCCGGGCGGGGAGAAGCGTTACCCGGCCGCGCGATGCTCGGCGATGATCGGCTGCGCGACCGTGAAAGCGGAGTTGGCAGCAGGTACGCCGCAGTAGACGGCGCACTGCAGCAGGATCTCCTTGAGTTCGTCCGGCGTGACCCCGTTGCGCAGGGCCGCCCGCACGTGCATCGCGAACTCGTCCCAGTGGCCGTGCGCGATCAACGCGGTGAGGGTGACCGCACTGCGCATGCGGCGGTCCAGCCCCGGACGCGTCCAGATCTCGCCCCACGCCGTGCGCGTGATCATGTCCTGGAACTCGGCGGTGAACTCATCAGCCTTCGCCGTCGCGCGGTCCACGTGTTCGGCGCCGAGGACCTCGCGCCGCACCACCATTCCGGCGTCGTAGCGCTCGGAATCCTCCGCGGACCTCCCCTCACCGATGTTCATCCGATTCCTCCCATGAAAGCTCGCAGTGCGGCGGCCACGGACTCCGGCTTCTCCGCGGGCGCGAGGTGTCCGGCCCCTTCGACGACGTCGAACGAGGACCCGGGGATGAGCTCGGCGGTGGCGCGCGCGTGGTCGGGCGTCACCACGCCGTCGTGCTCCCCTGCGAGGATCAGCGCAGGAACGGTGACGCCGGCCAGATCGTCGAGGACGTCGAACTCGGCGAGTGCCTCGCACAGCAAAGCGTAGGACGCGTCGTCGGCATCGGACAGGTCATGCAGCAGGGCCGACACCACCTCCGGAAGCGAGGCGATGAAGCCGGGCGCGAACCAGCGTCCCGCCGAGGCACCGACGAGCACGGGCGTGCCTTGCGCGCGGACGGTAGCGGCACGCTCACGCCACGCCTCCGCCGACCCTATACGTCCCGCGGAGCATATAACCGATACGGAATACAGACGTTCCGGGTAATGCAACGCGAGGGCGAGCCCCACCGCCCCGCCCAGGGAGATCCCCGCGTAGTGGAAGCGACCGATCCCCGAGTCGTCAGCGGCAGCGACGACGTCGTCCGCGAGATCCTGCACCGAGAACGGGGCAGTGCGCGGACCGCCGCCGCCGTGACCGGGGAAGTCCAGGGGAAGCACGCGCCGCTCGGGCGCGAGGAGCGACTGAACCGCACTCCACACACGGGAGCTCGTCCCGAGGGACGGGCCGAGGATCAGGGGTGCCTTCTGGGCCGTCATGAGATTCCGTCCTGCGAGGGGGCAACGGTATCGGCCGCCAGGGCACGGTGGATGAACGTCTGCGCCGCTCCGAGGTATTCGGCGGGGTCGAGCAGCCGCTGCACGTCGGCATCATCGAGCCTGCCGTCCGGTAGTGCCTCGTGGCGCAGCGCCAGCAGCGACGCCCGGAGGTCGCCGCCGGTCCCAGCGGCTCGTACGAGATCGCGGAGGTGCGCGGCACCGATCACCGGCCCGAGTTCGACCGACAGCCGCTCGGCCAGCACCAGCCCCTGCGTGAGATCGAGGTTCGCCCGCATGCGGCCGGCGTCGGCCGTCAGCCCTTCGAGGAGTGCCGCAGCATGGGCAGCCGCCCCGCCGACCGTGCGCAGCAGGTCCCGCAACGCGGCCCACTCGACGTGCCACGCGCCCGCGGGACGCTCGTCTGACGAGACGGCCGCCCTGTGCAGGTCCGCGGCGAACCCGGCGGCGGGTGCGCAGGCTGCGGACACGAGCACGCTCCCCACAGGATTGCGCTTCTGCGGCATCGCCGAGGATCCGCCCTTGCCCTCGGCCACGGCTTCGGCCACCTCGCCGATCTCCGTCCGCGACAGGAAGGAGACGTCCGCGGCCAGCGTCCCGAGCACGGAGGCGCACCCCGCGAGGGCGTCACCCACGCGCGTCACCGGAAGGCGCTGCGTGTGCCAGGGAAGTGCGGGGGCACGAAGGCCGAGCCGCGCGGCCAGCCCGTCGACGACGGCGAGCGCGACCTCCTCGCCCGACCGCGCGGTGGAGGCCGCGAGCGTGCCGGTCGCGCCGCCGAACTGCACCGGGAGCCGGTGACGCGCATGCCGCAGGTCCGCGGACGCCTCCGTGAGCCCGTCGAGCCATCGCGCGGCCTTGAGCCCGAAGGTGATCGGGGTGGCGTGCTGCGTCAGCGTCCGCCCGGCCATGAGCGTGGTGCGGTGGGCGTGGGCGAGGGACGCCGCTGCGGCGGCAGCTCGCCGCAGGTCGGTCAGGACGACGGCGGTCGCGCGGCGCGTCATCAGCATCAGCGCCGAGTCGATGATGTCCTGGCTCGTGGCTCCCACGTGCACCGAGCCTCCCGCACCGGGTGCGACGTCGTCGGCTGCCGCGCGCAGGTCCATCACCAGCGGGATCACCGGGTTGCCGCCGTCCAGGGCCCGGGATGCGAGATCGGCGACGGAGAAGCGTGACGCGACGGCGCACGAGCGGATGGCAGCGGCGTGCGCGGGCGGAAGGACCCCGAGTGCGGCCTGCGTCTCGGCGAGGGCCGCCTCGACATCGAGCATCGCCTGCAGGTAGGCCTCGTCCGTGGTGGCCTCGGCCACCTCGCTGCCGGACCACGCGGGCGAGAACAGGGACAGGGCGTCAGCTGAAGGCAAGGAAGACCGTCTCCCGTGCGCCCTGCAGCCGGAGGTCGTGCCGCAGCGTGCCGTCCCTCTCCCCGATCGCCACGAGGGAGGACCGCTCCTCGACGGTCAGGCTCGCAAGGAACGGGTCCACGGCGTTCAGCGCCCCGTGCTGCGGGAGGTAGATGCGGGTGTGGAGCTTGTTCATGAGGCCGCGTGCGAAGAGGGCGACGGCGATGAACGGTGCGCGCCCCTCGGGGCCGACACCCGGGACGAGCGTCGTGAAGGAGAAGGTGCCGTCGTCGCGCGTGGGGCACCGGCCGAAGCCGGTGAAGGACCGGCCGTCACGCGCCAGCGAACCGCGCGCGGTGGGCGGGACGCCGTCGGCCCCGGGTTGCCAGATCTCCACGACGGCGTCGGGTACGGGCGCTCCGGCGCCGTCGGTCACCGTGCCGTGGAGGCGGACCGCTCCAGACACATGGGGCGGCACGAGGCGGGGGCCGTCGTCGTACGGGAGCGCGTAACCGAAGAAGGGCCCTACGGTCTGGCCGGGGGTCGGGGGAAGCATGCTCATTCGTCTCCGCCTTCGGCTTCGGTCCACGTGGCACGGCGACCCGTCAGCACGATGTCCCAACGATAACCGAGGGCGTATTCGGGGGACGTGAGCGAGTGGTCGTACGTGGCGACCAGCCGGTCGCGGGCGTCCTGGTCCACGATCGACTGGTAGATGGGGTCGAGCGGGAAGAGCGGATCCCCGGGGAAGTACATCTGCGTCACGATCCGCTGCGTGAAGGCGTCGCCGAACACCGAGAAATGGATGTGCGCCGGGCGCCAGGCGTTCCGGTGGTTCTTCCAGGGGTACGCGCCGGGCTTGACGGTCTGGAAGCGGTACCAGCCGTCGTCGTCCGTGATGCATCGGCCCGTGCCTGTGAAGTTCGGGTCCAGCGGAGCGGGGTGCTGGTCACGCTTGTGGATGTAGCGGCCGCTCGCGTTGGCCTGCCAGACCTCCACGAGCTGATGGCGCACCGGGCGGCCCTCGCCATCGAGCACGCGCCCCTGGACGGTCATGCGCTCACCGAGCGGCTCACCCGTATGGGCGATGGTGAGGTCCGCCTCGAGCGGGGAGACGTCGGTGTGGCCGAAGGCCGGCGAGACGCGCTCGATCGTCTCCGGGTCCACGTGGTGGGGGTCCTTCGTGGGGTGTCGGAGCAGGCTGCTGCGGTAGGGCGGGAAGTCCAGGCGCGGCTGCAGCTCAGGGGGTCCGCCGGCGGCGCGATCAGCGGCGTAGGACGCATGCTGATCGGCGATCTCGGCGGACAGCTCCTCCTGCGTGCCCACCCCCGCGTCCGAGGTCTGCTGTCCCGATCCCATGGCATCTCCTTCGGTGTCCGGTGTGCGTCCTACTCGTACCACTCGCCGCTGCTACGTGACCTGAATGTGACCGGGGCCACCTCTTGACCTGCTGCGTGTGCCATTCTAGTTTATCTAGAGAACAAATGTTCATCATACGAACTCGATGAAGCGTCCGCCCATTGTATGAACAGAGGAATCCCATGCGCACCAGAGCAGCTGTCGCGGCATCCGCCATCCTTCTCCTGATCACCGGCTGCGGCTCCGGATCCCCGAGCGGCGGCACCGAGACGGCGGCCGAAGAGGGTGGGGGGGATACCTCGCTGGACCCCGTGACCGTGGGAGTCATCCCCATCGTGGACACCGCACCCATCTACCTCGGGCAGGAGCAGGGCTTCTTCGAGGAGGAGGGCATCGAGCTGGAGCTCCAGCCCACGTCCGGCGGTGCCGCGGCCGTCCCGGGCGTCGTGAGCGGGGACTTCGACTTCGCGTTCGGCAACGTCATGTCCATCATGGTGGCCGCCGGTCAGGGCCTCGACGTGCGCTTCGTGGCCAACGGGGCCTCGACGACCGGCGACACGGCCTCCGACTTCGGCGCCGTCGTGGTTCCCGCGGACTCCGACATCCGGACGGCTGCCGATCTCGCCGGCAAGCGCGTCTCCGTGAACAACCTCGCCAACATCGGTGACACCACCATTCGCTACGTGGTGGAGCAGGACGGCGGCGACCAGTCGTCGATCGAGTTCGTCGAGGTGCCCTTCCCCGACGCCCCGGCGGCCCTCGAGAACGATCAGGTGGACGCCGCCTGGATCCTCGAGCCGTTCCTCACGCAGGCCCTCTCCGACGGTGCACGCGTGGTCTCGTACAACTACGCGGAGGTGAGCCCGGACCTCGACATCGCCGGCTACTTCACCACCGGGGAGACCATCGAGGCCGACGCCGACCTCGTGGAGCGCTTCACCACCGCGATGAACCGCTCGCTCGAGTACGCCCAGGAGAACCCGGACGCCGTCCGCGACATCGTGGGCACCTACACGGAGATCAGTCCGGAGCTGCGCGCCGAGATGGTGCTCCCCTCGTTCAAGGCCGAGTTCGATCGCGACGCCGCCACCACGCTCGGCGAGGCTGCGACCGAGTACGGCACGCTGACCGGGGCGCCGGACCTCGACACCATCCTGCCGTGACCTCGCAGACGACCCAGCCGACGACGACGGCGGAGGCGCCCGCCTCCGCCGCGTCACCGGCGCGGCGGAGGAAGGCGCCGAACTCGCTCGTGCTCGGCGCGATCGGGATCGTCCTCTTCCTCCTGATCTGGGAACTCGTCTCGCGCACCGGGCTCATCGACCCGCGGTTCCTGCCGCCCGCCACCGAGGTCCTCGCGGCCCTCGCGCGGAACGCGGGCCTCACCGCCTTCTGGGTGGCCGTCGGGCAGACCCTGCTCGCCTGGGGGCTCGGCCTCCTCATCGCCGTGACTCTCGCCGTCGTGGCCGGATTCGTCATCGGCTCCTCGGCCGTGCTGCGGCGCCTCACGCACTCCACCATCGAGTTCCTGCGGCCCATCCCCTCCGTGGCGCTGATCCCCCTCGCCGTGCTCCTGTTCGGCGTGCAGCTGGAATCGACGCTGCTGCTCGTGGTCTACGCCTCCTTCTGGCAGGTCCTCATCCAGGTGCTCTACGGGGTCGCGGACGTGGACAACGTGGCGATGCAGACCGCGAGGTCCTACGGGCTCGGGCCGGTGGCTCGCGTGCGCCACGTCATCTTCCCCACCACGCTGCCGTTCCTCATGACCGGTGTCCGCCTGGCCGCCGCTGTGGCCCTCATCCTCGCCGTCACCGCTCAGCTGATCATCGGGTCGCCCGGGCTCGGCCGGCAGATCGCCCTCGCGCAGACCGGCGGGGCGATCGCGGCGCTCTACGCGCTCATCGTCGCCACCGGCCTCATCGGGGTGGCGATCAACCTGCTCATGCGGTGGCTCGAGCGCCGCACCCTCTCGTGGCACTCGTCGGTGCGGTCCGAGGTGATCGTATGACGCTCGCCCGCGGTGTGGTCCACACCCTCGCCCTGCCCGCGGCGCTCCTCACCGTCTGGTGGGTCGCCACCCTGGGCGAGCCGAACTTCTACGTCCCCACGCCCGCCCTCCTCGGCCAGACCTTCGTCGAGACGTGGTTCGGTCCCCGCATCCTCTCGGACGTGCTGCCGAGCCTCGGACGGTTGCTCATCGGGGTCAGCCTCGCCATCATTCTCGGCGTGGCCGGCGGCCTCCTCATCGGCTCCGTCCGCTGGCTGCGGGCACTGACCGAGCCAGTCCTCGAGTTCTTCCGTGCCATCCCGCCGCCCGTCCTGGTGCCCGTGTTCATGCTGCTGCTCGGCATCACGGACACCATGAAGATCGTGGTGATCGTCTCCGGCTGCGTGTGGCCCGTGCTCCTCAACACCATCGAGGGCGTCCGCGCCGTGGACTCCGTGCTCTCGGACAGCGCCCGCACCTACGGTGTGTCCGGGTGGGCGCGCACGCGTCACCTCGTACTTCCCAGCGCGAGCCCGCAGATCATGACCGGCGTCCGTCAATGCCTGTCCATCGGCCTGATCCTCATGGTCATCTCCGAGATGTTCGCCTCGTCCTCGGGCCTCGGGTACACCATCGTGGCCTTCCAGCGCTCCTTCGCCATCCCCGAGATGTGGTCCGGCATCGTGGTCCTCGGCCTCATCGGCATCGCACTGTCCTTCGTCTTCCAGTGGGCCGAGCGCCGCATCCTGCGCTGGTACCACGGCCTGAGAGAGGTAGAGAATGCAGTCTGAGACAGACCCCAGGGTCATCCTGTCCGTCCGGAACATGAAGAAGGTGTACCAGACCGACGGCGGCGCCGTCGAAGCCGTCCGGAACCTCACCTTCGACCTCCGCGCGGGTGAGCTGGTCTGCCTCGTGGGGCCGTCCGGCTCCGGCAAGACCACGTTGCTCAAGTGCATCGCCGGGCTCATGGAGCCCACCGAGGGCGAGGTGCTGCTCGACGGCAAGCGGGTGGCCGGTCCACCGAAGAAGATGGCCGTGGTGTTCCAGGAGTACGGCCGCTCGCTCTTCCCGTGGATGCGCGTGCGAGAGAACGTGGAGCTGCCGCTCAAGAACCAGGGCGTGCCCAAGGCCGAGCGCGACCGCCTCGTGGACGAGGCGCTCGAGGCCGTGGGTCTCGAGCACGTGCCGCGCTCCTACCCGTGGCAGCTCTCCGGCGGCATGCAGCAGCGCGTGGCCATCGCCCGTGCGGTGGCGTACCAGCCCGAGGTGCTGCTCATGGACGAGCCGTTCGCCGCCGTGGACGCCCAGACGCGCGCAGATCTCGAGGACCTCATCCGCACCGTGTGGAAGAGGCTCGGCGTCACCGTCCTCTTCGTCACGCATGACATCGACGAGTCGGTGTACCTCGGCGAGCGCGTCATCATCCTCTCGAGCTCGCCCACCGTGGTGCAGGAGGACATCGTGATCGACCTCCCCGCGGATCGCGACCAGGGCACCACCCGCTCCCTGCCCCGCTTCACCGAGCTGCGCGGCCACGTGTACGAGCAGATCCAGATCGCCAAGCGAGGCCACCGCCCGGCAGGTACCGCGGCCCCCGTCGTGGCGGGCTCACACGCGGGCGTGAATCACGGCGCGCAGTACACGGCGAATGCCGGCGCATCCGCCTACCCCGCCGGCGGCGTCGCCACGGGAGACGGAGCCAGTGGCGGCGGCGACCTCGGGTGAGTGGCGCTCCCCACGCCGGGACGGTCGCGGAGCAGACCTTCGAGGTGCTGCGCCACCACGGCCTCACCACCATGTTCTCGAACCCCGGATCCACCGAGGTGCCCTTCCTGGCGCTCCTCCCGGACGACTTCACGTTCGTCCTCGGGCTTCACGAGGGCTCCGTGGTGGGCATGGCCACCGGGTACGCCATCGCGAACGGCCGCGCCGCGCTGGTGCTGGTCCACACCACGGCGGGGCTCGGCAACGCCGTCGGCGCCATCGCCACCGCGAGGGTGAACCGCGCCCCGCTGGTGATCGTCGTCGGGCAGCAGGACCGCCGCCACCTCGCCTTCGAGCCGTTCCTCACCGGACGTCTCGCGGGCCTCGCGGGCGACTACCCGCTCGCCGTCCTCGAGCCCGGCCGTGGCGCGGACGTCCCCGCCGCCATCGCGCGGGCCGCGTTCACGGCGGAGCAGGGCCGCGGCCCGGTGATCGTGATCGTGCCGATGAGCGACTGGCTGGATGCCGCGGAGCCCGATGCGATGGCGGCGCCCGCCCGCGTGGCCGTCGCCGCGCCGGTGCACTCCGAGGCGGTCGACGACGTGGCCACTCTCCTCCGCGCGGCCCGCTCGCCCGCCCTGGTGGCCGGCGCGGGGATGGACACCGACGCCGGGTGGTCGGCCGCCGTCGGGCTCGCAGAACTCCTCGGCGCCCCCGTGCGGCTCGAACCGTTCGGTGCGCGCGCCGCCTTCCCCCAGGACCACCCGCTGTACTCCGGGCAGGTCCCCGCGGACCGCACGCGTGTGCGGCAGGCCTTCGAGGCGCACGACGCCGTGGTGGTTCTCGGCACCGCCGCCCTGCGCCAGTACCCGTACCAGGAGGGGCCGCTCTTCCCGCCGGGCACGCGCGTGGTGGTGCTCACCGCCGACGCCGCGGAGGCGAACCGCTCGCCCGCCGAGCTCGCCGTCGTGGGTGATCCGGCGGCCCTCACGCAGCAGCTGACCGCTGCGCTCCGGAAGCTCGGCGTCGAAGCGCCCGAGCCGCTCGCCGCACGCCCACCGCGGACTCAGACGGGTGGGTCCGCAAGCGACGGTCCGCTCCGCGCGGCCGATGTCTTCACCCTGATGGCGGAGCTCCTGCCCGAGGACGCCGTCGTCATCGAGGAGTCGCCGTCGTCGCGCCCTGCGCTGCAGGCGATCCTGCCCGCGCGGCAGCCGCTCGCCTTCCTCTCCGCGGCCATGGGCGGCCTCGGCTTCGCCCTCCCCGCGGCCATCGGCGTCCGGATGGCCCTGCCGGAGCGTCCCGTGGTCGCCGTGATCGGCGACGGCTCCTCGCTGTACTGCATCCAGGCACTGTGGACGGCCGCCAGCACGGCCACGGGCGCGCTGTTCATCGTGCTCGCCAACGGCGGCTACGCCGTGATGGACCGCCTCGCCGAACAGCGGGACGCCAAGCCCGCCTGGCCGCCGTTCCCCGAGGTCTCCGTCCGTACACTGGCGGCAGGCTTCGGCGTCGAGGCCGTCCGCGTGGACGATCACGGGCAGTTGACCGCCCTTCTCACCGACGTGCTGCCCTCCCTCGCCGGGCGGTCCACGCCCCTGGTGATCGAGGTCGGCGTGGCGGCCGATACCACCTTCCAGCCCTGAGACATCCGCGGCACAGAAACACCTAGGAGATGACGATGACGTTTTTCGACACCGATCACTGGACCGGGAAGCTCTACTCGGGCGGCTGGACGACCGGCAGCGGCGGCACCGCGGAGATCCGCGAACCCGCCACGGGCGGCACGCTCGGTACCTACGGCGTCGCCACGGGCGACGACGTCGCCACCGCGAGCGCACGCGCCGCTGCGGCCCAGCCCGCG
Source organism: Arthrobacter sp. TJ-236 (assembly GCF_058269235.1). NCBI lineage: Bacteria > Bacillati > Actinomycetota > Actinomycetes > Micrococcales > Micrococcaceae > Arthrobacter > Arthrobacter sp. TJ-236. The sequence goes on from NZ_JBZCNI010000003.1 coordinate 44,779, forward strand.
TGGGCGGCGCTTCCCTTCGAGGCGAAGGCCGCCATCTTCCGCCGCGCCGGAGCCCTGATCGAGGAGCACGCGGGCATCGCCGCCGAGTGGCTCATGCGCGAGGCCGGGTCCGGGCAGGGCAAGGCCGGCTTCGAGGCCCACCTCGTCGCGGCCGAGTTCTACTCCGCCGCGTCCCTCGTAGAGGCTCCCTACGGGCAGCTCCTGCGCTCCGGCAAACCGCGCCTGTCCATGGCGCGGCGCCTGCCCGTCGGCACCGTGGGCGTGATCTCGCCCTTCAACTTCCCGATGATCCTCTCCAGCCGCTCCATGGCGCCGGCCCTCGCGGCGGGGAACGCCGTGATCCTGAAGCCGGATCCGCGCACCGCCGTCTCCGGCGGGCTCCTCCTCGCCGCGGTCCTCGAGGCCGCAGGCCTCCCCGAGGGTCTCTTCCACGTGCTGCCCGGCGGGGCTGACGTCGGCGTGGCTCTCGTCGACGCCCCGAGCGTCCGCGTCATCTCCTTCACGGGATCGACGGCGGCGGGCCGCACGGTCGGTGAGGCTGCCGCGCGCCAGCTCAAGCGGGCGCACCTCGAACTCGGTGGCAACAACGCGTTGATCGTGCTCGACGACGTCGACCTCGCCCACGCCGTCTCCGCGGGAGCCTGGGGATCGTTCCTCCATCAGGGCCAGATCTGCATGACGACGGGCCGCCACCTGGTGCACGCCGGCATCTACGACGAGTACGTGGAGCGGCTCTCGGCCACCGCGAACAACCTTCCCGTCGGGAACCCGACCACGGGCGCTCCGCTCGGCCCGATCATCAACGAGGCGCAGCGTGACCACGTGCACCGGCTCGTGACGTCCTCGGTGGACGCGGGCGCCCGCCTCGCGGCAGGAGGTACCTACGACGGGCTGTTCTACCGGCCCACGGTGCTGGCCGATTCCGCCCCGGACCATCCGGGCTTCGCGGAGGAGATCTTCGGCCCGGTGGCACCCGTGCTCTCCTTCGAGAGCATCGACGAGGCCGTGGAGATCGTGCGGCGCAGCGAGTACGGTCTCTCCCTCGGCATCCTCACGCGCGACGTCATGAAGGGTCTCTCGATCGCAGACCGCATCCCCACGGGCATCGTGCACATCAACGACCAGACGGTCGACGACGAATCGGTGGCCCCGTTCGGTGGAGTGGGCGCTTCGGGGACGGGCGCACGGTTCGGGGGCGTCGAGGCGAACCTCGACGCCTTCACCGAGACGCAATGGGTGACCATGCAGGGGGACATCGCCAGGTACCCGTTCTGACGCATACCCGGGCCGCACCGCAATAGGCTTGAGGGTAACCAGAACTGCTCCGGAGAGTGGACGAGGGGTACAGGGCGCACACTGGGGGGTAGGCAACAGAAGATCCTGGACGTGTCCGCGTTCTTTCGTTGAGTACATCGAGGCGCTTGCGCGGACATGGGTTCTCGTCCGGGGTCAAGAAGTCGGCTCCGGGCGGAGAATGCGCCCACCCTCGACACCTCTGCTGCTCCAGTCAGCCCCCCGGTCACCTCCCTCGTTCAGCTCCCCGCTCAGCTCCCCGGGAGGCGTTCACCGCGCGCCCCGAGATCCGCCATGGTCCTGATCCGCTTGCTTCTCGTGCCCGGGGTCTTCGCGAGCTTGATCCACCGCAGTGTGAAGCGCGTGCTCGCCGGCGGAATGGTCGCGAAATACTCCGCCGCCCCGGGCCTGGCCGCGAGCGTCTCGGCGAGATCCTCCGGAACCACGAGGTCGTCGACGTCATCCATGAACGTCCACAGCCCGCTGGCCCTGCCCTCCTCGACAGACCTGAGCCCGGCCGCGTGCATGCGCCCCTCCTCGGTCAGGACGGCGACCCGCTCCTTGTAACTGCGGGCCCAGTGCTGTGCCCGGCGTGGAGTGATCAGCTGCATGGTCCGCTCGTCGTCGAGCTTCCGCGCCACGCCGTCGATCCACCCGAAGCACAGCAGCTCGTCGAGCACCTCGGACTTCGAGACGTACCGCGACCCGGCGTGCTTCTTGAAGGTGACCACCCAGACGCCCGCCTCTTGGCCGTGGTGCTCGGTCAACCAGGCGCGGAGCTCCGCTGCGGACTCCACCTGGACCTTGTCGAAACGTCCGGTCTCCACGGCCATGCGAGCCTCCCCGATCCGTCGGGTCAGAGTCCCAGAGCGGGCACGCTCAATCCGAACTCGCGCTTCAGCGCAAGCTTCGCAGCGTTGAAGCCGGCCATGCCGTGCACTCCCGGCCCGGGCGGGGTCGACTGCGAGCACAGGTACACACCCTTGATCGGCGTGGCCCAGGGCTGGAGGGAGGGCACCGGGCGCGCAATGATCTGGCGCAGGTTGACCGCTCCGCTGCTGAAGTCCCCGCCCACGTAGTTGGCGTTGTAACGCTCGAGCTCCGCCGCCGTCGTCGTGTGACTCTGCACCACGACGTCCCGGAAGCCGGGCGCGAACCGCTCGATCTGCGCGGTCACCGCCTCCGCCATGTCCCGGGTGGAGCCCTTCGGCACGTGGCAGTACGTCCACAACGTGTGCCGGCCCTCGGGTGCGCGCGTCGGGTCGAACTGCGACGGTTGGGAGAGCAGCACGTAGGGGCTCTCGGGGTGCCTGCCCTGGTTGACCTCCTTCTCGCCGGCGGCGATCTCCTCGCGGGTTCCGCCGAGATGGGCCGTACCGGCCCTGTGCAGCTCCGGATGGGCCCACGGCACGGGCCCGGAGAGGATGAAGTCCACCTTGCAGGCGGCGTTGCCGTAGGAGAAGGTGCTCAGCGCGGCGCGGTAGGCCGAAGGGAGGCGCCCGCGTGACATCGTCTCGAAGTTCTTCGGTGCCACGTCGAGGAGGACGGCCCGCGCGCCCGACACCTCGGCGAGCGAGTCGATCCTCGACGCCGTCACCACCTCGCCGCCGTGCTGTACGAGATCGAGGGCGAGGGCGTCCGCGATCGACTGCGACCCACCGACCGGGATGGGCCAGCCCACGGTGTGCGCGAGCAGGTTCAGCACCAGGCCCGCGCCGGCGCCCGTCAGGGACGGCAGGGTACCGACCGGGTGCGCCATCACACCGGTGACGAGCGCACGGGCCTCATCCGTGCGGAAGCGCCGGTTCCAGGTCGGCAGCCCCTGGTCGAGCACGGCCAGCGCGAACCGGACCGCGGCCTCGGGCCGCTTCGGGATGCGGACCACGTGGTTGAGGGTGAAGGCGAGGACGTCCTGTTCGCGGTCGCTGAGGGGCTCCACCAGGCGACGGTACGCGCCGCCGTCCACACCGAGGCCCTCCACGGTGCGCTCCATGCTGCGGTAGGCGATGCCTGCCCGGGCGTCGTCGAGGGGGTGCGCGAAGGAGACCTCCGGCACCGCGAAGCCGATGCGTCGGCTGAGTTCGAAGGCGCGGAAGAAGGGCGAGGCCAGCGCCATCGGGTGCACCGCGGAACAGAAGTCGTGCAGGTGGTCCTGCTGCATGAGCTCGAGGGAGCGTGAGCCACCACCGAGCGTGTCGGCCGCCTCGTGGACGCGGACGGACAGACCGGCCCGCGCCATCACGACGGCGGCCGCGAGGCCGTTCGGTCCGGCACCGACCACCTCGACGTCGGGCGTCACGACGGCGTCCCGTCCGACGCCGGCCCGGTGGACGCCGGGACGGGAGCGGGCCGTCCCCGCGCCCGTGTCAGGAGCTTCCTCTGGGCGGCCCGCACCGTCCTCAGAGTGCCCGGCAGGGTGCGGCGCGCGCCGAGGAGGGCCGCGACGGCGGCGTACCGCACGGGATCGAGGGGGATGTCGTACGTCGTGGGGACCACCACCACGTTCTTCGAGAAGTTCCGTTTAAACGTGGTCACGTTCGCGAGGCCGGGGTAGTTCTCGCTGACGATCCCGGTCAGGCCGCACGCGGTGTTGCCGGCGGCCTTCAGGGCGCGGAAGGCCTCCCACAGCAGCAGATAGGGAGCGAAGGTCGCGCGTGCCTCCACCGTGCTGCCCGCGAAGTAGTACACCGAGTAGCCGCGGTACTCGGTGGTGATGAGCCAGCTCAGCGGACGGCCGTCCTGGTAGGCCACCAGGAGTCGCAGGTGGTCGCCGAGGACCGTCAGCAAGGTCTCGTAGTAACGGGAGTCGAAGGGTGAGAAGCCGTCTCGTTCCGCGGTCTCCTGCATGATCGGGTACAGCTCGTCGGCGAAGACCCTCGTCCATTCCGAACGAAGAATAGTTCTGATCTCGACGCCGTTCCGCTGCGCCCGGCGGATGCTGTTGCGCGCGTTCGGCCTGAAGCTCTTGAGCAGATCCCCCTCGCTGGGAGTGAGATCCACGACGATCTCGCGCTCGTACCAGCCGTGCTCGATCGGCCCGGTGGCCGGAAGCTGCATCAGCGCGACCTGCATCCGGACGTACAGCGGATGAAGGGACTTCTCCGCTGCGAACTGCTCACGGATGGTGGTCATCAACGTCCGCTCGGCCGCGGGCGTGCGATCGGCGAACCACACGGGTCCGTTGACCACGACGACCGATTCGCGCAGCCGCCTGACCACGTGGACGAAGCTGGCAGTCGCGACCAGCGCACCCGTGCGGTCCGTGTAGGCCCAGATCCCGAGGGGGGTCCGCCCGAGGGCGTGTTCGAACTCCACCCAGTCAGGCGTCTGTTCGATCGGGATCACAACATCGGGATGCTCGTCCGCGAGGGCGTCGAAGGCGCTCCGTGAGAGCTGCGTGAAAGTGAAGGACGGTGCTGGCACAGGTGTCTTCCGCTGGTCGTCGGGGGAGGCTGGTGGCGTGCAGCAAGCCTAGCCGAGGCATACGCGGGCGCCTCGCCAGCGTGAACACGTCGGCCGCACGGTCGAAGGGGCCACCCTGCGGATCGTCCTGTCCGTCGGCGCGGACCACAACCTGCTCGGGCGCCAGAATCTCCCGCACCACCACAGCCATGATCCATGCCGTTGAAAGAATATGAGCGAGCACCGACAGCGCATAGACGCCGAGGCCCACGTTGTTCTCCGGCGGACCGCCGCCGGTCAGGCCGCCGAGGTACATCCACACCGCCCACCAGTGCAGCACCTGGACGAACTGCCACATGAGGACGGTCCGCCACCGGGGCAGCACGAGCGCGATCAGCGGCAGGAGCCAGAGGGCGTACTGCGGTGAATACACCTTGTTGCACAGGACGAACGCGCCCACGATCAGGAGTGCGAGCTGCGCGAGCCGGGGCCGCCGTCGGGCCCCGAGAGCCAGCAGCGCGATCGCCGCGCAGGCGAGGAGAAAAAGTATGCCGCCGGCGGTATTGATCAGCGCGGGCGAGAGCTCGGCCGCGCCGAGACGCTCCGCGTAGGCGTTGTAGACGTACCAGACAGAGGAGAACCCTGCGGGGCGGTCCTCCGTGAAGGTCAGGAAGTACCCCCAGCTCTCGGAGTCCCGGACTGCGAACGGAACATTGACTGCCAGCCAGGCGCCCGCGGCACCCAGCCCTGCGAGAACCAACGGACGGTATCTGCCGGTCCGGATCGCGAGGACCACCACCGCGCCGAGGAGCAGCACCGGGTAGAGCTTGACGGCGGCGCCGAGGCCCCAGAGTGCACCGGCGAGCACGGGCCGCTCCCGGGCGAAGGCCAGGAGACCGGCGCTCGCCAGCAGTACGGCCCAGAGATCCCAGTTGATGGTGCCGGAGAGGATGATCACCGGAGCCGTGGCGACGATCGCCGCATCCCAGGGGCGCCCGCGCGCCAGCCGGAGGGTGATCAGGGCCGTCAGGATCCAGACGCCGGCGAGCAGGACGGCATTGACGTCGAAGTACAGCAGGGACGCCGCCGCCGGATCTGCGCCATCGGCGAGCAGACCCACCAGTAAGGCGGTACCCGACGCAAGGAGGCCCAGCAGCACGGGGTACTCGAAGAGGGCGCCGGGCGTCATGAAGGGGAGGATGCCGTCGGCGAAGCCCCGCGACTGGTAGAGCTCAGTCCAGTCCGAGTAGCAGGCTCTGTAGAAGTACGTGGGGGCGGACCAGCCCTCCTCCCGGCAGGGGGTCTTGACCACGACCGCGAGGACGGCCGAGAGGACGGTGAGGAGGATGATCACGCGCCGGACGGTGAACCATCGCGGAGACGTGCGGCCCGGCTCGATGTGGCGCCCAAGCGGCCCGCCCACACCTTCCGTCAGTGCGCTGAGCAGCGGGTCCTCCCTGCTCGGTACGTGCTGGGCGCCGTCGCGCCGGCCGTCGTCCGAGGTCATGCATCGAGCCTATCCGCAGGGACACACCGGCCGGCCGGTGTGTCCACTGCTGAGCCGTCCGTACCGGGCGAGGAATGCACCATGCGACGCCTGCGTTGTGCAGTGAACGTAGACTGGCCCTTTCTGCCAGCCGCGCTTCGGGCGATGACGGTCGAGGCATATTCATCAGGCATTCGAGGAGAACCGTGGGACAGAACCCCATTCGCGTGGCAATCATTGGAGTCGGCAACTGCGCCGCGTCGCTGGTGCAGGGCGTGCACTACTACCGCGACGCCGATCCATCCGCCGTGATCCCCGGCCTGATGCATGTCGAATTCGGCAAGTACCACGTGGGCGACGTCCAATTCGTCGCGGCGTTCGACGTCGACGGCAAGAAGGTGGGCCACGATCTCGCCGAGGCGATCGGTGCCAGTGAGAACAACACCATCAAGATCGCAGATGTCCCGCCGACCGGCGTGATCGTGCAGCGCGGGCACACCCTCGACGGGCTCGGCAAGTACTACCGCGAGACCATCGTCGAGTCCGACGAGGAGCCCGTCGACATCGTCGCGCAGCTGAAGGCTTCCAAGGCTGACGTCCTCGTCTGCTACCTGCCGGTCGGCTCGGACCACGCGGCCAAGTACTACGCCCAGTGCGCCATCGATGCGGGCGTCGCGTTCGTCAACGCCCTGCCCGTCTTCATCGCCGGCACGAAGGAGTGGGCCGACAAGTTCACGGAGGCCGGCGTGCCGATCGTCGGGGACGACATCAAGAGCCAGATCGGCGCCACCATCACCCACCGCGTCATGGCGAAGCTCTTCGAGGACCGCGGGGTGACCCTGGACCGCACGTACCAGCTGAACGTCGGCGGCAACATGGACTTCAAGAACATGCTGGAGCGCGAGCGCCTCGAGTCGAAGAAGATCTCGAAGACGCAGGCCGTCACCTCGAACGTCAAGGCGCACCTGCACGCCGATGACGTGCACATCGGACCGTCCGACTACGTGGCCTGGCTGGACGACCGCAAGTGGGCCTTCGTGCGCCTCGAGGGCCGCAACTTCGGGGACGCCCCGGTGTCCCTCGAGTACAAGCTCGAGGTGTGGGACTCCCCGAACTCTGCCGGCGTGATCATCGACGCCATCCGTGCCGCGAAGATCGCGCTCGATCGCGGCATCGGCGGGCCCATCCTCTCGGCATCGAGCTACTTCATGAAGTCGCCGCCGGAGCAGTACGCGGACGACATCGCCCACGAGAAGGTCGAAGCCTTCATCCGCGGCGACCTCGACCGCTAGCACCTCTCCTCCGGAAGGCCGGGACGACGTCGTCCCGGCCTTCCGTGCGTCCGGCTCCGGACGAGTGCGTCATGGCGCGCCGTAGCGCCTGATGGATCTACTGGCCTGTGCCAGCGCGATCACCGACAGGATGAGCTGGTTGTGCATGTGCATCCCGACGGCCGCCGTGAGGATGACGTCCTCGATGGTCTCCCGTTCGTCGGTGACCGCGAGCTGGGCGGCAGCGATCGCGTCGGCGGCCCGGCCGTAGACCTCCAGCACGCCGTCGTCCGTGGACACCCCCAGATCGCGCATCGCCTCGAGATGCCGGTCCACGGCGGTGCGGGCCTGACTGCTCACGTCGGGCCACCCCATCGCCCGGACCAGCGCGTCGCCGTCCTCGGACGCCGGAGCAGGGGCGCCGTCGAAGCCCAGCACCACCGACTGCACCGTGCCGAGCAGCGCGAGCCGACGGTCCGGGGTCAGGTCGGCGCCGTCGGCCCCGTCGATGATGCGCCTGATGTCCTCGAGCCCGAGGCCGATCACCGTTCGGAGCCCCTGGATGAGGCGCAGGCGCCGCACATGGACGTCGCCGTACCGCGCCCTCGTCGGATGGATGGACTCTCCCGGCTGGAGCAGTCCCTCGCGGAGGTAGAACTTGATGCTCGCCGGGCTCGTGCCGGTCTCCTCGCTCAGCTCACCGAGTCTCATCCCGCACCCCTTCCCTCCGGCGTCGTCGGATAGCTGACGGCGCCTGCACTCTCCTGATGTCCATTACAGGATAGTGCAACTATCCTTTCTCCATGACCTGGAACCCGCTCCTCGTGTCCCACATCATCGCCGCCCTCGCGGCACTGTTGATCGCACCCGTCAACGGGTTACGCCGCCGCCGTGACCGGACCCACCGCCTGCTCGGGCGCGTCTGGGTGGGCGCCATGCTGTACGTCTGCGTGAGCAGCTTCGGCATCGTGACCGACGGTCACTTCAGCTGGCTGCACGGCCTGTCGGCCCTGACGCTGGTCACGGTGATCCTCGGCGTGGTCGCCGCGCGCCGGCGCAACCTCCGCGGCCATGTGATGAACATGGTGGGCAGCTACCTCGGACTCCTGATCGCGTTCTTCTTCGCCGCGCTGGTCCCGTCGCGGACCATCCCGCGACTCCTCGCGGATGACCCGATGACGGCCGTCGTCGTCGGGCTCCTCGTGGTCGGCGCGGTGGCGGCCCTGGTCGCGGCGCTGCTGCCGAGGTCACGGCGAGCCACGGCCTCCGCGGCCGTCATGGAGGAGCCGTGATGGAGGAGGGGACGCTCAGAAGAGCCCGACGGCGTGACCTCCGGCGTCCACGTCCATGCGGAGCGCGGCGGGCTCGCGTGGCAGGCCGGGCATCGTCATGACGTTCCCGGTGAGGGCGACGACGAACCCGGCGCCCGTCTTCGGGATGAGATCACGCACCTGCAGGGTGAAGCCCGTCGGCGCACCCAGCAGGGAGGCGTCATCGGAGAAGGAGTACTGCGTCTTGGCCATGCACACCGGGAGGTCGGACCAGCCGTTCGCCTCGATCTCGCGGAGCTTCCGGCGTGCTGTGGAGGAGAAATCGACACCGTCGGCGCCGTAGATCTCCCGCGCGATGGTCCCGATCTTCTCCTCGATCGACTGGTCCAGCGGGTAGAGGTGCCGGAAGGACGTCGGCCGGTCGAGCGCGGCGAGCACGGCGGCAGCGAGGTCGTCGCCGCCCGGTCCGCCACCACCCTGTCCCCACACGTCGGCCACTGCCGCGTCGATGCCCTCGGCGGCGCACCACGCGAGCAGCCAGTCGAGTTCGGCGTCCGGATCATGGGTGAAGCGGTTGACCGCGACCACGGGCCGGATGCCGAACTTCTCGATGTTCCGCACGTGGCGGAGGAGGTTCGCCGTCCCGTCCTGCAGCGCGGGGAGATTCTCACCGGCGAGATCGGCCTTGTCCACGCCGCCGTGCATCTTGAGCGCGCGGACCGTGGCCACGATCACCACGGCGTCGGGGGCGAGATCGGCCGAGCGGGCCTTGATGTCCATGAACTTCTCGGCGCCCAGGTCCGCACCGAAGCCGGCTTCCGTGACCACGATCTCCGCGAGACGCTGGGCCGTGCGAGTGGCGATCACGGAGTTGCAGCCGTGTGCGATGTTCGCGAAGGGTCCGCCGTGGACCAGCGCGGGCGTCCCGGCGATGGTCTGGACGAGGTTGGGCTTGACCGCGTCCTTGAGCAGCAGCGTCAGGGCCCCCGCGACGCCGAGGTCGTCGACCGTCAGCGGACGGCGGTCGGAGGTGTACCCGAACGTGATCGCGCCGAGCCTCGCCCGCAGGTCGTCGAGGTCCGCGGCCAGGCAGAAGACGGCCATCACCTCCGAGGCGACCGTGATGTCGAAGCCGTCCTGGCGCGGGGTGCCCTGCGTGGGACCGCCGAGCCCGATCACCACCTCACGGAGGGCTCGGTCGTTGACGTCGAGCACCCGCTTGAAGGTGATGCGTCGAGGGTCGATACCGAGCGCGTTGCCCTGGTGGATGTGGTTGTCGATCAGTGCGGCGAGCGCGTTGTTCGCGGAGGTGATGGCGTGGAAGTCGCCCGTGAAGTGCAGGTTGATCTCGTCCATGGGCAGCACCTGGGAGTAGCCGCCACCGGTGGCCCCGCCCTTCATGCCGAGCACGGGCCCCAGCGAGGGCTCCCGCAGGGCCACCATGACGCGCTTGCCCGCACGTGCGAGGGAATCGGCCAGCCCCACGGTGCAGGTGGACTTCCCCTCCCCGGCCGGTGTGGGGCTCATGGCGCTGACGAGCACGATCCGGCCGCGGGCACCGCCGGTATCCGGCAGCAGGTGCGGATCGACCTTCGCCTTGAAGCGCCCGTACAGCTCCAGTGATTCACGTGGAACACCGGCGGCGGCGGCGATGTCCTCGATGGGCCTGATGGTCGCGGCGCGGGCTATCTCGAGGTCGCTCATCCTGAGAACCTATCAGCGGTGCCGCTCAGGTCAGGGGCAGGCCGGCCCTGTCGAGCACGTACCGGACCAGCGGGTCGTACAGGCCCGGGCACACGTTGTCGTCGAGGGGCACGGCCACCTCGAGGTGGCCCTGCGCCTCCGAGACGAACAGTCCCGGGTCGTTGCAGTCCGCGAACCCGAGGGTGGGCAGACCCACCGCCGCTGCGTGGCCGGCCCAGCCGTGGTCCGCGACCACGAGGTCCGGCAGTGCCTGCCCGTCCGCGACGAGCGAGTCGAGGCTGAGGCGCATCGGCTCGGGGAAGTGCGTGTGCATGAGGCCGCCGTGCTGATGCCAGACCAGTACCCCGAAGATCTGCCGGATGTCCCCCTCGCGGAAGCGGCGTCCCTCCGGCACGCGGACCGCCTTCGCGCCCACCTGCGTCACCGACCGCGCGAAGGCGGCGCGGACGGGCAGCAGGCCGGCGGGATGACCGGTGGCGAAGAGGATGCGCTCCTGACGGTGCGCGGAGGCACCGAGGCGGTCGGCGAAGCGGTCGAGTGCCGCAACGCAGGTGGCCGCATCGATGGTGTCCTGGCCCTCCACGTGGTCGCGGTCGGGGCTGGTCCCCACGCGCTCGTGCATGAGGTCGAAGACGTCGTCGTACGTCCACGCGCGCGTGAGCTCCACGCCGAACTCGAGGTTCTCGTTGCCCTCGAGGAACTGCCGCATGTGCTGGAGGTTGTTCTCCCGCGGCGTCGCCACCTCACCGGTGATGTGGACGGAATCGAGGTACGCGGCGAGCTCGGTGGGGGTCACGCCTCCATCCTAGGCGGGGCGCCGTGCCGCCTCAGTGTGCAGCGGCCGTGGGAAAACGGTCGACGGCGGTCCGATAGCTCTGGGCGGTGAGCAGCGCGGTGCGCTGCCACCCGAAGGCGAGCGCGTGCGTCGCAGCGCCACGCCCCAGGGTGTTCCGAAGCAGGGTGTCGTCATGCAGCCGTTCCAGGGCCGACGCCCACGCCGCCGCTGTATGGCCCTCGACCAGGAGGCCGCTGCGTCCGTCGCTGATGGCCTGCGGGAGACCGCCGACGTTCGCCGCCAGGACGGGGGTTCCGCACGCCTGGGCCTCGAGGGCCACCAGTCCGAAGGATTCGCTGAAGGACGGCATGACGACGACGTCGGCCGCCCTGAACCAGTGCGCCAGGTGCGCCGGGGTGACCGGCGGGTACAGGCGGATCTCGTCGCACAGCCCCGCTTCCTCGATGAGCGGCTGGAGCGCGAGGGCCTTCGAGCCGCTGCCGGACCCGAGGATGCTCACGGCCAGCGGGATGTCGGGGCGGCGCCGCTTGAGTTCCGCCGCGGCGGCGACCAGCACCTGGGGGCCCTTGAGCTTCTGGATGCGCCCGGCGAAGACGACGTGGAACTGTCGGGGCGCCACGCCCAGCGCGGTGCGGGCGGCGCCCCGGTCTCCGGGGTTGAAGGTGGCGAGGTCCACGCCGGGCGCGACGACGTCGACCCGGTTGGGCTCGGCACCGTAGTGCGTCACGAGCTCGGACGCCTCGGTGCTCGTGTTCGCGATGAAGCGCGACGCACCGCGGACGATCTCCTGTTCGCCGATGACGCGCTCCTCCGGCTCGGGCGTCGTGATGGCTTTCATCCGGAGGTTCTTGACCCTCGCCATGGTGTGCATCGAGTGCACGAGCGGCAGGTTCATCTCACGGCTCAGCGTCAGGCCCACGGTCCCGGAGACCCAGTAGTGGGAGTGGAGCACGTCGAAGTGCCCGTTCGCGAGGAGATCGGCCACATCGGTGATCGCGTCGGTCAGCGTCTCCCGCAGGCCCGGGAGCGCTTCCTTCGGGATGGGGCGTGGCGGGCCGGCGTCGAGGTGGTGCACCACCACGCCGTCCGCGAGCACCTCGCGGTCCGGCCGGCCTGCGCCCGCCTCCCGCGTGAAGATCTCGACGTCGATCCCGACGCGCGCGAGCTCGAGGGCCGTGCTCCTGATGTAGACGTTCATGCCGCCGGCGTCGCCGGCTCCCGGCTGCTCGAGCGGGGAGGTGTGCAGGGACAGCATGGCCACGCGCTTGACGCCGGACACACTCGCTCCCTTCCGACCGGCTGCGGGGTGGGCCGGTCGAGTGACCACACGACCCTATAACGTGGCGCTCCCACGCCTCATTCCTCGGTGCCGCCTCCGCGATCGGCGGCGGACCGGCATCGAGGCACCGGCCCCGGAACGGCGGAAGCCCGCGCCGGGCGGCGCGGGCTTCGCACGGGGTGTCCTCAGGGACATCACGTCCTCCTGATGCAGGGCGGTCCGGACGTACCGGATGACCGTCGTCGCCGGGATCGCTGATCTGATCGCCGGTCTCGGGCAGCCGTGTGCGCTCGGGTGGTCACTTGATCTGGAGGGTGTGCTGCGGCAGCCTGAGGTCGGCCGGACGGCCGTCGCGCTGGGCCTCGGCCCTGGACAGGACGAGCCCCCAGAGGGCGACGCTCCGGCGCCACCTCGCGAGCATCCGCTGCACCTCCTTCCGATGCTGGAAGCCGGGCATGGGGCCGGCCGCAGGGTCGCGCAGCTCGTCCACGGCGCCCACGGGAGTGAGATTCCCACTCATGATGAATTCGCCGGTGGCGCGGAGATCGGGCGGCTGTGATTGGTCAGGAGGATTGATCTCCTGAAGGGGGGCGGAATTGACGTGCGAAGCGGGCATGACGAATCTTTCGAATGACGCGCGAAGAGGCGCAGAGAACAAGAAGCCGCTGAACGGCGGGAAAGGAGAAGGAAGTCGCGTAGGGGCGCGGGATGAGCGAGGAGCTAGCCGGCCGGTGCCGGTGCGCGGACTTCCTAGTGCGTACGGATGATGAAGGCGGGATTGGCGCCGCGGGCAAAGGCTCCGCTGAGCATGGTATTCACAATCTCCACCTCCAATTCATCGGGAACTCGCATAGTCCTGCGTGCCGGCGTCGACCTCATGTTGGGAAGCCCCAATGGCACAAGAACAAAGCTACCCCAGGAACGGGCGGTGCGTACACCCCTGCGCGGCCGAATTCCGGAATTGTTTCGGCGTCATTCGACGATTCTCGAAAAGAAGGCGTGTCAAAGATTCCAGTGGACGATCGCGGGAGTCCGCTTGTCCCACCCCAGGGCACAGACGGCCGCCGTGCCGAGCACGAACCTGCGACCCTCGATCCCACCGAACTGCAGCCACCGCGCTGCGACGATGCGGAGGAAGTGACCGTGGGCCACCAGCAGTGCGTTCTGCACGGGAGCGGCACCGGGGTCGCGGTCCTCGGGGGTGCCACAGCCCGCCTGCACCCGGGCGATCACGCGATCGGCCCGCTCCGACACCTGGCCGAGGGTCTCGCCGTTCGGCGCGCCGTCGTTCCAGATCAGGTACCCGGGATTGTCACGGCGTACGGCCGCGCTCTCCAGCCCTTCGTTGTCGCCGTAGTCCCACTCGTGGGCGAAGGGCAGCACCTCGGCCTCCGGGAAGCCCGCGAGTTCCGCCGTCCGCACGGCGCGCTGCAACGGCGAGGTGAGCACCAGGTCGAACGGCACGCCCGCGAGATGCTCCCGCGCGGCGAGCGCCTGCTCCTCGCCGTGCGGCGTCAGCGGCAGGTCGGTCAGGCCCGTGTAGCGGCCGTCCCTGGACCATTCGGTCTCGCCGTGCCTGAGGAGCCACAGCTTGGGCAGCGGAGTGCCCGCAGGGGTGGTGTCTGGCGCCGCGGCGCCGGTCATGGGTCTCATGGGGTCTCCTGCGCTTCGGGCTGCTCGGTCCACCATCGGCGGAGTTTCGCCTCCGCCTCGTCCGGTTCGTGTGGGCCGTGCTCCATGCGCTCCTCCAGCAGGAACCGGTAGGCGCGGCCCACGGCCGGGCCTGGGCGGATCCCGAGGAGCGCCATGATCTGCTCACCGTCGAGGTCCGGGCGGATCGACGCGAGTTCCTCCTGCTCCGCGAGCGCGGCGATCCGCTCCTCGAGGTCGTCGTACGCGAAGGCGAGGCGCTCGGCCTTCCGCCGGTTCCTCGTGGTGACGTCGGAGCGTGTCAGGCGGTGGAGCCGCTCGAGGAGGGGGCCGGCGTCGCTGACGTACCTGCGCACGGCGGAATCGGTCCACCCGGCCTCGCCGTACCCGTAGAACCGCATGTGCAGCTCCACGAGCCGGGCCACGGCCTTGATGGTGTCGTTGTCGAAACGTAGGGAGCGCAGGCGCTTGGTGGTGAGCTTCGCGCCCACCGCGTCATGGTGCCGGAAGCTGACGGCTCCGCCGGGCTCGAACCGGCGTGTGGCGGGCTTGCCGATGTCGTGCAGGAGGGCGGCGAGCCGCAGCACCACGTCGGGGCCCGGCACGGCGCCGTCGCCCCTCGTCTCCAGCGCGCAGGCCTGGCGCAGCACGGTGAGGGAATGCTGGTAGACGTCCTTGTGGCGGTGGTGCTCGTCGGACTCGAGCCGTAGGGCGGAGACCTCGGGCAGCACGTGGTCGGCGAGGCCCGTGGCGACCATCACGTCGATCCCGGCGTCGGGCGCCGCGCCCTCGATGAGCTTCACCAGCTCGTCCCGCACCCGCTCCGCCGAGATGATGCTGATCCGCTCGGCCATCGCCGTCATCGCCTCCGACACCTCGGGCGCCACCTCCACGCCCAGCTGCGAGACGAAACGCGCGGCGCGCATCATGCGCAGGGGGTCGTCGGAGAAGGACGACGACGGCGTACCGGGCGTGCGCAGCACACCCGCGTGCAGGTCGCGCACACCTCCGAACAGGTCCACGAGCTCCAGTGAGGGCAGGCGCAGCGCCATCGCGTTGATGGTGAAGTCGCGGCGGAGGAGGTCGTCCTCGAGGTTCGTGCCGAAGGAGACGGCGGGCTTCCGGGACTCCGGATCGTACGCCTCGGCTCGGTACGTCGTGATCTCGATCTGGTGCTCGCCCTTGCGCAGCCCGATGGTCCCGAAGGCCCTGCCGATCTCCCAGTGCGCGTCCGCCCACCCCTTGATCACGGCGAGCGTGCGGTCGGGGTCGGCGTCCGTGGTGAAGTCCAGATCCGGTGACACCCGGCCGAGGAAGAGGTCCCTCACGGGCCCGCCCACGAGGGACAGCTCGTGACCCGCCGCGGCGAAGAGCTGACCCACCTCGAGGACCACGGGGGGTAGGGGTGCGGTGAGGGTGGAGGTGTCCAGCAGGTGCGCCATAGTCCTCCAAGGGTGCCAGATCGGGCCCTGTTTCCCACACCGGACGTGTGCCCGGAGCGGGCCGTACAAGGCGTTGCGGGAGTGCCGTTCCGGGGTTCCGTACCGTTAAGGCGTCCCGGGAAAGATCGTTAGAGTGGTCTGCATGGACCGACCCGTTCCAAGTGCACCGAAACGCACCCCGTTGACAGTGTCAATGGGAACCACGGGTATGCCTGCCGTGCACCACCAGTTACCCACGGTGGAGGAGGTGTCGGCCGGCGGGATCGTCGTGGACACCGCCCGGGACACGCTCGACGTCGCCATCATCGCCCGGCTGAACCGTGGCGGTCGCCTCGAGTGGTGCCTCCCCAAGGGCCACCCGGAGGGCTCGGAGAACAGCGAGCAGGCGGCCGTCCGCGAGATCGCCGAGGAGACCGGCATCGAGGGCAGGATCGTCACCGCCCTCGGCAGCATCGACTACTGGTTCACGGTGAGTGGCCACCGCGTGCACAAGACGGTCCACCATTTCCTGCTCATCAGCACCGGCGGGTTCCTCACCATCGAGAACGATCCCGATCACGAGGCCGTGGACGTCGCCTGGGTGCCGCTGCACGAGCTCGGCCGCCGGTTGTCCTTCCCCAACGAGCGGCGTATCGCCGACCTCGCGCGCGAGGTCCTGCCCGAACACCTCTAGGCAGCGCGTCGGGGCGGTGTGTGCGGGCCCGGCTCGCGCCGTCGTCGCCCGCCGGGTGAGACGATGGGAACGATGTCTGACACGAACACCGCCTCCATCCCCTCGCAGGACGCCGGACGAGCCGCACCCTCACCGGCGGCATCCGCACCCGGTCCGACGACGAGCGGATCGACCGCACGCTCGAGTGCGATCATGGCCGCGGGCACGCTGGTCTCACGCATCCTCGGTCTCGTCCGCGTCGCCCTCCTCGCGACGGCCATCGGTGCCTCCGGGCAGGTGTCGGACCTCTTCACCTCGGCGAACACCCTGCCGAACTTCATCTACCTGATGCTCGCGGGCGGCGTGTTCAACGCCGTGCTCGTGCCGCAGATCATCAGGGCCAGCAGGCAGCAGGACCGCGGGGCGGACTACGTCAGCCGGCTGCTCACGCTCGCTGCCGCGGCCCTCCTCGTCCTCACCGTGCTCGCGACACTCGCCGCCCCGGTGATCGTGTCCCTGACGACGGGTTTCACGGGCGCCAACCTCACCTTGACCACGGTCTTCGCCTACTGGTGCCTCCCGCAGATCTTCTTCTACGGCATCTACGCCGTGATCGGACAGATCCTCAACGCCAACGGCTCCTTCGGTCCCTACATGTGGGCACCCGTGGTCAACAACATCGTGTCGATCGCCTTCCTGGTGCTCTTCATCGTGCTCATCGGGGGCGAGCAGGCGGAAAGGCACAGCCCGGACACCTGGACCCTGACCCAGACCCTGCTGCTGGCCGGTGGCACCACGCTCGGCATCGTGATGCAGGCGCTCGTCCTGATCGTCCCGCTCAAGCGCCTGAAGCTGGGCCTGCGCCCGAGATTCGGTGTGCGCGGAACGGGCCTCGGCCGGACGGGCCGACTCGCCTCGGTCACGATCGTCACCATGCTGATCGGCAACGGTCTCTACCTCGTGAACCTGCGTGTCGCCACCAGTGCCGCGGATGCGCGCCAGAGGTTCCTCGCACAGGACCCGCCCGTGGAGATCGCAGGATGGACCAACCTCGAGATCGGGGCGATGGTGTACCAACTGCCGCACGCCGTGATCGCCCTGTCCCTGGCCACGGTGATGTTCAACCAGCTCTCCTCCGCGCACGCGGACGGCGACCTGGCCGCCGTCCGGGCCACGCTCTCCGAGGGCCTGCGCATCATCGGCGTCGCCACCGTGTTCGGCGCGGCGGCCCTGCTCACGTTCGCGGGCCCCCTCGGCATGCTGTTCAGCGAGTCTCCCGAGATCGCGGCCATCAATGGTGTGGTCATCGCGATCCTCGCCGTGGGAGCGCCGTTCCTCAGCGCCAACTTCTTCCTCAATCGCGTCTTCTACGCCAGTGAGGACGTGAGGACGCCGCTGAAGATCCAGCTCATCCTGTCCGTCGTCGGCGTGGTGCTCGCACTGATCGCGGGCATGTTCGACCCCCGCCTGATCGTGCCGCTGCTCGCTGTCGCCTACTCCGTCGGGAATGCGATCGCCGTCGTCGTCAGTCATGTCTTCCTCACGCGCTCCATCGGTTCCTACGGCGCCGGGCACGTCTTCGACGTCCATGTGAAGCTGGCTCTCGCAGGGATCGTCGCCGCGATCGCGGGGAGCGCGCTGTGCTGGTCCTTCGGCGGGTACGAGATCGAGGGCTTCCTGTGGGAGTCGAAACTGAACGCCGTCGTCGTCCTCGCCCTCGGCGGAGTGGTCATGATGCTGGTGTACCTCCTGATGCTGAAGCTGCTCCGCGTGACCGAACTGGGCGAGTTCCTGCGGCCCTTCACCGCGAGATTCCGCCGGAGTGGCGCCTGACGCAGGCGCCCGGCATTGCGCCGACCGACCGGTAGCATGGGGAGAAATCAGCCAGGTGTCGCCGGGGAGGAACACGTGCCAGAAGCAGTAGACGTCGGTTCGGTGCTGGGCGGCCGTTACAAGGTGACCGCCTACGTGCTGGCATCTGCTGAGAAGGATCTCGTGCTCGACGGCGTGGATCAGGTGCTCAACCGGCCCGTCAGCATCCTCGTCGCGGCCGCCGGCAATGCCTCGCAAGTCGCCACGAGCGCGCGGGAGCTCGCCACGGGTGACCGCGACAGCAGAATCCAGGTCCTCGATCTCGGCATCACCGATAGCGGAACCTACCTCGTCACCAATCGCGCTCCCGCGGTGGACATGCTGGACCTCATCGTCCAGCAGGAGGCCCGCCGTGAGGATGCGCCGTACATCGAGCCGTTCTTCACCGACACCCTCGGCTCCGAGATCTTCGGCCGCCCGCGGTCCTCGGAGCCCGAGACGTACGACGACGACGAGGAGTACGAGGACCACGAGCGCCCCCGGCGGTCGCGCCTCGGTGGTCTCTCACGCCGGTTCGGGCGGCACTCGTCCTCGGCGGACGGGCGGGACGACGACCTGCAGGACGACGACACCTCGGGGCTGCCGCCGGTCGTCGCCGGTCCCGTGCCCCGATCTTCCTCCCACACGGTCCCACCGCCGCCCGCGCACAGGCCCGGCGGAGCGTCCGCAGCAGCGCCCGGCGGCGGGTCACCTGACGACCGGCAGAACCACGAGCGCCGCCGGCACGACGACGGTGACCGCCGCAGCGCTGCCGCCGTCGGTGCCGCCGGCGTCGCGGGTGCCGCGGCTGCCGCTTCGCACCAGCCCGAACGCGCCGCCGCCCGCTTCCCGCTCTCGGGCGGACGCGACAACGACACCCATCGCACGCCCGACGATGCCGACGTGTACGACGGCGACGAGTACGACGACAACGACAACCCGTCAGGGGGTCGCACGTTCACCCGTGTGCTCGTGGGGGTCGTCATGGCCATCGTGCTCGTCGTGGCCGTGTTCGCTGCGGCAACGCAACTGAGCACCATCTCCGGCGGCACACAGGTGGCCGATGGCGGGGGGGCCACCGAGCAGGTCACCACCGAAGCGCCCGAGGACACCGCTCCGCCCGCCGCGCCCACGGCCAGCGCTGAGCCGACCCCCGAGGCAGTCACACCCGTGGTCACAGGTATCTCGCGGCTCGTGCCGCAGAACCCCGGGCTCGATGCCGCCAATGACACCACACTGCCCCTGATCATCGACGGCAACCCGTCCACCTTCTGGGGTAATCAGGTCTATGCCAGTGAGACCTTCGGTGGACTCGCGACGAATCTCGCTCTCGTCCTGCAGCTCGAGGAGGAGTCCACCGTCTCATCGGTGAGCATCGCCCAGCTCAACGGATCCGGCGGCTCGTTCTCCGTGCTGGTCAATGACCAGCCGACGCTCGAGGGCGCAGAGCAGATCGCCCAGGGCGGCTTCACGGCGCCCACGGTCACCCTGCCCATCCCTGACGGCGCGGACGGGCCCCGGACGGGTCGGTACGTGATCGTCAACTTCACGCAGCTCCCACGCCTGTCCAACATCCAGGCGCAGTATCCCTTCGGCCTACGGATCGCGGAGATCACCGTCGAGTGATGCGGACACGCACCTCCGGGCAACCCTTGCCTTGAGGAGATGCAGGCGGAATAAGCATCTGCACGGCACCGTTGTGGGGAGTGTTCGCGGCTCCGCCCAGCATGGGCTGCGCAGCGTATGACAAGACAGAAAGGTCTTTCGAGAACGTGACAACGAACACCGAAGTCCCAGTCGAGGTCCCCACGACCGACGGGCCCGATGCCGGGACCACGATCCACGACGTGATCATCGTGGGTTCCGGTCCGTCCGGCTACACCGCAGCCGTGTACACGGCGCGCGCGAATCTGAAGCCCGTGATGATCGCCAGCTCGGTCAAGGCGGGCGGTGAGCTGATGAACACCACCGACGTCGAGAACTACCCGGGCTTCCCCGAGGGCGTACTCGGCCCCGATCTGATGGATCAGTTCGAGAAGCAGGCGCGGCGCTTCGGCACGGAGATCCTCTACGAGGACGTCGTCTCCGCGGACCTGTCCGGCGACATCAAGAAGCTGACCATCGCCACGGGCGAGGTGTTCCTGGCCCGCTCCGTGATCATCTCCACCGGCTCCGAGTACCGCGAGATCGGGCTCGACGACGAGAAGCGTCTATCAGGTCACGGTGTGAGCTGGTGTGCCACGTGCGACGGCTTCTTCTTCCGGGATCAGGACATCGCCGTGGTCGGCGGCGGCGATTCCGCGATGGAGGAGGCACTCTTCCTCACGAAGTTCGCGCGCTCCGTCACCGTCATCCACCGACGGGACTCCCTGCGCGCCTCGAAGATCATGCAGGACCGCGCATTCGCCCACGAGAAGATCCGATTCCTGTGGAACGCGGAGGTCGTGGGTATCCACGGCGCCGAGAAGGTCACCGGACTGACCGTGGCGAGCACCGTGGACGGCACCACGAGTGACATAGCGGTGACAGGCATTTTCGTTGCTATAGGCAACGATCCTCGCGTCGATCTCGTGAAGGACCAGCTCGAACTGACCAGTGAGGGCACGATCGCCGTTCAGGGGCGTACGTCGAAGACCTCGATTCCCGGCGTGTTCGCCGCGGGCGACGTCATCGACCCGACCTACCGGCAGGCGATCACCGCGTCGGGGAGCGGCTGTGTCGCAGCCCTCGACGTGGAGCACTACCTGGCTGACACCGTGCCCTCGTCCGAGACAGCTGCGCGCGTCCCCACCCCGCCCGCAGAAGCAGTCTCCGAAATAGCTTCCCTCTGATTCAGCAACCGCAAGGAGTAATGCCATGAGCAACGCAAAAGATGTGACCGACGCGTCCTTCGACGCCGATGTCCTGCAGGCACAGAAGCCGGTCATCGTCGATTTCTGGGCGGAGTGGTGTGGCCCCTGCCGCATGCTGTCCCCGATCCTCGATGACATCGCAGCCGAGCACGCGGAGAAGATCGACGTCGTGAAGGTCAACGTCGACGACAACCCCGCCATCGCCGCGAAGTACGGAATCACCTCGATTCCTGCGGTGTACGTCTTCAAGGGCGGCGAGGTCGCGGCGAAGTCCATCGGTGCCAAGCCCAAGCAGGTCCTCGAGCAGGAGTTCGCAGCCTTCATCGCTTGATTCAAACAGCTCGACCTGCGCGCGGGTCCCAGGAAGAGCCCGTCGGCCATGCCGACGGGCTCTTCCTGTAAGCCGAACCGCATGCATGATCGGCGTCGACGAGTGAGTCGACGCCTGAGAACGGCCGTGAGGTGAAGGCGCGGACGCCCCGCGTCGGGTCCGCGGCGGAACTAGCGCGATGGTTCGACCAGCGCGTCGGTTTCACGTGGAACAGCTCTGCGCCCAATCAAAACATTGCTCTCCCGCCGGTCACCGGAACCAAGCGCCATACAGTGGTCGTGTAGGGCACACCCCCAGAGCCCACTCGTGTTGAGAGACGCATCACGGAAAGCACGCCTAGCCGGACCACCGGTGAAGAGATCGTGACTCTGGGGGCGACCATAGAACAGCAGAAGCGACAAAGCCGGGCAAAGCCAGGAAATCTGCAAGGAATCTCCTGACTACGAGGGTTGCCGCTGGTATGACGTGCGCATCCGAGCTGGTACGTGGTGGGCATCCGACGAGTACAGAAGTCGGCTGCCGCTCTGAGGACGGAGCAAGCCGACCAACGAAACGGCCGGATCGCCGCCGCCAGAGAGACCGCATATCTGTCGCTACCTGCCACCCGCAAGAATTCGAAGGGCCGGTCCAATAATTGCCTTTACGCCTTCCTCTGCAGGACTGCACGGCATTGACGATGCCTCTCCGCTGACGGGCGCTGGCATCGTTCTCGCCAGAAGTACAGGACAACCGAAAAATAGTCGCCAGCGTACGGAGCAGTTTCACGTGAAACACAGCCCATGGCCAGCCGGTCATCAGCGTACGGCGACCTACCAGGACCGCGTAGCTGAGGAACACTCCTAGTTACCCAACTGCGTCCAGCCGGCGCGTGGGTAATCAGCAGGGCGAGACCACACCTACGCTCCTTGCTCATTTCACTCTTGGGACGTTCTAGTCGTGGTTTCCGTTCTCGTACTGATCTTCGTTCTCGCTCTGGTTCTCGTTCAGGTTCCGGATTCCGGTGACGACATGCAGCTCGGAAGGCCGCACCGATGAAGCCGTGCAACAGAGAATCGACCCCTTTACCGCCGTCAATGTGTTCAAGCCTGCACCCGACGTCCTTGACCCGCTGCCAGGCGGCATCTCCCGCCGCTAGTAAGGACGATCTGACAACATATGCATAGCAAGTTTCACGTGAAACCGTACGACGCTGCACGTGGTAGGCGAAACGGTCACTGACAAAAAAATGTCGCCCGCCGCCAGGATTAGACGTGGCGCGAGACGTGGCGCGCTACGTGACGGCGGACGATTCGGGTGCCTCCTCTGGCAAGCACCGGCGCTCATCACAGCTCGTCCGGCGCGCGACGGGAACCTCAACTCGCTCAACCGTTTAGATCTTTAGTGCCTACAACGGCCGCAGCGGGCCACGTCTAGCGCTCGCACCACGTGAGAAACTTCCAATCGGTGATCCGCCGCCGTCCGAGGAGTAGCAATCAGGGGTTTCACGTGAAACGGGAAGAAGGATCAACGCGTTCCTACGAGGCGCTGTGCGAAGGTGCCGTCGACAACTCAGCCAAGCTGGAACAATCTCAAGCCAGAACGTTGCCTGTACGTCCGGGCTCATTGAACGATCACCAGTTCAGTCTGAATCGCCGGCTGAACGCTGCGCTCAATCGATCCGTGATCTGCGCATCGTCCTCGCAGCTCCCTGTGGATCTACCACCACATTCGAGAAGCTCGGGTGCTCGCACGATTCGCCGCCGCACCCGTCTATCTCGCTCGCGGGCGAGAGTTGCGACCACTAAACTTCTGCGATGGCGCCGTGTTTCACGTGAAACCTCCTGACACGCTGGCTACAACTCTCGAGTGACCGGTCAGCCAAACCCTTCGGCTTCACTCGCTTGGAATTCTGACCTCAGGAGGCTGCCGCACCCTCTAATCACGCCGGTATCGTCGCCAATGGTAGGCGAGGGGTGCCAGCGGCGGTGCGAGTGCAACCAGTCGGCCGACGAAGCGTCCAACAGCTCCTCGGGATAGGCACCGGAAACCGGTCATAATTTGATCGGAGGCAACTAGGAAAGGTAGGAGTCGGTCGTCCCACCGGCTGCCGTGCACTTCTGAGCGCCTTCGAACGCCGGGCAATTACCCCGACCGCCGAAGACTAACACCTTGGCGACGACCTTCTCGCGTCAGAAAGGATGTTCGACCGGCCTGCCCTGTGGGAGGCATCTGTGCTTGTTTCACGTGACACAGATCGATTGTGTGCAGTTCTGTGGTGCATAACGGCCGCTCAGCAGGCCTTCACCGTCGATCCGAGGTCGACCCCGCAGCGCCACAGGAGTGGGCCCAAGGCATCCGCCCACTCGATCTGCCAACGGTTCCACGCGATCACGACAGCGCGATGTGGGGCACACCCGCGGTACCGGTGTACCAGCCACCAGCACCGATTGGGGTCCCATAGAACAGGGCGCTCCACGCTGACACTCATCGCTATGGCCCTCGATCGCGTCTCCGACTCGCAGATCCCTCCGACAGGGCGCACAACGTTCCACGTGAAACGGGGATCAATGCCAGTAAGACTCCAGACGTGCGCATCGACAAGCCGCGCGGTACAGAGCCCCCGGCGCGGGTCAGCTGTACCGTTGCGCACTGAGGGCGCAACCCGTTCAAGCTCTATTGATCGGGCGAAGGGGCGAGGACACCGACGATCCGGTTGAGGTCATCGACGCTTGCGAATTCGATACTGACCCGACCTTTTTTGGCGCCGAGAGTAATCTTGACGTTGGTATCAAGGCGGTCCGAGAGCGACGTGGCGAGATAATCCAACCTCTCGTGCCTGGCCCCATCACGCGGTGCGTTTGCCCTGGTCGCTCTCCGCAATCCGCCGCTCAGCGCAACGATCTCCTCGGTGGAGCGAACGGACAACCCCTCAGCGACGATTCGCTGGGCAAGCTTCTCCATCTCCGCCGCGCCCTCCAGACCGAGCAGGGCCCTGGCATGACCGGCTGAGAGTATGCCCGCGGCAAGCCGCCGCTGTACGAGCGGGGGGAGTTTCATGAGGCGCAGCGTGTTCGAGATCTGGGGGCGAGAGCGACCGAGCCGTCCTGCGAGCTCATCATGGGAGCACCCGAAATCATCGAGGAGCTGTTGGTAGGCAGCAGCCTCTTCGAGTGGATTCAGAGCGCTACGGTGGAGGTTCTCGAGAAGCGCATCGCGCAGGAGGTCGTCATCGAGCGTCGACCGGATGATCGCGGGAACGGTCTCCTTCCGGGCTTCACGCGATGCCCGCCACCGACGCTCACCCATGACCAGTTCATATGTTGCGTCGCCGCCTTCTTGGGAGGGTCGAACGACGATCGGCTGCAGGACACCGATCTCCCTGATGGAATGCACCAGTTCGGCGAGCTCATCCTCATCGAATTCCACTCGGGGCTGCTTGCGGTTCGGGTGGATGTCATCCAGGCGCAGATCGGCGAAGGTGACACCGGGTACCTCCACCAAACCCTCGTCGCTGCGTGACTGTACAGGATCGAGCACTTCCCCGGACGGCGCAAGGCCCTGATCGGCGGTTTCACGTGAAACGGTCCGGCCAAATTCCGCCGCTGCGACCTCTTCGCCGCTCTCCGTCCCGGCCGCTGATGACAGAGTCGAGTCGGCCGTCATCGAGCTCTCGGGCGATGAAGCACCTTCTGCACCGGACGTGACGACAGACGTCGACGCGTCGCTCTCACGATACTCACCATCGAGAGACACCGACGCTGATCGAGGGTGCTCGGTCGCCGACGAGTGGTCCTGCCGCTCGGCACCGCCCAACGTCGTCGACCCCGCAGCTGGTGCGACTTCCTCTGTCGTTTCCCGCCCTACCGACGGTCGCGAGGCCGTCGTCTTCCTACCCGATGTCTTCGCAACCCTTTTGGTTTGCGCGTCGAGGACGTTCTTGTTGATCCCACTCCGCAGGGCCGATGAATAGGACCGTGGCTGGTCGACCACATCCTCCTCCGTCACGCGCTCGAAGAAGAGGTCGGCCGGACGTCCCGACTGCTTCTTCTGAGTCGCGGATTCGCGTCCCGACGGGCGGTCGTCACGCCTGGGCGAAGCCTCCTCAACGGGTACTGCAGGCGCGGGGGCCTCGTGAGCAGCCTCCGCCGGTCCGCTGGGAATGAGAGCTCCCAGTCCCCGTCCGAGACCGCGTCGCTTCTCTACCATGTTGTTCCTTCCGGGGGCGGAACCCTGCTCCGTCCCTCTACTACTCTTCGCCCGGCTGACCGGATACGACGTTGGCCTAGGAGCGGGATGCGATTTCTGCGGCGGCTTCCTGGTAGGAGAGCGCCCCGCTCGACGACGGATCGTACGTCATCACGGTCTGCTGGTAACTGGGAGCCTCGGAGATCCTCACAGAACGGGGAACCACCGCCTTGAGCACCTGCTTCGGGAAGTGCTCGCGCACCTCCGCGGCAACCTGGGCCGCGAGGTTGGTCCTGCCGTCGTACATCGTCAGGAGGATCGTGGACACCGAGAGGTCGGCATTCAGATGCTTCTGGATCATCTCGATGTTCTTGAGGAGCTGGCTCAGGCCTTCCAGGGCGTAGTACTCGCACTGGATGGGTATGAGTACCTCTTGAGCAGCAACGAAAGCGTTGACGGTGAGGAGCCCGAGACTGGGTGGGCAGTCGATGAACACGTAATCGAGCCTCTGTTCGCCCCGCTGCTCCCTCTCCTTGGCGTAGACGTCGATCGCCCTGCGGAGTCGCTGTTCCCGAGCCACGAGGGACACGAGTTCGATCTCCGCGCCTGCGAGATGGATGGTGGCCGGCGCAACGATGAGGTTCGGCACATCGGGGCATGGGGCGACGACGTCGGCGAGGGGAACGTCGTCGATCAGCACGTCGTAGATCGAATCGACGTCGGCGTGGTGATCGATGTTGAGAGCCGTGGACGCGTTGCCCTGTGGGTCGATGTCGATGACCAGGACCTGCAGACCGGCCGTTGCCAGGGCGGCGGCGATGTTGACGGTGGTCGTCGTCTTCCCGACGCCACCCTTCTGGTTGCTGATCGTCATGATCCGGGTGTGCTGTGGCCTCGGTAGCTGCTTGCCCTGCAGCTTCTCACGGCGTCTGGTCTCGCTGGCGAGCTCCCTACCGAGGGGTGAGGATTCGTCCATCGCCTCCATGACGCTCTTTCCCTTGTTCGCGGGCCGCGCCACGGGTGTCTCAACTGCCACTACCCGTACCTCCGGCGCTGTGACGCCTGTATTGGCCGGATCGGTGAACACTCCGGGCTGAATCTCGCGAAGGCCGACGGCCAGTGAAGCAGCGTTACTCAGCCTCGAGCCGGCCGCCACGACGGATCCGTCCTTGATGGTCACTGTCGGAACTCACTCTCACATGCTGGTCGACGTTCGTCCTAAGCCTAGCCGCAGGACGTCGGGTCCTCGATCGCCGAACGGCCGAGCCGAACTGTCAGACACGACCGATCATCGTGCCCGGAGGGGGATACGGACCACCGTGGTCGGCTCCTCGAGAAGTGCGCCGCCGACCTGAAGGATCTCAGGCGTACCTCCACCGAGCTTCCTGATCTGCTTGCGAGCCTTCTCCACCTCGTCGGCCGCGCTCCGACCCTTGATTGCGAGTACCTCGCCGCCGGCCGTCGCGAGGGGAAGAGTCCATCCCGCGAGTGTCGAGAGAGCGGAAACGGCCCGAGCCGTCACGTACCGGCCGCTCACGGTACCGATGACCTGCTCTGCACGTGCACGATGCACGGTGACGTTCACCAACCCGAGCTCGGCGACCACCTCGTTCAACCAGGTCACCCGCCGCTCCAGGGGCTCCACGAGATGCAGTTCCAGATCAGGTCGCGCAATCGCGATGGCGAGCCCCGGGAGCCCGGCTCCACTCCCTACATCGACCACAGAGGAGTGCTGATCCATCAGCTCTCCGACGACGGCACAATTGAGCACGTGCCGCCCCCACAGACGCGGCACCTCGCGCGGACCGAGCAGCCCTCGCTCGATCCCGCTCGTGGCAAGGTGCTCGACGAAGCCATGGGCCAGTCCGACACGTTCGCCGAACACCGATGCCGCTGCATCGGTTTCGGACGCTGTCAGCGGGGGTACGACGACGTCAGGGCGCGTGACGTCGTCAGTCATCGCCCGGGGAGACGACGATGTGCCGGGCTTGACCCTCACCCTCGGACTCGCTGACGAATCCGAGATCAGCGACGACGTCGTGGACGATCTTCCGCTCGTAGGCGGACATCGGGGGAAGGGCGATCTCCTCGCCCGTCTCCTTGACCTTCGCGACGGCGTCCTCGGCCACCTTCGTCAATTCCTTGCCGCGCTGGTTCCGGTACCCGTCGACGTCGAGCACGAGCCGGGACCGCGTCTCCGTCGCCGTCAGGACACTCAGCCGTGTCAGTTCCTGCAGTGCCTCGAGGACTTCGCCGTCCTCTCCGACGAGGGCGTCGAGGCCTGTGTCGGGCCTACCCTCCGAGACGATGGAGATGTACGTCCGGCCGCTGCGCACCTCGATGTCGATGTCACCGTCGATGTCCGCGATGTCGAGGAGCTCCTCGAGGTAGTCGGCCGCGACGTCGCCCTCCTCATCCAGACGGGCAGCCTTGCCACTCCCGGTCGACTCCTGATCCGATGCGCCGCCCTCGGCGTCGTCGAGTAAGCCTTCGGGCGCATCGTCAGGTCCGCCGACCGTGGGCTCGACCTCGGTGTCGGGCGCCTCGGAAACCTGCTCTTCGTTGTCCACGGTCATCGCTTCTTCCTCTTCTTCCGCTGGGGCTGTACGCGCTGCACCCTGGGCTCGGGCACGGTCTCGACCACGGGCTCCGGCTTCCGCTCACCGAGCAGGGGCACCATGGGCAGTCCCTTCTTGGCGCGACGCTCGGCGAGGGCCTTCGCGGCGGGCGAACCCGGCGTGGGCATCCGACGGATCACGTAGAACTGCTGCACCATCGTCCAGACGTTCGTCGTCGTCCAGTACACGAGCACGCCGATCGGGAAGTTGATGCCACCGATGCCGAAAACCAGCGGGAGGATGTAGAGCATGATCTTCTGCTGACGCATGAAGGGGCTCTGCATGGCCTCCTCGGACATGTTCTTCGCCATGATCTGCTTCTGCGTGATGAACTGCGAAGCGGTCATGGCGATGATCATCACGACCGAGAGGATGATCACGCTGATGTTGCCGTTGGCGCCGAAGCTGCCGAGGAACGTCGAGGAGAGCGGGGCGCCGAAGATCGTGGCGGCATCGAACTGGCGCACCGACTCCGGCGAGAGCGCACCGATCTCGGTGCCCTCCTCGCTGGCCCGGGAGATCCCGTTGAGCACGGTGAAGAGCGCGAAGAAGAACGGCATCTGGATCAGGATGGGAAGGCACGCGGCGAAGGGGTTGGTCCCGTGCTTCTTGTACAGGGCCATTTGCTCCTGCGTCATGGCCTGGCGCGAGAGCTGGTCCGTCTTGCCCTTGTACTTCTGCTGCAGCTTCCGCAGATCCGGCTGCAGGGCCTGCATGCCGCGCTGCGCCTTGATCTGCTTGACGAAGACGGGGATCAGGGCGGCACGGATGACCACGACGAGACCGACGATCGACAGCACCCAGGTCCACCCCGATGCCGGATCCATGCCGAGGAAGGTGAACCCCTCGTGGAACATGAACATGATCCACGACACGAGCCACCTGAACGGCGCCAGGATCGTCTCAAAAAAACCCATAATCAGTTAGCTCCTCAAGCCGCCGGGCGGCTCTCGTCATCGGCGGGGATCACCGGGTGGTTCAACACAACAATCGACGGGACCTTCCCCTCCGGGAAGGTCCTGGAACCGGGCGGTACGTGATCCACGCCGCCGTCGTTCCAGGGGTGGCAGCGAGCCACCCTGCGCGAAGCCAGCCAGCTCCCGCGCGCGAAACCGTGCACGGTCACCGCCTCGAGGGCGTAGGCGGAGCAGCTCGGGTAGAACCGGCACACCTGCCCGTAGAGCGGCGAGACGACCTTCCGATACGAGACCAGGAGACCGATCACGAGGAGGCGAGGCAACCCGACAAGGAACATCAGCGCGCCCACGACCACCCTCCTCACGATACTCTGCCCGGTTGCTGGGGAGCGGGCGCCCGCTCGAGCTTCCGCAGGACCGCTTCGGCTCCCGCACCGACATCGCGGTGGAGCGCCTCGTAGTCACTGTCCGCCGCTGCCGGCAGAGCCCGCACGACGACGTCGAACCCGGTGGGGTGGGCCGCGACCCATTCGGCGGCGATATGACGCAGCCTCCGTTTAACGAGGTTCCGCATCACCGCGTTCCCCACGTTCTTCCCCACGATGAACCCGACGCGTGAGGCGCCCGGCCCCGAGGTCCTGACCCCGTATAGCACGACGTTCCGGCGCCCAGACCGGGCACCGGAACGTACGGTTCGTGCAAACTCCGCTGCTGTCCGTACCCGATGATCCTTGGGGAGCACGATCACTCACCGTCGATTCATGAGGGGGACCCGGGGCCACCGCGTGGCTGCACGGAGCGGTGGAGGGGATTACGCCGAGAGTTCGGTGCGGCCCTTGCCCCGTCGCGCTGACAGGATGGCACGGCCGGCACGGGTGCGCATGCGAAGACGGAAACCGTGCTTCTTAGCGCGACGGCGGTTATTCGGCTGAAAAGTCCGCTTGCTCACTGTAGTTACTCCAGAACGATCTTGAGATGCGTCCGGCCCATTGCAACAAGGGGGAAGAACAGACTGACGCGATGAAGGTGTACATCCGACATTCGCTGAAGTAGCTGTCACCTCCCGAGGCCTCTTAGTACCCGGGAAACCAGTGATGGCATGCGAAATGCAGACATGTTGGACTACATCACGTTAGGGGACACAGCCGAGGAGCGTCAAACCAGCCGTCGACGCGAGCGGCGCGCCGTGCTGTCTACAGCCTGTGGACAACTCGTCCAGCAGACACAGTACAGGTACCCCGGAACGCTGTTCCCGAACACTCCGATCGGCGCCTCGGAGGCGCGCCAGCGCGGTATCTTCTGCCATCTGCATCCTCTACTCTTGGCTCTGGTCCGCTTATCCACGACATGTGTACAAGTCTGTGGATGGTGGGCCTTTTCCGAGTGCGGCCTGAACGGCAAAAGGGGTTTTCGTGGGAACAGATGAGGTCAACGACGTCGGGAGCTCCTGGCGCAAGGTCATCAGGACCCTCGAACAGGACGAACGCGTGACGCCGCGGCAGCGGGGCTTCATGGTCCTCGCGCAGGCCCAGGGACTGATCGGCACCACCATGCTCATCGCGGTACCCAACGAGCTCACGCGTGAGGTACTGCAGACACAGTTGAAAGGTGTGCTCGACGAGGCGTTGAGGGACGTCTTCCGCCAGGACATCCAGTGTGCCTTCGTCATCGATCCGGATCTGACGCCGGTCGTCGAGGAGGTTCCGGACCAGGAACCGATCGCGGTGGTGACCGAGCCGAGGGGTGAGACGAAACCCTCACCCACGCCTCCGAGCAACTCCCACGAGTTCGGGCGCCTCAATCCGAAGTACATCTTCGACACCTTCGTCATCGGCTCCTCGAACCGCTTCGCCCACGCGGCCGCCGTCGCCGTCGCCGAGGCCCCCGCGAAGGCCTACAACCCCCTCTTCATCTACGGCGACTCCGGTCTCGGCAAGACGCACCTCCTCCACGCCATCGGACACTATGCACGGCACCTCTACACGGGTATCCGGGTGCGCTACGTGAACTCCGAGGAGTTCACCAACGACTTCATCAACTCGATCCGCGACGACGAGGGGTCGAGCTTCAAGCAGACCTACCGCAACGTCGACATCCTGCTGATCGACGACATCCAGTTCCTCTCCGGCAAGGACAGGACGATGGAGGAGTTCTTCCACACCTTCAACGCGCTGCACAACCACAACAAGCAGGTGGTCATCACCTCCGACATGCCGCCCAAGCAGCTCATCGGGTTCGAGGAGCGGATGCGGTCGCGCTTCGAGTGGGGTCTGCTGACGGACATCCAGCCCCCGGAGCTCGAGACGCGCATCGCGATCCTCCGGAAGAAGGCGATCAGCGACAGCCTGAGCGCTCCCGACGACGTCCTCGAGTACATCGCCTCGAAGATCGCCACCAACATCCGCGAGCTCGAGGGCGCCCTCATCCGCGTGACCGCCTTCGCGAGCCTCAACCGGCAGACGGTCGACGTGAACCTGGCCGAGATCGTCCTGAAGGACCTCATCTCCGACGACGGCGCACAGGAGATCACCTCGACCGTGATCATGGCGCAGACCGCCGACTACTTCCAGATCAGCATGGAGGAGCTCTGCAGCAAGTCACGCACGCGCACGCTCGTGACGGCTCGTCAGATCGCCATGTACCTCTGCCGGGAACTGACGGACATGTCGCTGCCGAAGATCGGACAGGAACTGGGAGGTCGCGACCACACCACGGTGATCCACGCGGACCGGAAGATCCGGGAGCTGATGGCGGAGCGCAGGGCGATCTTCAACCAGGTGACGGAACTGACCAACCGCATCAAACACAAGCAGCGCGAAGGCTGAACCGGACCGTGACCGCCGGACGCCCCTGGAGTTCAATTAACAGGTGTGGACAGAGGTGTGGATAACCAGGGCCCCTAGGCGGGTCAACCTGAGGACAACTACCCATCGGGCTGTGGATCCCCGGAATCACAAGGATTTGATGCACAGGACGGTCCGTCGGCCGGTCGTCCGGACCCACACCTTCTCCACAGGGCAGATCGCCGTCGATCCGTGAACGAGGAGGGTTATCCACAGAATCCACAGGGGTTATTAACACTACGAACCTTAAATTCAAAAGGTTCTTCACATAACACTTCGCGTTCCGTTCGACCCTCGCCCGGCGCCCTCCAGGCCCTCCGGCCCTCGCGCTACCGGGCCGGGCCAGCACCCAGTAGGGTGGGAGCTCCCGGGGCCTGTGAGCCTCTTGACCCCACGCACCGAATCATCCGCCGGCCTCTCGTCGGTGGCTGTTTTTTTGAAAGGCGGCACTCTTCCGTGAAATTCAGAGTCGAACGGGATGTCCTGGCCGAGGCTGTCTCCTGGACTGCTCGGTCACTGTCGCCGCGTCCGCCGGTGCCGGTTCTCGCGGGACTGCTCATCAAGGCCGAGGCAGGGATGCTGAGTCTCGCGAGTTTCGACTACGAGATCTCCGCACGTCTCGAGATCGCCGCCGATGTCGCCGAGGAAGGCACCATCCTCGTCTCGGGGCGTCTGCTCGCCGACATCTGCAGGAGCCTCCCGTCCGCACCCGTCGAGGTGGTCACCGACGGCTCGAAGGTCACACTCACCTGCCGCAACAGCCGCTTCAACCTCGCCACGATGCCCGAGGGCGAGTACCCGGAGTTGCCGAAGCTTCCCGCTGTCAGTGGAGTCGTCGACGGTGACGCCTTCGCCCAGGCGGTCTCGCAGGTGATCATCGCCGCCAGCAGGGACGACACCCTCCCGATCCTCACGGGCGTGCGGATGGAGATCGAGGACGATCTCATCACCCTCCTCGCGACGGACCGGTACCGGCTCGCGCTCCGCGAGGTCAGCTGGAAGCCCACGACGCCGGGGATCTCCACCAGTGCACTCGTCAAGGCCAAGACCCTCAACGAGGTCGCCAAGACCCTCGGCGGCGCAGGGGACCTGAACATCGCGTTCTCCGACGATTCGGAACTGATCGGCTTCGAATCGGGTGGACGTCGCACCACGTCGTTGCTCGTCGACGGCGACTACCCCAAGATCCGGTCCCTGTTCCCCGAGAAGACCCCGATCCACGCGACGGTGCAGACGAGCACCCTCGTGGAAGCCGTGCGGCGTGTGTCCCTGGTCGCGGAGCGGAACACCCCCGTGCGGCTGGCATTCGCCGAGGGGCAGTTGACCCTCGACGCCGGTACCGGCGAGGACGCACAGGCCTCCGAGGCCATCGAGGCCACGCTCGACGGCGACGACATCACGGTCGCCTTCAACCCGCACTACCTCAGCGAGGGCCTCGGCGCCTTCAGCAGCCCGTTCGTGCGCTTCTCGTTCACGTCCCCGCCGAAGCCCGCCGTCATGTCCGCGCAGCAGGAAGCGGCCGGCGAGGATTCCGAGGACTACCGGTACCTGCTGATGCCGGTCCGGCTGCCAAACCAGTAATCGCCCAGCACCACCCACGCAGTACCCGGTACACCGCCCACGACGTCAGGAAGAAGATCCCCATGCACATCGGCCTCATCGGACTCGGCAAGATGGGTTTCAACATGAGGGAACGGCTCCGGGAAAGCGGCATCGAGGTCACGGGCTTCGATCGCAATCCGGAGCGGACGGACGTCCCCGACCTCGCAGGGCTCGTGGCAGCACTTCCCGCCCCGCGCATCATCTGGGTCATGGTGCCTGCCGGGCAGGTCACCGATGCCGTGATCAAGGATCTCGCCGGGTTGCTCACGGAGGGCGACCTCGTGATCGACGGTGGTAATTCTAAGTTCACGGACGACCAGATCCACGCGACCCTGCTGGCACAGAAGGGCGTCCGGTTCCTCGACTGCGGCGTCTCGGGTGGCGTGTGGGGGCTCGAGAACGGCTACGGGTTGATGGCTGGCGGGAGCGCGGAGGACGTGGAACGCGCCATGCCGATCTTCGACGCCCTGCGTCCGGAGGGCGAGCGCGCCGAGAGCTTCGTCCACGTGGGCGACATCGGTGCCGGTCACTACGCCAAGATGGTCCACAACGGCATCGAGTACGGACTCATGCAGTCCTACGCGGAAGGCTACGAGCTCCTCGAGGCGAAGGACATCGTCAAGGACGTCCATGGGACGTTCGCCGCCTGGCAGAAGGGCACGGTGGTGCGGTCCTGGCTGCTCGACCTCCTCGTGAAGGCACTCCAGGAGGATCCCGGCCTGTCGAAGATCGCCGGATACGTCGAGGACTCCGGTGAAGGCCGGTGGACCGTCGAGGAAGCGATCGCCAACAGCGTCCCGGCACCGGCGATCACCGCAGCGCTCTTCGCCCGGTTCACATCGCGCCAGGACGATGCGCCTGCCATGAAGATGGTCGCCGCCCTTCGCAACCAGTTCGGTGGGCACGCGGTCAAGCCGGCCCAGTCGGCACCGCCGACGCCGGAGTGAGTGGGGTGTCGTGTACGTCGAACACCTGTCCCTGACGGGGTTCAGGAGCTACGGACACCTCGACACCGAGCTGCACCCCGGCATCACGGTCTTCATCGGCCCCAACGGTGTGGGGAAGACCAACATCGTCGAGGCCATCGGCTACCTGGCCACGTTGACCTCCCACCGTGTGTCCACGGACCGCCCGCTCATCTCCTTCGACGCCGAAACGGCAATCATCAGGGGAAAGTTGGTGCGCGGCACCCAGCGCACGAGCGTCGAGGTGGAGATCAACGCCGACGCCGCGAACCGCGCCAGGATCAATCGGGCGAACCCGGTACGAGCCCGCGACGCCGCGGGCATCCTGAAGACGGTGCTCTTCGCGCCCGAGGACCTCGCGCTGGTCAAGGGTGATCCCTCCGGGCGCCGCCGCTACCTCGACGACGTCCTCGTGTCACTGCTGCCCCACCAGTCGGCGCTCCGTGCCGACTACGAACGCGTTCTGAAGCAGCGCAACGCCCTCCTGAAGTCGGCGCGCGCAGCAGGACGATTCTCGACGGCGCACGAGGCGACGCTCGACGTCTGGGATCAGCATTTGGCCGAGGCCGGCTCGCGCCTGCTGTTCGCGCGGCTCGAGCTCGTGGACCACCTCAGCCCGCTGGTGGCTCGCGCGTACGCGGAGCTGACCGACGGATCCAAGAAGGCGGGGCTCACCTACGTCTCCTCGGTCTCCGCCGGTGTGGACCCGTCAGCGGAGGACGACGGCGTGGTCAACAGCATGGTCGGTTCGACGGTCGCGACCCAGGATGTCCTCCGCGGAGCGGACGTCGGGGCCCTCACCGAGCTGTTCCTGCAGGCGCTGCTGCGCCACCGCAAGAAGGAGCTGGAACGCGGGATCTCCCTCGTGGGGCCCCACCGCGACGAACTCGCACTCCTGCTCGGGCAGGCTCCCGCCAAGGGCTACGCCTCCCACGGTGAGACGTGGTCCATGGCGCTGGCCCTCCGCCTCGCCTCGTACTACCTGCTCGTGGAGGAGGACCGCACACCCGGTGGGGATCCCGTGCTGATCCTCGACGACGTGTTCGCCGAGCTCGACACGCAGCGCCGCGCGCGGCTGGCAGGGATCGTGGCCTCGGCAGAGCAGGTGCTGGTCACCGCGGCCGTCGCGGACGACATCCCTGCTGCGCTCCAGGGGCGACACCTGCGTGTGGTCCCCGGAGGGATCGAGGTGTCGTCGGAGGCCGCCGACGGTACGGTGCCGCTTCCTGTCGTCGAGGATGCGCATGGCTGACCGGCAGGGCGGGGACATACCGCGGCCGGACGGCCGGAAGGAGACGTTCGAGACCGGCGTTGTGGACGGGACAGGTGAAACGGAGGCGGACGGTGAGCCCGACGAGCCGGAGCGGGACGGGCCACAGGCGCTCCTGAACCGTCTGCGCAGCGCGTCCCAGGCGAGGGGGACGCCGCGCGAGAAGGGGCCGAAGCGGCCCTCCGGCCCGGCACGACGACGGCACACCCCCGACCCCGTGTACGGCGGGCGCGATCCCGAGGGTGTGGGGAACGTCTTCACACGGATGCTCGCGGAGCGCGGGTGGAAGTCGCCGGTGGCCATCGGGTCGGTGCTGACGCGCTGGCACGAGATCGTCGGGGCCGACATCGCGGCGCACTGCGTCCCGGAGAGCTTCGACGCCGACACCGTTCTGGTGCGCTGCGACTCGACGGCCTGGGCCACGCAGCTGCGGCTCATTGCGCCTCAGGTGCTGCAGCGTTTCGAGGCGGAACTGGGTCCGGGCGTCGTGAAGAAGCTGTCCGTGATCGGTCCCGCAGCGCCCAGCTGGCGGAAGGGTGGCCGAACAGTGAAAGGGCGCGGCCCGCGCGACACCTACGGGTGAGCCGAGGCCCGGTCCCAAGACCGGGGGACGGACCGCGGCGGGATCACCGCTGCAGCCGAGGACCGATCGCCGCTGGGAGCCCGTCAGCGCCGTCGAGGGGTAGCTCGGCGTATCGGTCCCTATGGGAGGACCCTCCATGGGCTCAGGAGGCGCATTCTTGGCGAATGAGGGGCTGTCAGTGCGTTTATGTGGGCCTCCACGGGGTAGAATGGAGAAGCTTTGTTGTGGTCCACCCAGTTGAGGAGCCGTCTACGCCCGTGACACACGAGAACGAATTGAACGCAGAAGACGTGTTGATCGGCGAAGGTGAGTCCCCGATTCTGGAGGCAGCGACCGAGCACGCCTACGGCGCCAGTGAGATCACAGTCCTCGAAGGACTGGAAGCGGTCCGGAAGCGTCCCGGCATGTACATCGGTTCCACCGGCCCGCGCGGACTCCACCACCTCGTCTACGAAGTCGTCGACAACTCGGTGGACGAGGCTCTCGCCGGGTACTGCGACCACATCGAGATCACGCTCCAGACCGACGGCGGCGTGAAGGTCGTCGACAACGGGCGCGGTATCCCCGTGGACATGCACCCCACCGAGGGGCGTCCCACCGTCGAGGTGGTCATGACCATCCTCCACGCCGGCGGCAAGTTCGGTGGTGGCGGCTACGCGGTATCGGGCGGTCTGCACGGCGTCGGTATCTCCGTCGTCAACGCCCTGTCCAAGCGCGTCGAGACCGAGGTACGCCGCCAGGGCCATGTCTGGCACCAGTCCTTCGCGGACGGCGGCAAGCCGGTGGGTGAGTTGCGCATGGGCGAGGAGACCTCCGAGACAGGGACCACCCAGACGTTCTACCCGGACGACACGATCTTCGAGACCACTGAGTTCGATTTCGAGACCCTGCGGGCGCGTTTCCAGCAGATGGCCTTCCTCAACAAGGGCCTCCGCATCACCCTGACCGACGAGCACGTCGACGAGGTCGAGGACGAGGTCGCGGCGGAGACCGGCGAGGATTCCACGCCGAAGCACCGCGAGGTCGTCTACCTCTACGAGAACGGACTGCTCGACTACGTCCACCACCTGAACTCCTCGAAGCGCGTCGAGGTGGTCCACCCCGACGTCATCGCCTTCGAGACGGAGACGCCGGACCGGACGATGTCGGTGGAGATCGCGCTCCAGTGGACCTCCGCCTACTCGGAGAGCGTCCACACGTACGCCAACACGATCAACACGCACGAGGGTGGCACCCACGAAGAGGGATTCCGTGCCGCCATGACGACCTTGATCAATCGATATGCGCGCGAGAAGAACATCATCAAGGAGAAGGACGACAACCTCACGGGTGACGACATCCGCGAGGGCCTGACCGCCGTCATCTCCGTGAAGCTCTCCGAGCCGCAGTTCGAGGGCCAGACGAAGACCAAGCTCGGCAACTCCGAGGTCAAGGGATTCGTGCAGCGCGTGGTCACCGACCAGCTGGGCGATTGGCTCGAGCGGAACCCCGGACCGGCCCGCGACGTCATCCGCAAGTCGATCCAGGCCTCGCAGGCACGCCTCGCCGCCCGTAAGGCGCGCGAGTCCACGCGTCGCAAGGGACTCCTCGAGTCCGGTGGCATGCCCGGCAAGCTCAAGGACTGCCAGTCCAAGGACCCGGCGCGCTCCGAGATCTACATCGTCGAGGGTGACTCCGCCGGCGGCTCGGCCGTACGCGGCCGCAACCCGGAGACGCAGGCCATCCTGCCCCTGCGCGGGAAGATCCTCAACGTCGAACGCGCGCGGCTGGACCGGGCGCTCAGCAACAGCGAGGTCCAGGCCATGATCACCGCGTTCGGCGCGGGGATCGGCGAGGACTTCAACGTCGAGAAGGCCCGGTACCACAAGATCGTGCTCATGGCCGATGCCGACGTCGACGGCCAGCACATCACCACGCTGCTGCTCACGCTCCTGTTCCGCTACATGCGGCCGCTCATCGAGAACGGGTTCGTGTACCTGGCGCAACCGCCGCTTTACCGGATCAAGTGGTCCAACGCGAAGCACGACTACGTGTTCAGCGATCGGGAGCGCGACGAGGTCATCAAGATGGGGCTCGCGCGGAACCAGCGGCTGCCCAAGGACAACGGGATCCAGCGCTACAAGGGTCTCGGTGAGATGGACTACACCGAGCTCTGGGACACGACCATGGACCCCGACCACCGGACGCTGCTGCAAGTGACCATGGACGACGCCGCCGCGGCCGACCAGGTGTTCTCGGTGCTCATGGGCGAGGACGTCGAATCCCGACGCAACTTCATCCAGCAGAACGCGAAAGATGTGCGTTTTCTCGATATTTGACGGCTCGCCCCGGCATTCTGCCGGCGCAACGAAATTTGCTCGTTCCTCGCAAATACTAAAGCGCCTACACAGAACGCAGGGGCAACCCTTGCTCAGCTTCGGCAGCACTGCGCGCACGACAGACGAACGGATTGATTGATGAGTGACGACAGCATGGGTAATGGGCCGGACGAGGTCCTCGAGGGTGAGGTGCTGACCGACCGCGTCGAGCAGGTGGATCTGCAGACCGAGATGCAGCGGTCCTACCTGGATTACGCGATGGCGGTCATCGTGGGGCGCGCCCTCCCGGACGTGCGGGACGGGCTCAAGCCCGTGCACCGCCGCGTGCTCTACGCCATGTTCGACGGCGGCTACCGCCCGGATCGCTCGTTCAACAAGTGTGCCCGCGTCGTCGGCGAGGTCATGGGGCAGTACCACCCGCACGGTGACACAGCGATTTACGACGCCCTGGTGCGCCTGATCCAGGACTGGACCATGCGGTACCCGCTCGCGCTCGGGCAGGGCAACTTCGGCTCGCCGGGCAACGACGGCGCAGCGGCTCCCCGGTACACCGAGACCAAGATGGCGCCCCTGGCCATGGAGATGGTCCGCGACATCGACGAGGAGACCGTCGACTTCCAGGACAACTACGACGGCAAGAACCAGGAGCCGACGATCCTCCCGTCGCGCTTTCCGAACCTGCTCGTCAACGGCTCCTCGGGCATCGCCGTCGGCATGGCCACCAACATCCCGCCCCACAACCTGCGCGAGGTCGCGGAGGGTGTGCAGTGGTACCTCGAGAATCCGACCGCCACGAAGGAGGAGCTCCTCGAGGCCCTGATCGCACGGATCAAGGGACCGGACTTCCCGACCGGCGCCCAGATCCTCGGGCACAAGGGCATCGAGGACGCGTACCGGACGGGCCGCGGGTCGATCACCATGCGCGCGGTGGTCAACGTCGAGGAGATCCAGAACCGGACCTGCCTCGTGGTCACCGAGCTGCCGTACCAGGCGAACCCGGACAACCTGGCGATCAAGATCGCCGAACTCGTGAAGGACGGCAAGATCAGCGGGATCGCCGACCTCCGCGACGAGACCTCGGGTCGCACCGGCCAGCGCCTGGTGATCGTGCTCAAGCGCGACGCCGTCGCCAAGGTGGTGCTGAACAACCTTTACAAGCACACGCAGCTGCAGGACAACTTCAGCGCGAACATGCTCGCGATCGTCGACGACGTCCCTCGCACCCTGAGTCTCGACGCCTTCATCCGCCACTGGGTGACGCACCAGCTCGAGGTCATCGTGCGCCGCACCCGCTACCGGCTGCGCAAGGCGGAGGAGGAGGCTCACATCCTCCGCGGGCTCCTCAAGGCGCTCGACGCGCTGGATGAGGTCATCGCCCTGATCCGAGCATCGGCGACCAGCGAGGAAGCCCGTATCGGCCTGATGGGCCTGCTCTCCATCGACGAGCTGCAGGCGAGGGCCATCCTCGACATGCAGTTGCGGCGCCTCGCGGCCTTGGAACGGCAGAAGATCCAGGACCGGCACGCAGAACTCGAGCAGATGATCACCGAGTTCAACCGCATCCTCGCGTCCGAGGACGTGCAGCGCGGGATCGTGAGCACCGAGCTCGGCGAGATCGTGGCCAAGTTCGGCGACGACCGACGCACCGAGATCCTCATGGGCTACGACGGTGACATGAGCATGGAGGACCTGATCCCCGAGGAGGAGATGGTCGTCACCATCACCCGCGGCGGGTACGTCAAGCGCACCCGAAGCGACAACTACCGCCAGCAGGCGCGTGGCGGCAAGGGAATCAAGGGCGCGCAGCTGCGCGGCGACGACGTCGTCGAGCACTTCTTCGTCACCACCACCCACCACTGGCTCCTGTTCTTCACGAACCTGGGACGCGTGTACCGGGCGAAGGCGTACGAGCTCGTGGAGGCAGCACGGGACGCCAAGGGCCAGCACGTCGCGAACCTGCTCGCCTTCCAGCCCGACGAGACCATCGCGCAGGTCCTGGATCTCCGGGACTACCAGCAGTCCCCGTTCCTCGTCCTCGCGACGAAGCGCGGACTGGTCAAGAAGACCCGGCTCGAGGACTACGACACCAACCGCACGGCGGGTGTCATCGCGATCAACCTGCGCGACAACGACGAGCTGGTCTCCGCACAGCTCGTCTCGAGCGAGGACGACATCATGCTCGTCTCGCGCAAGGGTCAGTCCCTCCGCTTCACCGCCGACGATGACGCCCTGCGTCCCATGGGCCGCGCGACCTCGGGTGTCACGGGCATGAAATTCCGCGACGACGACGAGCTGCTGGCCGCGAACGTGGTCACGGACGACTCCTACGTGTTCATCGTGACCGAGGGTGGGTTCGCCAAGCGGACCAGGGTGCAGGACTACCGGGTCCAGGGCCGTGGCGGCCTCGGGATCAAGGTGGCCAAACTCGCGGAGGAGCGCGGGGATCTCGTGGGAGCCCTCGTGGTGCAGGAGGAGGACGAGGTCCTGGTCGTGATGGGTGGCGGCAAGGTGGTCCGATCCGCGGTGAGCGGCGTGCCGGCCAAGGGTCGCGACACCATGGGCGTCATCTTCGCCAAGCCGGACAAGACCGACCGCATCATCGCCGTCGCGCGTAACAGCGAACGCAGTGTCGCCGTGGAGGAGGGCCTGATCGACGACCCCTCCGAGGCGAGCCCGGAGGTGGATGTTATCGATACGATCACGCCACAGGACGATCCTGCGGAGTTCACAACCGATGAAGTACGGTTGTCGACAGAGGAAACGGCTGAGCCAGACGCTGAGTCGCCCGACCACGGAGGTAGCGAGTGAGCTCGGCCAACAGCAACCCGCGATCGTCCGGCGGGCAGGTTCGGACAACCGGGACGGCCCCCCGAGTGAACGCACCGGCCCGCCCGGCGCAGCGCCCGGCCTCCGCGAACGGCCAGGCTCCGCGTCCCGGTCAGCAGCGCACGGGTCAGCAGCGCCCCGGCCTCGTCAAGCCACCGCCCAAGGCGAAAGCCCGTAAGGCGCGGTTGCTCGTCAGCAAGGTGGACCCCTGGTCCGTCCTGAAGATGTCCTTCCTGCTGTCGGTGGCGCTGGGTGTGGTGACCGTCGTCGCCTCCTTCGTGATCTGGACCGTCCTCGATCTCACCGGCATCTTCGACGGGGTCAACGAGCTACTGCGGGAGATCGCGGGCTCGGAGAGTGGCGGGTTCGACCTCCGCCAGTTCGCATCCCTGACGCAGGTCCTTTCCTTCGCGACCATCATCGCGGTGGTGAACGTGGTGCTGTTGACGGCCCTGGCCATGCTTTCGGCCGTGCTGTACAACATCTCCTCCACCCTTGTAGGTGGTATCGGGGTCACGCTGACGGACGACTGATCCGACGACCGCTTCGAGCCGGCAGCGGCCCCGCGAGGATTTGGGGATCGCTGAAGCACTACTGTAAAGTCGTGTCTCGGCCCGAAGAGGTATCGGGGCGTATAGCTCAGGCGGTTAGAGCGCTTCGCTGATAACGAAGAGGTCCCAGGTTCAAGTCCTGGTACGCCCACGGATCCATCACACGCAGGTCGCGCTAGGAGACGCTCATGAAAAGGTTGCTCATCGCAGCAGCGGTTTCAGCAGGTGTCCTCGTGTACAAGCGGTGGCAGGATTCAGAGAAGAGCAAGAGCGTCTGGAGCAACGCGACGGACGACATAGCTCGCTAGGGCCCATCCGGTGAGAAAGCCGGAAGCGGTCCGTTCGGGGGCATGGCGCAATTGGTAGCGCACCTGCTTTGCAAGCAGGGGGTTCGGGGTTCGAGTCCCCGTGCCTCCACCGAAGGGGAAAGCCCCGGCCACAGGCCGGGGCTTTCGTCGTCTCCGGGACCACCTGATTCCTCCGGGCCGCCGTCCCGGGGTGCACTACTGTTGCCCGGGTGATCATCTTCCTGTCGGTCCTCGGCGTCATCGGGGTGTCCGCCTCGGGTCCCATCATGGCCGCCACCGCGGCGCCGGTGCTGGCCATCGCGTTCTGGCGCAACCTGCTCGGGGCGGTGCTCATGGGCGTCCCCGCCGCGGTATCGAAGAGGGCTGAGTTCGCTGCTCTCGGCCGCGCGGATCTGCGCCGGCTCGCTGTTGCCGCAGTGGCGCTCGCCCTGCATTTCGCCTGCTTCATCACGGCGCTCAAGCTCACGTCCGTCGCCGCCGCGACGGCACTCGTCTGCCTGCAGGTCGCCTGGATAGCGTTGTTCGACGCCCTTCTCGGCTCGCGCCCGCACCGCGCGGTGGTGGTGGGTCTCGGGGTGGCCTTCGTCGGCGTCGTGGTGATCACCGGGTTCGATCTCTCGCTGTCCCGGGACGCGCTCCTCGGGGATGTCCTCGCTCTAGCGGGCGGGGCGCTGGCCGCCGTCTACCAGATGGCCGGCGCCGCTGCTCGACGCACGC
Organism: Arthrobacter sp. TJ-236; assembly: GCF_058269235.1. NCBI lineage: Bacteria > Bacillati > Actinomycetota > Actinomycetes > Micrococcales > Micrococcaceae > Arthrobacter > Arthrobacter sp. TJ-236. Next base: position 87,741 of record NZ_JBZCNI010000003.1, read on the forward strand.
TCTCCACCGGGACCTACACCACGCTCTGCTACGGTGCATGCGCGGTGATCCTGCTCGGATTCTGTGCGGTGGCGGGTCAGCCTCTCGTGGGCTTCACGCCCGCGGCGTGGCTCGGCATCGTCGCCGTGACGCTCATGGCGCAGATCATGGGCCACTCGGTGTTCAACCACCTCCTCGCGGTGATGAGCCCGCTCGTCGTGTCCATGATCATCCTCCTCGAGATCCCGGGCGCGGCGATTCTTGCGGCGGTCTTCCTCGACGAGAAGCTCCCGGCCGCCACCTATGCCGGGCTCGCTCTGATCCTCGTCGGCCTGGCCGTCGTCATCCGTGGTCAGCAGCGACGGCGGAGCCGCGCGCTGCGCGACGAACCGGGGGTCGCTGCGACCCCGCCACTCGGCGCCGACTGAGGCCGGAACGGACGAAGACCCCCGGCAGGAGCCGGGGGTCTTCGTCCGTGTCTATCCGTACTGCCGGTTCACGACGGATTCCGCGAGCCCGGAGGCGTCAACGGGGTGCCGCGGCGGGGTCTCAGGCGGTGTCGCCGGGCTTGGCTGCGTGCTTCGCCGAATCGGTGACGTCCTTCGCCTTGTCGGCGACGCTCTGGGTCGCTTCCGCAGCCGGGGTCGTCGACGCGGTCTCGTCGCTCTTGGCCGCGCGGTCGGCGGCCTCCTTGATCGACGCCACCACCTCCTTGGCTTCCTGCGACTTCTGGCTCGAGACCGGTGCAGGGTTCGCCTTGATCGGTGCGGGGGTCTTCCAGGGATCCTCGACGGGCTTGGACGCCCGCCAGGCGGCGACGACGGCGACGACGGCCGCGGCGATGACACCGAAGACCAGCCACCCCTTGCCGGAGGACCGCTTCTTGCTCTTGCCGAGGTCCTTGGAGGCCTGCTGCGCGACGGCGACGAGGTGCTTCCGGGCCTTCTTCACGGCTTTCTTGTCGCCCGTCACCTTCGTGACCGCCTTCTCGACCGTGGGGTGGACGGTCGCGGAGGCCAGGGAACGGGATGCGCTGTCAGCGGCTTCGCCGAGCTTGGACGACAGTGCGGGCAGGTAATCGTCCACGACCTTCGCCTTCGCCGAGGTGATCGCGGGCGCCGCCTTGTCGAGGGTGCCCTGGATCTTCGGGGTGGTCTCGTCGATGACCTGCGTGATCTTCGGCCCCACCTTGTCGATTCCGTTCTGGATCTTCGGCGTGACGACGGCGATGCCGCCCGAGATACCCTCGGATGCCTTGCGGACGGTGTCCTGAAGCGCGGGCATGGCCGTCTCGAGCCCCTTCTCGAGGCGCGGCTTGGCCCAGCCGTAGGCCGAATCCACGTGGGGCTGCGCCCAGGTCTGCGCGGCACTCATGTGAGGCTGCGCCCAGGTATGCGCGGCACTCACGTGAGGCTGTGCCCACGTCTGCGCGGCCGCGACATTGGTGGACAGTCCGGCGGCCAGTCCGGCGGCGAACCCTTCCTCGAGCTCGTGCGTCATGCGATCGTTCTTCTTCACAAAAACCTCCAGGGGATGGTTGCTCGTCCTCATCAGCCTACGTGGCAAGTGCAGACCGTGCTATTGCGAGCAGGGGCCGGAACACCTCCTCTGCACCCGGTTTCACTGTGCGCGGAATGGCTGCGGTCCAGCGGATTGTCAGGAGCACCGTGGAACAATGGCCCCATGACTGCTATCCCAACCGCACACGCGACCATCACGACGAGCCAGGGCACCATCAAGGTGAACCTGTTCGGGAACCACGCCCCGAAGACGGTCAACAACTTCGTGGGCCTCGCCACGGGCGAGATCACCTGGACACACCCGCAGACCGGTGAGGAGACGGACGCACCCCTGTACAACGGGACCATCTTCCACCGCATCATCAAGGACTTCATGATCCAGGGCGGCGATCCCCTCGGCCAGGGCATCGGTGGCCCCGGCTACAAGTTCGACGACGAGATCAACCCCGACCTCACGTTCAACGAGCCCTACAAGCTCGCCATGGCCAATGCTGGCCTGCAGGGCGGCCGCGGCACCAACGGCTCGCAGTTCTTCATCACCTCCGTGCCCACCACCTGGCTCCAGGGCAAGCACACCATCTTCGGTGACGTGACCGACGAGGAATCACGCGCCGTCGTCGACAAGCTCAACTCCATCCCCACGGACGGAAGGGACAAGCCCCTCGAGGACGTCGTCATCGAGAGCATCACCGTGGAACAGCTCTAACCGAATGTCCTACGGAGTCCCCGCGCCCGACGCCGGCAGTGAGCAGGCGCCGGTCTGCCCGCGGCACCCCGACCGCGTCAGCTACGTGCGGTGCCAGCGGTGTGGCAGGCCGGCGTGCGCCGACTGCCAGCGTCCTGCCGCCGTCGGCTTCCAGTGCGTGGACTGCGTCCGCGAGCAGGCCGCCAACGCGCCGGTCCGGAAGAACGCGTTCGGCGGAGTCGCGCGCGGGGGCACACCGATCGTCACGTACACCCTGATCGGGCTGTGCGTCGTCGTCTTCCTGCTCCAGATGGTGATCCCCGGGTTCATCCAGGTGTTCGCCTACCGGCCCGTCGACACCGCGGGGGTCGCCTCCGCCGGGCTCCCCGCGGAGCCCTGGCGCATGCTGACGGCGGCGTTCCTCCACTCGCCGGGCTCGATCGTGCACATCGGCTTCAACATGTACGCCCTGTTCATCCTGGGGCGTGAGCTCGAGCCGGCCATGGGACGGGCTCGCTTCCTGACGCTCTACCTCCTGTCCGCGCTCGGCGGGTCCATCGGGGTGCTGTTGCTCAGCAACCCCGGACAGTACGTGGTCGGAGCATCGGGCGCGGTGTTCGGGCTCTTCGGGGCGCTGTTCATCATCCAGCGCAAGCGGGGTGGGGACGTACGGCAGATCGTGGTGCTGATCGCGATCAACGCGGTGCTCGGCTTCATCGTGCCGAACGTCGCGTGGCAGGCCCACCTCGGCGGTCTCGTCGCCGGCGCTGCGTGTGCCACCGCGATCGCCTACGCCCCTCGCGGTGCCCGACAGGCGCGCACCCAGTGGTTCGGGATCGGCGGCGTCGGGGTGGGGCTCGTGGCGCTGACGGCGCTCGGAGTGGCGCTCCTGCCGTTCTGACCGCGTTCTGACCCCTGGTCAACCCCATCACGAGGGCCGGTACACATGTACCGGCCCTCGTGCTGTGTGGACCGGGCGCTGGTGGCGGTTGTCCACAGGGTTTATCCACATCGGGGACAACTTACACACATGTAATTCCACAGATGTGGATAACGTAGGCGCGGAATCGCCCGGTTTCGCATGAAGCATCAACAATCATGTGCACAGCTGTGGATAACTTCGTGCACACGCTGTGCACATCGCCGACAGGCCGCTTCGTCTGTCAGAAGCCGAAGAGCGACCTGCGGAGCGGCTCGGCCAGGGACAACGCGTAGGTGTCGCTGATGTGGTTGTCGCGGTAGACGAGCAGATTACCGATCACGTAGGGGCAGGCCCCGTCACGGCAGAAGGACGACGAGAGGTCGACGACGGTCACGCCCTCGAGGCCGCCCGCCGCCTCGAGCATCGGGTCCTGGGACGCGACCTCCTCCGAGCGGTCGACACACTCCGCGGCGACGTCGTCCGCGGATGCCACGCACTCGGGCGCGGGCCGGGAGGGCAGGGGCGAGTCCGTGATGACGCGGACGTCGATCCCGGCGTCGACGAGGGGCTGCCACAGGGCACGGTAGCCCTCGATCGTGGCCTCCCGATCCTGCCAGGACCACGACAGCTCACGTTCGTACCCCGCAGGCCGCAGGTTGCTGGTGATCACCATGTCGGGAGGATCGGCGAGGAGTCCCTCGAGCGTCAGCTGGTTCCGCTCGATGCAGTCCTGGAAGTAGGCCCCATTGCTCCCGAGGGGCTCCGCATTGAACGGACAACCGTTCCTCACCTGGACGTCGAGGGCGAAGCCCTCCTGCCCGAGAACGGCGTCCAGCGGGGTCATGAACTGCGCCGCGTGCGAGTCCCCGACCAGCACGGCGCGTGATCCGCCGTCGGCGGCTCCGAAGCGGCACTCGTCCGCCGCCATCTCCTCGGGATCCCAGAGCAGGCATCCGTTCCCCGCGAGGACGTTCTGGTCCTCGAACGCCACGGCAGCATCGGGCCGGATCGGCGCGTCCGGTCCCGGTTCCTGGTCCCATGCCGCCGCTCCGGGATACAGGACGGGATCGAGGGTGCCGATGATCTCGCGACTGCTCTTCAGCGTGATCAGACCCCAGGGCAGGGCGGCCGCGGTGAGCGAGAGCACGAGCATGCCCGCCCCGAGGACGTACGAGTACCGCTTCAGTTCGCGGCCCGGAGAGCCTGAACCGAGGGTTCGCCGGCCCGAGGTCCGTGCGCGATTCAGGGGCAGTTCCACGTAGCGCGTGCTCACCCACGCCAGACCCACCGAGAGCAGCAGGATCACGACCGCGTCGATGTGTCCCGCTGCGCGGTCGGCGACGAACAGGTACAGCACGATGACCGGCCAGTGCCACAGGTAGAGGGAGTACGAGATGTCGCCGACGAAGACGACGGGCCGGAGGGCGAGGAGCCGCCCCGGACCCCCCGCGGGGACGGACCCGGCCCAGAGCACGAGCAGAGCACCCGCGACCGGTACGGCGGCCACCCATCCCGGGAAGGCCAGGGCGGTCGTGTAGGTGGCCGCGCTCCACCCGATGAGGAGGCCGCCGGCCACGACGGCGAGGCCGGCCCCGCGCGCCCACCCGCGGGGCGAGGATGGCGAGGATGCCGCCGGCGAGGAGCTCCCAGAGCCTGGTGGTGGTGGCGAAGTAGGCGATGTCCGGTGCTGTCGCCGACCACACGACGGAGTGAATCAGGGAGGCCACGGCCACGAGGGTGAGGGTGGTGAGGATGAGGCGGCGTCGCCGTCGGAGGTCACCGCCGCGGCCGGACCGGATGGTCACCACCACGAGGAGGATGAGCAGTGGCATCACGAGGTAGAACTGTTCCTCCACCGCGAGCGACCAGAAGTGCTGGAAGATCGACACCGGACCGCCGGCCTGTTCGTAACTCGTGGAGCCGAGGGCGAGATTCCAGTTCTGCACCTGCAGCGCCGAGGCTGCTGCGTCCCGCGCGAGCTGCGCCCACCTGTTCGCGGGCAGGACGGCGAGGCTCACCAGCGTGGTGAGCGAGAGGACAACAGTGGCGGCCGGGATGAGGCGCCTGATGCGCCGGCGGTAGAAGGCGGCGAGGTCGATCCGGCCGGACGTGATCGCCTCCTTCGCCAGGGAGCCGATGATCAGGTAACCCGAGATGACGAAGAAGACGTCGACGCCGACGAAGCCACCGGGCAGGAGTTCGGGCACGAGGTGGTAGACGACCACCAGGAGGACGGCGACAGCTCGCAGGCCCTGGATGTCCCGGCGTCGGTGGCCGTGCCCGGTCGGGAGGAGGGACGGGCGCGCAGACCCTCGGGAACGGTTGGCGGATCCGCTGTCCTCATCGGCAGCGTCGGCCTCAACGACTATCGTCACCGCGCCATTGTGCCGGAGGAACCAAGGTGGGGGCGCGAAGCGCGCCCTACTGGTGGCTCGGTCAGCGCCAGCGCGTGGTCATGAGGAAGCCGACGATCGCGATGCCGAAGCCGACGAGGATGTTCCACGACCCCCAGGCGGCCACGGGTAGCAGTGACTCCGAGATGTAGAACGTGATGATCCACAGCAGTCCGATGATCATCAGACCGAACATCACCGGTTTGTACCAGACGGGGTTCGGCTTGGGCTGCGAGGACTTCACGGCGGGAGCCGCGGACGCTGCTTTCTTGCGGGGCTTCGACTCGGGCACGATTTCTCCTCGACAGGGCACCGCTGGGAGTCAGCGGCGCCGATGGTCAGACGGGCCGCTCGGGGCGTTGCCCTCCCCGCAGGTATCCTGAGGGGAACATCGCCCGACGGCCCGGTTCTCCCCTCGATTCTAGCCAGGAACGCCCCGCCGTCGGCGCAGGCCCGGCGGACAGGAGTGGCAGTGGGATCCTCGGCACTCGACACCGCTCCGCGCACCCCCGGTGTCCGTCCTCCCCGCACCCGCCGCCGTCGTACTCCCTTGCAGGTCATCAGTCAGGTGGTGGGTGAGCTGCTGATCACCGTCGGGGTGGTGCTGCTGCTCTTCGTCGGCTGGGAGCTGTGGTGGACGAACATCGATTCGGACATCAAGCAGGGCCAGGCCCTCGAGGAGTTCTTCGCGGACGTTCCGCCGGTGGTGCCTGCCCCTGCACCGGAGACGACCGACGGCGCCGCGACCGCCCCCGAGGACTTCGGCGATCCCCCGGTGCTCGCACAGTCAGACCTCACGGGGACCTTCGGCGTCGTGTACATCCCCCGCTTCGGCGAGAACTACTCGCGACCGGTCACGGCGGGAGTCGGCGCGGACGTGTTGGACAACCTGGGGCTCGGCCACTACCCGGGGACCGGCGCTCCTGGTGAGGTGGGCAACTTCGCGCTCGCCGGGCACAGGCAGACCCACGGGCAGGTCCTCGACCAGATCCACACGCTGGTCCCCGGGGACCGCGTGTACGTTCAGACGCGCGACGGCTACTACACGTACGTGTTCCGGAACACCGAGATCGTGCTGCCCGACCGCGTGGACGTGATCGCCCCCGTACCCACACAGCCCGCGGCCGAGCCGGTGGACAGGATCCTGACCCTCACGAGCTGCAACCCGCGCTTCGGGGCGCAGGAGCGCATCATCGCGTACTCGGTGCTGGAGTCGTGGCGGCCGATCGACGCCGGACCGCCGGCGGAGATCGCCGACCAGGTGGCGCGCGCCGCCGGGCAGGCGTAGGCACGATGTACGGCTGGATCTTCCGTGCCCTGCCCGGGCCCCTCTGGGTGCGCATCATCCTCTCGGTGATGCTCGTCCTCGTGGCCGTCACCCTGTTGATGGTCTTCGTGTTCCCCTGGATCTCCCAGTTCAACCCCCTGACGGATTCGACGATTGGTTCTTCCTGACTCATGACTGACAGCACGCGCATACTCGTCGTGGACAACTACGACAGCTTCGTCTACACCCTGGTGGGATACCTGCAGGAACTCGGCGCCGAGACGACGGTGGTGAGGAACGACGACCTCACCCTCGCGGAGGCCGAGGAGATGGCGGCATCGCGCGACGGCGTCCTCATCTCCCCCGGTCCGGGCACGCCCGCCGAGGCCGGGGTCTGCGTGGACCTCATCCGCTGGTGCGGGCAGGAGAGCAAGCCCATGCTCGGGGTCTGCCTCGGGCACCAGGCCCTCGCCGAGGCGTTCGGGGGTACGGTCACGCATGCCCCGGAACTCATGCACGGCAAGACGTCCCTCGTGGAGCACGACGGGACGAGCGTCTTCGCAGGCCTACCCTCCCCCGTCACAGCCACGAGGTACCACTCGCTCGCCGCCGTGAGCGACGACATCCCCGCCGACCTCACGGTCACCGCCCGGACAGCGAGCGGCATCATCATGGGGCTCGAGCACCGCACCGCGCCTCTCACCGGCGTGCAGTTCCATCCGGAGTCCGTGCTGACCGAGGGGGGCTACCAGATGCTCGGCACCTGGCTCGAGTCCCTGGGACTCGTCGGCGCCGCCGAGAAGGCCGCCGGGCTGAGCCCGCTCATCGCCCGCTAATCGTCCCCTTCGGTGGGGCGCGGGTTGGATCCGTTGCCGTTGCCGTTGCCGTTGCCGTTGCCGTTGCCGTTGCCGTTGCCGTTCCCGCCGCCGTTGCCGCCGCCGTTCCCCGGCTCGGGGTCCTCCGGGGTCTCGGGGTTCTCGGGGTCCGGCGTAGGGCTGGGAGGTGNTGCCGTTGCCGTTGCCGTTGCCGTTGCCGTTGCCGTTGCCGTTCCCGCCGCCGTTGCCGCCGCCGTTCCCCGGCTCGGGGTCCTCCGGGGTCTCGGGGTTCTCGGGGTCCGGCGTAGGGCTGGGAGGTGCGATGGGCTGCTCCGGCGCAACCGCGATCGTCAGGACGATCTCCGTGCCCTGGTCCACGGAGGACTGGGCGGGCCGTGACTGATTGGTGATGGTCCCCGGCGTGACGACGCTGTTCTCCTCCTCGTCGATCCGGTAGGGAAGCTGCACCGCGGGATCGTTCAGGAGCAGCTCCGCCTGGGGGACCGTGAGGTCGGTGAGCAGCGGGACCGTCACCTGGCCCGTGGAGAGCACCAGGTTCACGGTACTGCCGGACGGCGCTGAGCCGCCCACCTGGGGATCCGTGCTGATGACCCGGCCCTCCTCGACCGTCGCGCTGTTCTCCTCCTCCACGGTTCCACCGCGGAGGTTCAGGCCCTCGAGGGCGTCGCGGGCCGAGGATTCGGTCATGCCGATGAGGCTTTCCGGAACCTGCACGTTCGCCGGACCGAGCGACAGCACGAGGTTCACGCGGGTACCGGGAGCCACGGACGCTCCGGCCGCCGGGTCCGAGCTGATGACGTTCCCCTCCTCGACGGTGCTGTTGAAGGCCTCGTCGGTCGACGAGTTCAGTCCGGCGTCCTCGATGAGGTCGATCGCGTCCGCCTCCGTGAGGTTCGTGAGCTCGGGGACGGTGACGTCCGTGACCTCCTGCGCTGTTTCGTTGTCGCCGAGACTCGTGAGGACCACGTACCCGCCGCCGAGGACGGCGAGGACGATGATGAAGAACACGGTGATCCAGGCGGCGCGCGACGACGAACGCCGCTTCTCGTCGCGGCGGTCGCGGTCGTCGCCCCGTGCGCCGCCGAGGACGTCGTAGTCCTCCTCGTGGTGATCGGTGTCCGGGAGCGGCGCGACCGGGAGGGCGCGCTCGGCCGCCACCCTGTCCATGGCCCGGGTCCGCGGATCCCCGTCCGCGAACGCCGCGGCACCGACGGCGGCTCCCGCTCCTGCGGCTCCCAGCACCGCTCCGCGCGTCATCGATCGGGTGCGGGGATCCTGGAGGTCCATCGCCTCGGTGGGTGCGGCGGCTCCCGGCAGGGCGATGCCCCGACCGGCGTCGAGCAGTGCCGACCGGAAGGCCGCGGCGGTCTGGAAGCGGTCCTCACGGTCCTTCCGCAACGCCTTCGAGATCACGGAGTCCACTGCCGGGGTCACGGCGGGGTTGAGGCTGCTGGCCAGTGGCGGTTCCTCCCGCACGTGCTGATAGGCCACGGACACCGGGCTGTCACCGATGAACGGCGGCCTGCCCGTCAGGAGCTCGAACAGGAGGCAGCCGGCCGAGTAGAGGTCGCTGCGGGTGTCCACCGTCTCGCCGCGTGCCTGCTCGGGTGAGAGGTACTGCGCGGTGCCGAGCACGGCCTGGGTCTGGGTCATGGTGGCTTGCGAGTCGGCCATGGCACGGGCGATGCCGAAGTCCATCACCTTGACCATGCCCTCGGGCGTGATCATGACGTTGGCCGGTTTGATGTCCCGGTGGACTATCCCTGCCTTGTGGCTGTAGTCGAGTGCTCCGAGGACACCGACGAGGTGGGCGATGCTCGCTTCGGGCGTGAGGTCGCCCGCACGGACGTGGTCGCGCAGCGTGCGGCCCTGGACGTATTCCATCACGATGAAGGGGACGCGCATCTCGTGCTGGTGGCGGTCGCTGACCTCCTCCTCGCCCGTGTCGTACACCGCGACGATGTTCGGGTTGTTGAGCCCGGCGACAGCCTGCGCCTCCCGACGGAACCGGGACTGGAACAGCGGATCGCGGGCCATGTCCTGGCGGAGCACCTTGATGGCGACCGAGCGCCCGAGCCTCAGATCACGGCCCAGGTGCACGTCGGCCATGCCGCCGCGCCCGATCAGTTCGAGGACCTCGTAGCGTCCATCGAGGACGCGCTCGGCGGACATCAGCTGGCCTCCTCGGACGGACCGGTTGCCCGAAGCGCGGAGTGATCCATGACGTACCTCATGGGCCGGTGGTCGCCGAGGGGGAGGCCGACGGCGTCGTCGGTGCCGGCGTGGGCGTCGGCGTGATGGGGGCCTGGGTGGGCTGAGGACCACTGGAGACGACGTAGTAGACCTCGGTGCCGACCGGGATCACCGCTCCGGCTCCCGGGTCGACGCGGATCACGGTGCCGGCCGGCTGCTGGGACGGTTCGGGTCCGGCGTTCACCGGCTGCAGGCCGAGTTCTGTCAGTTGCCGCTCCACGTCGGTGGTTGTGAGTCCCGTCAGACCCGGAACAGTCACGACCTGGCGAGAATACGTCACGTTGATCGTCGTACCGGCAGGCAGCGGACCGACGGGGTTGACGGCGATCACCGTTCCGTCGGATTCGGACGAATCCTGCTGGATGGCGTTCACGCCGAAGCCCAGCGCGACCAGGTCCTGTGTCACGTCATTGAGCTGCCGACCCTGATAGCTCGCCTGCGAGACGTTCTCCAGGTTGTCCTCCGCGTCGGTGGTGCTCGGACTCGATGACGGAGTGGCCGATGAAGGCGAGGAGGACGGCGACGCCGTGCGGGACGTCGTCGGCGTCGGACTGGCGGACGTGGTGTCGGCAGGCCCGGGCGAGGGGTCGCCGTCGTCGCCTGCGAGCAGCGGCTGGAGGATCAGGAAGGCGATGGCAGCGAGGGCCAGCAGGAGCAGGACGATCAGCGGGATCAGCCAGGGGCTTCGCCGGTTCTCCTCCTCGCGCCGGTAGGGCTGCGCTGCGGGCTCCGGGTCGGCATCGTCGGGGGACCAGGTGCGTGACGCCGCGATGCCCGCGGCGCCCACCGCGGCCGGGGCCGCGACCGTGGGGAGCGCCGACGTCGTGGTCGGCGGGACCGCCGTCGTCGCCTGGGTGTCCTGCCGGGGCACTGCCGCCGTGGGGATGTCCGCACCCGCGGAGAACGCGAGCATGCCGGGTACGGCCGCCTCGGCGGCCCGGATGTCCCCGGCACGGATGGCCTCGACCGCGCGGGCGAGTGCCTCGGCGTCACGGGGCCGGTCAGCCGGATCCTTCGCGAGCATCGAGCCGATGAGTGCGCGAACCGGTAGGGGAATGGACTCGGGCAGGGGCGGTGGGGCGTCGTTGACCTGGGCGAGTGCGATGGCGATCTGCGACTCACCCGAGAACGGACGACGTCCGGCGAGGAGCTCGTAGCCGATCACGCCGAGGGCGTAGATGTCCGAGGAACCGGTGGCCTGCTGACCCGTGGCCTGTTCGGGCGCGAGGTACTGCGCCGTTCCCATCACCTGTCCGGTGGCAGTCAGCGGCACCTGATCGGCGAGACGGGCGATCCCGAAGTCGGTGATCTTCACGCGGTCGTCCGGCATCACGAGGATGTTGCCCGGCTTCACATCGCGGTGCACGAGCCCCTGGCGGTGCGCGACCGCCAGAGCCGTGGCGGTCTGTCCCACGATCGACAGCGTGCGGTCCGGCGAGAGGACCTGCTCCTTCTCGATCACGGCGGACAGGGGCTGCCCCGGCACGAGTTCCATGACGAGGTAGGCCGAGCCGCCCTCCTCGCCGTAGTCGAACACGTTGGCGATCCCCTCGTGGTTGAGGAGCGCCGTGTGGCGCGCCTCCGCCCGGAAGCGGTTGAGGAACGCGGGATCGCCCGAGTACTCCTCCTTGAGGATCTTGATCGCGACGATGCGACCGAGGATCTGGTCGCGTGCCTTCCACACCTCGCCCATGCCGCCGATGGCGATGCGCTCGGTCAGTTCGAACCTTCCGCCCAGGGTGATGCCTGACGTTGGCCTCATCTGCTCAACACCGCTTCCATGAGTCTTTTGGCACTGGGTGAGGTCAATTGCTGACCGGTGGGGATGTCCACGTCCTGCATCACGATCGAGACGGCGACCTGGGGCTCGTCCGCGGGAGCGAATCCGGTGAACCAGGCGTTGTCGCCGGAGCCCGGCACCTCGGCGGTGCCGGTCTTCCCGGCCACGTCCACGCCGGGGATCCGTGCCCCCTGGCCCGTGCCGTTCTCGACCACGTTGACCATCCAGTCCGTGAGCTGGTTCGCGGTCTCCTCGCTGACGGACTCCCGCAGCGTCTCGGGTTGCGGGGAATCGATCAGTTCGAGATCCGCTGCCCGAACCGACCTGATGAGCTGGGGCTTCATCTGCTCGCCGTCGTTCGCGATCGCGGCCACCACCATCGCCATCTGCAGCGGCGTCACGCGGGTGTCGAACTGACCGATCGCGGACTGTGCGAGCTCGGGCTCGTCGAGATCCGTGGGGAAGATGCTCGCGGACACACCCGTGGGGATGTCGAGGGGCTCGCCGAAACCGAACCGCTGCGCTTGGTCGCGAAGCGCCTCCTCACCGAGGTCCAGTGCGATCTGCGCGAAGGGCGTGTTGCAGGATTGCTCGAGCGCGAACTCGAGGTCCGCCGTCGTCCGAGTGGCGCACTGGCCTGTAACGAAGTTCGGCAGCGTGTAGTTGATGCCCGGGAACTCGAGCGCGGGAGGGTTCGCAATCTCGGAGTCGGCGTCGTAGTCGCCGGATTCGAGTGCGGCTGCCGCGTCGATCAGCTTGAACACCGATCCGGGCGCGATGAGTGACTGCGTGGCGGGGTTCTCGTAGATGGAGAGGCCCGGCTGTTCCGTGAGGGTCGCGACGTTCTGTTCGATGATCGCGGTGTCGTGGCCCGAGAGCAGGTTGGGATCGAAACTCGGCTTCGACACCATCGCGAGGATGTTGCCGGTCGCCGGTTCCATCACCACGATCGAGCCACGCTGACCTTCCGGGATGAGATCGAAGGCGAGCCGCTGTATCTCCGGGTCGATGGTGAGTTCCACCGACGCGCCCTGCGGTTCCACACCCGAGAACAGCTGCACCACGCGATCGTAGAAGAGTGAACTGCTGGTACCGGCCAGCTCTTTGCCCTGAGCATTCTCCAGCTGCGTGGAACCGAGCGACAGCGAGTAGTAGCCGGTCAGGTGCGCGTACAGTTCCGGCTCCTCGTACACACGCTGGAAGTTGAACTCGTCGTTCGAGGGCACGGACTCGGCGATCGCGCGGCCGTCCACGAGGATGGCACCGCGCTGACGGTCGAAGTCCGCGAAGATCTGGCGGCTGTTCCAGGGGTTGCCGTTGAGTTCCGAGGCGGCGAAGTATTGGACGTACGTGAGGGAACCGAGCACCAGCGCGAACATGGTCATCGCCACGATCCACGCGCTCCGGATGGCCTGGTTCACAGCTCGGCCCCCTTCGTGGCTTTCTTTTTGACGGGCTTGCCGCTGACCCCGAGCGCCTCCGGGAAGGAGTCCTTCATGGGTGCCGTCGGCGCGGGCCGCCGCGCGGTCTCCGAGATGAGGAGGAGCAGACCCACAATGAGCCAGTTTGCCAGCAGTGAGGACCCACCCGCGGACATGAACGGCGTGGTGAGCCCGGTCAGCGGGATGAGGCGCGTAATGCCGCCGATCACCACGAAACACTGCAGTGCGATCGTGAAGGACAACCCGCAGGCGAGCAGCTTCCCGAACCCGTCCTTGGTACCCAGCGCGGCCCTGATCCCCCGGGACACGAGGAGGACGTAGAGCATCACGATGGCGACGACCCCGATGAGTCCGAGCTCCTCGCCGAGAGCGGCGATGATCATGTCGCTGTTGGAATATGTCACGAGATCCGGCCGGCCCTCGCCGAAGCCCGTGCCGAGCAGGCCACCGTTCGCCAGGCCGAACAGGCCCTGGACCACCTGGCGGCTGCCTCCCGGTGCCCGCTCGTAGATGTCCGGCGAGAACGCGTTCAGCCACGAGTCGAAGCGCAGGGCGACGTGGCTGAAGAGCTCGAGGGCCACGAAGACGCCGACGCCGATCATGGCGAGACCGATCAACACCCAGCTCACGCGACTCGTCGCCACGTAGATCATGACCATGAACAAGCCGAAGAAGAGGATGGAGGAGCCGAGATCGCGCTGGAAGATGAGCACGCCGATGCTCACCAGCCACGCGGCCGCCATGGGCGCGAGGTCCCGGAACCGGGGCAGCTGGAGCGGCCCGATCTTCTTGCCCGCCAGCAGGATCAGGTCCCGATTGGTGGACAGGTAGCCGGCGAAGAAGATCGCGAGGGTGATCTTCGCGATCTCGCCCGGTTGGAACGTCCCGAAGCCCACGGAGATCCAGATGCGAGCGCCGTTGATCTCCAGACCCAGCGGAGTGAGTGGAAGCAGGAGTAGCACGGCGCTGACGATCAGCGAGATGTAGGTGAAGCGGCGCAGGATGCGGTGGTCCCGCAGGACGATCAGACCGACCGCCGCTGAACCCATGGCCACCGCCGTCCACAGCACCTGCTGGGGAGCCACCGGTGCGAACTCGGGATTGATCAGGGCGGCCGAGAGGTCCAGGCGATGGATCATCGCGAGCCCGATCCCGTTCAACGCGACGACGATGGGAAGGATCACCGGATCGGCATACTTCGCCTTCACCCGCAGGATCACGTGGATGAACAGGCTCATCAGTCCGAGCGTGAGGGCCTGCGCCCAGAAGTAATCGTTGAACGCCTCCTCGCGGCCGATCCCCGCGAGGTAGTTGGCGCCGACGGCCACGGCGAGGGCGATCACCAGCAGGAAGAGTTCCACGGTCCGCCGGGACCTCGGCACGGTCAGGACGTCACTCATTGGCTGCACCTCCGCAGTCGAGGGCGGATGCGGCGGCGTCGGGCTCCTGCGAGGCCGACGCGGAAGGAGCCGGCTCTGCCGCGGCCGGGGTCGGCGAGACGGACGCGGTGGCGTCCGGCGTCGGCGTTCCGGCGGTTCCCGAGGGGGCGGGTGACGCGGGCGGTTGTGTGCCGGATGGGCTGGCGGACGGAGTGCCGTCCGGGCCGGCCGTCGCGGTGCCCGTGGCTGCAGGGTCACAGGCGACGGCGCGCAGCTCGCTCCGGAGATCGCCGACGATCCGCTCGGCCTCGTCGAGGCTCGCCGCGGGAAGGGTGTTGGCGACCCTCGACCGCTGGTACTCGGGCAGGTTCGACACGGGGATGTCCGTCATCTCGTAGAGCTCACTGAGGACGAGCGGCCCCACCCGCTGCGGGACACCCGTGTAGATCGCCACACGGTTCTCCGCCTCCGCAACGTAGTAGCGGGTCTGGGTCCAGGTGTACCCCAACCCCAGCACCGTGATGAGGATCAGGGTCATGAGGGTCAGGAACGCGGGCACCAGCCAGCGTCGCTTGCTCGCCCCGGTCTCCTCGTCGACGTCGTCCGGCTCGTCGTCGGCCCGGTGGGTGAGCATCATGGCGGCGCGGCGCTCGGTGGAGCGCTGCGTGACGATGGGGATCTGACCGGTCTCGGTGGCGAGGGCGGCGGATCCCACGAGCACGTGCGGACGGGACATGAGATCACGCCGGATGACGTCCGCGCGGATGGCCGTGCTCGGGAGGTCGCCGTTCCCGTCGATCTCCGCGGGCGGCGCAGGATCCCGCGTCGCCGGGGCGGCGTTCTTCCCGGTGGTCTTCCCGGGCCTGCGCTCGCCCGTTCCCCGGTCCGCCGGTGGCGCCGGAGCCGCGTCGGCGTCCTCCATCTCGACGACCTCCACCACGGCGATCGTGATGTTGTCCGGGGACCCGCCCGCGAGCGTCAGCTCCACCAGGGTGTCCACGCAGTCACGGAGGTCCGGCGTCTCGCGCATGACCTGCTCCACCACGCGGTCCTGGAGTACGGCGTTCAGCCCGTCCGAGCAGAGCAGCCACCGCTCCCCGACCTCGGCGTCGAACTGCTCGAGGTCCAGCTCGGGGCTCGCGTCGACATCACCCAGGACCCGCATCAGCACGTTCTTGTGCGGGTGGATCTCCGCTTCCTCGGGCTTCAGTCGCCCCTCGTCGATGAGCCGCTGCACGAAGGTGTGGTCGCGGGAGATCTGCTCGAACGTCCCGTTCTTCAGCCGGTACGCCCGGGAGTCGCCGATGTGCGCCAGCTGCAGCGTGCCGTCCTCGAGCAGCAGCGCGGTGACGGTGGTGCCCATGCCCGCGAGCTGAGGGTTCGTGGACACGAGCTCGGACAGCAGGGAGTTGGCGGTCTGGATCTCGTCGGCGAGGTGAGTGGCCGCCTCGCCCCCGTGATCGGCGTGGTCGAGGTGCACGAGGTCCAGCACGGTGGACGCGGACGCCACGTTGCCACCCGCATGCCCTCCCATACCGTCGGCCACGACGGCGAGGTAGCGCCCCACATAGGCCGAATCGTCGTTCTTGGAGCGCACCATGCCGACGTCGGAGCGCGCGGCGAACCTCAGCGCGAGCCGCACGCTCATGGCCTCAATTCGATGACCGTCTTACCGATCCTGATGGGTACCCCGGGCTCCACGGGCAGGGCGCGGGTGAGCTGCGCCCCTCCGAGATAGGTGCCGTTCGTCGACCCGAGGTCCTCGATGAACCACCGGCTGCCCTGGGGGAACAGCCGTGCGTGCCGACCCGAGGCGTAGTCGTCCTCGAGCACGAGCGTGGCCTCCTGCGCGCGGCCGAGCAGAATGGGACTGGCCGCGAGATCGAGCGAGGTTCCCGCGAGGGGTCCTTCGGTGACGACGAGCCGGTGGGCTGCGGCGCGGGCCGGCGGCGGCGTCTCCTCGAGCTCCGGGTTCCGTCGGATCTCCCGGGCCGTCGGGGTTCCCACCTTGTTGCGGCGGCCGACCACGAGATCACGCCGGAGGGCCCCGACGGTACTGAGCACGAGGACCCAGAGCAGGATCAGGAACCCGAAGCGCAGGAGCGTCACGGTGAGTTCTCCGGCTTCGCTCATCGGTCCGCCCCTCCGCCCTGCGTGGTCACGAGGTGGAACGTCATGCGGGAGCGGCCCATCGTGATGGTGGAGCCGTCCGTGAGTTCGGAGCGGCCGTCCACGCGCTGCCCGTTGACGTAGCTGCCATTGGTCGAGCCGAGGTCGACGGCGAAGAAGCGGCCGTCGGTCGCGCGGATCTCGAGGTGTCGGCGTGAGACACCGGTGTCATCCACCATGATGTCCGCCTCGGACGAGCGACCGAGGACGATGGACGAGGAGTTCATGGAGTACCGCCGGCCGTCGAGGTCGAGCACCGGCTGGTACCGGGTGGGCTGGCGTCGTGGCGCGGCAGGAGCGGACGGCGTGGCAGGGCGCCGGGGAGTGGCTTGCTTCTCGATGGACGAGTCGATCTCGAACACGCCCGCACGGAGCTCGGGATCGTGCTCGAAGGACACCCGCACGGGCCCCTGCAGGCTGTACTGCTGGCTGTTGACGTGAGCGATGACCACATCGCACAGCTCCTCCGCCAGCGCCGAACCCCACTGCTGCGCGAGATCGAAGTCGGAGTCCGAGAGCCGGGCCGTGAAGACGTTCGGCGCGAGGGTGCGTCCCTGGGAGAGGACGAGCGAGCGGTTGTCGAGCTCCTTACGCAGCGCGCTGGCGATCTCCAGCGGCTGTACCTGCGACTTCGAGCCCGTGCTGAAGGCACCACGGACGAGCTTCTCGAGTCCGCGCTCCACATTGTCGAGGATGCCCACCGTCTGCCTCCTTCCGCTGGTGCCCTATGCCGTTCGGCCCCGCAGCAGAGCTGCCGCAGTGCGTCCCCCGGTCCTGCAAACGGCGTGCTGCAGCCGGGCATGTCCTGTCCGATACTACTGGGACGACCCGGCGCCGAGGCCAGGTCGGCCGGGCGGAGGGTCACTGTGTCACAACGATCCCGTACGCGGCGCGTTCCGCCGACCGCCGTCGTCGTGCCCCGGTTTAGGCGAACGCCGCAGCATTCGGCTATGCTTGACTCTGCTGTTCACACCGCGGGCGTCAGGCGCCCGTGCGTGGAATCTCGAATTGCGCGAGTGGCGGAACGGCAGACGCGCTGGCTTCAGGTGCCAGTATCCGAAAGGGTGTGGGGGTTCAAATCCCCCCTCGCGCACAGTGAAGAACGGTCAAGGGCTCCCGCTCGGCGGGGGCCCTTTTCTCATGCCCGGATACGCGCGCCCAGACCGTCGACGATTCCGAAACTGGTTGACACAAGCAAGGGGTGGCGTTTCACTGTCTGCACCGCGTCCGTGCGGTACTCGCATCGAACCATCCCCGGACCCTGCGCACCACTGTCGCAGCACCTTTTCGCACCCCTGAGGAGAACGAGCATGAGAACATCCAGGACGATCACCGCCCTGTCGTTGGCAGCCCTGCTGGCATCGGGCGCCGCAGCAGCACCCGCCGTCGCCGTCGGTGAGGGCCCGAACTACGGCGGGAACGAGACGATCAACACCTCGATCCTCCGCACCTACGACGAGGTGGTCGCCGAACTGCAGAAGCAGGACGCACGCCAGCCCGCGATGGAGCTCGAGGTGATCGGGCAGTCGGTCAAGGGCCGTGACCTCTACCTCGCGAAGTACATCTCCGACCCCAGCAACCCGACCATCCTGTACTTGACGCAGCAGCACGGGAACGAGCAGCTGACCACGGAGGGTGCCCTCGAGTACATCAAGCACCTCGGGACGGGCAAGACGAAGGGTGTGCTCGACGGCGTGAACATCCTGATCGTCCCCATGCTCAACCCCGACGGCGCCATGGGCGACGTCGACTTCCCCCTCGACGGTTACATCGCCGACGGCGGACGCACGCTGACGCGTGCCAACGCGACCGGCACGGACCTCAACCGTGACCACGTGGCGAAGATCCAGCCGGAGACGCAGGCCCTCCATCAGAACGTGATGCGTGCGTACGACATCGACTACATGATCGACCTGCACCACCAGGGCACGCAGAGCGAGCGTGACGGCGAGCTCGTCTCCGGCTCCATCCTGTTCCCGACCACCGAGAATGCGACGGCGGACGTCGTCGAGGGGTCCAAGCGCCTCGGGGCCGTGGTGTTCGACGCCGTCGATTCGACCGGCTGGGGCCACCTCGGCCGGTACGTGGGCGGCTCCGCGGAGACGATCAGCCGTAACGGGATCGCCGTCGAGTACGGAATCTCCACCCTGCTGTTCGAGATGCGCGGCATGTCCGACAACACCGCCGAGTCCGCGGTGCTGGGACAGAAGAGCAACGGCTACCTGATCAAGCAGACGGTGACGACGCTCGACGCCACGGCACGTGCCATCGCCGACGGTTCCATCGACACCGCCGACACCTCCTTCTGGGACACGCTCGCGGAGCAGACCACGCGCGACACCGAGTAGGGACCACGAAGTACGACGGTCCTCGCGGCTCCTGCTGACCGGCTCCCCGCCGGTCAGCGGAAGTCGCGGGACTTCGTGGTCGCCTTGAGTTGCAGCACCTCGATGCGGTCGGCGACCACATTGACGATCCCCTCGGCTGAGCGTTCCAGGATCCCGCGCACGATCACGCTGCTCGCCTCGCGGGCCACGCGGCGGTGCCGCTGCCACACTCCGACCGAGCAGATGACGTTGACCAGCCCGGTCTCGTCCTCGAGGTTCATGAACGTGATGCCGCTCGCCGTCGCCGGTCGCTGCCGGTGCGTCACCACCCCCGCCACCTCGACCCGCCTCCCGGATTCAGCCGACTTCAGTTCGACGGCGCTCAGGGCACCCCTGCGCCTCAACCTGGCGCGGACGTGCCGCACCGGGTGGTCGTCCGGGGTGATGCCGGTGGACCACAGGTCCGAACCCACCTTGTCGATGTCCGAGAGCTCCGGCAGCAGCGGCGGCTGGATGTAGACGGCCGTCCCCTTGATCTGGCCCTCCCGCTCCGTGGAGGCCGGCCCTGCGTTCCACAGGGCCTCGCGGCGGCTCAGACCCATCGAGTCGAACGCCCCGGACGCCGAGAGGGCTTCGAGCTGACCCGCGTTGACCCCCGTGCGGCGGGCGAGGTCCGGCATGTCCTCGTACGGCCCGTTCTCCTCCCGTTCGGCGACGATCCTCTCGGCGAGCTTCAGCCCGAGACTCTCCACGCTCGCGAGGCCGAGCCGCACCGCGTAGTTACCGTCGCGCCGATGGGGCGTGGAATCGAACGGGGTGTCGCGATCGAAGTACCCCACGGGCGGCTGCTCGTCCTCCAGGCAGCACGCCATGCCGGTGGCCCGCTCGCGGGGATCCTCCGGCGGCTCGAAGCCCTCGAGGGGTTCGAGGTCCGCGTGGACGCCCGAGTGGAGGATGTCTGGCCGGAGGACGACGGCCCCGTGCCGCCGGGCGTCCGCCACGAGGGTCTGCGGCGAGTAGAAACCCATGGGCTGCGCGCGCAGCAGGGCCGCGAGGAACGCACCCGGGTAATGGAGCCGCAACCACGCGCTGACGTACACGAGGAGCGCGAAGCTGATCGAGTGGCTCTCGGCGAACCCGAAGTTCGCGAACGCGTGGATCTTGTTGTAAATGGTGTCCGCGACCTCACCGGTGATCCCGTTCGACTCCATGCCCTCGTAGAGCTTCGCCTTGAGGGAGTCGATCCGCTCCTCGCCCCGCTTGGACCCCATGGCCCGGCGCAGCACATCGGCGTCCGCCCCCGAGCAGCCGCCCACCACCATGGCCATCTGCATCAGCTGTTCCTGGAACAGGGGAACGCCGAGCGTCCGCTCGAGGACGGGCTTGAGGTCGGGGTGGATGTACCGGACCTCCTCCTCCCCGGTCTTCCTCTTGACGTAGGGGTGCACGGCGCCGCCCTGGATGGGCCCCGGCCGCACGAGGGCCACCTCGATCACGAGGTCGTAGAACTGACGGGGCAGCAGGCGGGGCAGCATGCCCATCTGCGCGCGGCTCTCCACCTGGAAGACGCCCACGGAGTCCGCGAAGCACAGCATGTCGTAGACCCCCTGCTCCTCCTTCGGGATGGAGTGCAGTTCCCACCGCTCCCCGAAGTGCCGTTCCACGAGGTCGAAGTTGTACTGGATGGCGGCGAGGATCCCGAGGCCCAGGAGGTCGAACTTCACGAGGCCCATCCACGCGCAGTCGTCCTTGTCCCACTGCAGGACCGTCCGGCCGTCCATGCGCCCGTGCTCGATCGGGCACACCTCGCCGACCGGGCGGTCCGTGAGCACCATGCCCCCGGAGTGGATGCCCATGTGTCTCGGGAACTTCAGGACCTCCTGCGCCAGGCCCACCACGGATTCCGGGATGTCGTGGTCGTCGCTGGAGACCAGCCCGCCCCACCGCTCGATCTGCTTGGACCAGGCGTCCTGCTGGCCGGGGCTGTGGCCGAGGGCCTTCGCCATGTCCCGGACGGCGAACTTGGGCCGGTAGGTGATCACGTTGGCCACCTGCGCGGCGTTGAAGCGCCCGTACTTCCGGTAGACGTACTGGATGACCTCCTCGCGGCGGTCCGAGTCGAAGTCGACGTCGATGTCCGGTTCCTCGTCGCGCATGCTCGAGAGGAACCGCTCGAAGGGGAGCTGGTACTTGATGGAATCGACGGCGGTGATCTCCAGGAGGTAGCAGACCGCCGAATTGGCCGCCGAGCCCCGCCCCTGGCACAGGATGCCGTTGCGACGCGCATAGTGCACGAGGTCGTGGACGATCAGGAAGTAGCCCGGGAAGTTCTTGTCCTCGATGACGTCGAGCTCCCGCTCGATCCTCTCCCGTACGTCCTCCCGCCCACCGTAGAGCTTGTCCGCCCCCCGCCAGACGAGCTCGCGGAGGTAGCTCATCTGCGTGTGGCCCTCCGGCAGGTCGATGTTCGGCAGCCCGGGTTTCACGCTACGCAGGGTGAAGGAGAGATCGGCGGCGATGTCCACCGTGCGCTCCACGGCCCCGGGGTAGTCCCTGAACCGCCGTGCCATCTCGGCGCCGCTGCGCAGGTGCGCAGACCCTGCGGCGGGGAGCCAGCCGTCCATCTGATCGAGGCTCCGGCGGGCCCGCACCGCGGCGAGTGCGGAAGCGAGCCGGTGCTGTTTCGGGGTGGCGTAGTGCACGTTGTTGGTGGCCACGGTGGGCAGCTTCAGGCGCAGCGCGACGGCGGTCAGGGCGTCGTTGTGCGCGGAGTCCAGCGGGTTGCCCTGATCGATGAGCTCGACGGCGACCGAGTCCCTGCCGAACAGCTCGACGAGCGCACGGACCTCCGCCTCGGCCGCGGCGTCACCTTCGGCCGCGAGCGCCGAGCGGACGGCGCCCTTCCGGCAGCCCGTGAGCACCATCCACCGGCCGTCGGCGTGGGCGGCGAGGCTCTCGAGGTCGTAGCGGGGCTTCCCCTTCTCGGCGTCGACGGCGAGCTGGGCCTCGGTGATGGCCGTGGACAGGCGGTGGTACCCCTCGGATCCGCGCGCGATGACGAGGAGGTGCCGCCCCTCGGGATCCGCCTCACCGTTCTGGGGTTTCGTCAGTTCGAGGGAGAGCTCCGTGCCGTACATGGTGGAGAAGCCCGGGTACTTCTCGGCCGCCTCGGCGAAGTGCACTGCGCCGTACAGGCCGTCGTGATCGGTGAGGGCCATGCCCGAGAGGCCCAGCCGCTGGGCCTCCTCGGCGAGGTGCTCGGGGCTCGAGGCGCCGTCGAGGAAGCTGAAGTTCGAGTGGACGTGCAGTTCCGCGTACGGCACCACCGGGCCCTCGGGCGCGGATGCCTCAGGCGGTGCCGTGTACGGCTGCCGCTTCCGCGACCACGCGGGGCTGTCCCCGCCGTCCGCCCCGAGAGGAGGGGAGCCGGGGCGGGTGTCGGACAGGCTCCGCTCGAAGTCCGACCACGGAATGGGTGGGTTGTTCCAGCCCATGGTGCCTCCCCGTTCGGATCTCGTGTGTGCGTGCGTGTGTGCGGTGTCGTCTGTGCTCCGGTGCTCCGGTGCTCCGAGTCAGCCGTCGGGTCAGTCGTAGCCGGCCTCGACCCACCATGCATGGTCCTCGAGCAGGAGCAGCCAGGCGGAGCCCGACCGGTCCACCACCTGGAAGCGGTTGAGGACACGGCCCTTCGGGTCCCACCAGCGTTCGTTGATGGGCCAGGGTCCGGTCCAGGAGTGCACGGTCCGGCGGTCGTCGTCGGGCCCCGCACTGAAGAACGCAGGGTCGGCGCTGAGGACGCCGCGGGGGTCCACGTCCACAGGGTTGCCGCGGGAATCCACGACGACGGCGGGCACGGGATGCGCGAACACCGTGGCGGGTGCCGGTCCGGGCACCCGCCCGGGCCAGGGCTGCTCCCGGTTCCTGACCGAGGCCTTCCCGGACTGCTGCGGGTCCGACGGCGTGTCCCCCCACGGGATGAACACCCGGCGGTCAGCGAGCAACCGCCCGCCGGCGATGATCGCGGTGAGCACGGCGCCGTGCCCGAGCATGCTCTGCACGCGGGCGAGCCCGTGGTGGATTCCCTCGTCCGGTCCCGTGCCCCACAGGCCGTCGGCGTGGTCGGCGAGGTCCTCGACGATGTCCGGGACCACGTGGACACGGCTGATGCCGGAGGTCAGGCCGTGATCGGACGCGTTGGTGCCCTGGAGCTGCCAGCGCACGCGGTCCACGACGTCGTCGGCGTCGAACCAGCGCGGATGCTGCCAGCGGCGCTCGGAGACCTCCCCCGATTCCGTGTGCAGCGAGACGTGCAGGGCGCTGCACACCAGCCCCGCGTCACGGAGCGCCCCCACGAACTCCTCGGCCTTCGTGCGGAACGCGAAGGCGAGCTGGTCGATACGGGCGAGCGGGGGCTCGAAATCGGCCTGGGTGTCCAGGTCCGGTGGCGGTTTCCGCGCCACGACGTTCCGGTGGTCGAGGCCGCTCGCCTGGCGGTGCGCGATCGCCCCCTCGATCCCGAAGCGGTTCCGGACGTCCGAGGCCTTGAGCGCCGCGAAGTCGCCGAGGGAACGGATACCCAGGCGCTTCAGCAGGACGGCGAGTTTCGGTACCTCGAGGATCTCCAGGGGGTAGCTGCTGAGGAACAGGGGCGAGCGTCCGGGCGGGATGACGACGAGGCGCTCGGTGTCCAGCTCCTCCACCTGGTCCGTGGCCTTGGCGGCCTGCTCGGCGGCGAACGGACCGTCCGCGATGCCGATCCGCACGTCCGTGAGCCCCATGGCCTCGAGTGTCGCGAAGACCACGTCCGCCGCCTTGTCCTCGCCGCCGTAGTAGCGCGAGGGCCCCTTGACCCTGATGGCGCACAGTCCGGGCCGGATCACCTGGACGCCGGGCATGATGGTCTCCACCGCGGCGGTCACCGGTTCGAAGGTGCGGTCGTCCAGGGAGGGATCGTAGGGCAGGCACACCAGTCCGGTGCTGCGTGCCTGTGCTTCGCGGATACGCAGACCCCTCTTCACGCCGTCCTGGCGAGCGGCGGGAGAGCAGGCGAAGACCTCACCCCGCTCCACGAGCGCGAGTGCAGCGTCGGTGGGCAGGGCGTGCTCGCGGAGCGCTGCGGTGATGGGCCAGTCGGGGCACCAGAGCATCATGATCCGGGTGGCCGTGGGTGCGGCAGGCGTCAGGGACGGAACCGACGGGGACGCGGTCACGAGGACTTCACCAGTAGCGGCTCGAACAGGCCGGGTGCGGCGTCACCCATGGGAAGGCCGGCGGGAAGGCCTGCGGGGACCCCGGCGGGGACCCCTGCGGGGATTCCGACGGGCGTACCCGCCGGGTGCGACGCCGCCGGTTCCACCGCGGCCACGCCCTGCAGATCCGTGAGCCCCACGTAGGCGTGACGGAGCCTGCCCGAGGGTTGGGTCGCGGTGATCTTCATCCGGCGTCCCCGCAGGTGTCCGGTGCCTGCGCCGAGGCCCTCCCAGGCGCTCTCGGCGACGCCGAGCGTCGAGTCGCTCTGCTTCCAGGCACCCAGCGTGATCAGCGCTGCTCCCCGTTGGCGGAGCCTGGCCTTGAGCCGGGCCCATTCCGTGGGGGCGAGGTGTTCCGGGGCGCGGGTGAGGACGATCGAGACGACGTCCACGAGTGCTGCGGTGACCGTGAGCCACTGGCTTCCGGGATCGGGGATCAGGATGAGGCGTTCGAGATTGATGCCGAACCCCTGTGCTGCCTCCACGCTGAAGTCCGGGATGCCGATGACGCTGCACCAGGAGCCCGTGGACGACGGGCCCGCGAGCAGGGCCATGGCGAGGGTGGTGGAGTTGCGGACGGCGTAGGAGCCACCCGATTGCAGTCCGCCGCCGGGCAGGATCCGCGCCAGGGCCGGAACAGTGGGCAGTCTCCGTGAATCGAGGGTGGGAGCCTGCATGCTGTTGATGCGGGACTGGAGATCCTGTGCGACATCCCCGCGGCCACGGGTCGCGGAGGTGCCGGGGGCGTCGGGACGTGGCGCTTCAGCGTCGGGGTACGGCTCATCCCACTCGAGGGCATGGCCGGCAGCTGAGGGCGTCACCCACCAATATTCGAATACGTGTTCGATTAAGTCAATCGGCGCGCCTTCGCAGGAATTCGGCACTTCCATGGTAGGCGTGCGCCCGGATCACGAACGCGCACAGGGCTTTCTCAGAGCCTGCGCGGCGTGAGGCGACGGGCCATGACGTCCTCCGGAGACACGGCACACAGGACACAGGACACGAGACACGCCGGGCACGGGGACGTGCCGACATACAGGGGCACAGGGATGTCGCCGATACGGACACACGGAGACCCGCCGACACACAGGAACGCTGGAGGCACGCTCAGGGACGCACGCCCAGGAGCCGCTCACGGGGGCACGAGGACGGCGCCGTCGTGCCCCGGCGCGTCTTTCCACACCGAGTCAGGGTCGACGGAAGAGGACCGGCTTTGTTCGCCGGCGCCGGACCAAGCCTCAGGGCCATGCCGCTGGGTCGAGCCGCCGGACGACTTGCCGGACGACCCGACGACCACTATCCGATGATTACTCGGTGTCGGCGGTGGTGCTCGCTGCGCGCTCCTTGACCCGTGCGGCCTCCGCGCGGACGGCGGCCTGCGTGGACCGCTCCGCGACCAGCCAGGCCGGCGGGTCCTGCAGCAGTGCCGTGATCTGCTCGCTCGTGAGGGGATCGGTGACCCCTCCGCGGGCGAGACCGCCGATGGAGATCCCCAGCTTCTGCGCGACGACGGGGCGGGGATGCGGGCCGGTGCGGCGCAGTTCGGCGAGCCACTCGGGCGGGGTCTGCTGGAGTTCGTTGAACTCGGCGCGCGTCAACTCCGTCTCCTGGAACTCCTGCGGAGCAGCGGGCAGGTAGATCCCCAGTTTCTTGGCCGCGGTGGCGGGCTTCAGCGTTTGCGGCGTCTTCGAGGGAGTCATCCTCCCAGCTTAACGGGCGGACCCGGCCCATCCACCCGCCGCAGGGCCCGGAGGCTACTGTGATGAGGTGCACGCCGACCAGTCCCGATCCCTGTCCGTCGGCTTCGTGCCGGGCGTGACTCCCGGGAAGTGGGTGGCGCGCTGGCGTGAGCGCCATCCTGACGTGCCGCTGGAACTCCACCAGCACGACGACGATCCCCTCGCCGCCCTGAGGGCCGGATCCGACGACGTCGCCTTCGTCCGGCTTCCCGTGGACCGGGCCGGCTTCCATCTGATCCCGCTCTACGAGGAGCAACCCGTGGTGGTCATGTCGCGGGAGAACGAGCTCTCGCTGTACGACGACGTCCCGGCCGAGGAGCTCGACGGCGAGACGCTGCTCGACGTCGTCGCATGCGGGGGTGCGCGGCTGGCCGTCGAGGTGGCGGCGTCGGGTGCCGGCGTCGTCGTCCTGCCCATGTCGCTGGCCCGCCTGTACGCGCGGAAGGACGCCGTGCACCGTCCGGTTCCCGGTGTCGCGACGACCACCATCGGTATCGCGTGGCGTGTGGAGGACGAGTCCGACGACGTCGAGGAGTTCATCGGAATCGTCCGGGGGCGCACGGCGCAGAGCTCCCGGCAGCCCTCCCAGCGTGAGGCGCCGAAACGGTCCGCGGCGCAGAAGGCCGCGGCGAAGAAGGCGACGGCCAAGGGTGCGAGCGGGTCCGCGAATCCGAGGGCGGGCCGTCCGAACACCCCCGGGACGAAGCAGGGTGGGCCTGCAAGGTCCCGGGGGAAGCGTCGCTAGCCCACGGAGGCGAGGGCGAAGACCCCGGCGGCGATGACGAAGCCCATCAGGCCGATGGTCGTCTCCATGACGGTCCAGGTCTTCAGCGTCGTCTTGACGTCCATGTTGAGGAACCGGCCCACGAGCCAGAACCCGGAGTCGTTGACGTGACTCGCCACCACCGAACCACCGGCGACGGCGACGACGAGCGCTGCGAGCTGCAGGGCGTTGTAGTCGCCCGCCGCGATGGCGGGTGAGATCAGGCCGGCCGCGGTGGTCAGCGCCACGGTGGCGGAGCCCTGTGCGATGCGGAGGATCGCGGCGATGAGGAACCCGGCGAGGATGATCGGGATGCCGAGATCGCCCAGGACGTTCGCGAGGGCGTCACCGATGCCGCTGGTCCGGAGCACTCCACCGAACATGCCGCCGGCGCCCGTGATGAGGATGACGGAGCAGACCGGGCCGAGGGCGGATTCGAGCGTGCTCTCGAGGACGGTCTTGTCGATGCCACGACGGCGCCCCAGGACGTACGAGGCCACGAGCAGCGAGATCAGCAGCGCCACCGGCGTCTCGCCGAGCGTGCGGAGGAACTGGAACCAGCCCTGTTCGGTGAGGGTCTCGTCGAACGCACCTGACCGTGCGGCGGTGTTGAGCCCGGTGTTGAGGAAGATCAGCAGGAGTGGCAGCAGCAGGATCCCGACGACCGTCCCGAACTTCGGCGGGTTCGCCTCGGCGTGCTCGTCCGCGGTACCGAGCAGCTCGGGCACGGGTAGCACGTACTTCTTGCCCGCCCACAACCCGTAGAGGTAGGAGGTGACGTACCAGGTGGGGATGGCTGCCACGAGGCCCACCATGATGACCACGCCGACGTTCGCGCCGAAGAACTCCGATGCGGCCACGGGTCCCGGATGCGGCGGTACGAAGATGTGCATGACGGAGAAGGCGCCCGCAGCCGGGAGGCCGTAACGGAGTACGCCGCCGCCGAGGCGCCGTGCCACCGAGAACACCACGGGCAGCATGACCACGAGCCCGGCGTCGAAGAAGATGGGGAACCCGAAGATCAGGGAAGCGATGCCGAGCGCCAGGGGCGCCCTGTTCTCACCGAAGACCCTGATCAGGTAGTCGGCGAGCACCTTCGCTCCACCGCTCGTCTCCACCAGGCGGCCGAGCATGGCGCCGAGCCCCACGAGCAGCGCCACCGCACCCAGGGTGGAGCCGAAGCTGCCCACGAGGACGGTGACGATCTGCGAGGTGGGGATGCCCGTGGCGAAGGCGGTCGCGAGGCTGATGAGGATCAGCGACACGAACGCGTGGATGCGGAGCTTGATGATCAGGAAGAGCAGGGCGAGGATCGCCGCCGCGGCGATCAGGAGGAGCGGACCGGCGGTGAGGCTCTGGGTCCAACCTTCGATGGGCATGGAGGTTCCTTCGGTGGGGACGGGACGATCGGGGGGTGGTCAGGTGCTGCGGAGGTCGAGCTCGGAGACGACGCGCTCCGTGACCTCGTCGGGGGTTCCGATGTTCTCGATCTTCACGCCGTGCTCGTCGGGTTCCAGTGGCTCGAGCGTGCTGATCTGCGAGGGCAGGAGGGACTGCGGCATGAAGTGGCCGGTGCGGGTCTTCATGCGGTCGAGGATCAGGTTCGTGTCCCCGATCAGGTGGACGAAGCTGGTGGTGCCCTCTGCCTGCGTGAGGACGTCGCGGTAGGAGCGCTTGAGGGCCGAGCAGGTCACCACGGTGCTCCGACCGGCCTGCGCCTGCTCGGTCATCCACGCCTGCATGGCGTCGAGCCACGGCCAGCGGTCCTCGTCCGTCAGGGGGGTGCCGGCGGACATCTTCTCGATGTTGGCGGCCGGATGGAACTCGTCCGCCTCGGCGAAGACCCACCTCAGGCGCTCGGCGAGCCGGGTGGCGATCGTGGTCTTGCCGGATCCCGAGATCCCCATCACCACGATGTGGCGCGGTGTTCCCATGCTGACTCCTTCGTCGGTGCACTCGATGCGTGCTGTGCGCTGCATCACGATTCGGCAAAGGTATCACCTTTGATTTCTGAAAAGTAGTACCTTTCGAAGCCCGGATGATCGCCCTAGGGTGGGGTGATCACCCTCTGCCGTGCGTACATGGCGGCCGACGTTCTCCCGGAGGAGGAGCATGACAGCGCAGTCGATGCCCCCGCTCCTGCCTGCGGGCCACGGGGAACAGAAGGAACAGAAGGAACAGGCAGCGGGAACGATGCCGACCGCAGGCACGTCGTCATCGGCCGCTGAGGCGAAGGGACCCGCGACGGCGACGGTGTTCCACACGCGGATCATCGATGCCCTGGGTCAGGACATCGTGGACGGCGTCATCGCTGCCGGGTCCCGCCTCACGATCGAGGGACTGCAGCAGCGGTTCGGTGTCTCACGCACCGTCGTCAGGGACTGCATGCGCGTCCTCGAGGCCATGAACCTGATCGTCCCGCGGCGGCGTGTGGGGCTCGTGGTCCAGGCGCCCTCGCAGTGGAACGTGTACGAGCCGCGCGTGATCCGCTGGCGCCTGAACGGGCCGGGCCGTGATGACCAGTTCCGGTCCCTCACGCAGCTGCGGCGCGCCGTCGAGCCCGTCGCGGCGGCGCTCGCCGCCGAGAACGCCACACCCGCCCAGAGGGACCGCCTCGACCACCTGGGCCGCGAGCTGCGCCGCCTGGGCGAGAGCGGCGAGCTGGAGACGTTCCTCGAGATCGACATCGAGTTCCACGCCCTGATCCTCGAGGCCAGCGGCAACGAGATGTTCGTCGCGCTGCGGCAGGTCATCGCTGAGGTGCTCTCGGGGAGGACTCACCAGGGCCTCATGCCGCAGAATCCGAGGGAGCACGCCCTGCACAGCCACGAGCAGGTGGCCGCGAATGTCCTCGTGGGGGACGCTGCCTCCGCCGAGCAGCACATGGCATCCCTGCTGGCGGAGGTCCGGAGCGCGATCACCTGACCGAGGTCCGTACGTGGCCCGACGCCGGGACGCGGCGGCGCTCGAACGCGATGCACCGGGACTGCACCGGGACTGCACCGGAACGCGACGAGGGAGGCACCCTCGGGTGCCTCCCTCGTCCTGCGATCCGTGTGCCCGTGATCGGGCGAGATCTCACACCGTCGTCAGACGGTCGCGTGCTCGGTTCCCACGGGGGTGACGACCTCCGCCGTCGGTTCCATGTTCTCGGCGTCGACCATCCAGGCGTACTGCTCGAGCTTGCCGATGAAGCCGTGGAGCAGGTCCGCCGTGGTGGGGTCCTCCTCGTCGATCTGGTCGTGGACGTCGCGCATGGTCTTCACGGCCGCGTTCAGCATGTTGACCACGAGCCCCACGGTGTCCTTGGTGGACACGAGGCCGGACGGGAAGGGCTGGATCTTCGTGCCCTCGGCCACGGCCACGCTGCGGCCGTCGGGTACGGCGTGCAGGGCGCGCATGCGCTCGGCCATCTCGTCGGCGAAGGCACGGGCGTCGTCGATGATCTCGTCCAGCTGCAGGTGCATGTCCCGGAAGTTCTTGCCGACCACGTTCCAGTGGGCCTGCTTGCCCTGCAGGTGGAGTTCGATGAGATCGACCAGGACGGCCTGCATGTTGTCCGTGAGGGTGGGTGAAGCCTTCATGAATCCTCCAGTGCTAGAGAAAAATACGCCGCCCGGCCGAGCACATGACGTACCGATCAGACCCGGGTGACCTTCTTTCACCCTAGACCCGTGCGTTGGCCAAATCCAACCGGTTCGGCCTACGCTAAGGGAACTTACGGTTTCGGTCACAATGCTGTTGAAGAACGGCGTCGTGGCGCTTCCGGAGTCTCTACGAAGGAGAATCTTTTGGCTTCAGTTCAGGAATCGATCGACGTAGCAGTACCGGTCACCACGGCCTACAACCAGTGGACGCAGTTCGAGAGTTTCCCGCAGTTCATGGGCGGAGTGGACTCCATCACCCAGACATCGGACACCCACACGCACTGGGTGACCAGCATCGGAGGCGTCAAGCGCGAGTTCGACGCCGAGATCACCGAGCAGCACCCCGACGAGCGCGTCGCATGGAAGAGCACGGACGGCGAATCCCATGCGGGAGTCGTCACGTTCCACCGTCTCGACGACAACCTCACGCGGCTCATGGTGCAGATCGACTGGCACCCGGAGACCTTCACGGAGAAGATCGGGGCCGTCGTGAATGCCGACACCGCCCAGGTGAAGGGTGACCTCAAGCGGTTCAAGGACTTCATCGAGAAGAGCGGCGGTGAGACGGGTGCCTGGCGCGGCAACGTGGAGGCCCCGCCGACCGGCGGTTCCGGCGGATCGCCGGCGAACGGCTCGCTGCCCGACGCATCGACGAACGACCCGGATTCGGGTGGGCCCCGCATCAGCTGATGCGTTTTTCATGACGAAGGGCGGGTCCCCTCGAGGGATCCGCCCTTCGTCATGTCGGGGCTCGTGCAGGGGCCCCGGCTCAGCCCCGGTGCACCCGGTATCCGTCGGCGCGGTGCACCAGGCGCCGCCCACCGCCGTCGTTGAGGTGGATCCACAGCACGGAGGCGTCGTCGCTGCGCATGTCCAGCACCCCGCGGAGGTGCGTGCCGGCGGGATGCTGGAGCGTGATGCGCTCGCCCCGGCGGAAGCCGGACCAGTCCTGCTGGTCTGTATCGGTGGAAGTGGTGTGTGGAGCATCCATGGCGGGCCTTTCGAAGCAGCTGGAAGCGCCACGGTATCGGGACGGACTGAACGCCACGTGAACGGCTGCTGAAAGTTGTGCCCGATGTCACACCGGAGGGGTCAGAGCGTCCGCCAGTCGTTGCTCGTGAGGTGCGAGCCGGCCTGCGGCCCCATCAGGAGCATCCCGCCGTCCACGACGAACGAGGCGCCGTTGACGTAGCTCGATGCTCCGGAGGCGAGGAAGGCGACGACGTCCGCGATCTCCTCGGGCGCACCGGGCCGGCCGAGCGGGATGCCCGGGCGTTCCATGGTGTGCGGGTCCTGGTCGGCGGAATCGTTCATGGGCGTGTTGATCTCGCCCGGCAGGACGGCGTTAGCGGTGATGCCGCGGTCCGCCAGCTCAAGGGCGATGGTGCGGATGAGGCCGCCCAGGCCGTGCTTCGAGGCGTCGTAAGCGGCGGACCCCACACGCGGCTGCTCCTGGTGCACGCTCGTCACCGCGATGATCCGGCCGCCCCGGCCGCCGTCGATCATGTGGCGGGCTGCCCGCTGGATGCACACGAAGGCGCCGTCGAGGTTGGCGCCGAGGGTTCCGCGCCACGTGTCCCAATCCGTCTCCATGAACAGCGTGCCGCCGTTGACGCCGGCGTTGTTGACGAAGACGTCCAGCCCGCCGAGCTCCCGGGCCAGCTGATCCACCACGTCACCGCAGGCGGGTGCGTCCGTGGTGTCGAGCCGCGCGACGGCGGCCCGCACGCCCTTCTCGCGGACGAGGCGCGCGGTCTCCTCCGCGCCCTCCTGGTCGGAGTGCCAGGTCACCCCCACGTTGCAGCCCGCTGCTGCGAGGGCGACGGCGGTGGCGCGGCCGATGCCGGAATCGGAACCGGTGACGATGGCTGAGGTGGGTGTGAAGTCCATGCCTTCATCCTTGGCGTCCGGCCCCCGACGTCGCAAGCCTTTTCCGGGGCCGGACGCAGCAGTACCCCCGGACGGGCGTCCGGGGGTACTGACGGGGTGGGGACTACGCCTCGACGGAGTGCTGCTGGGTCCCAGCGGGGGACTCGACGGTCGCGGTCTCGATGGGAGTGGAGGACTCCCCGCTCACGACCTCGATCTTGCGGGGCCTGGCTCGCTCGCTGACGGGGATGGTGACGCTGAGGACACCGTTTTCGTAGCGGGCCGAGATGCCTTCGGTGTCCACGCCCTGCCCGAGGTTGAGCTGGCGCAGGAACGAGCCGCTCTCGCGCTCGCGGGTCAGCCACTTCACGCCCTCCGCCCCGCGCAGGGTGCGCTCGGCGCGGATGGTCAGGAGCTGGCCGTCGACGTCGATGTCCACGGATCCGGGATCGATACCCGGGAGGTCGGCCGACAGGACGTAGTGGTCCTTCTCGCGGTAGAGGTCCATCGGCATGAGACGCAGCCCGGGACGGGGATCGAGGAGAGCGCCGGCGACGCGGTCAAGCTCACGGAACGGATCGAATTTCATGGCCACGGGAAACAACTCCTTCACAGGTTCCGCACGGTGTGCGGTAGTCGGTTCTTCGAGGTTGAGCGACCTCCGCTCAACTACGAAGATATTAGCACTCCCTATGGCCGACTGCTAAGAGATTTCCTGTTCACCGTCGACGAACACATCAGACGCAGGAAGGCCCGTACCGACGTGCGGTACGGGCCTTCCTGATGCTGTTCCCAGCAGGTGTTCGTGCCTGCGCGGGGCCTCGATCCCCGGGCCTTCCGCGTGTGAAGCGGATGCTCTACCAGACTGAGCTACACAGGCGGGTTGTTCCTGAACAGCTTAGGGCATCTCACCGGCCCGCCAAATTCGGGCGGGCCGACGCCGCTCCTAGCCAGCCTGGAAGGGCATCAGTAGCCTGAGCAGTAAGCCAGCTGACGACGACGAAGGACGGCACCATGGACGAGCACGACATCCTGCAGCGCATCCAGGCACTGGTGCAGGAGGAACACGACCTCCGCGACCAGCCCCAGGACGCGGGCGACGGCGAGGCCCACCAGGATCACGCCGTACGGCTCAAGAAGCTGGAGGAGGATCTCGACCAGTGCTGGGACCTGCTCCGCCAGCGCCGAGCCAAGGCCGACGCCGGAGAGAACCCCGCGGACGCCGGCGCCCGGCCCATCAGCCAGGTGGAGGGGTACCGCCAGTAGTGGCACCTCCCCTGATCCTCCTCGACGTCAACGAGACGCTCTCGGACATGGGCCGCATGGCGCAGCACGTCGAGGAGATCGGGGCGCCGCCCCACCTGGCGGCGCACTGGTTCTCCGCGGTGCTCCGCGACGGCTTCGCCCTGACCGTCCTCGGTGACAACCCGGCCTTCCGCACGGTGGCCGAGGGCGCACTCCGGTCCGTCCTCGCGGACCAGCCCCTCAACCGCGGGCTCGACGACGCCGTCGCGCACGTCCTCGACGCGCTGCAGGCGCTCCCGCCGCACGACGACGTCGCCGACGGCATCCGCGACCTCGCGCAGGCCGGCCACGAGGTGGTGGCACTGACGAACGGCGCGGCCGCGACGGCGTCGGGCCTTCTCGAGCGGGCGGGCGTCCGCGACCTGGTGTCCGCCGTCCTGTCCGTCGAGGACGCCCCTCTCTGGAAGCCCGCACCCGAGGCGTACGCGTACGCGCTGGGGGAACGGGGGCGGGACGCGGACGACGCCGTGCTCGTCGCGGTGCATCCGTGGGACGTCGACGGCGCCTCCCGTGCCGGTCTCCGTACTGTCTGGCTCAACCGTGGCGGAGCGCCCTACCCGCCGGCCATGACGCGGCCCGACCACGAGGTCGCACGGCTCACCGACGTGGCCGGAGCCCTCCGGGCCTGACGCCCCGTCCTGCGCGTCCGCGGGGACGAAGCCGACGGCCCACAGCATCAAGAAGCCGTAAAGACACCCTCCGGGGCCGCGCCGCTCGGGTTGAATGGCCTCTGGCCCGGGGCCCCTCCCGTGATGCCGCCACAGCGTCATCCCACCGCCGGAGGTTCGAGCGTTCCCGTGAGGCCGAGCACAGACACCCCTCGGGAAGCGCAGGCCTCCGCCGTCGTCCGCGGGTTCCTCACGCGCTCCGCCGCCTGGGCCCGCCACCTGAGCCCCCGGCACCCGGCGCAGGTGATCGTCCTCGGGTTCGCCGCGGCCATCGCCGGCGGGACCGCGCTCCTGATGATCCCGACCGCGAAGGTGGGTGCCGGCAGCGCCACCCTCCTCGAGGCGCTCTTCACCGCGACGTCCGCCGTGTGCGTGACCGGGCTGATCGTCGTCGACACCCCCGTGTACTGGACCGGGCTCGGTCACGTGATCATCCTCGCGCTCATCCAGGTGGGCGGGTTCGGCATCATGGCCTTCGCATCCCTCCTCGGGGTGCTCCTGGCGCGGCGCATGGGCTTGCGCTCGCGGCTCTCGGCCGCAGCGGAGACGAAGAGCGCGGGCATCGGCGACGTGCGGACGGTGCTGCTCGGGGTCCTGCGCATCACCCTGATCGTCGAGTCGGTGACCGCCGTGCTGCTCGCGGCCCGGTTCGGGCTCGGGTACGGCCACGGGTTCTGGGAGGCCGTGTGGCTCGGCGTCTTCCATGCCGTCTCCGCCTTCAACAACGCGGGCTTCGCGCTCTTCAGCGACAACCTGATCGGGTACGCAGGGGATCCCTGGATCTGCCTGCCCATCTGCGCGGCGGTGATCATCGGCGGGCTCGGCTTCCCCGTGCTCTTCGAACTGCGCCGCCACTTCCGCTACCCCGCCAAGTGGCACATGACCACCAAGCTCGTGCTGAGCGGCACGGTGGTGCTGCTGCTGCTGGGGTCCGCGGCAATCACCGCCCTGGAGTGGGGCAACCCGGGCACGCTCGGAGCGTTGCGGCCCGGCGAGCGGATCCTCGCGGGCTTCTTCCAGTCCACGATGACCCGCACCGCCGGCTTCAACAGCGTGGATTTCGCCGCTCTGGACCCTGTCACGCTCCTGGTCATGGACGTCCTCATGTTCATCGGCGGCGGCCCGGCAGGCACCGCCGGCGGGCTGAAGATCACCACCTTCGGTGTGCTGTTCTTCATCCTCTACACCGAGATCAGCGGAGGCACCGCCGTGAACGTCTTCGGGAAGCGCCTCCCGCGCTCGGTGCACCGCCAGGCCATCTCGATCGTGCTGCTCGCCGTGGGCCTCGTCATCGGAGCCACCATGTTCCTGATGCTCATCACCGATTTCGGCCTCGACCGCATCCTGTTCGAGGTGATCTCCGCCTTCGGCACCGTCGGGCTGTCCACGGGCATCACCGCGGGCATCCCACCCGTGGGTCAGGTGGTGCTGATCCTCGTGATGTTCGCCGGACGCCTCGGCCCCGTGACGCTGGCCTCCGCACTGGCGCTCCGCTCCAAACCCCTCTACTACGAATTCCCGAAGGAAAGGCCGCTCATTGGCTAGGCAACGCATGTTCTCCTCCCGGCCCATCGAGGCGATCGCCGCCGCCGACTCCGTGGCGGTGATCGGCCTCGGGCGCTTCGGCGGGGCGCTCGCCCTCGAGCTCGAGGAGGCGGGTACGGAGGTCCTCGGGATCGACGCCGACGAGGACATCGTCCAGTCCTACAACGGGCGCCTGACGCACGTGGTCCGCGCGGACACCACGAAGGAGGAAGCGCTGCGCCAGCTCTCCCTGCCGGAGTTCGACCGCGTGGTGGTCGGCATCGGTTCCGATCTCGAGGCGAGCATCCTCACGACGTCGATCCTCTTGCGCTTCGAGCGGCCCACCATCTGGGCGAAGGCCATCAGTGAACCGCACGCACAG
Organism: Arthrobacter sp. TJ-236; assembly: GCF_058269235.1. Taxonomy (NCBI): domain Bacteria; kingdom Bacillati; phylum Actinomycetota; class Actinomycetes; order Micrococcales; family Micrococcaceae; genus Arthrobacter; species Arthrobacter sp. TJ-236. The sequence continues at coordinate 123,839 of NZ_JBZCNI010000003.1, forward strand.
ATCCTCGCGCAGCTCGGGGTGGAGCGCGTGATCCGGCCCGAACACGACATGGGCAAGCGCGTGGCGCACCTGGTACGCGGCACCATGCTCGATTACGTGGAGCTCGCGGACAACTTCGCGATGGTGAAGACGAGGCCGCCGAGGGAGTACTGGGACCGCGAGCTCGGGACCACGGGCCTGCGGGCGAAGTACGGCGTCACGGTGGTGGCCGTCAAGCGCAAGGGCGGCGAGTGGGACTACACGACTGCCCAGACCACGCTGTACGACGACGACGAGATCATCGTGGCCGGTCCGACCGGCAAGGCGGAGCACTTCAGCTCGGTGGTGTGACCCGGCCGAGCCCGAGGGCCTTCTGCGGGTACGCTGGAGGTTCTGGTGAGCCGGGAAGTCTGGTCGGCGCTCACTCGAGCATGCCCGACCGAAGGACGCACATGACAGATCACCCGGATGACCACAGGACCGGCTCGACGGTCTTCTCCCGCAGCAGCTACCGCGAGCACCTGCGCATCACCACTATCCTCCGCAAGGAGACGGTGGGTGGCGCACTGCTCCTCGTCGCGACCATCCTCGCCCTGATCCTCGCGAACAGTGCCGCCGCGGACACGTACTTCTCCGTCCGCGACTTCACCTTCGGCTACGAGCCCTGGCATCTGGACCTGAGCGTCGGCACGTGGGCGGCGGACGGACTGCTGGCCCTCTTCTTCTTCCTCGCCGGCCTCGAGCTCAAGCGCGAGTTCGTGGCCGGGGACCTCAGGAAGTTCGACCGCGCGGTGGTGCCGGTCGCAGCGGCGATCGGCGGCGTGATCGTCCCCGCCCTCATCTACGTGGCCATCACGCTCAGCGCTGGGCCGGATGCCCTCCGCGGCTGGGCCATCCCCACCGCGACGGACATCGCGTTCGCCGTCGCCGTCCTCGCCGTGGTGGGCTCCTCCCTGCCGAGCGCGCTGCGTATCTTCCTGCTCACCCTCGCCGTGGTGGACGACCTCCTGGCCATCATGATCATCGCGTTCTTCTACTCGGAGGACATCCAGGTCTCGCCGCTGCTCATCGCGCTGGCACCGCTGGCGCTCTACGCGTTCCTCGCGCAGAAGTTCCCCACGTTCTTCCAGCGGAAGTCCTGGTCGTCCTGGGTGATCCTGCTGCCGCTCGCCTTCGCCGTGTGGGCCCTGGTCCACGAATCCGGTGTGCACGCCACGGTGGCCGGCGTGCTGCTCGGCTTCACCATCCCGGTGCTGCCGAAGGGCGTCGACGCCGAGGTCTACGCGATCGGCGTCGAGGACGACGACGGCCCCACCCAGGCGCACGACGTCGCCCCCGACGGCCTCGCCGACACCCTCGAGCACCGGCTGCGGCCACTCTCCGCCGGGTTCGCCGTCCCCGTGTTCGCGTTCTTCTCGGCCGGGGTGGCCATCGGTGGCGCCGAGGGGCTCGTCAACGCCTTCACCGATCCGATCGCGATCGGCATCGTCGTGGCGCTCGTGCTCGGCAAGCCCATCGGCATCCTGCTCGCCACCGTGGCGGTCACGAAGACGACCAAGGCGGCGCTCGATCCCGACCTCGCATGGGTGGACATCCTCGGGGTCGCCATGCTCGCCGGTGTCGGCTTCACCGTCTCGCTGCTCATCAGCGATCTCGCGTTCGGTCAGGGGACACCGGCCGACGACCACGCGAAGGTGGCCATCCTCGCCGGTTCGCTCATCGCGGCGCTCGCGGCTGCCGTCGTGCTCCGGACGCGCAACAAGCGCTACCGGGAGCTCGATGCGGAGGAGAAGGTCGACGCCGACAACGACGGCGTGCCGGACGTGTTCGAGGGGCGCTAGGCCGGGACCGAGCGACGACGCGGAGCCGGGGCGGGGTGGTGACCGCGCAGGGAGCGGCCCGGGTGCGGCTCAGGTGCGGCTCAGGTGCGGCGGAACAGCCAGGACAGCGTGAGGGCGCCGGCGCTGCGCCGGAAGCCGCTCCGGCCCGAGACGACCTCGAGCGCCGCCCAGATCGCCAGACATGCCGCACTCGCGGTGCGCAGGCGCTGCCTGTTCGCCTCGTCGAGTGCCATGTAGGACGCCGCGCCGAGCAATGCCCACCCGAGGATGGGGGCGTTCGGTGTCTGGACGATGGTCTGGCGGCCCAGGCTGTCGGTGAAGAAACCCATCACGCCCCCTTCTTCTTGGAGGAGCCGGCATCCTTCGTGGCGCCGGCCTTCTTCTCACGGTTCTTCTCTACGCTGCGGCGCAGGGCCTCCATGAGGTCGAGGACGTTGTCGCCGTCGTCGTCCTCCTCGCCCTTGCCGAAGGTCTCCTCCGTGTCGATGGTGTCGCCCTTCTCGATCTTCGCGTCGATCAGGGTGCGGAGCTGCGCCTGGTACTCGTCGGTGAAGTTCTCGGGGTCGAAGTCGGTGGAGAAGGAGTCCACGAGGGCCGCCGACATCTGCTTCTCCTTCGCGGAGATCCGTACCTTCTCCTCGAGGGCGGGGAAGGAGGCCTCGCGCACCTCGTCGTCCCAGAGCAGGGTCTGCAGCATGAGGACGTCGCCGCGTACCCGCAGCGCGGCGAGGCGGCTCTTCTGGCGGAGCGAGAACTGGACGATCGCCGTGCGGTCGGTCTCCTGGAGGGTCCGCCGGAGCAGTACGTACGCCTTGGTGGAGGTGCTGTCCGGCTCGAGATAGTACGCGCGGTCGTACATGATGGGGTCGATCTGGTCGCTCGGCACGAACTCGACGACGTCGATCTCGCGGCTCTTCTCCACCGGCAGCGACTTGAGGTCCTCGTCGGTGAGCACCACGGTGTGCTCGCCGTCGTCGTACGCCTTGTCGATGTTCTTGAAGTCCACGATCTCGCCGCAGATCTCGCAGCGGCGCTGGTAGCGGATGCGGCCGCCGTCCTGGTCGTGCACCTGGTGGAGCGAGATGTCGTGGTCCTCCGTGGCGCTGTAGACCTTGACCGGCACGTTGACCAGCCCGAACGCGACGGCACCCTTCCAGATGGCTCTCATGGGTCAAGTGAACACCACGCCCGGTGGGCGGACCAGAGGCCTCCTCTAGACTTGCCCGGTGACTTCAGAGACCGTAGAACCCATCGTCAGCAGGACCACGAACGACGACGGCGGGACCGTGCTCCGCCTGGAGTTCCAGTTCGCCTTCCCCCCGGCCGTCCTGTGGAAGCACCTGACGGACGCCGACAAGCTGAAGTACTGGTTCCCGTGCGAGATGGAGTTCCAGCCGCGTCCCGGCGAGGAGATCCTCTTCACGTACGCCGACCAGAAGCCCCTGCGCGGCACCGTGCTGGAGGCGGAGCGGCCCTCACTGCTCGCCTACACGTGGGAGAAGGACGCCCTCCGCTGGGAGCTCGCACGGACCCCGGACAACGGCACGCAGCTGGTCCTGCTCCTCACACCCGGGAGCGTGCGCCACTCGGCCACCATGGCCGCGGGATGGCACCTCACCATCGCCGGGCTCGACGACTTCCTGAACAAGCGCAACCTCGGGCAGGATCCATCCCTGTGGGACACCTACGTGGCCCGGTACCGGGAGCAGTTCGGGGTCTGACCCGGCTCGCGGCGGCTCGGCGGTCCCAGCTACTCGGCGGCCGCTGACAGATCCGTGCTGGACCGCCCGGGGCATCCGGTCAAGACTAGAGGAATGGCGCCCCCTCGCACGGCCACGCAGCAGACCGTCACCGTGGACGGCCGGACGCTGCGCCTGACGAACCTCGACAAGGTGCTCTACCCCGCCACGGGCACCACGAAGGCCGACGTCCTCGCGTACTACGCCGCGGTGGCGCCGCACCTGATCCTCCACGCCGGGCACCGGCCCGTGACCCGGAAGCGCTGGGTGCACGGCGTGGGGACGCCCGAGGAGCCGGGCCAGGTGTTCTTCCAGAAGAACATCGATGACAATGCCCCGGCCTGGGTGCCGCGGAACGGGATCCAGCACAAGGACCACGTCAACGTGTACCCGATGGTGGACGACCTCGGGACGCTCACCTGGCTGGGGCAGATCGCGGCGCTCGAGATTCACACGCCGCAGTGGCGCTTCGCGCCCGACGGCGGCAAGGGCAACGCGGACCGGCTGGTACTGGACCTCGACCCGGGGCCGGGTGCGGGGCTCGCCGAGTGCGCGGAGGTGGCCCTGCTGGCGCGGCCCATCCTGCAGGACATGGGGCTGGAGCCGTTCCCCGTCACCAGCGGCTCCAAGGGCATCCACCTCTACTGCGCGCTCGACGGGCGGCAGACCTCGGAGCAGGTGTCCGCCGTCGCCCACGAGCTGGCGCGCGCCCTGGAGGCCGACCACCCCGATCTCGCCGTGAGCGACATGAAGAAGGCCCTGCGGTCCGGCAAGGTCCTCGTGGACTGGAGCCAGAACAACGCGAACAAGACGACGGTGAGCCCCTACTCCCTGCGCGGCCGCTTCGAACCGACGGTCGCCGCACCGCGGACCTGGGACGAGATTGCGGAGGACGGCCTCGCGCAACTCGAGTACCACGCGGTGGTGGAGCGCATCGGCACATTGGGGGACATCCTCGCCCCGGCGACCCCACCCCTACCCGGGCCCGACGGCGGTACCGCTCCGCAGGACCGCCTCTCCACCTACCGGGCCATGCGTGATGCGGACCGGACCCCCGAGCCGGTGCCGGACGCCGTGGGTCCCACCGGCGGCAACAGCTTCGTGATCCAGGAGCACCACGCGCGGCGCCTGCACTACGACTTCCGGCTGGAGCGCGACGGTGTCCTCGTCTCCTGGGCCATCCCCAAGGGCCCGCCCACCACGCCGAACAAGAACAACCTCGCCGTGCAGACCGAGGACCACCCCCTCGACTACGGCAGCTTCGAGGGAACTATTCCCAAGGGGGAATACGGCGGCGGCGAGGTGACGATCTGGGACGCCGGCACCTACGAGGCGGAGAAGTGGCGTGAGGGCAAGGAGGTCATCTGCACCCTTCGCGGGAAGGCGGACGGCGGCCTGGCGCAGGGTGGCGCGGCGATCCGGCGGTTCGCCCTGATCAACACCGGGGGCGGACGCTCCGGCAAGAGCAACTGGCTGATCCACCTGATGAAGGAGCAGCCCGCAGAGGCGGAAGGCACAGGTTCACGGGAACCTGGCGACACGGGAGGCGCACCCGTTCATGCCGATAGCGGAATGGATGGGGCAGAGGCACAGGCCGAGAGCGCCTCGCCGGCGTCCGAGGTATTCGGACGCACACCCGATCGGCGCCGGGCGGCAACCGGCAAGCGCGTCGCCGATGCGGTGCGCCCGATGCTGGCCACGCTCGCGCCCGGTGTCACCCTGCCCGATCCGGAGGACTGGGCGTACGAGATGAAGTGGGACGGCGTGCGCTGCATCGCCACGGTGCGCGACGGCGAGGTCACACTCGCGAGCCGCAACGGCATCGACACCACGGGCACCTACCCCGAGCTCTCAGACCTGGCCGATCACGTGAGTGCTGACCGCGCCGTCCTCGACGGCGAGATCGTGGTGCTGGACGCGAGGGGGCGCCCCGACTTCGGGCTCCTGCAGACGCGGATGAAGCTCACCCACAGCTCCGAGATCGACGCCGCCCGGCGGGTGACCCCGGTGCGGCTGATGCTCTTCGACCTGCTGGACCTCGACGGCAACGACCTCACGGGCCTCCAGTATCGGCAGCGCCGGGAGCTCCTCGAGAGGGCGGTGGACCCCGCAGAGGACGGCCACGTGCAGGTGCCGCCCGCCCTCGACGCGACGCTCGAGGAAGCCGTGGAGGCGAGCAGGCAGCTCGGCCTCGAAGGCATCATGGCCAAGCGTCTGGCAAGTGACTACCAGCCCGGCGCCAGATCCTCCTCCTGGGTGAAGATCAAGCACGTGCACACGCAGGAGGTGGTGGTGGTGGGGTGGCGGCCGGGACGCGGCAACCGGTCCGCCACCATCGGATCCCTGCTGGTGGCCGTGCCCGACGGCGTGGACCTCCGGTACGTGGGCCGCGTGGGGTCCGGGCTCACGGAGCGGGACCTTGCCGAGGCGGGTGCGCGCCTGAAGAAGCTCGCCCGGAAGACCGCGCCGCTGGCGGACGTGCCGAGCGCCGATGCGTCCGACGCCCACTGGGTGCGGCCGGCGCTCGTGGGAGAGGTGCAGTACAGCGAGCACACCGGGTCGGGGCGGCTGCGTCATCCGGTGTGGCGGGGATGGCGACCGGACAAGACACCGTCCGACGTCGTCGTCGAGTTGGCGTGACCTAAGACAGAAGCCGTGACCGGAAACAGAAGAATCACCGAGGAGGCATACATGACAACGCTGGATGTTCAGGGGCTCGACGCCTGGTGGCGCGCGGCCAACTACCTGTCCGTCGGCCAGATCTACCTGCGGGACAACGCGCTGCTGACGCGTCCGCTCACGGGTGAGGACGTGAAGGCGCGGCTGCTCGGCCACTGGGGCACCACGCCCGGCCTCAACTTCGTCTACACCCACCTCAACCGGGTGATCTCCGAGCGCCGTCAGGAGATGCTGTTCGTGACGGGGCCCGGCCACGGAGGTCCTGCGAACGTGGCCAATGCGTGGCTCGAGGGCACCTACTCCGAGGTGTACAGCCACATCGGCTCGGACGGCGCGGGCCTCAATGCGCTCTTCAAGCAGTTCAGCTATCCCGGCGGCATCCCCTCGCACGCGGCACCCGAGAGCCCGGGCTCCATCCACGAGGGCGGCGAGCTCGGCTACACGCTGGCGCATGCCTACGGAGCCGTGTTCGACAACCCGACGCTGATCGCCGCCGCGGTGGTGGGCGACGGCGAGGCCGAGACGGGGCCGCTGGCCACCAGCTGGCACTCCAACAGTTTCCTCGACCCGGCGGTGGACGGCGCCGTGCTGCCGATCCTGCACCTCAACGGCTACAAGATCGCGAACCCCACCGTGCTCGCGCGCATGCCCGAGGAGCAGCTGCGGCATCTCATGGAGGGCTACGGGTACGAGCCGCGTTTCGTGACCGTGCTCGATCCGTCCGCCACGGAGGAGGCCCACCGCGACTTCGCCGCGGCGCTCGACGACTGCGTGGACGGCATCCACGCGATCCAGGAGGCCGCGCGGACCTCAGCCGCCGGACCTGACGCCGCGGCGGCGCGCTGGCCCATGATCGTGCTGCGCTCGCCGAAGGGCTGGACAGGGCCTGCCACAGTGGACGGCAAGCAGACCGAGGGTACGTGGAGGTCGCACCAGGTGCCCCTCACCGACATCCACGGCGGGGGACCCGAGCACCTGCACCAGCTCGAGGAATGGATGCGCTCCTACGATCCGGCGTCGCTGTTCACCGAGGAGGGTTCGCTGCGCCCCGAGATCGCAGCGCTCGCGCCCGACGGCGACCTCCGGATGAGCGCGACGCCCTACGCCAACGGCGGGTGGCTGCTGCGCGATCTCGCGCTCCCCGCCTACGCGGACCACGCCGTCGAGGTGGCACGGCCCGGTTCCGAGAAGGTGAGCCCCATGATGACCGTGGGCGGCTACCTGCGCGATCTCATCGAGCTGAACCCGCACAACTTCCGCCTGTTCGGGCCGGACGAGACGGCGTCGAACCGGCTCTCCGCGGTGTACGAGGTGACGGACAAGGTGTGGCAGCCGCGCATCGAGGACGTCGACGAGCACCTCGCGCGCTCGGGTCGCGTGATGGAGGTGCTCAGCGAGCACCTCTGCCAGGGCTGGCTCGAGGGCTACCTGCTGACCGGCCGCCACGGCGTGTTCACCTGCTACGAGGCCTTCGTGCACATCGTCGACTCGATGTTCAACCAGTTCGCGAAGTGGCTCAAGGTGCACCGCACGCTCTCGTGGCGCCGGCCCATCTCCTCCTTCACCTACATGCTCTCCAGCCACGTGTGGCAGCAGGACCACAACGGGTTCTCGCACCAGGACCCGGGATTCATCGACCACGTGGTGAACAAGAAGGCGGACATCATCAGGGTGTACCTGCCGCCGGACGCCAATACGATGCTCGCCGTGACCGAGCACTGCCTGCAGACCCGGGACACCGTCAACGTGATCGTCACCGGCAAGCAGCCCACGCCCACGTGGCTCGGACCCGAAGAGGCGTACCTCCACGTGAAGCGCGGTATCGGCATCTTCGACTTCGCGGGGTCGGAGGAGCCGGGAGTGGAGCCCGACGTCGTCCTCGGGTGCGCGGGCGACGTGCCCACGCTGGAGGCGGTGGCCGCGGCCGGACTGCTGAGGGCCGCCGTGCCGGGCCTGAAGATCCGCGTGGTGAACGTGGTGGACCTCATGCGCCTGCAGGACAGCTCGGAGCACCCGCACGGCCTGTCCGCGCGTGACTTCGACACGTTGTTCACGACGTCGAAGCCCGTGGTGTTCGCGTACCACGGCTATCCGTGGCTCATCCACCGGTTGACCTACCGCCGCACCAATCACGCCAACCTGCATGTGCGAGGCTACAAGGAGGAAGGCACCACCACCACGCCGTTCGACATGGCGATGCTGAACCAGATCGACCGGTTCCAGCTCGCCATGGACGTGATCGATCGCGTGCCGACCCTCGGAGCCACGCAGGCGCGGTTCCGGCAGGACCTGCAGGACCAGCGGCAGCGCGCCTGGCAGTACACGCGCGACGCCGGCAAGGACCTCGAGTCCATCACCGGCTGGACGCTCGACGAATCTTCGCCGGACGACGCGAAGTAAAACCCGTCGCCCACAACCAGAAGGAGAATGCCGTATGACAGAGTCACGTATTTCCTCCACCCGCACGATCGACGCCCCCGCAGCGGCGATCTTCCAGATCCTCTCGAACCCCGCGCGGCACGCGCAGCTGGACGGCTCGGGCATGGTGCAGTCGGACAGCAAGACCGACCGCATCACCGCCGTGGGCCAGAAGTTCACCATGAACCAGCAGTGGGACAAGATGGGCGGCGATTACCAGACGGACAACCACGTGGTGGGCTACGACGAGAACAAGCTCCTCGCGTGGAAGACCGCACCGGCCGGGCAGGAGCCCCCGGGGTGGGAGTGGGTGTGGCGCCTCGAGGCCTCAGGGTCAGAGGCCACCGAGGTCACGGTGACCTACGACTGGTCCGCCGTCACGGACAAGGAGATCCTGAAGATGATCACCTTCCCGGCCGTGCCCCAGGAGGCCCTGGACACGACGCTCGGCAACCTCGCCGCGCAGGCGTCCGAGGCGTAAACAGCACCAACGATCGGAAACGACGGCCGGCCCCCACGGGGGCCGGCCGTCGTCGTACGCGGGGTACGAACGACGACGCGGATCAGCCGGTGGAAGCCTCTTTCAGCAGCGCGACGTCCGAGACGAGTTCGATGTGCTGCTGCATGGCGGCGCCCGCAGCCTCCGGGTCCTGCGCGCGGATGGCCTCGGCGATGGAGCGGTGCGAGGTGAGGGACTGCTCGGGCCGGCCGGGCTGCGCGAGGGATTCGAGGCGGGTCTCCAACACCATCTCGCCGATGAACGCCATGAGCTGCGCCATGACGGTCGAGTGCGCGGCCGCGGTGACGGCCTGGTGGAAGAGCTCGTCGCCGTGCGCTCCGCGGTCGCCGTCCTCGATCTCCGCCCGCATGGTCTCGAGGGCGTGGTCGATCGCGGCGAGGTCGGCATCGGTGCGGCGTTCCGCGGCCAGCGCTGCGAGCTTCACCTCCAGCGTGCTCCTCGCCTCGACGATGTCCGGCAGGCGGCTCCGGTGCTCCCGAAGGCCTTTGATGACGCTGGCCACGCTGGCCCGGTGCCGGAGGACCGCACCCGTCCCGTGCTGCACGTCGATGACGCCGAGGACCTCCAGTGCCACCAGGGCCTGGGCGAGGGTGGCGCGGGAGACGCCCAGCCGCTCGGCGAGGTCCCGCTCGGCGGGAAGCAGATCGCCCGGCTGGAGCTTCGCCGCCTCGATGTAGCCGAGGAGCTGCTCGACGAGCTGTTCGTACAGGCGGGGGCGTGCGACACGGCCGAGCGGCGTCGGACTGGCGGCGTCGGTCATCCTGATCCCCTCGGGTAGATGTGGGCTCATGCTACCGGTGGAGTGTTGACACGCACACCGGGTCTCCTACAGGCTAGGCCAGTGATCCTGTTAGCCAGGTCACACCTTACCGTCATCCCATTCCCGCCGGAGGATCCTGATGTCCGCCCCACTCCTGTCGATCATCATCCTCGCGGCGATGTTCCTGATAGCCACCCTGCTCCCGATCAACATGGGCGCGCTCGCGTTCGTCGGCGCCTTCGTCCTCGGCGCCCTGGTGCTCGGGATGGACACCGACGACATCATCGCCGAGTTCCCCGGCGGCCTGTTCCTCACGCTGGTGGGCGTCACCTACCTGTTCGCGATCGCACAGAACAACGGGACCATCGACCTCCTCGTGCAGGGTGCCGTCAAACTCGTCCGCAACCGCGTGGCACTCATTCCCTGGGTGATGTTCCTGATCACCGCCGTCATCACCGCGGTCGGCGCGCTCGGCCCCGCCGCCGTGGCCATCATGGCTCCCGTGGCCCTCGGATTCGCCGCGCGGCACAAGATCTCCCCGCTGCTCATGGGCATGATGGTGGTCCACGGCGCCCAGGCGGGCGGCTTCTCGCCCATCGCCGTGTACGGCGTGATCGTGAACGACATCGTCGGCGAGTCCGGCTTCGAGTCGAGCCCCCTGGCGGTGTTCCTCTCCAGCTTCATCTTCAACTTCCTGATCGCCGTCGTCCTCTTCATCGTCCTCGGGGGGCGGAAGCTGATGAGCTCCCGCATGGGGCAGTTCGTCGAGGAGGCCGCGGAGGCCCGCTTCAACGCGAGCCCCGGCATGCGCAAGGCCGACGTCGCCTACAAGGGCACGGGCAGCGGCACCTACGGACCGCGCGATCCCGCGGGCGACGGCATCGTCGCCACCAAGTCACGCGAGGACCGCATCTCGCAGCCGGCCACGATCCTCGGCCTGATCGCGCTCGCCGTGATTGCCCTCGGCTTCAAGGTCGACGTCGGATTCGTCGCCATCACGATCGCCGTGATCCTCGCGCTCATCTCCCCGAAGGCCCAGAGCGGTGCGGTCAACAAGATCGCCTGGTCCACCGTGCTGCTCATCTGCGGCATGCTCACCTTCGTGGGCGTGCTCACGGAGGCCGGCACCATCACCTACGTGTCCGACGGCGTCGCCAGCCTCGGTGCGCCGCTGCTCGCCGCACTCCTCATCTGCTACATCGGCGCCGTGGTGTCGGCGTTCGCGTCCTCGACCGCCATCCTCGCGGCCCTGATCCCCCTCGCCATCCCGTTCCTCGAGACCGGTGCGGTGAGTGCCGTCGGCGTGGTCTGCGCACTTGCGGTGTCCTCGACCATCGTGGACGTCTCGCCGTTCTCGACGAACGGTGCGCTGGTGCTGGCGAACGCGCCGGAGGGTACCGACAAGGACCGCTTCTACAAGCAGATCCTCGGCTACGGCGCCATCGTTGTGGTGGCCGGACCGATCATCGCCTGGCTCGTCCTCGTGGTACCCGGCTGGCTCTAGACCGGCGAGCTCCCCACGCAGGCCCACGCAGACGCACCGACGATCCACCGCACGGAGGAACCATGACCGCCGAGACCACTTCCACCGCACAGGCCGGACCGCTCGCCGGTCGACTCGTCGTCGATCTCAGCCGCGCGCTCGCCGGACCGCACGCCGGCATGATGCTCGGGGATCTCGGTGCTCGCGTGATCAAGGTCGAGACGCCGGGCACGGGCGACGACACGCGCGGCTGGGGTCCGCCGTTCGTCGGCCCGGAGGAGGACCGCCAGTCCACCTATTTCCTGTCCTGCAACAGGAACAAGGAATCCATCGCGCTGGATCTCAAGAGCGACGACGGCAAGCAGGTCCTCACCGAGCTGCTGCGCCGCGCGGACGTCGTCGTCGAGAACTTCCGGCCGGGAGTCCTCGACCGGCTGGGCTTCTCGACGGAAGCCATGCACGCGCTCAACCCCGGGCTGGTGATCCTCTCCATCACGGGTTTCGGCCATGACGGGCCCGAGGCGAAGCGCAGCGGGTACGACCAGATCGTCCAGGGCGAGGCCGGCCTCATGTCCGTCACGGGCCCCGGCCCCGAGAATCCCCAGCGCGTCGGCGTGCCCATCGCCGATCTCCTCTCCGGCATGTACGGGGCGTACGGCGCCGTCGCCGCTCTGCTCGAGCGCGAGCAGACCGGCAAGGGCCAGGTGGTACGGACCTCCCTGCTCGCCGCCATCGTCGGTGTCCACGCCTTCCAGGGCACCCGCGCCACGGTCGCGGGCGAGGTCCCGCAGGCCCAGGGCAATCACCACCCGTCCATCGCGCCCTACGGGCTGTTCAACTGCCGCGGCGGGAAGGTGCAGATCAGCGTGGGCAGCGAGAAGCTCTGGGCCACGTTCTCCAGCACGTTCGGCATCGAGGGGCGGCCGGAGTTCGCCACGAACGCCGACCGCGTGGGGCACCGCGATGTCCTGATCGGTGTCATCGAGGACGCCTTCGCAGCTTTCGAGGCGGAGCCCTTGCTCGCCAAGCTCAACGAGGCCGGGATCCCCGCCGGCAAGGTGCGCTCGCTCGACGAGGTCTATGCGTGGGACCAGGTGCTCTCTCAGGGTCTGCTCCTGAACGTGCAGCACCCTGTCCTCGGCGAGATCGCACTGCCCGGTCCGCCGTTGCGCTTCTTCGACGGGGCGGTGGAGACCACGCAGACCACGCACGCCGCACCTCCGCTGCTCGACGGCGATGGGCCTGCCATCCGCGCGTGGCTCGCCGAGTCGCCCGGAGGGCCGGCGGCGTGACGGAACCGGCCCGGCACCTCACCGCCCGGGAGCTGATCGGCACGGTGCTCGACGCCGGCTCCTTCGCCTCCTGGGACGCCCCGGTCACCGACGTCGACGGGAGCGCGGGCTACGCGGACGAACTCCGACGGGCGCGCGAGAAGAGCGGCGCGGACGAGTCCGTCCTCACGGGTGAAGGCCTGATCCACGGCAGGCGGGTGGCCGTGATCGTCTCGGAGTTCACCTTCCTCGCCGGGTCCATCGGCAGCGCCGCGGCGCACCGCATCACCGCGGCCGTGCAGCGCGCGACGGCGGAGCGATTACCACTCCTGGCCGGTCCGGCGTCGGGCGGGACCCGCATGCAGGAGGGCACACCCGCCTTCCTGTCCATGGTGGACATCACTGGTGCCGTCCGGGCCCACCGTCAGGCCGGGCTGCCGTACCTCGTGTACCTGAGGCACCCGACCACCGGCGGGGTCATGGCGTCCTGGGGTTCCCTCGGCCACGTCACCGTCGCCGAACCCGGCGCCCTCCTCGGCTTCCTCGGCCCACGCGTGTACGAGGCGCTGTACGGCGAGGCCTTCCCCGAGGGCGTGCAGACGGCGGAGAACCTGTTCGAGCACGGCCTCATCGACGCCGTGGTGCCGCCGGAGCAACTCGCGGGCATCGTGGACAAGGCGCTCGCGGTCCTGCTCGCCGAGCCCTCGGGTCTCCCGGCGGAACCCGCAACGGCGTCGATGAGACCCGGAACGGGCGACGCGTGGTCGTCCATCCTCATCTCACGCAACCGGCGGCGGCCGGACCTCCGCCGCCTGCTCGCCCACGGCGCCGAGGACGTGCTGCCGCTCAACGGCACGGGCCAGGGGGAGAAGGACGCCGGGCTGCTGCTGGCCCTCGCGCGCTTCGGCGCCCAGCCGTGCATCGTCCTCGGCCATCAACGCCCGCGACGCCCCGGGGACGCCGTGATGGGCCCGGCGTCGCTGCGTGAGGCACGCCGGGGCATGAAGCTCGCGGAGGAGCTCGGCCTGCCGCTGCTCACCGTCATCGACACCGCGGGCGCGGACCTCTCGCAGGCCGCCGAGGAAGGTGGTCTGGCCGGGGAGATCGCGCGGTCCCTGCACGACCTCATCGGGCTCGAATCGCCGTCCGTCTCCGTGCTGCTCGGTCAGGGCGCAGGGGGAGGGGCGCTGGCGCTGCTTCCGGCGGACAGGACCATCGCCGCGGACCACGCCTGGCTCTCGCCCCTGCCGCCCGAGGGCGCGAGCGCGATCGTGCACCGTTCCGTCGACCGCGCACCGGAGATGGCCGAGTCCCAGGGCGTGAAGATCGCCGCGCTCGTGGAGCGAGGCGTCGTGGACCACGTGGTCGACGAGCGGCCGGACGCCGCCGAGGAGGGCCGCGCCTTCTGTGAGCGGATGGCGACGGCGATCGAGTACGAGCTCGCGCGGGCCAAGGACCTGCCCGCGGCCGACCGCCTGAGCCGCCGCGCAGGGAAGTACCGCGCCGGCAGCAGCTGATCCACTGATCCGCGGTGTGACCTCCGACCGAGGTGTGCCGCGGTTCAGCCCTGCGGCGCCGACTGTGGCACCTGCGTTCACGACCGGGGCAGCAGCCGCAGCACCCGGGTTCGCGCATCTGGGTTCAGGACCGCGGGCACCAGCCGCTGGGAACGGTCAGCCCTCGGGGTGCTGCGCCCGGTAGATCTCCATCAGCCGACGCCGTCGCTGCAGGCTGTCCCGGCGAGGCGTGCTCTCGGCATCCGCGGCCTCGGCCGTCAGGTCGATGTGCCGCTCCCCGTAGTGCCACAGCAGCATGTCGTCGAGCAACCTGTCCGGACCCGGCGAGTATCGGTGGTCCAGGGCCTTGCGCACGGTGGTGATGGTGTCCGCCTGCAGGAGTGCGGCGAGCTGCTGCGTAGTCTTCAGCCCGTGCGCTGCGAGGAGCTCGGCGGCCCAGCCCCAGTTGTCGTCGGCCTTACGGTCCACGTGCGGCAGAAGCGTCTGCCACACGCGCCTGATCTGGTTCGGGGTGAGCGGCGCACTGCCCTCGCCCTCCTCGTCCCAGAACCCTGTGACAGTCTCGTACCGCTCGTGAAGCTCGGCGAACGCGGTCTCGACGGTCTCGAGCATGGCCGCCGTGCCCGTAAATTGCCGGTCGAAGTAGGGGTTCCACGCCTTCGGGTTGGAGGCCTTGAAACGGATGTCGTGCTCGATCTCGGACCAGGCGTGGGCGAGGACGGTGCGCACCTGCACCTCGAAGAGGTAGCTCCCGGCGGCTTTCGTGTCCGGGTCCACGGCCTGCTGGAAGGCCCTGACCACGTCGTTGTGGATGGTCCGCATGATCAGGTGGCGGCTCGAGTAGCCGTACGTGCCGGACTCGATGGAACCGATGTCCTTCTCCCGGTCGCCGCGGCAGTCGAACTCCTGGCGCTGACGCTTGAGCAGGTTCGCCGCGAGGTCCACCTCGTGCGGCAACGTGGTGATGATCCGGACGCCCACGAGGTCCGTGAGGTTGCGCATCGGGTCCGGGAACACGAGGACCGGCGGCGCTCCCACCTCGGGCGACGGCAGCGTGCGCGAGGCCTTGTCGCGGAAGGATTCCACCGACTTGGTCCGGGCCGTGACGAACAGCGGCTTGAGGTCCGTGCCCTCGAAGATCGCCGCGATGCTGTCGCGCATGGCGGCCGTGACGCGATCGAGTGCGGGCCGCACGCGCTCGAATTCACGGACGTGCGCCTCCACGGCAGGGCGCAGCCGCTCGTCGAGCTCGTCCCACGCACCCATGTGCGCACCCCTTTCCGTCGGTCGTGTCATCGTAGCCAGCCCGGGCGACGGTTACGCTGTCGCCTGTGAATCCCGTGGGCCGCCGTTCCGTCCTCGCCCTGCTGGCGGCTGCCGGCGCCGCAGTCCTCGCCGCGTGCGGCCTCCGCGCGGCCAGGCCCCCGAAGGTCGCCGCTCAGCGCTACGCCTATGGGCAGGATCCCAGCCAGTTCGCCGATCTCTACCTGCCGCCCGACGGCATCGAGGTGACCGGCATCGTCGTGGTGGTCCACGGCGGGTACTGGCGCTCGACCTACGGCGCCGAACTCGGCGAACCCCTCGCGCAGGACCTCGTGCACCGCGGCTACGCCTGCTGGAATCTCGAGTACCGGCGTGCCGGTAACGGCGGCGGCTGGCCGGCCACGTTCGACGACGTCGCAGCCGGTATCGACCACCTCGCCGTCGCGGCGCGGGAGCACGGCCTCGACGTGCGGTCGACGACGGCGCTCGGGCACTCCGCGGGCGGTCACCTCGCGGTCTGGGCGGCCGGCCGCCGGCGACTGCCTCCCGGCGCCCCGGGCGCGGGGGCACCCGCGGTGCCGCTCACCGCCGTCGTCAGCCAGGCCGGGGTGCTGAACCTCCGCGAGGCGCGGGAACTCGGACTGAGCGACGGCGCGGTGGAGAACCTTCTCGGGGAGCCGGACGACGCCGAGCGGTACGAGCTCGCCGACCCCATGACGGCGCTCCCGCTCGACGTCCCCGTTCACGCGGTGCACGGGGAAAGGGACACCACGGTGCCGATGAGCCAGTCGGAGAGTTACGTCGCCGCAGCGACGGCGGCGGGCGCGACCGCGGAACTCGTCACCGTGCCCGGCGACCACTTCGCGATCATCAGGCCGGGATCGAAGGCCTGGATACGGATCGTGGACCTGCTCGACGACATCCGCGGCGCTGCGGTGTCGGGCGCCTGAGCGAGAGTGACGGGCGGGGTGGCGGGCTGGTGACGGGCGAGGTGACGGAGCGGTGACGGAGTCGCGGCGCGAGGAACCGATCGTCGAGGTGACCGCGCCCCTGATGCGCACTGTTCGCGGGACATTCCATCGCGCCGTCGATCCCCGTCACCGCGAGGCAGCCCTCGCAGGATCCCGGGCCGCTGGGCGCTACTCGCCGCCGCACGCGCCGACGCTCTACCTCAGCTCGTCACCCGAGGGGGTGGCTGCCGCGATGATCGCGCACGCTGACGAGCGGAGCAGCAGCCTCGAGGTGCTGGGCTTCGAGGTGGACGCCGCTTCGATCGTCGATCTTCGCGACCACGAGGCCCTGCGGGACGTCGGCCTCGACCCGGCCGATGCTTCCGCGGACTGGCAGCGAGCGCTGGCGGCCGGGCTCACGCCGTCCTCGTGGAGGATCCGCGATGCGCTGGAGGCCCTGGGAGCGAACGGCGTGATCGACCCGTCGCGCAAGCGACCCGGGCTGTGGCACCTGACGCTGTTCTCCTGGAATGTGGAGGGCGGTCCCGTCGTCCGCCCTCGGACGCGATGAGGCCGTGACGGAAGATCAGGCGGTGAGCGCCCGTGCCCACACCTGCTCGTGGGTCCGCGCATACTCCGTCACCGCGTGCCAGTGGGCGCCGTGCCCGTCGGCGTACATCGACGCCCACGGCTCCTGCCCGGCATCGTGTGAGGACCTCAGCAGCTCGTACATCGCCGCCGCACGCTCGTGGAGGGTCTCCGGCAGGCGGTCGCGAAGGATGTCATCGGCGTCGTACCCGTCCACCAGCGCGCGCAGGTTCCGCGCAGCTGATCCGGGCGCTTCGGTGGGATCGGAGAGCGTGAACGCCTGGGCGGTGTAGGCGAGATCCCAGAGCCGCGTGCTCGGGGCGGCGGCGTCCCAGTCGATGAACGCCCATCTCTCGCCCATGACGAGGTTCCAGGGCGCGAGGTCGTGGTGGCAGACGAGCTCGGCGCCGGGGGACGGGATCGCCGTCGTCCACTGAGCGCCGACCGGCGGGACGAACGCGGCGCTCGCGTCATGGATGGCGCGCACCATCGCTCCCACGCGCTGCAACTCCGTGCGCGTCAGCGGAGCCGACCCGAGGGCGAGCCGTCCCGGCACGAACTCGATGACCTGGCGGCCCAGTTCGTCCCGGCCGAGGTGCGCGGGAACGTCGACGCCGGAGGATCGGACCGATTCCATGAAGGCGACGACGCTCGGCGTCGAGCGGGTCCATGCCTTCCGCACCGTGGCACCGACGCGCATCACGCTGCCGCTCGCGTTCCCGCCCGTCAGGCGCTCCTCCTCATCCACACCCCGATGCTAGCCACTGGGCTGCCGACGCCGGATGCACGACGACCCCGGCCCGCCCGAGAAGGGGCCGGCCGGGGTCGAGAGGAGGGTGGATCAGTTGAGCGGCAGAGTGCCCTCGGGCAGCTGGCCGTCGGCGAGCAGCTCGCGGGCCGAGTTCGCCAGGGCCGTGAGGGCCACGCGCTGCGTCCACGGACCATAGGAGATGCGCGCCACGCCCAGTTCCTGCAGGCGCGACGGCGCGAGGCTCCCCGGCACGTTGATGACGCTGAGGCGCTGCGGGCCGAATGCGCCCACGAGGGTGGTCACGGCGTGCTCGTCGAGCAGGCCGGGCACGAACACGTTCGTGGCTCCGAGATCGAGGTAGGCCTTGCCGCGCTCGACGGCGTCCGCGAGGACGTCCGCCGGGTCGCGGTCGCCGGCCTTCACGAAGGCGTCCGTCCGGGCGTTGAGCACGAAGTCGATGCCCTCCGCACGGCCGGCCTCGAGTACCGCCGTCATCTGCGCCACGGCGTCCGCGAGCGGTCGCATCTGGTCCTCGATGTTGGCGCCGACGATCCCCACGCCGATCGCTCGGCGCACGGTGTCACCGGGGTTGCCGTAGCCGGACTCGAGGTCGGCCGAGACAGGGAGGTCGGTGGCGGCAGCGATGCGCCCCACGGCGGTGATCATCTCCTCCACGGGGATGTTCTCGCCGTCCTCGTAGCCGAGCGACGCGGCGATCGAGTGGCTCGCCGTCGCGAGGGCGCGGGTGCCCGGGATGTCCGCGATGGTCTTCGCGCTGATGACGTCCCACACGTTGACCACCTGCAGGATCTCCGGGGCGGAGTGGAGCTGGGCGAGCGTGGTGGCCTTGGCGGCCACTGTGTCTGTCATGTCGATACCTTTTCCGTGTGTGAGGTGATCCAGGCGGCAGCGGCGTCCACCTCGGTGGGGTGGATGCCGTGACCGCCCGCTCGGACGTTCCGGCTTACTTCGGCGCCGCGGCTCTCGAGGACCGAACCGAGCCGCACCACGCTCTCGAGCGGCGCCATGGCGTCGGCCTCGCCGTTGAAGAGTGCGATCGACGAACCGGCGAGGTCCGCCTCGACCGTCCTCCCCTCCAGCGGGTACATGCCGGAGAACGCGACGGCCGTCGGGAGGACGTCCGGGTGGAGGATGGCCGTCGCGAGACCGATGTTCGCGCCGTTCGAGAAGCCGACGGCGATGATCCTGCGCTCGCCGATACCGTACCGCTCGCGGGCCCAGCCCACGAAGGCGGCCAGTTCACCCGCGCGCCGCACCACGTCGTCGACGTCGAACACGCCCTCGCCGAACCGGCGGAACCACCGGTTCATGCCGTGCTCCTGCACGGGTCCGCGCGGTGCCAGGTGGCCCGCGCCGGGCGCGAGGCGCTCGGCGAGCGGGACGAGGTCCTGCTCGGTGCCCCCCGTCCCGTGCAGCAGCAGCAGCACCGGAGTGCCGGGGGAGCCCGGCTCGAAGAGGTGCGGCCAGTCGTGGGTCTCGCTCATGTCCGCTCCTAGTTGACGAAGGCCTGGATGGCCGGGTTGTTCTCCCTGGGGAGTTCGATCTTCGCGACCGCGTGCGAGATGGCCTCGCGGTTCGGCTCGAGCCACGGCGGCAGCTTCAGCGAGCGGCCGAGTTCCAGCAGGGGCTCGTCGATGTCGAAGCCCGGGGTGTCCGTGGCGATCTCGAAGAGCGTGCCACCCGGCTCCCGGAAGTAGATGGAGGTGAAGTACTGGCGGTCGAGGATCGCCGTCACCCCGTAGCCGCGCTCGGCGAGCTCCTGGCGCCACTGCTCCTGCGTCTCCTGGTCGGGTACGCGGAAGGCGATGTGGTGCACGGTGCCGCCGGCCACGAGTCCGCGGTCACCGCGGGTGTCCGTGACGACGTCGACGACGGTGCCGGGCTCGCCCTCGTGCGTGCTGAGGCGGTAGCGACCGTCCTTCTCGGAGAGGAGGGTCATGCCGAGGTCGCGCGTCAGGGTCTCGAGCGTTCCGGTGGGGTCCTCGACCGTGAGGACGGACGAGTGCTGCCCGCGGACGGCGTACTCGGCGGGTACCGACGCGGAGTCCCACGGGTTCCGGGGGTCCGAGAGCGACGACGCCACGAGGTCGATCTGCAGGCCGTCGGGATCGCGCAGCGAGAGGCGCTCCTCCTCGGAGGAGGCGCGGGAGACGGTGGACTCGACGCCGAGTGCCTTGAAGTGTTCCTGCCACCAGCCGAGCGTGCCCTGCGGCACGGAGAACGCCGTCGTGGTCGACTGACCCGCGCCGATGCGCCCGCTGCGGATGCCCTGCCAGGGGAAGAAGGTCAGGAGCGAGCCGGGGCGGCCGGACTCGTCGCCGTAGTAGAGGTGATAGGTGCCGGGATCGTCGAAGTTGACGGTCTTCTTCACCAGGCGCAGCCCCAGGCCCTTGATGTAGAAGTCGATGTTCTTCTGCGGGTCCCCCGCGATCGCGGTGACGTGGTGGAGACCTTCGGTTCGTGCGGTCACTGTGTCCTCCTCGGATAGAGCCGGAAGATCAGCCGGCTTGTCCATGCAAACGCATGCATCACGATGATTGTTCCCGCTCCCACGGGGTGGTCCGGGAGGGCGGGTACGCAGTCTGCTGAGCGTCGTAAGTGCTCACCTTCCTATGTCATCCTGTGTTCATGGCAGCCAAGGAGCGGGTCCCGGGATGGGTACGCCGCGCCGTCATCGAAGTGGTCGGATGGTCGCTCGTGGTCCTCGGGATAGCTGCGCTGGTGCTCCCCGGTCCGGGACTCCTGATGCTCGCGGCGGGCCTCGCCGTCCTGTCGCGTCAGCACAACTGGGCACGCCGACACCTCAAGCCGCTCAAGGCCAGCGCCTTCCACGCCGCGGCGATCGGCGTCAAGACCATCCCCCGCATCGCCGTCAGCTGTGCGAGCGCTTTCGTGATCATGAGCCTCGGCGTGCTCTGGATCCTGCAGCCCGGCGTGCCCTCCTGGTGGTTCCTCGAGGACCGCTGGTGGCTCTTCGGTGGCGTGGGCGCGGGTATCAGCCTCGTGGTGTCCTCGCTGATCGCCCTCGTGCTCATCGTCTACAGCGTGCGGCGTTTCCGCGGACAGCCGGTCCCCGCGAAGCCTTAGCGGGCGTACGCGCGTGAGTCGAGGACCGGAGGGACGTTCGCCGATGGTGACGCGTGATGTCGGTCAGCGGCATGACCACGTAATGTGCGCAGCACATGACGACTGCCGGATCACGAGGGGGCGTGGATGAGTAGCGAGGGCACGGAGGCCGGTGAGTCGTTCACCGCGCGCGTGCACGGTGAGGTGATCTGGATCGAATGGGTCGCCCACACCACCGTGACCGATCAAGAGGCCTTCTCCCTGGTGGACAGGGCGAATGCCCTCTGCCCGGACGTCTGTCCGCCCATGCTGGTGATCCTCAACGAGATGGTGACGCTGAGCAGGGGAGCATTGCAGGCCTTCTCGCGGCACCTGAACATCGCCGCGATGGCGCTGGTGGGACCGTCACCGGTGGATGAACTCCTCGTCAGCTACTTCACCGAGGTCCACGCACCCCCCTACCCCACCCGCCACTTCATCACCGTCGAGCAAGCCCACGCGTGGCTGATGGGCCATCCCCACTCCTGACGGTCGGGCGCCCCGCCCTCGGGGAGCCGCTCAGGCGATCTGCTGCCGGGCGGCGAGGATGCTGAGGAGCTGGAGCTTGTCGTGACCCTCCGAGCCCGGTGGTGCCGTCAGGACGAGGAGCGACTGCGCCTGGTTGTCCGTGAACAGGACCTGGCAGTCCACCTCGATCTCACCGAGCTCCGGGTGCACCAGGGTCTTGTGGTCGTCGAACCGGTTGCGCACCTCGTAGCTGCTCCAGACCGATGCGAACTCGGGACTCGCCGCGAGCAGGGCCTCCACGATCTCCCGGCCTCGGTCCGCCACCTGTTCCTGGGCGATCGCCGCACGCAGTGCTGCCGCCCTCACCCGGGACTGGTGCGCGTGGTCCCGCTCCGGGTAGGTGCTGCGCTCCGCCGGGTCGGTGAACCAGCGGTAGTAGGAACTCCGCGCAAGGCCCCTGTGCCGCGCGTCGTCACCCATCAGCGCCACCGAGAGCCGGTTCTGCACGAGCGTCTCCGCGAGCGAGGAGAGGATGAGGGCCGGGGTGTCCTCGAGTCGGTCGAACACGCGCATCAGGGCCGGGGCCACCTGCTCCGACGGGCCGGAGCGCCGCGGCGGGCGGTGACCGGCCAGCAGGAACAGATGATCGCGCTCGTCGAGGCTGAGCCGGAGACCGCGCGTGATGGCCAGCAGCATCTGGTCCGAGGGCTGAGGGCCGCGTCGCTGCTCCAGCCGGGTGTAGTAGTCCGTGGACATCCCGCACAGCACGGCCACCTCCTCGCGGCGCAGGCCTGCCGTGCGGCGCCGCACGCCGGGCGCGAGCCCCACATCCGCCGGACCGAGGGCTTCGCGGCGTGTGCGGAGGAACTCGGCCAGGTCGTCGCGGTTCATGCCTCCATGATGGCCCTGCGCCCGCGGCGGGAACAGGGACCGCCGATCCATGGATGAACCCTCCTCTCCCGCCCACGGCGGAAGCGGCGCAGTGTTGATCCGTCAGCACCGTTCCCGCTGGCACCCCCTGAACGAAGGATCATCATGCAGCTCACCGGACGAACCATCCTCATGGCCGGCGGAACCTCGGGTATCGGCCTCGGCCTCGCCCTGCGCTTCCTGGCTGAGGGCAACCGCGTCATCGTGGCCGGCCGTCGGTCGGACGTCCTCGAGGAGATCGCCGCCGACCACCCGGGCATCCACACGATCGTCCTCGACATCGCGGACCCCGTATCGATCGCCCGGGTGCGGGACGCCCTGCTCGCCTCCCACCCGGACCTCGACGTCCTCGTCGCGATGGCAGGGATCATGCATCCCGAGGACCTCCGCGACCCGGCCTCCCTCGCCACGGCCGAACGGACCGTCACCACGAACCTGCTCGGTCCGCTGCGCCTGATCAGCGCCTTCGTGCAGCACCTCGAGACCCGTGAGGACGCCGCGATCATCACCGTCACGTCCGGTCTCGCGTACGTCCCCCTGCCGGTCGCGCCGACCTACAGCGCCACGAAGGCCGCGCTGCACTCCTACACCGACAGCCTCCGGGTGCACCTCGCGGACACCCCGGTGCAGGTCATCGAGCTGGCGCCACCGCTGGTCCGCACCACCCTCATGGGCAACCAGGACAACGAGCACGGCATGCCGCTGGAGGAGTTCCTCGACGAGACGATGTCCCTGCTCGCCACGGAACCCGACGCCCGGCAGATCCTCGTGGAGCGCGTGAAGCGCCAGCGCTTCGCCGAGGCAAGCGGCCAGTACGAGGACGTTCTCGCCAGTCAGAGCATGCTGCCCGGCTGATACGTTGAGAGCGTGCTCACCGTTATCGGGGAAACCCTCATCGACGAAGTCGTCAGCGACACGGCCTCCATGCGTGCGCACGTGGGCGGCAGCCCCATGAACGTGGCCGTGGGACTCGCCCGCCTCGGGCATCCCGCGCAGTTCGTGGGCCGCTATGGCGACGACGACTACGGCCGCATGATCCAGCAGCACCTGCGCGAGAACTCGGTGCTCTTCCCGGTGCACGCAGACGCAGCGCCCACGAGCGTCGCCACCGCCCGTCTCGACCCCGCGGGCGGTGCGTCCTACGAGTTCCAGCTCGTGTGGGACCTCCCCGATCTCGCCGAGCGCACCGAGTCCCTGCTCGACGGCTCGAGCGTGCTGCACACCGGCTCGATCGCCACGATGCTCGCACCGGGGTGTGACGACGTCCTCGCGCTGGTCACGGCAGCCCATCCGCGCGTCACCGTCACCTACGACCCCAACTGCCGCCCGACGATCATCCGCGACGCCGCCTACGCCCGTGAGCAGGCCGAGCGGTTCGTGGCGCTCGCGGATGTGGTGAAGGCCTCGGACGAGGACCTCGAATGGCTCTACCCGGACCGTACTTCGGAGCAGTCCGCGCGCGCCTGGCTGGACGCCGGCGCGGCCGTCGTCGTCGTGACCCGCGGTTCCAAGGGCCCCTGGGGCGTCTGCCGCGCCGGGGAGGCGTCCGTGCCTGCGCCCTCCACGAGCGTCGTGGACACCGTGGGGGCCGGTGACTCCTTCATGGCCGCGCTGGTCGGCGCGATCGTGGACCTGGAACTGGACGGCGCCCATCGGCGGGACGACCTGCGCCGAATCAACCTCGGGCAGCTCACCGGCCTGCTGCAGTACGCAGCCCGGGCAGCGGCCATCACGGTGTCCAGGGCCGGCGCCAACCCGCCGTCCCGCGACGAGATGGCCCGCCCCGCCTGACCCGGCGGCGCGCACCTGCCGAACTACGCCACCGATCCACGCCACCGATCCACGATCAGAGGAGCACAGCGATGACCCGCGACCCCTACGCAGACCTTCCCCAGGTACCCGAGTTCACGCTGACCAGCGAGAGCATGACCCACAACGCACCCCTCGGGGCGGCGCAGGCCTCGGGCATGATGGGTGCCGGTGGCCAGGACGAGTCACCGCAGCTCTCCTGGAGCGGCTTCCCCGAGGGCACCCGCAGCTTCGCCGTCACCGTCTACGACCCGGATGCACCGACCGCCAGCGGTTTCTGGCACTGGGCGGTCCTCGACCTCCCCGTGTCCACCACCTCGCTGCCCGCGGGCGCGGGCACGGACGGGTCGGGGCTCCTGCCCGAGGGGGCGCTGACCCTGAGGAACGACGGCGGATTCGCGGGCTTCGTGGGCGCGGCACCTCCCGCGGGCCACGGACCGCACCACTACCACGTGGTGGTCCACGCGGTGGATGTCGACTCCCTCGGCCTTCCCGCCGACGCGACCCCCGCGTACCTCGGCTTCAACCTGTTCTCGCACAGCATCGGCCGTGCCCAACTCATCGGCACCTTCGAGCAGTAGCCCGGCCCGCCCGCCTGCGGCCGGCCGGCCGCAGGTAGGGTGGAACGAGGGACAGAAGGAGTCGACGATGCGCCTCGTGGCGAGCGATATGGACGGGACCGTCGTGGGTCACGACGGCAAGATGAGCGAGCGCACCATCCGTGCGTTCCGGGCCTGCGTGGAGGCGGGGGTGGACGTCGTGTTCGTCACCGGCCGGCCGCCGCGGTGGCTCGAGCCGCTCCGCGACCAGCTCGGCCACACCGGCACGGTCATCTGCTCCAACGGCGCCCTGACCTACGACCTCCGGACCGAGAGCGTGCTCGACGCCAAGCTGCTGGACCCCGAGGCCATCTACGAGGCCCGCGACATCATCCGCGGCCTCTTCCCCGCGGCCACGTTCGCCGCCGAGACGGTCTCCGGGTTCAAGGTGGAGTCCGGTTTCGCGGACAGCGCCACCTCGGAGTTACTCGGCGGGCTCACGGCGCAGCCGTTCGAGGAGTCCCTTCCCGGCGAGCAGGTGGTCAAGTTCCTCGCCCGCGAGAAGGACATCTCACCGGACGCCTTCCTCGCGGCCGTGCGCCCCGCCGTCGGGCACCTCGTCTCCACCACGCACTCGGCACCCACCATCGCCCTGCTGGAGATGGCACCCCCGCACATCGACAAGTCCGTCACGCTCGCCGAGTACGCGGCCGCACGCGGGGTGGACGCCGCGGACGTCGTCGCGTTCGGTGACATGCCCAACGACGTGCAGATGCTCGGCTGGGCCGGCTCCGGTTACGCCATGGCGTCCGGTCACGCCGACGCGCTCGCCGCCGCGAACCTGGTGGCACCGCCGTTCGACGAGGACGGCGTGGCGCAGGTGCTGGAGGAACGGCTTGCCGCGCTCCGGACGGCCTGAGGCGTCCCGCTTCCCCTACCTGGACGCGCGGGACGACGCCGGGCGCGCCCGCCCCCTGGCGCTCTCGCATCGCGGCTTCGCGCCCGCCGGCGACGAGAACACCCTTGCAGCCTTCGAACGCGCCGTGGAACTCGGCTACGGGTATCTCGAGATCGACGTCCGGGCCTCCTCCGACGGCGTGGTCATGGTGTTCCACGACGAGACGGTGGAGCGCGTGACGACGAGCGCCGGCCCGGTGGCCGCGCGCACCGCCGCCGAGCTCGGGTCGCTGTCCGTCACTGGATCGGGCGGCATCCCCACCCTCGAGCAGGTCCTTCTCCGCTGGCCGACGCTCCGACTCAACATCGACGTGAAGAGCGACGACTGCGTGCGGCCGTTCGCGGAGCTGATCAACCGGCGGCGTGCTCACGACCGCGTGCTCGTCGCGTCCTTCTCCGACCGTCGGCGCAGGCGCGTCCTGACGCTCCTGGCCCGGCCCACGGCGTCGTCCGCGGGCATGGTGGTCAACGCCCTGCTGCTGCTCGCCGCGCCCCTCGGGCTGGCGCGGGTCGTCGCCGCCCTCGGCCGCGTCCAGGCGGTGCAGGTGCCCGAGACCTACCGGGGCGTGCGCGTGGTGACGCCGCGCTTCGTGCGTCGCTGCCATGCGGCCGGCCTGCAGGTCCACGTATGGACCGTCAACGAACGCCCGGACATGGACCGGCTGCTGGGCCTCGGCGTGCACGGGCTCGTCTCCGACGCCGCCGACGTCCTCGCCACGTGCATGGCGGCCCGCGGCTCGTGGCCGCAGAACTGACCGGCCCGTCCACCCGAGGCCGGCGCACCACTCCCGCCCACCCCGCACCACCCCCAGTACGAGGAGCAGGCATGGCACGCAGGACGTACGACGTCGATCTCGCCGTGATCGGCGGCGGCACCGCAGGGCTCGTCGGGGCGCAGACGGCAGCCGGGCTGGGCGCCCGGGTGGTCCTCGTCGAGGAGCGGCGCACCGGTGGGGACTGCCTGTACACGGGATGCGTGCCGTCGAAGGCGCTGCTCGCCGCGGCGTCGGCTGCGGCACAGGCCCGCGGCGCCTCGCGGTACGGCGTGGAGGTCACCGGCGTGACGGTGGATTTCCCCCGGGTCATGGAGCACGTCCGCGGGGCCATCACGCACATCGAGCCCGTCGATTCGCCCGAGGCCCTCGAGGCGGCCGGTGTCGGCGTGATCAGCGGCTGGGCCGAGCTACTGCCCGACGGCGACCTCCGGGTGAACGGCCGCATCCTCTCGGCCCGGCACGTGCTCGTGGCCACGGGATCGGATCCCGTTGTCCCCTCGGACGCCGACGTACCCGGCATCGGTGACGTGCACGTCCTCACGAACGAGAACCTGTGGGACCTCGACGTCCTGCCGCGCGAGCTGGTGATCCTCGGCGGCGGGCCGGTGGGCTGCGAACTCGCGCAGGCCTTCGCGCGGCTCGGCTCCCGTGTGACGGTGATCCACCGCGGCTCCCGCCTGCTGCCGCGTGAGGACCCGGACGCCTCGGCGATCCTCCGCGCGGCCCTCGAGGCCGACGGCGTGCGGCTGCTTCTCGACGACACCGCCGCCTCGGTCAGGGCGCCGGCCACTGCGCCGGATCATCTGGCGGGCGATTCGCCGGGAAATACGTCGGGCAGCCCGGCCGAGGCGGCCGGCGGCCCTGGCGGGACCGAATCCGGGACGGGCGCGGTCACGACGTCGTCGGGCCTTGAGCTCCCGTTCACACACCTGCTGGCCGCTGTGGGCCGGACGCCGCGGAGCCGCGGCTTCGGCCTCGAGGAGGCCGGGATCCTCCTCGACGACGCCGGTCACATCGTGACGGACCGGCACCTGCGGACGTCGAGGCCTGGCTTCTGGGCGTCCGGCGACGTCACGGACCACCCGAAGTACACGCACACCGCCGGCGTGCACGCGAGCATCGCCGCCGCCAACGCGATCCTCGGGCCGCTGCGGACGGTGAGCCGGATCGAGCCGCCACGCGTGACGTTCACGGCCCCGGAGGTCGCCGCGGTCGGCGCTCCTACGGGCCGGGGCGGTACCGAGCAGACGGTGCCGCACTCCCACCAGGACCGCGCGGTGACGGAGCAGCGCATGGAAGGCTTCACGCGGCTCGCGTTCGATCGTCGCGGACGCGTGATCGGCGGCACCGTGGTGGGACCGCGGGCGGGGGAGTCGCTCGGCGAGATCTGCCTCGCCGTGCAGCGGAAGGTCCCCGCCACCGGACTCGCGGGGGTCACCCACCCGTATCCCACCCATAACGACGGCGTGTGGAACGCCGCGATCGCGCAGACCCGGACGGTGCTCTCACAGCCGGTGATCGTCGCCGTCGGGCGGCTCGCCCGGCGACTGCAGGCGCGTCGCACCGGCTGAACCGGTACCGGAGGTCCCGTCCGGGAGGGTCCGCCGCAGTCGGGCGGGTGGCGCCTGCCGCCGGACGTGCGAGAGCCCGGTCGAGGCCACTCCCTCGACCGGGCTCTCTCGGTATCGGTGCATCACAGGCGGTATCGCGCCCTCCCCTGACTCACCGAGCCTGGTGCCTGCGGCGCCCGTGCGGGCGCCGCAGGAGTCTACTTCCGGCTCTTGCCGGGCTTCGCCTCGACCGTCAGCTCCACGGGGTCGGTGGTCACCGTTCCGTGGGGGTTCGAGAAGGTCGCCCGGAACAGGCGGCCGTCGTCGGCCGAGCGCGCCTTCTTGACCTCGGCGGTGGAGGTGTACGTGCCGTCCTCGGCGCGCTCGGCCCGCTGCGCGACGTCCGCCGGCTGCCAGGTGGCGCCGTCGTCGTCGGAGCTCTCCCACACCGCGACCGGCTCGGGGGTGCCGAGGGCACTGGCCGTGAAGCGTGCCCTGTGGCCGTCGCGGACACGGACGTCCTCGGGGGCCGAGACCATGGCGGGGAGTTCGACCGTCTGGTCCACCGTGGGCCACCCGTCCACCCAGCCCATCTTCTGCAGGCCGAGGGTGGGGATGTAGGGCGCGGCCGCGTTGCTCCGGTCGTAGTAGTGGAACGCGAGGTAGTCGTCGAAGACCGACTGTCCGCCGAGGCCGTTCATGGCGCCGTGCGACTCCATGAGGATGGTGCCGCCACCGCCGAACATGTCGCGGCCCTCCTTGTCGAGGTACGGGCCCGTGATGGATTCCGAGCGGCCCACGGCGATCTTGTACGTGGAGTCGGCCCCGCGGCAGCAGAAGTCGAAGGACGTGAAGAGGTAGTAGTAGCCGTCACGGTGCATGATGTACGGCGCCTCGATCGGGTTGCCGGGGATGAACCGGTCCGCGATGTTGACGGTCTGCGACTGCCAGTTCTCGACCGGCTTGCCGCTCGGCCACTCCAGGGGCACCAGGAAGATGCCGTACCAGAAGGAACCGATGGACATGTAGGGCTTGCCGTCGGCGTCCTCCACGATCCCCGCGTCGATGGCGTTGAAGGTCTTGTCCGGGTTGTTCGGGTCCAGGCCCTCCACCGGAGAGTCGACCACGAGGCCCTGGTCCACCCACTCGTAGTCCGGGTCCTCGGGGTCGAGGGTGGTGTTCGTCGCCAGGGCGGTGAGCGAGTTGTTCCCGCCGAACTGCGATGCCGAGTAGTAGAGGTAGAAGGTGCCGTCGTTCTCGTAGATCTCCGGGGCCCACAGGTTCTCCGGGAGCACGCCGCCCGCGTAGCGCTCGTCGATCCAGGCGGGGATCTCGTCCCACACCGTGCCGCGGTACTCCCAGGTGGTGCCCTCGTCCTTCGAGGACCACATCTGGATGGTGCCGCCGTTCTCGCGGGCCAGCAGGCCGGTGGAGTAGACGTACCAGGTGCCGTCGTCGTCGATGATGAGCGCCGGATCGTGGATGGGCGTGGTCTCGCCGACCACCGATTTTCCACCCACCAGATCCTCGAGGGACCCGGCGGCGGACTGCTGCGTGAGGGTGACCGGCTGGGCCGGGGCCTTGGGCCCGGCGCTGGCGGGAACAGCCGCTCCGGTCAGTGCCAGGGCGAGGACGGCGATGATGCTTGCCGGCCGTGACCAGATCTTCGAACGTGACGTCATTATCACGCGGTCCTTTCGATGGGGTGGGGGCAGGCGGGGGACGCGCACCGTTTACATCGTTGTCTACATCGTTGTAGAAGAGTGGCACGGGGCAGCGGGAGGCGTCAAGGTCTTCCTGCTCAGGAAGCGGTGGGGAGGCACCTCCGGCGCCCGGCGCGAGTGATGAGCGGCGCCACCAGCAGGCCCGCGACCCCGAGCGCGAGCGCCAGCAGCACCGGGCCGAGTCCGCCGCCGGCCGGGTCAAGCGAGATCGCCAGCGACGACCGGGCGAGCTCGAGCATCTCGCGCGGGTCGCCGAGCGTGACGCGGGTGCCGAACGCCGAGCGGACGGCCTCGAACACGGGCGGGAGCAGCCAGAGCAGCAGCAGGTCCGCGAGCCACACCCCGGCGTGTCGGACCGATCGGAGGCCGCACCACGCCAGGGCGAGCCCTACGAGGACGGCAGGCATCCACCGGAGTGCGAGGTACACCCAGGTGGGAACGGCGAACGAGTCCACGAAGGCGAGCACCCACTCGCCCACCCAGAGGGAGGCCGGTACGGCGAGCAGCCCGGCTCCGAGCGTCACGGTGGTCCGGGAGGGGGAGCACATCAGCAGGAGGGCGACGACGCCCGCGGCCAGTGCCGTGAGCACACCGGCGAGGATGCCGAGCACGTAGATGCGCGACGCCGAGCCCTCCAGGAGGCCGGCGTCGACCACGGTGAAGGACTGCACGGTCGCGGCCACCTGCACGGCCAGGAGACCTGCGACGGCGCCTCGGGTCCGCGCCGCCGGCCGCCCGGGCCGTCGCCGGCGCAGCGCCAGGCCCGCCAGGGCCCCTCCCATGACCAGCAGGGACACGAGCGGGACCAGGGAGTACTGGCTGATCGGCAGGAGCACCAGCGGCATGTCCTCCGGCAGCGTCTGCTCGGCCCACAGGTTCTGCAGCGGCAGCCGTGCCCCCGCCGCGAGCCACGGGGCGAGGCCCAGCACCCCCGCGAGGGCACCCGTCAGCAGGCCCGCGGCCACCTGGGCGAGCCTGCGGTGCCCCGCGGGCCGCTCCGTCGTCGAATGACTCATGCGCGCCGTCCCCCACCTGTTCCGGCCGCCGCGAACTGCGACGCACCGCGCGGCCATCCTAGCGAGCGGCGAACACCGGGTCGGCGAGGGTCCGCAGGTGGTGCAGCGCGGCGGGGGCGTAGGAAGCCATCGATGCGTCGTCGGCGTAGACCAGCAGCCGGAGCCAGGAGCCGTACCGGTGCACGTCCCCCAGGATCAGCGCGGGTTCGACGCCGGCGCGCAGGTCCTCGATGGGTGCGAGGTCCGTCCACCGCTCGAGGTAGGCGTCGATCACGGCGCCGATCCGCGGATCGTCCGGCGTGGTTCCCCACTGCTCGCACATCCGCGTCACGGGGACCAGGAGCGCGCTGAAGGGGTGCGCCCAGTAGGAGTCGGCGAAGTCCAGGAAGCGCAGGGGAGCCGCCTCCGTGGCCGGGAGGAAGCAGTTCCTCGCGTGGAGGTCGTTGTGGTCGAGCGAGAGCGGCACGGGGAGGCCGCGCAGCACGTCCACCGCCCTGCCGATCGCGGGCAGGCGCTGGACGACGCGGTCCGCGGCCTTCCCCGAGAGGTGCAGCGGGTGACCCTCGGGCAGCCCCGTGTGGAGGAGCAACTGGTTCTCCACGAAGTTCGCGGCCACCTCGGGGTTCATGACCACGAGGCCCGCGCGTGTGAGATCCTCCCCGTGCGAGGAGGCGAGCCGCTGGAGGTCGGCGAAGTCACGCGTGATCCGCGCCCACACCGCCGGTTCACCCGACGCGACCTCACTGAGCGTGGCGCCGTGATCGGCCGTGAGCATCCAGCCTCGCGACGGCTCGATCGCGAGGGGCGCGGCCACGTGGTCGGGTGCTATGCGGCCGAGCACCGAGAGGATGGACGCCTCCGCGAACTGGCCGAGGTTGTTCTCCTTGAACCAGAGCGTCCCGTGATCCGTGGGCACCGTCAGTTGCGTGGACCAGAAGCGGATGCGCGGCTGCTCGGAGGGGCCGGTGCGCGTCACCCCGACGTTCTCCAGCGCGAGGTCGATCCACTGGTCCGCCTCCCGCCGCCACTCCGCCGAAGCCCAGAGCTCGCGGGTGTTCACGGGCGGCCCGCCCGCCGTGCGGGGCCCATCAGCCGAGCTTCGACGGACGCGCGCCGTGGTCGCTGGACTCGAGTTCGTCCGCCCCGGCGACGTGCTCGCTACCGCGGGCCCGGGCGATCGCCGTCATGCCGTGGAAGATGACGAGCGCGGCCGCCGTGCCGAGCGCGATCCCCGCGAACGTGAGGTCGCCGATCACCCAGGTGAAGTCGGCGATCCCGATGACCAGCGCCACCCCCGCCGTCGAGAGGTTGATGGGGTTCGAGAAGTTCACCTGGTTCTGCACCCAGATGCGCACACCGAGGATGCCGATCATCCCGTAGAGCACCACACCCGCCCCGCCGAGCACGCCGGCGGGCACGGTGGCGATCAGCGCGCCGAACTTGGGGAACAGGCTGAGGAGGATCGCCACGATCCCGGCCACCCAGTAGGCGGCGGTCGAGTAGACCCGCGACGCCGCCATGACCCCGATGTTCTCGGCGTAGGTGGTGGTGCCGGACCCGCCGCCGGCGCCCGCGATCATCGTGGCGACGCCGTCCGCCATGAGCGCCCGCCCCGTCACGGGGTCGAGGTCGCGGTCCGTCATGGCGGCCACGGACTTCACGTGGCCGATGTTCTCCGCCACCAGCACGAGGACCACGGGGACGAAGAGCCCCACGACCGAGAGGTGGAACTCGGGGGCGGCGAACTGCGGCAGGCCGATCCAAGCGGCGTCGTTGATCGCGGCGAAGTCCACCTCACCGCGGAGCATCGCCACCGCGTACCCGGCCAGCACGCCCACCAGGATGGAGAGCCGCCCGAGGATGCCCTTGAACAGCACCGTGACCAGGAGGATGGCGATCACCGTCACGAGGGCGGTGACCGGGGCCTCCTCGAAGCTCGCCTTCGCCGTCGGTGCGAGGTTCAACCCGATCAGCGCCACGATGGCGCCGGTGACGATCGGCGGCATGGCCACCTGGATCCAGCGGGCACCCGAGGTGTGGACGATCAGCCCGATCAGCGCGAGGGCCGCACCCGCCATGATGATGCCGCCCAGCGCCCCGGCCGCCCCGTGCTGCGACTGCGCGGCGGCGATGGGTGCGATGAACGCGAAGCTCGAGCCGAGGTAGCTCGGCACCTTCCCGGCCGTGATGACGATGAACAGGAGCGTGCCGATCCCGGAGAAGAGCAGGGTGGTGGACGGCGGGAAACCTGTGATGAGGGGCACCAGGAACGTGGCGCCGAACATCGCGACCACGTGCTGCGCGCCGATCCCGATGGTCCTCGGCCAGCTCAGCCGCTCCTCGGGCGCCACGTACCCTCCCGGCCGCACGTTCTTCCCGTCGCCGTGCAGCGTCCAGCCGATACCTCGTGAGCTCATGGGTCTGCCTTCCGAAGGTGGTGCGTTGGTGATGGGCGCGCAGCCGAAAGCCTAGCCGTACGGTGTTGCCCCGGTGTTACGTTGCTTGTCGGGGCGAGCGGACGGGCGGACACATGACATTCACGGTACGAGGGCGCACCGTCCTCATCACGGGCGCAGCCCTGGGCATGGGACGCCTCTACGCGGAGCGGGCAGCCCGGGAGGGCGCAGCTGTGGTCCTCTGGGACATCGACGGGCAGGGGCTCGACGCCGTCGTGTCGGAGCTTGCCGCGATCACACCGTCCGTGCACGCGTACGTGGTGGATGTCGGGTCCACGGAGTCCGTCATCGCCGCCGCGGAGGCGGTCCTGAACGACGTCGGCGTGCCGGACGTGCTCGTCAACAACGCGGGGATCGTCCGCGGCACGTACTTCTGGGAGCACCATCACACCGTCGACATCGACCTCACGCTGCGCATCAACACCGCCGGCCCCATGCACGTCACCCGCGCCTTCCTCCCGGCCATGATGGAACGCGGCACCGCGGCGAGGATCCTCAACGTCGCCTCGGCATCCGGGACGCTGAGCGTCCCCCGGATGAGCGTGTATGCGGCGTCGAAGTGGGCGGTGATCGGCTGGAGCGATTCGCTGCGGCTGGAGCTGAACGCGGTCCGGCAGCCCATCAGGGTCACCACGCTCATCCCCAGCTACATCCGCACCGGCATGTTCGAGGGGGTACGCGGGCCCCGGCTGACGCCCCTCATGGAGCCGGGTCACGTGGTGGACCGCGCGTGGCGCGGCATGCTCGCCGGGAAGGGGCGGGTGCAGTTGCCCTGGACGGTCCACCTCGCCGGGGCGCTGAGGAACCTGCTGCCCCAGCCGGTCTGGGATGTCGTGGCCGGGCGCGTCTTCAGGGTCTACAGCTCCATGGAACACTTCACCGGGCGCACGGGCGCCCCCGCGAACGAGAAGGACGGGCGGTGACGGCTGCACAGCTCCTCGAGGAACGACGCCGGTACTTCGGCACGGGCGCCACCCGCCCCGTGACGTGGCGCCGCACCCAGCTGCAGGCAGTGGTGCGCCTGCTCACGGAGCGGGCGGACGACGTCACGGCCGCGCTGCGCGAGGACCTCGGCAAGAACGCCACCGAGGCGTTCCTGTCGGAGATCGCCGTCGTCCGGGCCGAGGTCGAGTACGCGCTGAAGCATCTCGACGCGTGGATGGCGCCCGAGAAGATCGCGGTTCCGGGCGGTCTGCGACCCGGCCGCGCGTGGACACAGGCCAGGCCGCTCGGTGTGGTGCTCATCATCGGGCCGTGGAACTACCCGCTGCAGCTCGTGCTGGCCCCGCTCGTCGGTGCGCTCGCCGCGGGGAACGCCGCCGTGCTCAAGCCCAGCGAGGTGTCGGCGGCGACGTCCCGCGTCCTCGCGCGCCTCGTGCCGCAGTACCTCGATCCGGAGGCCGTCTCGGTCGTCGAGGGCGGTGTGGAGGTGACCACCGACCTCCTGGCACAGCCGTTCGACCACATCTTCTACACGGGCGGTGAACGCGTGGGGAAGATCGTCATGCGCGCCGCGGCGGAGCACCTGACCCCCGTGACCCTTGAGCTCGGCGGGAAGTCGCCGGCGGTCGTCGTCGGCGGGGATGTGCGCACGGCGGCCCGCCGGATCGCCTATGGGAAGTTCATGAACGCGGGCCAGACCTGCGTCGCACCGGACTACCTGCTCACGACTCCGGCCGCGGCGCCCGCGCTCGCGGGCGCCCTGGCCGATGCGGTGAAGGAGTTCTACGGCGCTGATCCGCGCGCCTCGGCCGACTACGGCCGCATCATCAGCGAGCAGCATCTCGATCGGCTCGTGGGACTGCTCGACGGCGGCACCGTGGTGTCCGGCGGGCGTCACGACCGCGCGGAGCGCTATGTGGAGCCGACCGTCCTGCGCCACGTCGATTCGGCGTCGGACCTGATGCGCGAGGAGATCTTCGGGCCCCTGCTGCCGATCGTCGAGGTGGCGGACCTCGACGCCGCGATCGCGTTCGTCGCTGCTCGCCCGCATCCGCTCGCCGCCTACCTCTTCAGCGACGACGACGAGCACCTGACGCGTTTCACCGACGGCGTGCAGGCGGGCGGTATCGCGCACAACGTCTGCACCATCCAGCTCGCCGTCCCGGGCCTGCCGTTCGGGGGCGTAGGGGCGAGCGGCACGGGGAGCTATCACGGCCGGCGGTCGTTCGAGACGTTCAGCCACCTGCAGCCGGTGTTCTCGAAGCCCGGACGGGTGGACACGTTACGGCTCGCCTACCCGCCCTACGGCGCCGTCAAGCGCCGTCTGCTGCGCAGACTGCTCTGACTGCTGGAGGCCAGCGAGGCGCCTAGCTGATGACGCCGTCCACGAGCGCCTTGGCCTCGGCCTGCACGAGCTCGAGGTGCTCCTGCCCCCGGAAGGACTCCGCGTAGATCTTGTAGACGTCCTCGGTGCCGGACGGGCGGGCGGCGAACCACGCGTTCTCCGTGGTCACCTTCAGGCCGCCCACGGGAGCGCCATTGCCCGGCGCCTCGGTCAGCCGCGCGGTGATCTCCTCGCCGGCGAGCGTGGTTGCGGTGACGTCCGACGGCGAGAGCTTGCCCAGCGCCGCCTTCTGCTCCCGCGTGGCCACGGCGTCGATCCGCGCGTAGACGGGCGCCCCGAAGCGCTCGGTCAGCGCCGTGTAGTGCTGCGACGGCGTGCTGCCGGTGACGGCGGTGATCTCGGAGGCGAGTAGCGCGAGGAGCAGGCCGTCCTTGTCCGTGCTCCACGGCTTGCCGTCGAGCCGCAGGAAGGAGGCCCCCGCGGACTCCTCGCCGCCGAATGCCAGCTCACCGCTCAGCAGCCCGGGCACGAACCACTTGAAGCCCACCGGCACCTCCTGAAGGGTCCGCCCGAGGTCGGCGGCCACGCGGTCGATGATCGACGACGAGACGAGGGTCTTGCCGATCACGGCGTCCTCGCGCCAGTTCGGCCGGTGCGTGTAGAGGTACTGGATGGCCACGGCGAGGTAGTGGTTCGGGTTCATGAGGCCGGCGTCGGGGGTGACGATCCCGTGGCGGTCGGCGTCGGCGTCGTTCCCCGTCGCGATGTCGAACTGGTCTGCCTGCGTGATCAGCGAGGCCATCGCGTACTGCGACGAGCAGTCCATGCGGATCTTCTCGTCCCAGTCGAGCGTCATGAAGGCCCACTGCGGGTCCACCGCCGGGTTCACGACCGTGAGGTTCAGGTTGTGGCGCTCGCCGATGGCACCCCAGTAGTCCACGGAGGCGCCGCCCATCGGGTCCGCGCCGATGTGCACGCCGGCGGACCGGATGGCGTCGAGGTCCAGGACCGACGGCAGATCGTCCACGTAGTGCTGCAGGAAGTCGTAGGTGCCGATGCTTGTCGCCGTGCGGGCCTGCGCGATCGGCATGCGCTTCACGCCCTGCAGTCCGGCCTCGAGGAGCTCGTTGGCGCGGTTGGCGATCCACGTGGTGGCGTCGGAATCGGCGGGGCCGCCGTGCGGGGGGTTGTACTTGAATCCGCCGTCCGCGGGCGGGTTGTGCGACGGCGTGATAACGATCCCGTCCGCCTGCTCCGTGCGCGTGGCGTTGTACGTGAGGATGGCGTGGGACACCGCGGGGGTGGGCGTGTAGGCGCCGCGGGCGTCGATGAGCACGCTCACGTGGTTGGCCGCGAGCACCTCGAGCGCGGTGTCCTGTGCGGGCTCCGAGAGGGCGTGGGTGTCCTTGCCCATGAACAGCGGGCCCGTGATGCCCTGGCCCGCGCGGTACTCCACGATGGCCTGCGTGATCGCCGCGATGTGCCCCTCGTTGAAGGAGCGCTTCAGGGACGAGCCACGGTGACCCGATGTGCCGAACGCCACGCGCTGGGCGGGATCGGTCAGATCGGGCCGGAGGTCGACGTACGCGTCGAGCAGCTGGGTCACGTCGACGAGGTCGCTGGGGAGGGCCACTGTGCCCGCTCGATTAGCCATGGCCCCAGCATGTCAAAGAACCCCCGTGATTACACCCGCTGCGTGCTCCGCGGGTGATCGGGGTCCGGTTGCC
The DNA here is from genome assembly GCF_058269235.1 of Arthrobacter sp. TJ-236. NCBI lineage: Bacteria > Bacillati > Actinomycetota > Actinomycetes > Micrococcales > Micrococcaceae > Arthrobacter > Arthrobacter sp. TJ-236. The sequence continues at coordinate 160,963 of NZ_JBZCNI010000003.1, forward strand.
CTCGTCCCCACCGTCAGTAAGCTGAGGATCAGCCCCCGGCCGGGGAGCGGACCGACGACGGAAGGCACCAGCATGAGCGAGAACTCCAGCGGAACCCCGAGCGGCGACCCGGACGAGCAGGGCGCCGAGGAAGCCGGCAAGCTCGAGGAGCAGGCGGCAGGCGGCTACGGCGGACCGGGCACGGACGACGAGATCGCCCCCGGCTTCGAAGCCGAGAACGACGGCGGCTCCGGGGCCTGACCGCCCCGGGTCCGGAGCGCGATATGGGACGCGAGACCGGCACCGCGATGCGCGGGACGCCTAAGGTGGACGCGTGATCACGTCCTCGCCGCAGCGCCCGCTCAGGGTGGTCCTCGCGCCCGATTCACTCAAGGGCAGCCTCCCCGCGGCGGAGGCTGCCCTCGCCATGTCCGAGGGGGTGCGCGCCGCTGCCGCACGCCTCGGGCACCCGGCCCCCGACGTCGTCCTCGCGCCCCTGGCCGACGGCGGCGAGGGCACGCTCGACGCCCTGCTCGCCGCATGGGGCGCCGAGGCCCGCGAGACCCCGTGTCACGACGCCGCCGATCGCGCGCGGACGGGCCGGTACGGCATCGCGGCGCCCATGGGCGGCGTGGTCCGCGGCGTGCTGGAGGCCGCCGAGGCCAACGGGCTGCCGCTCGTGGCCGACCTGCCGCTCGACGCGCTCACCGCCACGAGCTACGGCGTCGGGGAGATCGCCGCGCGGCTGCTCGACGACGGCGCGGACGAGATCCTGCTCTGCATCGGCGGGTCCGCGACCACCGACGGCGGGGTGGGCCTGCTCTCGGCCCTCGGGGCACGCTTCCTGGATGCCGACGGCGATCCCCTCCCTCCCGGCGGCGGTGCGCTCGCGGCCCTGGCGACGATCGACGTCGCCGCGCTCCATCCCCGCGCGCGGGAGGTGCGGTGGCGCATCGCGGTGGACGTCGACAACCCGCTCTGCGGACCGCGCGGCGCCGCAGAGGTGTTCGGGCCGCAGAAGGGTGCCACACCGGACGACGTCGCCGTGCTCGACGCCGGACTCGCCCACCTCGCTGGTGTTCTGCGGGACGCCACGGGTGTCGACGTGCTGGAGATCGCGGGTGTCGGGGCCGCCGGCGGACTGCCGGCCGTGCTCGTGCCCTTCCTCGACGCGGAGATCGTGCCCGGCTCCGCGCTGGTGGCCGACGCCGTCGGGCTCGCGGACGCCCTCGCCGACGCCGACCTCGTGCTCACGGGGGAGGGCTCCTTCGACGCGCAGTCGCTCGGCGGGAAGGTGGTGCAGGCCGTCGTGGAGAACGCGGCTGCCTCCTGCGCCGTCGTGGTGATCGCCGGCCGCGTGCAGCTCACCGCGGCGGAGGTGCAGGACGCCGGGATCGCCGGGGCGTTCTCGCTCGCCACGGGCCCCATGCCGCTCGACGCGCTGATCCGCGACGCAGCAGCGCTGATGACGGACGCCGCGGCGCAGGTGTACGGCGTGTTCAGCGCCTCCCGCCGAGCCTGATCCGCAGCTAGACGCTGATCTCCCGCTTGAGGATCTTGCCGGTGGGGCCCTTGGGCAGGGCGTCCACGAGCACCACGCGGCGCGGGTACTTGTAGGCGGCCACCCGCTCCTTCGCGAAGTCGAGGATCGCGGTCGAGAGCGCCTCCCGTGCGGCGTCGTCGGCCGGGGCGTGCTCGGCCTTGATGCCGATCACGGCCACGATCTCCTCGCCGTGCAGCTCGTCAGGCACCCCGATCACGGCGGCCTCCGCGACCGCGGGGTGCTCGTACAGCACCTCCTCGACCTCGCGCGGGTACACGTTGTAGCCGCCGCGCAGGATCACGTCCTTCTTGCGGTCCACGATGTAGAGCAGGCCGTCCTCGTCGATGCGCGCGAGGTCGCCGGAGCGGAACCAGCCGTCCGGGATGGCCGCTGCTGTGGCCTCGGGATTCTCCCAGTAGCCCTTCATGACGCAGTGCCCGCGGACGGCGAGCTCGCCCACCTCGCCCTGCGGCACCTCGTTGCCGAGGGGATCGAGCATGCGCACCTCCACGCCCTCGATCGGCGTCCCGATGGAGCCAGGCTTCCGCAGCGCGCCCACGCGGTTGAAGCTGACGATCGGGGACGTCTCGGACAGGCCGTAGCCCTCCAGGAGATCGGCCTTGAACACGCGCTCGAACTCGTGCAGCACCTCCACCGGCAGCGCCGAGCCACCGGAGACCGCCACGCGGACCGAGGAGAGGTCCGTGGTGGCCACGCTCGGGTGCCGCAGCATCGCGACGTACATGGTGGGCACGCCCTCGAAGACCGTGACGCCGTCGCGCGCGATGATCTTGAGGGCCTTGCCCGGCTCGAAGCGGGGGAGCAGCGTGACCGTGGCGCCGGTGAGGACGGCCGCGTTCAGCGCGCACGTCTGGCCGAAGATGTGGAAGAACGGCAGGCCGCCGAAGAGCACCTCACCCTCGGCGGTGCCCATGAGGTCGCGGGAGATCTCCGTGTTGCGGGCCAGGTTCGCGTGGGAGAGCGTGGCTCCCTTGGGGCGGCCGGTGGTGCCGGAGGTGTAGAGCACCACGGCGGTGTCCTCACCGTCGAGCGCCACCACCCCGGGCGTGGGCTCGGCGGCCGAGACCCGCTGCATGAACGCGCCCGCATCGACGGTCACGACCTCCACCGGAGCACCGACCTCCGCGGCGGAGGCCTCCGCACCGCCCTGGGCCTCGGCGATGATGCCCTCCCACGCGAAAACGAGCCTCGAGCCGGAGTTGGTGAGGTGGTATGCCACCTCGCGTGCCTTGAGCAGGGGGTTCAGGGGGACGACGACGGCACCCGCACGCAGCACCCCGTAGTACACGAAGGCCATCTGGGGGATGTTCGGCATGATCAGGGCCACGCGGTCGCCGCGCTGCACGCCGTGTTCGGCGAGGAGCGTCGCGACCTTCTGGCTGAGGACCTCGAGGGCCCCGAAGGTGACCTCCACGTCGTCGAGCTTGATGGCGACGGCCGAGGGGCTTCTCGTCGCAGTGGCCACGAGGTTGTCAGCGAGGTTCGGCACGCGATCTCCTTTGATCATGAGGCACGGTGGTGCGGCTCCCGGCACAGAGGTTACCGGTGGGTAGAAGTCTCTGTGATCGGGGCCGCACGTGCAACAGACCCGCGGCCGGAGTGGCTGCCGGGCGCTCAGCGGACCCCGCTCATGCCCTTCCGGATCGCTGGCGCCGCCGCCACGAGTGCGGCGCCCAGCACGATCGCCGTGATGCCGCTGAAGGCGAAGTACGGAACCTCCGTGTCCTCGGAGTAGAACCCGGCGAGCAGGCCGGACGCCGTGGTGCCGAGGGAGATGGACAGGAAGAACAGCGCGAGCATCTGCGTCCGGAAGGCCTCGGGCGCCAGCTTGGTGGTGACGGACAGGCCGATCGGGGAGATGAACAGCTCCGCCCAGGTGAACAGCAGCAGGATGCCCACGAGGGCCAGGAGCGGTGTGCTGTTCTCGCCGCCCCCGGCGAACGGGATGAACGCGAGGAACGCCACGCCCATGACGATCAGCCCGAAGGAGAACTTCAGCGGCGACGACGGCTGGCGGCTGCCGAGGCGCGTCCAGACGGTCGCGAAGACACCGGCGAACACGATGATGAAGATCGGGTTGATGGACTGCACCATGCCCGGGGGCATCTCCCAGCCGAACAGCGTGCGGTCCAGGCGGCTCTCGGAGTACAGGGCCACCACGGTGAACTGCTGCTGGAACAGGGACCAGAACGCGGCGCTCGCGATGAACAGCGGCATGAACGAGTACACGCGCCGCCGCTCGAGGGCAGTGACTTTCCGGCTCGTGAGGATCACCGCGAAGTAGGCGATGGTCGCCGCGATGGCGGTGTACGCCATCACGGTGGCGAGGTTGCCGGCGTCGAGCAGGCCGGTGGCGAGGGCGCCCCCGATCAGCAGGACGACGACGGCGGCGACCACACCCCAGCGCGCGTACTGCGCGCGGGGGAGGGGGTTCTCGACGGCGTGCGCCTCGGCCGGGAGGTTCTTGCGGGTCGCGGCGTACTGGACGAGCCCGGCCGCCATGCCGACCGCCGCGAGGCCGAAGCCCACGTGGAAGCCGAGGCTGTCGGCGGCGAGGCTCGTGAGCAGCGGGCCCACGAGGGCGCCGATGTTGATACCCATGTAGAAGATCGAGAAACCGGCGTCGCGGCGTTCGTCCCCCTCGGAGTACAGGGTGCCCACGAGCGAGGAGGCGTTGGCCTTGAGGCCGCCGGAGCCGAGGCCCACGAGCACGAGGCCGATGGCGAGGCCCACCGCGCCGGGCAGCAGCGCCAGGGCGATGTGCCCGAGCATGATGATGACGGCGGAGACGAACAGGACGCGCTCGGAGCCGACCACGCGGTCAGCCAGCCAGGCGCCGAGGATGGTCGAGAGGTACACGCCACCGCCGTAGGCGCCCACGAGTCCCGCGGCCGCGCCCTCGTCGATCCCGAGGCCGCCCTCGGCTGCCGAGTAGGTCATGTAGAACAGCAGCAGCGCCTGCATGCCGTAGAAGGAGAAGCGTTCCCACAGCTCCACGCTGAACAGGTTCGCCAGCATGCGCGGATGGCCGAAGAAGGGTGTGTCGCCCGAGGTGGAGGGCTTGAAGAGAGTGCTCACCTACTCCATGGTGCGCTCGGTGTGGCGGCCGGGCAAAATCGCCACCCTACTGCCCGTGACCCTCGAGTTGTGCTGCGAGTGCGAGCAGCTGCGCTTCCTCGCTGGGCCGTCCGATGAGCTGCACGCTCATCGAGATCCCGTCGGGTAGGCGGAGCGTGGGCACCGTCACGGCGGGCAGGCCGATCACGTTGACCATCGACGTGTAGGGAGAGTACTGGCACTGCCGCAGGTAGTCGGTGTCGCCGTCGGCGTCGGTGTACCAGCCCAACGGGCGCGGGGTCATCGCGACGGCGGGCGTGAGCACCATGTCGTAGGGCGAGTACTGGCGGATGGTGGTCTGCTCGAACTCCCGCAGCACGTCGACGGCCCGTGCGAGGTCGGCGGCGCTCGCAGCGAGGGCGTGACGTCGGAGCGCGCGGGTGATGTCCGTCAACCGGTCCTCGCGCTCGGCGGGAATCGGGGCGGTGGCGAGCCCGGCGGTCCACACGGTCCGGAAGGCGTCGTGGTACCGCGGGTCGTAGGTGAGGTCGGCCTCGACGACGTCGTGCCCCGCGCGCTGCAGTGCCTGTATGCCGGCGTGGTAGGCGTCGGTCGCGGCGTTGTCCAGCCGGATGTCCACGGCGGCGGCGAAGGGCGACACCGTGCTGACGCCGATGCGGAAGCGGCCCTCGGCGCGCAGGGCGGCGTCGGTGAAGGAGCCCGCGTACCGCGACGCCGCGCTGGTGGGCCGGAAGGTGGGTTCGCGCACCAGTGCGTCGAGGAGCAGGCCGGCGTCGGCCGCGGTCCGCGCGAGGGGGCCGGCGACCACGAACTGGCCGAGATCGGCCTGGCCCGAGCCGGAGGGCACGCGTCCGCGGTTGGGTTTCAGGCCTACGAGGCCCGTGGCCGCGGCCGGGATCCGGATCGAGCCGCCGCCGTCGGTCCCGGGCGCGAAGGGGATCATGCCAGCGGCGACGGCCGCCGCGCTGCCGCCGGAGGACCCGCCGGGGCTCAGCCGGCGGTCCAGCGGGTTGCGGGCGGGGGCCGCGATGCGGTTCTCGCTGTAGCAGCTGAGGCCGAACTCGGGCACCTGTGTCTTGCCGAGGCTGATGGCACCGGCCCTGCGGAGCACGGCTGCGAGCGGGGCGTCCTTCTCCGCGACGGCGTGGTCCAGGGCGGCCGTGCCGAGCGTGGTCCGTACCCCGGCGACGTCCGTGAGGTCCTTGTGGGCGAGGGGCACCCCGTGCAGCGGGCCGAGGGCCGCCCCGGAGGAACGCAGCCGGTCGGCGTGATCGGCGGCGCGCAGGGCGTCGTCGTGGGTGACGGTGATGAACGAGCCGAGATCCGGATTCAGGGCGTCGATGCGCCGCAGGAAATGCTCCGTCACCTCGCGGGCGCTGACGGCGCCGCGCGCGAGGGCGTCGCGGAGGGCGAGGGCGGGGAGTTCGTGCAGGTCGGTCATGCTCAGCTCCGTCGGAAGGCGGGGGTCGCCGGGCCCGCTGCGGCGCCGTGCGAGAAGGCTGCCAGACTATCGGCTCCGTCCTCCGGGCCGCCGAGGACGAACCCGGGCTCAGATGCTGTTCATCCGGGGTGTCCGGGTGCGTGGGCCGTCGTCGTCGCCCGACCCGGATCTGGCGGAGCGCCGCCGCACCGTGACAAGGTAGGCGCATGAGCGATCCCCAGAACGTAGCGGTGACCGATGTGCCCAGTGATGCCCGCATCCTCGACGTGCGTGAGGACCACGAGTGGGAGGCGGGCCACGCGGAGGGCGCCGTCCACATTCCCCTCGGTGAGCTCCCCGAGCGGTTCCAGGAGCTCGATCCGGACCAGGAGCTGCACGTGATCTGCCGCAGCGGCGGCCGGTCGCAGCGCGCAGCCGAGTGGCTCGAGGGCCACGGCTACTCGGCCGTCAACATCAGCGGTGGCACGGGCGCGTGGCTGGAGGCCGGCAAGCCCATGGTGTCCGAGACCGGCGGCGAGCCCACCGTCCTGTGACGCCCCCGCCGCACGGCACCGGCTCCGCGTACGCCTACCTCGGGCCCGAGGGCACCTTCACCGAGGCGGCGCTGCTGCAGGTACCGGGTGCTGCCTCCGCGCGCCGCATCCCCGTTCCCTCCGTCGGTGCAGCTCTCGACGCCGTCCGCACGGGATCCGTCGACGCCGCCATGGTGCCCATCGAGAACTCCGTCGAGGGCGGCGTGAGCGCCACCCTGGACGCCATCGCCGTCGGCGAACCGCTGCGGATCCTCCGCGAGGAACTCGTGCCCATCACCTTCGTGCTCGCGGCACGTCCGGGCACCACGCTCGACGCCGTACGCCGCATCTCCACGCACGGCCACGCGTGGGCGCAGTGCCGCATCTGGGCGGACACCCGTGTGCACCACGCCGAGTACGTCCCGGCGTCATCCACCGCCGCCGCGGCCCTCGCCCTCTCCGAGGGCGACGACGCCTTCGACGCCGCGATCTGCTCGCCCCTCGTGGCGGGCCGGCTGGGCCTGACGGTGCTCGCCTCGGACATCGGGGACGTCACGGATGCCGTCACGCGTTTCGTCCTCGTGGGCCGGCCGGACACCCTGCCCGCGCCCACCGGGGCGGACAAGACCACCCTCGTGATCCCCCTCCCCGAGGACCACCCGGGTGCGCTGATGCAGATCCTCGACCAGTTCGCGGCCCGCGGCGTCAACCTCAGCCGCATCGAGTCGAGGCCCACCGGCCAGTTCCTTGGCGACTACGTCTTCAGCGTGGACGCGGACGGTCATGTGGCGGACGCGCGCATTGCCGACGCCCTCAAGGGCCTGCACCGCATCAGCCCGGGCCTGCGGTTCCTCGGGTCCTATGCACGCGCGGACCGGCGCTCCACCGCCGTCGAGCGCCACACGTCCGACGACGCCTTCGGTGCCGCCGACGCCTGGCTGCGGGAGATCCTCGGGGACTGACCTTCCACCGGGGCAGAAACGCAGTAGGCTTACCATCGACACCCCTCCTGTTCGAAGGCTGGTTCACGATGGCTCGACTGCGCCGCAGCAACACGCGCCGCCCCGGCATCACGCGTCGTCGCCACGGCAAGGGTTTCAGCTACCGCGAAGCGAGCGGGAACCTCCTGCAGGACCGCGAGCAGCTCGAGCGCATCAAGGAGCTGGTGATCCCGCCAGCCTGGAAGGACGTCTGGATAGCCCCCTACGCGAACGGGCACGTGCAGGCGATCGGTACCGACGACGCCGGGCGCCGCCAGTACCTCTACCACCCCGCGTGGCGTGAGCAGAAGGACCGCGAGAAGTTCGACCGCGCACTGGACTTCGGCGCCAAGCTGCCGAGTGCGCGCCGCGTCATCACCCAGCACCTGCGCAGCGACGGCGTGACGCGCGAGCGGGCGTTCGCCGCGGCCCTGAGGATCGTGGACGCCGGCGCGCTGAGGATCGGGTCCACGCAGTACGCCGAGGCCAACGGGTCCTTCGGCGTCACGACCCTCCTCGTGGAGCACTGCCTCGTGGAGGGGCACACCGTGTCCTTCGACTTCCCCGGCAAGAGCGGCCAGCACTGGGACACGCGCCTCGAGGACGAGGACCTCGCGAACTCCCTGCGGCCGATGCTCGAGCGCGAGGACGCCGACACCGTGCTGGCCTACCGGACCGAGGACGGCAAGTGGCACCACGTCGACGGGTCGCAGCTCAACGAGTTCCTGCGTCAGGTCACCGGCGGTCCGTTCACCGCGAAGGACTTCCGCACGTGGCAGGCCACCGTGGTGGCGGCCATGGCGCTGGCCAAGGAGGATCTCGGGGCCACCACGCGCACCGCGCGGCAGAAGGCCGTCAGCACCACCATGAAGGCCGTGGCGGAGCATCTCGGCAACACCCCGACGGTCGCGAGGACCTCCTACGTGGACCCGCGGCTCGTGGACCGTTTCATGAGCGGCGAGGTCATCCCCATCACCACCTACTCGGGGTCGGAGAAGGCCGTGCAGGAACTCCTGCGCGACTGACGCCCACGTTCCCAACCTTCCCGGCGGTCAGTACGCTGACACCGGGCGCCCAACGAGGAGCGCATCCTTCGACGAAAGGCAGCATGATGACGGAGAACGCGCACGGCGGACACATCGTGAACCCCAACGAGGGCGACGGCTCGACCTCGGATCCGAACTGGCATGGCGACATCGGCGACCAGGGGAACGACCTCCGGTTCGCCGAGGAGCAGGCGCTCATCAACGAGCAGGCCGACCGCGCCGACCGCGACCCCTCGGAGGCCGTCCAGGCCGCCGAGCAGGAGGGCCACTACACGAGCACCGAGCCCGCAGGCGAGTCCGGCGGCTACACCTCGGCACAGGACCCGGCCGAGGAGGGCGAGTACACCGACAAGGACAAGCCCCTGCTCGACGCCCCGGCGGGCGAGGGTGAGTACACCGACCGCGACCGCTAGTCACGGTCGCGACCGCTCGGCGCACCAGCGCCGCAGCGGTCAGGAACGACGACGGCCGAACCCCAGCCGCTCGCGGTAGTCCTCGAGCCGACGCACGGAGACGGACGTCGACCCCGATGGTCCGGATACCCCTCTCGGGGGTACCCGGACCATCAGTGCGTCCGGGTCCACGCGAGCGGTCAGCGAGGTGATCGATCCGGAGGGGTCGCCGTCGAGCTGGGTGGCGATCGGCTCCGCCGACCACACCGTCACCTCGCGGGCCCGGTAGTAGGTGATCACGGGGATCCCGCCCCGGTGGCGCAGGAGGATCTTCGCGGCCATCCAGGTCCATCCGAGCAGGCTGCGGGGACTGAGCACCACCACGTCGAGGTGGCCGTCGTCGATCACGGCGTCGGGCACGAAGTCCACGCCGGCCGGCAGCTTGCCGCAGTTGGCGACCAGCAGACTACGCACCTTCCGGCTCTGCGGAGGCTGTCCGTCCAGGCTGATCGAGATGCGCCGCCGCCGCCCGGGCAGGTGGCGCACACCCGCTTCGCTGTAGGCCAGCCAGCCGAACTTCTCCTTGAGATCCTGCTTGGCGTCCGCCATGACGCTCGCATCGAAGCCCACGCCGCCCATCACGAGGAACGGGTGCTCGCTCGAGGCGCCCGTGCGCTCGTTGCGCAGCGTGATGCCGGCGGCGTCGATCCGCCGTTCGTGACCGTGCAGCGCCGTCCCGAGGCACCCGGCGACGTCGTGGTACGGCAGCCCGAGGTTCCGGACCAGGAGGTTGCCGGTGCCCAGGGGGAGGAGGCCGAGGCTCGCGGGTGCGTGGGCCAGCGCCTTCGCGACGGCCCGCACCGTCCCGTCGCCACCCGCGGCGATCACGAGGTCGGCACCGGCCGCGAGCGCCCGCTCCGCCTGGCCGGTCCCCGGATCCTCCACGGTCGTCTCCAGGATCAGCGGCGGCTCCCACCCGGCCTCGGAGCACGCCTGCTCGAGCAGGGCGCGCGCCTGCGCAGCCTGGGACTTCGTGGGATTGACCACCAGCGCCACGCGCTGCGGCCCGGGGCGTACGGGTACGGGATCGTGGACGGATGCGGTCGGTGTGCGGGTCTGCCGCAGCCGGCGGACGGACCAGTAGCTCTGGAGGGAGGCGGCGGCGGCGGACGCCGCGGCGGTTCCGGCGAGGAGTTTGCGGCCCATGCCTCCTCACGATAGCGGCACCCAAGAGGGCCGCCGGGGGGCGGTGTGGCTTTGGGTAGGCTTGACCGCGTGATCGACGTCAACGAACTCCGCCAGAGCCCCGAGCAGTTCCGAGCATCGCAGCGTGCGCGGAGGGCGGACGAGACCCTCGTGGACGCCGTCCTCGCGGCGGACTCCTCGCGCCGGGAGGCCGTGACGTCCTACGAGACACTGCGCGCGGAGCAGAACGCCTTCGGCAAGAAGGTCGCGCAGGCCAAGGGTGACGAGAAGAAGGCGCTGCTCGCCGAGGTCAAGGACCTCGCCGTGTCGGTGAAGGCGGCCGCTGCCGCCTCCGAGGCCGCGAAGGCCGAGCAGGAGGCCCTGCTGAGGAAGCTCCCGAACCTCGTGCAGGACGGCGTGCCCGAGGGCGGCGAGGACGACTACGTGGTGGTCAAGACCGTCGGGACCCCCCGGGACTTCACCGCCGAGGGCTTCGAACCGCGCGACCACCTGGAGATCGGCGAGCTCATCGGCGCGATCGACATGGAGCGTGGCGCGAAGGTCTCCGGCTCACGCTTCTACTTCCTCAAGGGCGTCGGCGCGCGGCTCGAGCTCGCGCTGCTGCGGATGGCCCTCGACCAGGCCATGGACGCCGGGTTCACCCCCATGATCACGCCCACGCTGGTGCGTCCCGAGACCATGCAGGGAACGGGCTTCGACATCGCGCACGACGCCGAGATCTACCGGCTCGAGGCGGACGATCTCTACCTGGTGGGCACCTCCGAGGTGGCGCTGGCCGGGTACCACGCGGATGAGATCCTCGACCTCACCGGCGGCCCCGTGCGCTACGCCGGGTGGTCGTCCTGCTACCGCCGCGAGGCGGGCTCCCACGGCAAGGACACCCGCGGCATCATCCGCGTGCACCAGTTCAACAAGGTGGAGATGTTCACCTACACGTCCGTGGAGGACGCCCCCGCGGAGCACGAGCGCATGCTCGCCTGGGAGGAGCAGATGCTCGCCAAGGTGGAGCTCCCCTACCGCGTCATCGACACGGCCGCCGGTGACCTCGGCATGTCCGCCGCCCGGAAGTTCGACTGCGAGGCGTGGGTCCCCACGCAGGGCGACTACCGCGAGCTCACGTCCACCTCCAACTGCACCACGTTCCAGGCCCGGCGCCTCAACATCCGGGAGCGGCAGGACGGCGAGGGGCAGAAGGGCACGCGCGCCGTCGCCACCCTGAACGGCACCCTCGCGACCACCCGGTGGATCGTCGCCATCCTCGAGCACCACCAGAACGCGGACGGTTCGGTCACGGTCCCGGCGGCGCTGCGGCCGTATCTTAACGGACTGGAAACCCTGCCCGTCCTCTGAGTGCACTGTGGGCGTCGCCCTACTCCGGCGTCGGTGGCAGGTGCTTCACTGAAGTATGAGTACCTTGATCGACGCCGGCATCGATGACCGGCACGAGAACCGCAGACACCACCTGATCGCCCTCGACGTCGACGGCACGCTCGTCGACCACGAGGGTTCCATGACGGAGGAGGTGCGCGACGCCGCCCGGGCCGTCATCGAGGCGGGGCACGACGTCGTCATCTCGACCGGCAGGTCCCTCGGGGCCACGCTGCCCGTCATCCGCCTGCTCGGGATCACCCGCGGCCACGCGGTCTGCTCGAACGGCGGCGTGACCCTCCGCCTGGACGCCGACCTGCCCGAGGGCTTCGAGGTGATCGATCGCGTGACCTTCGATCCGCGACCGGCCCTCACGGCGCTCCGCGAGCGGTTGCCGTCCGCGAAGTACGCCCTTGAGGACGACCGCGGCAGGTTCCTCTCCACCGAGAGCTTCCAGGACGCCAGCTTCGGGTCCGAGGCGGAGAACGTCTCCTTCGAGGAGATGCTCGGCAGCCGGGCCGTGCGCGTGGTGGTGTTCAGCACGGACAGCTCCGCGGAGGAGTTCGGCGAGGCCGTCGCCTCCATCGGTCTGCACGGCGTCACCTACTCGGTGGGCTGGACGGCCTGGCTGGACATCGCGGCGTCCGGCGTCACGAAGGCCAGCGCTCTCGAGGCGCTGCGCACCCGGCTGGGTACCCCGGCGTCGATGACCGTGGCGGTCGGGGACGGCCGCAACGACATCGAGATGCTCCAGTGGGCCGCCCGCGGCGTCGCCATGGGGCAGGCGCCGGAGGAAGTGCGCGCGGTCGCCACCGAGATCACCGGATCGGTGTACGACGACGGCGCGGCCAAGGTGCTCCGCTCGATCGTCTGACGGCGTCTGCGTCTGACGGATTTCGGCCTTCGCGTCCGACCGTCGCCTCTGACGGGCGTCTGACCGTCTGATGGCCCGTCTGGTCCCGCTCCGCCTGCTCAGTAGGCGAGTGCTGCCTCGGGGAGCGAGGCGGGCCCGTGGGTGAGGTCGAGCAGCCGGGCGGCGGCAGGCCGTGTGGCCCACTCCTCCAGCCAGTGCGACCTGACCACGGCGCGGCTCACGGCCTGTGCGGTGATGCCGAGTTCGGCAGCGATGTACTTCTGCTGCCCGCGCGCGCCCGGTGTCATGAGGTCCAGGACCGTCCACTCGGCGTCGGTCCGGGTGTAGACGATCTGCCCGAGCAGTCTGAGCACCGCTTCCGCCTCCGCCGCGATCTCGCCGTCGGGCCCTTCGACCGCCAGCGGGATGCGCTCGCCGGTCTTCCGCGCCCGGTCGACCGCGCGGCGGGCGTAGACGAGCCCGTAGCCCTCGGCGTCGACCAGGCGCTCCGGAACGGGTGGAGTCAGACCGCCGACGCCGATCCCCACGTGCCACCGGCGGTGGCGGATGGCACGCAGTGCGGCATCCACCGCAGTTGCCGCGTCGTCGACGACGCCCTGCACCTCGTCCCCGACCGATCGCTGGAAGGGGACCAGGGTAGGGAGCGGCCGCAGGGTCTTGAGGAGGTCGCCCGTCAGGTCGCCGACCTCGCGCGAATCGCGCTGGTTGATGGTCAGGACGTACCGCATGGGATCAGTATGGGCCGGGGGCGCCCGAAACCAACGCATTCGGGTTGATTCCGCGCAGTTGAGAGCGGGAGTCGCTAACTCCCGAGACGCACCACGTCGTCGGTGAGGCGGCGGCGGAGGGTCGCGGGCGAGACGTCGACGATGCTGTACTCGATGCCGCTCGGGCCCTTGCTCGCATCGAGTGTCCGGACCCGCGTCGGTTCGGCGTAGACCGTGACCGTCGCCTCGGTGTCGGCCTCGACACCGCCGGCCGCGATCGTCGTCACGGCGTGGGCATCGGCGAAGATCACCGGTGCGCCGGTCTCGAAGTCGCGCTCCCCGAGCACCTGCGGCACGCCGTCGTCGGCCGCGGCGGCCTCGCGATCCACGAGGACGCTCAGCCGATCCACGAGCTGCCCCACCGGGTACACCTCGAAGGCGTGTACACCGGCGTCGCTGATCTGCTCCTCGAGCACCTGCTCACCGTGCACGTAGCCGAACAGCCAGTGCGTGCCGGCGGCGGAGCGTCGCTCTCCGGATACGATCCGCTGACCTGAGCGCCGGAGCGTCAGAATGCCCGTGATGTCCGTCCGGACCCCGAGGCGTGACGGCTCGGTCTCGCCCTCGGGCGTGATCGGGAAGGCGATCTGCTTGGCGAGGAGTCCCCTGAGAGCCACCGTCGCTAGGGCGCGCCGTTCCACGGTCTGCCCGTCGAGGAACGGCAGCGGCACCAGCTGCGGGCGTTCCACGCCGTCGAGCGCCACGATCTCCTCGTCCGTCAGGGTGGGGAGATCGACCTCCGGACCGGCGTCGAGCACCGCCCGGGCACAGGTGAGGTCCCGCTCGGTCCAATCGATCTGCTGCCTACTCATGAGAGCCATCCTCCAAGTTTCCCGACCGGGTCCTTCATGAACTCACCGACGTCCTCCGCCGCGTCACCGACGTTCTCGGCCGCGTCCCCGATCACCTCGGACGCGTCGTCCAAGCGATCTTCCGCGTAGTCCTTCACGGCGCTCCCCGCATCACTGATGGACTCCCCCACGTTCCCGGTGAACTCCGTGATGTTGTCCCAGTTGTCGTAGATGTAGTTACCCGCGGCCCAGGCGCCCGCCGCGAGGCCGGCACCGATGACGATCCCCGCACCCACCGGGTTGAGCAGACCGGCCGCCATGAGCAAGGTTCCGCCACCACCGATCACGCTGAGCCCGCCTGCCACGCGGTCACCGACTCCACGCGCTCCCGAATGGGCGGGATCGATCATGTCGTGGATGCCGCCGGCGATCGCGAAGGGGGCCAGGGCCGGGCCACCGAACCGGAGGGCCTTGCTGAACCGGCTCGCGGTGACGAACTCGTCCGCGTAGGTCGCGTTCCGGATCCCATTCGTGATGTCGAGGAGCCGCTTGCTGTTGAGCAGCGCGCTCGGGGTACGGAGAAGACCGATCGCGTCCTTGATCTTGAGCCCGAGGGGTACCGCGACACTCCCGGCAGCGATTGCCTCGAGCAGCCAATTCCCGCCGGACGTGGCTCCGCCATCACCGGCCCCGCCAGGTCCGGACCCTGCCCCGGTTGACCCCGGTCCGCTGGATCCACCGGCGCCTGCTGCAGAACCTGAGGCCTGATCGCTGGCCTGCTCCTGCTCGCGCACGTTGTCGATCAGCTGCTGTGAGCCGGTAGCGAGGCTGCCTGCGATGCCTGCGAGGGCCGCATCGTGGGAGCCCCACTGGGCCTTGAAGCGGTCCGCGTCGCCTCCCCGCCAACCCTGATTGTTCACCACGCGCTGCGTGAGCGTGGAACGGATCAACCGCAGTTGCTCCGCCGACTGGGAGAACTGCTGCGCCAGTGTCGCGAGGTCCTGCAGGTTCGCGCCGATGATCGCCGTCATGGGAGCCTTCCTGAGCTGAGTGACCGCATTCCTTGCCAGACCCTACCTACGGCGGAGGTGATGGACCATGGGGAGCACTCCCCATGGTCCATCCGCCACCTGGTCCACCGCACCACCCGAACGGTCAGCGTGCTGGCGGTCGCGTGGTGACCACGGCGAAGCGCGGAGGATTGACGAGGCTGAACGAGGAGCCGCTGGTCACCATGCCCACGACGATGATCGGGATCCCCGGCACGAGGAGTGCGCCGCCAAGCATCCGGAGCATGCCGCGCCACGCGCCGGGGCGCCCGCCGTCCGCGATGCGCACGGTGCGCACCCCGAAGAGCGTCTGACCGAGCGTCCGCCGAAGGCCGTAGAAGAGTCCGTAGAAGACGACGGCGGAGAAGAAACCGCCGACGATGAAGATGAGACCCGCGGCGGCGTCGTCGAGCCGCTCCGATGCAGGACCGAGGACGAGCACGAGGACAAGGAGCGCGGCGAAGGACGCCCAGAGGATCAGCCCGACGACGACGTCCACGGCGTAGGCGCCGAGCCTTGGCCCGAAGGCGGCCCGCCGGAGGGTCTCACCCGTTCCGAGGTTCACGACCGTGCGGTCGATCGGCGTGCGGGGCTTCCGATCGGCTGTCTGGCTCATGAGGCCACAGTGTACCGACCAGCAGCGCGCGGACAGGAGCCCCCGCTGCGCGTGCAGCGGGGGCTCCTGGTCGAGGGCTCCGGAGAACCCGACGGCGCGCTCGGGCGCCGTGAGGTGAAGGGTCAGCGTCCCTCGGGCGTCTCCGTGGTGTTCTCGGCCTGCACGTCGACGTCGCGGCCCTGCGGCTCGTCGTGCGCGCTGGCCTCGCCCTGATCCTTGAAGCGCTTCAGCGATGCCTCGACCTCCGCCTCGGCCTCCTCGCGGCCCGCCCAATCGGCGGCCTGTACCCACTTGCCCGGCTCCAGGTCCTTGTACTTCGTGAAGAAGTGCTTGATCTCGTCGAGCAGGAAGTCGGAGACGTCGGACAGGTCCTGGATGTGGTCGAAGCGGACGTCGACCGGCACGCAGAGCACCTTCGCGTCACCGCCGCCGTCGTCCACCATGTTGAAGACGCCGATGGGGCGGGACTCCACGAGGACGCCGGGAATGAGGTCGAAGTCCTGGAGCAGCACCAGGGCATCCAATGGATCGCCGTCCTCGCCGAGCGTGTTCTCGAAGTACCCGTAGTGCGTTGGGTACTGCATCGACGTGAAGAGCACGCGGTCGAGGCGCAGCCGGTGGGTCTCGTGGTCGATCTCGTACTTGACGCGCGAGCCCTTCGGGATCTCGATGGTGACGTCGAGCTTCATCATGGCAACTCCTGGGTAGGTCGGGAAAGCGGACCGCGCCGTGCGGGGGAAGGGGCGAGGCGCCGGTCTACTGTTGATCGTCAGCCCTAACATATCGGTCGCGCACCGGGAGCAGGGCATCATGCTGGTGCGCAGACGGGCCGCCGGGCGTGTACTGCGGGTGGCCGGCGCAGTGTCGGGCGCAGTGTCGGGCCGGTGTCGGACGGCCGACCGAGCACCTGATGAGCACCTGATGAGCACCTGATGAGCACCGTCCGAGAGCCGCACCACCGCAGGAAGGGTTCCGTGAAGCGTCCACTGCGTCTGCTGACCAGCCTGCTGCTGATCATCGCGATCGCCGCGCTCGCCGTCCCGCTCGCCCTCCACCTCACGCCCGCGGTGCTGGCCGCCAACGATCCGCCGCCTCCGCCGCGGCCCGCGGTGACTCCCGCCGCGCAGATCCCACCGACGTCGATCCCGGCCCCCGACGTCGTCGGACCGTTGACCCCCACCGCACCCGCGCCTGCCCCGGCGGTACTCGGTCCGCAGCTCGACGCCGCCCTGCAGCTGGCAGGGCCGGGCGAGCTCGCGGGCACGGTACTCGACGCCGCGGACGGCACGGTGCTCTACGCGCGGGAGGGAACCCGCGTGCAGCCACCGGCCTCGAACATCAAGCTCGTCACGGCGGTGGCTCTCATGACGCACGCGCGGCCGGAGCAGACCCTCGCCACCTCCGTGCTCGCGGCGCCGAGTACCCCGGGAGTGCTCTACCTTCGCGGCGGCGGCGACGTGCTGCTCGGCTCCGGGGTCTCGGACCCCGCCTCGGTGGTGGGCCGCGCCGGGCTCTCGACGCTCGCGGCCGAGACGGCCGCAGCACTGCCGGCGGGGTCGGGGCCGTACACCGTGAACCTGGACGAGTCGCTGTTCTCCGGCGCCACCCTCAACCCCACGTGGGCGCAGGGTGACATCGACGCCGGGGAGATCGCGCCCATCCATCCCCTCGCCGTCACCTCGGCGTGGCTCGAGGAGGGCAGCACGGGCGGGCCGCGGTCCCAGGACGCAGGGCTCGACGCCGCGCGCATCTTCGCGTCCGCACTCACCACCGCCGCGGCGGGGCGGGGCATCTCTGTCGCCGGGGATGTGCAGCGCCGGACGGCACCCGAGGACGCCGAAGGGCTCGCCTCGGTGGAGTCGGCGCCCCTCGGCGAGCAGCTCGAACGCATGCTCGAGGTCTCCGACAACTACCTCGCCGAGTCCCTCGCGCGGATCGCCGCGCTCAGGAGCGGCCGCCCGGGGTCCTTCGGCGGCGCCACGGAGACGATGACCGCGGCCGCCGTCGGGCTCGGCGTCCCGCCGGGGGGGCTCCTCATCGGCGACGCCGCGGGCCTGTCCACCCGCAACGCCCTGTCCGCCGACCAGTTGGCCCTGCTGCTGCGCGCAGTCGTCACGTCTCCGGAGCCGGGGCTCGCGGGGATCGCCCATTCCATGCCCGTCGCAGCGCTCACGGGAACGCTGTCCACGCGGTTCGTCCCGGGCTCCGAGCCTGCGCAGGGTGCCGGAGTGGTACGCGCCAAAACCGGCACCCTGAACGCCGTCACCGGTCTCACCGGGCACGTGGTCACCACCGACGGCCGCCTCCTCGTCTTCTCGTTCCTCGCCTCGGGCCTCGACGGCAACACGGTCGAGGCGAGGGAGGCGGTGGACCGGGCAGCCGCGGTGCTGGCGGGCTGCGGCTGCCGCTGATGCAGCCCGGCGTCGGACGGCGCCACCGCCGGTCCGTCAGCGCGATGTGATCGAATGGGTGCATGACCAGGAACGAGTCCGAGACCTCACGCCCGCAGCTGGTCAACTGGGACATCGCGGCCTCCACCGCGGCGTCGCTCACGCCCGCCGGCCCCACCATGAAGCCCGCCGACATCGCGCGGGCCGTGCAGAACATGCGGGAGCTCGCGGATGCCTCCGTGGGCCACGTACACACCATCTCGCGCCTCGATGCCGCCCGGGACCTCCGTGACTCGGAATTGCTGATCGTGGACCGCGCCACGTGGTCCAGGGCGAACTCGCAGAGTTTCAGGACGCTGCTGGAGCCGGCGCTCGACCAGCTCGCGGCCTCCCGCCCCGACGCCCTGAAGTCGGCGTCCCTCGTGCTCGGTGGCACCCTCACGGGTGCGCAGCTCGGCGCGATCCTCGCGTTCCTCTCCAGCAAGGTGCTCGGGCAGTACGACCCCTTCACGCCCTCCCGCAACGGGCAGGGCGGACGGCTCATGCTCGTGGCACCGAACATCATCTCCGTGGAGCGCGAGCTCAACGTGGACCCCTCGGACTTCCGCCTGTGGGTGTGCCTCCACGAGCAGACCCACCGCGTGCAGTTCGCCGCCGCGCCGTGGCTGAAGGACCACATGACTGGGGAGATCGGGCAGCTGACGTCGGGTCTGATGGACAAGGCCGACACCCTCTCGGAGCGCCTCGGCGCGGCCGTGAAGAGCATCACCGCCGGCAGGGCCCGCGCCCGGGGTGAGGTGACGACGTCGGACGGCGCCCCCGCGCAGGAGATCGGCGTGCTGTCCATCCTGCAGGACCCGGACGACAAGGCCCGCCTCTCGCATCTCACCGCCGTCATGAGCCTCCTCGAGGGCCACGCGAACGTCGTGATGGACGGCGTGGACGGCAGCATCGTGCCCTCGGTCAAGACCATCCGCCGCCGCTTCAACGCCCGCGGCACGTCCCGTGGACCGCTCGAGAAGGTCATCCGACAGCTGATGGGCCTCGACGCGAAGATGCGCCAGTACAGCGACGGCTCGAAGTTCGTGCGCCGCGTGGTCAACCAGACCGGGATGGACGGCTTCAACGCCGTCTGGGAGTCGGCGTCGCACCTGCCCACCGAGCGCGAGATCCACGCTCCCGACGAGTGGATCGACAGGATGAGCCTCCGGCGCCATGGCTAGACGCCCGCGGCTCCTGCCCGCCGTCGGAACGGCCCGCAATCTCGTGTCGACGAGCCTCGCCGATCTGCTGCCGGAGCCGTCCGGACGGAGCGGCCGCGTCGAGCCCGACGACGGCACCGAGGGAGAGACGGTGCTCGCCGACCGTCCGCTCGTGCTCGTGGCCTGCAGCGGTGGACCGGACTCCCTGGCGCTCGCCGCCGTCGTCGTGCACCTCGCCCGCACGCGGCGTGCCCGCGTGGGCGCCGTCGTCGTCGACCACGGTCTGCAGCCGGGAAGTGACGAGGTGGCGGCTTCGGCCGCGCGTGCGCTGACGGAGCTCGGGCTGCAGCCCGTCGAGGTGCACCGCGTCTCCGTGGCGAGCGAAGGCATGGGTCCGGAGGCCTCCGCCCGGACCGCCCGGTACCGCGCCCTCGACGATGCCGCGGCGAGGCTCGGGGCCGACGTCGTGCTGCTCGGCCACACGCTCGACGACCAGGCGGAGCAGGTGCTGCTCGGGCTCGCGCGGGGCTCGGGCACGCGGTCGCTCGCGGGGATGCCGCAGCGGCGGGGCATCTACCGCAGGCCGTTCCTCGAGCTGCGGCGCACGGATACCGCGGCGATCTGCAGCTTCTACGGCCTCGACCCCTGGCACGACCCCGCCAACCGTGATCCCGCCTTTGCCCGGTCACGCGTCCGGACGGACGTCCTGCCGTATCTCGAGGACACCCTCGGCCCCGGGATAGCGCTAGCCCTCGCGCGGACGGCGCGGATCCTCGGCCAGGACGCCGACGTGCTCGAGGGCATGAGTGCCGAGGCCTACGCTCGCCTGCGGATCGAGGGCGACGACGGCGAGGTGCTGCTGCCCGAGGACGGCCTGCTCGCACTACCGGCAGCTCTTCGGCAGCGCGTGATCGCGCTCGCAGCCCTGGACCTCGGCGCCTACCAGCCGAGCTCGGAACGGTTGCGCGCTGCGGAGTCGCTGCTGGACCGCACGGGTTCCGCGGGGCCCGTGCAACTGGGCGGCAAGGTGAGCGTCCACCGCCAGGTACGGGGCCGGGCGGTTCTCCGCGGGCAACCAAGCTATGGCAATCTTGTCCTACGCGGTGCCGGCTCCCCGAGCGGTGCCCGCGGGCCCAGCAGCGATACGCCGGCGTGAAGCAGCCGTGCCGTCCAACACAGGAGTGACCGGTGGATTCCAACGACGTCCAGGCAGACCTCAAGCACGTCCTCTACACCAGGGAGCAGATCCAGCAGCGCGTCGACGAGCTCGCGCAGCAGATCGACGCCGACTACCAGGGCCGGGAGATCCTCCTCGTCGGCGTGCTGAAGGGCGCCGTGATGGTCATGGCGGACCTCGCCCGCTCCCTCCACTCGCACATCACGATGGACTGGATGGCCGTCTCCTCCTACGGCTCCGGCACACAGTCCTCCGGGGTGGTGCGCATCCTGAAGGATCTGGAGACGGACCTCATGGGCAAGCACGTGCTCATCGCCGAGGACATCATCGATTCCGGCCTGACGCTCTCGTGGCTCAAGGCGAACCTGCTTTCCCGCGGCCCGGCCTCGGTGGAGATCTGCACGCTGCTCCGCAAGCCCGACGCCGCGAAGGTGGACATCGACGTGAAGTACGTCGGGTTCGACATCCCCAACGAGTTCGTGGTGGGCTACGGGCTCGATTTCGCCGAGAAGTACCGCAACCTCGATTTCATCGGCACGCTCGCCCCGCACGTCTACGAGTAGGTCCGGCGGCCGGGCGCGCTTCGCCCAGAGGGAACTAACCCCCGGAGCCGCGCGTGGTCAGACACAGACGGTGTATATGTTGAGGTTCTCGCAAGGGCACCCGCACAGCAGTGCGCCCGCACACAGATACTTGCATCAGCAGGAGGGACGGGGCTTGCTGCCCCGAGACGAATGAAATTCAAGAACATCTTCAAGGGGCCGTTCTTCTGGATCGCCCTCGCGGTCGTGGCGCTCCTGCTGGTGCTCCCGAGCCTCTTCGGCAACGGCACCTCACGCGTGGACACCAACGTGGGTCTCCAGCTCCTCGCCGATGACCAGGTCACGCAGGCCAAGATCTACGACGGCGAACAGCGCGTGGACCTCACACTGCGCGACGACTACCAGGACATGGGCCGGAGCGTGCAGTTCTTCTACAGCACCGCACGCGCCGAGAGCGTCGTCGACGCCATCACCGCGTCCGACACCGACGGCTTCACCGACCAGCCCGCCGAGAGCAACTGGCTCCTCAGCCTCGCCGGTCTGATCTTCCCCATCCTGATCCTCGGCGTCATCTTCTGGTTCCTGCTCAGCCGTATGCAGGGCGGCGGCTCGAAGGTCATGCAGTTCGGCAAGTCCAAGGCGAAGCTCATCTCCAAGGACATGCCGCAGGTGACGTTCAACGACGTCGCCGGCGCCGACGAGGCGGTGGAGGAACTGCTCGAGATCAAGGAGTTCCTGCAGGAGCCCGCGAAGTTCCAGGCGCTCGGAGCCAAGATCCCCAAGGGCGTGCTGCTGTACGGGCCTCCCGGGACCGGCAAGACCCTCCTCGCCCGCGCTGTCGCCGGCGAGGCCGGCGTACCCTTCTACTCCATCTCCGGCTCGGACTTCGTCGAGATGTTCGTCGGTGTGGGTGCGTCCCGCGTGAGGGACCTCTTCGAGCAGGCCAAGAACAACTCGCCGGCCATCATCTTCGTGGACGAGATCGACGCCGTGGGCCGTCACCGTGGCGCCGGCGTGGGCGGCGGCAACGACGAGCGCGAGCAGACGCTGAACCAGCTCCTCGTCGAGATGGACGGCTTCGACGCCACCACCAACGTGATCCTCATCGCGGCGACGAACCGCCCCGACGTCCTCGACCCCGCACTGCTGCGTCCGGGCCGCTTCGACCGCCAGATCGGCGTGGAGGCACCGGACATGAAGGGCCGCGAGCACATCCTCTCCGTGCACTCCAAGGGCAAGCCCATGGCTGCCGGCGTGGACCTCAAGGGCGTCGCGAAGAAGACCCCGGGCTTCACCGGTGCCGACCTCGCGAACGTGCTCAATGAGGCGGCGCTGCTCACGGCCCGCTCGAACGCGCAGCTCATCGACGATCGCGCCCTCGACGAGGCGATCGACCGCGTGATCGCCGGCCCGCAGAAGCGCAGCCGCGTGATGAAGGAACTCGAGCGCAAGATCACGGCGTACCACGAGGGTGGTCACGCCCTGGTGGCCGCCGCGCTCCGCAACACGGACCCCGTCACCAAGGTGACCATCCTGCCGCGCGGCAGGGCCCTCGGCTACACGATGGTCATGCCGAGCGACGACCGCTACTCCGTGTCGAGGAACGAGCTCCTGGACCAGCTCGCATACGCCATGGGCGGCCGCGTGGCCGAGGAGATCGTGTTCCACGATCCGTCCACGGGTGCCTCGAACGACATCGAGAAGGCCACCGGTACGGCACGGAAGATGGTCACGCAGTACGGCATGAGCGAGCGCGTGGGCGCCGTGAAGCTGGGTCAGGGCGCGGGGGAGCCGTTCCTCGGCCGCGACATGGGCAGTGACCGCGACTACTCGGACCAGATCGCGCTCGTGGTCGACGAGGAGGTGCGCCGGCTCATCGACAACGCGCACGACGAGGCGTACCAGATCCTCACGGAGAACCGTGACGTCCTCGACCGCCTGGCCCTCGAACTGCTGGAGCGCGAGACGCTGAACCAGGCCGAGATCGCGGAGGTCTTCCACAACGTGCGCAAGCGCGATCTCCGGGAGATCTGGCTGTCCAAGCAGTCACGCCCCGTCCACTCGCTCCCCCCGGTGACGTCCCGCAAGGAACGTGCCGAGGCGCTCGAGAGCGGACGCCCGGCACCCGAGACGGTGTCCCCGCAGGACCAGATCGCGGATGCCGACGTGCCCGGCGACTTCGACGTCCACGGCTCCGAGCTGCCCTCGCCCGAGGCCGGCGGAGCGCCCGGGGGCGGCCGGGACTCCTAGTCCGGTCCGGCACCTGCGAGCGGACACGACGGATGCGGATCCGTCGGTGAGTACTGCCCGGTCCGATGTACGAGGGAGGATGGGCCATGACTGATTTCGACGACGAAGTGGTGGACGCGGCGCTGGTGGCCTCCGGATCGCCGGTGGACCAGCTGCGCATCCAGCGGGCCGTCCGTGAGATCCTCGCGGCCATCGGCGAGGACCCGGACCGCGACGGGCTGCTCGACACCCCGAAGCGTGTGGCGAAGGCCTACGCCGAGATGTTCGCCGGGCTGCACCAGGATGCCGGCGAAGTGCTGTCGACGTCCTTCGACATCAACCACCAGGAGCTCGTGCTGGTCAAGGACATCCCGTTCTACTCGACTTGCGAGCACCACCTCGTCCCCTTCCACGGAACCGCCCACCTCGGTTACATCCCGTCGACGGACGGCCGCGTCACGGGGCTGAGCAAGCTCGCACGCCTCGTCGAGGTCTATGCCCGGCGTCCGCAGGTCCAGGAGCGGCTGACCACGCAGATCGTTGATGCAATGATGGAACACCTCAAGCCAAAGGGCGCGATCGTCGTCATCGAATGCGAACACATGTGCATGTCGATGCGCGGGGTGCGGAAGCCCGGTGCGAAGACCGTCACGTCCGCCGTCCGCGGTCAGATCCGTGAGACGGCGACGCGTGCCGAGGCGATGAGCCTCATTCTCGGAAGGTAGGACCCGTTCCATGGATTCACTCGCCGCAGCGCCCGGTACAGGGCCGGCGACGTCGCCGCTGCCCGTGATCCGGCCGGTCCGGGTGGCACGGAAGGTCGCGGATCTGCCCGTGGGCCGGGCCGTCGTCATGGGGATCCTGAACGTCACCCCCGATTCGTTCAGCGACGGCGGGAAGTACGCCTCCACGAACGACGCCATCAGCCACGGGCTGCGGATGCACTACGCCGGGGCGGACATCATCGACGTCGGCGGCGAATCGACCCGGCCTGATGCACGGCAGGTGCCGAGGGACGAGGAACTCGCCCGCGTGCTGCCGGTGATCAACGCGCTGGTGAAGGCGGGGGCGCTCGTCAGCATCGACACCATGCACGCCGAGACGGCCCGGCAGGCTCTCGACGCAGGAGCCGCGATCGTCAACGACATCTCGGGGGCAGGGTTCGATCCGGAGATGCCCTCCCTCGTCGCGGAGCGCGGCGTGCCGTACATCCTCACGCATCGCCGGGGAACCGCCGCGACGATGAACGGCCACGCCCGGTACGAGGACGTGGTGCGCGAGGTCGTCGACGAGCTCACGGAGCTCCGCGACCGCTTCGTCGCGGCGGGCGTGGACCCGTCCTGCATCATCCTCGATCCAGGGCTCGGCTTCGCCAAGGCCGCCGAGCACAACTGGACCCTCCTGCAGAACCTCGGGGCGTTCACGGCCCTCGGTCACCGGGTGCTGATCGGTGCCTCCCGCAAGCGGTTCCTCGGGACCCTGCTCACCTCGGCGGGGAAGACGGCCACGCCGCTCGAGCGTGATCAGGCTTCCCTCGCGGTCGCCACCCTCGCTGCGGCATCCGGCGCCTGGGGTGTCCGTGTGCACGACGCCGCGGCC
This sequence comes from Arthrobacter sp. TJ-236, assembly GCF_058269235.1. NCBI lineage: Bacteria > Bacillati > Actinomycetota > Actinomycetes > Micrococcales > Micrococcaceae > Arthrobacter > Arthrobacter sp. TJ-236. The sequence goes on from NZ_JBZCNI010000003.1 coordinate 185,765, forward strand.
ACGCTCGACGCCGTCAAGGTGGCAGCCGCGTTCGGTCGCAGGCCGTGAGCGACGTATCGGACGGCGTCCGCACCGGATCGCCGTCGGGTGAGCTCGACGCCGTGGAACTCCGCAGCATAACCGCCACGGGCCACCACGGGGTCTTCGACCACGAGCGGCGCGACGGACAACCCTTCGTGGTGGACATCGTGCTGCACCTCGACCTCCGGCCCGCCGGTGTGAGCGACGACCTCACGCGGACGGCGCACTACGGCGAGCTCGCGGAGCTGGTGCACGGCATCATCGGGGGTGAGCCCTTCGACCTCATCGAGGCCCTGGCGGAGACCATCGCCGCCGCGGTCCTGACGGCGTTCCCCGTCTCCGCCGTCGACGTCACGGTCCACAAGCCGAAGGCGCCCATCGGGGTCCCGTTCGGTGACGTGGCGATCACGCTGCGGAGGGGCCGGGCGTGAGCGCCGTGCGTGCGGTCCTCGCGCTCGGCAGCAACCTCGGTGCGAGCAGCGACACCCTGCTGCACGCCGTCGCCGATCTCGTGGAACCGGACGACGTCCGTCTGCACGCCGTCTCGCCCGTGGTGCGTACCCGGCCGGTGGGCGGCCCGGAGCAGCCCGACTACCTCAACATGGTCATCGAGGTCGAGACGGCCCTCGGCCCCTACGATCTCCTCGCTCACTGCCAGGCCGTCGAGGCGAAGCACCAGCGGGAGCGGACCGTCCGCTGGGGCCCGCGGACGCTCGACGTCGACATCATCACCTTCGGGTCCTGGACGTCCGACGACGAGGTCCTCACGGTCCCGCACCCGCGGGCGGCGTCCCGTGCGTTCGTCCTGCAGCCGTGGGCGTGGATGGACTCGGGGGCGGAGCTGAACGGGCGGTCGGTCGCGGAACTCGCCGCGGAGGCCGAGGATCTCCCCGGCCTGGTGCCCTTCGAGGGAGTCTAGGACGCCGTGAGCACCCTCCGGTTCCGCTGGCTGCTGGTCGTCGGGCTGCTCGCCGGGCTCGCCGGGTACGTGGTGAACCTGCTCGCCACTCGGAACGGCTACGGCACGCCCACGCTGCCGCTGACCTCGCTGGTGACCACGGCGGTCATCATCACCATCACGCTGGTCTTCGGGCGGCGGGTGCAGCAGTGGCGCAATGGTCGGCGGGACCGTCCGCTCGATCCGATCCTCGCCACGCGGACGCTCGTGCTGGCGCAGGCCTGCGCGTACGCCGGGGCCCTCAACCTCGGCTGGCACGCCGGGATCTTCGTGGACCAGCTCACCCTGCTGGGCGTGCGCTCCACCGTGGCCCCGCTCTGGGGGTCCGTGGCGCTGATGGCGGGCGGGATCGTCATGATTGTGGTGGGATTGATCGTCGAGAGCTTCTGCAGGCTGCCGCCCGACGACGACGGCACCGCAGCTCCGGGGCACAGCGAGGGGGAGTATGCGTAGCGAACCGATCGATCCGTCAGGGCTCGAGTGGACCCGGGTGTCGCCCAAGTACCTGCGCGTCCGGCTCCTGGGGTGGTTCATCGGGTCCCTCGTGTGGCTCGTGCTCGCCTGCGTGCCCCTGGCGCTCCGCCTGGCCGGCGTGTGGGACAGCTTCCCGCCGTACTGGCTCGCGTGGGGCCTGCCGGTGCTCGTGCTGGTCATCGCCGCGTGGCGCGGAGTGCTCCTGCCACGCCAGGTCGCGGCGATCGGGTATGCCGAGCGCGACGACGACCTCCTGGTCCGCCAGGGCGTGTTCTTCCGGCGCACCATGGTGGTGCCCTACGGCCGCATGCAGTACGTGGACGTGGCCGTCGGCCCCCTCGAGCGGGCCTTCGGCATCTGCACGCTGAAGCTGCACACGGCCGCCCCCGCCACCAACGCGTTCATCCCCGGCCTGCCCACCGACGAGGGCACGAGACTGCGGGAGCAGCTGTCCGCGCGGGGAGAAGCCAGGCTGGCCGGGCTGTGACCACCGAGCGCGCGCACGCCGAACCGCCGGAGCAGGCCCCGACCGCGCCGTCGCCGTCGTCCCGCACTGCCGGCGCTCCGGCGCCGTCGGCCGAGGCACCCTGGCTGCGCGTGCACTTCATCTCGCCGCTCGTGCGCGGGTGGATCGCCCTCGTGGCCATCCTCTACTTCGCGGGCCGCGACTGGTTCGAGGGCCTGTTCGACGCCGAGACACGGGGGAGGAGCCCGCTCCCCGAGGGTGTGGGGCTCCTCGTGGCGGTCGGCGTGCTGGTGGGCGTCGTGGTGCTGATCGCCCTGGTGTTCCTCGTGTCCTGGTACTTCACGCGCTACCAGGTCACCGAGGACCACGTGCGGGTGCACTCCGGCGTCGTCTTCCGGCAGCAGCGGCAGGCGAGGCTGGACCGCGTGCAGGCCATCGACATCGTCCAGCCCCTGCTCGCGCGCATCTTCGGCCTCGCCGAGCTCAAGTTCGAGGTGGCGGACGCCGGCGAGTCCGCGGTGCGGCTCGCGTTCCTCAAGATCCACGACGCCAAACGCCTTCGCGCCACCATCCTGGCCCACGCGGCGGGTGTCCGGACGGATCCGGAGCACCCGGAGGAGATCGTCGAGGCGCCCGAGCGTGAGGTCGTCGCGATCCCGCCCCGCCGCGTGGTCGGAGCAGCCCTGCTCTCCGGGACCACCGTGGCACTGGTGCTCCTCGTCGTCGTGGTGGTCACCCTGAGCATCGTGCTGGAGACGGTCATCATCGGGGCCTCGATGGCACCCATCCTCATCGGTGTGGTGGGTGCCTACTGGTCCGTGCTCAGCACGGGCTACAACTTCCGCGCCGCCACCTCGCCGGACGGCATCCGGCTCCGGTACGGGCTGCTGGACACCCGGGCGCAGACCGTCCCGCCGGGCCGCGTGCAGGCGCTGAGCATCACCCAGTCACCCCTCTGGCGGCTCAAGGGCTGGTACCGCGTCAAGGTGAACGTCGCCGGCTACGGGTTGTCCGGGAGCAACGAGGGGCAGGCGCGCGCCACCCTGCTTCCTGTCGGGACGCTCGATGAGGTCCTGCAGATCGTTGCCCTCGTGCTCCCGGATCCGGGTACCGCGCGTCCGGTGGAACTCTTCGCCCAGGGCCTCACGGGCCGGGACTCCGCGGAAGGCTTCGCCACCACGCCGCGGCGGGCCCGCTGGCTCGCACCGCTCGCCTGGCGCCGCAACGGATTCGCTGCCACGGACACCGCTCTGCTCGTGCGGTCCGGGGTGCTGTGGCGCCAGCTCGTGGTGGTCCCGCACGAACGGACGCAGTCGCTCTCGCTGCACCAGGGGCCGCTCGGCCGGCGCTTCGGCGTGGCCGACCTCCATTTCCAGACAACCCCGGGCCCGGTCAGCGCCCACGTCATCCAGGCCGACGACGCCGTCGCCTGGGAGCTGTTCCACGCGCAGTCGGCGCGCGCGGCCGAGGCGCGGAGCCGCAGCTCGCCCGAGCAGTGGATGATGCCCGTCCCGGTGCGCGGGCCCGACGCCGCCACTTCCGGGCATGCGCCCGGCACCACCGGTCCCGGGTTCGGCGGCCCCGGGTTCGACGGCCCAGTGGAGTCGGCCGCCCACACGGGAGCAGTTCCGGATCGCGCGGGCGTCGCGGGTGCCGGTGTTCCGGGCGCTGCCGAGCGTGCTTCCTCCCAGCCCGCCGACGACGTCGTGCGCATCGACCCGACCGTCCACGCACCCGCGCCCGCATCGGCTCCGGCGGGTGGCACGCGAGACTCCCGGTCTCTCGCCGTCGGTAACGCCGAACATGCGCGTACCGGCGCGTTGGCTCCCGCGGCTGACGACGCACTCGCGTCCGCCAATGGATCGGACCACCGGGTCGAACACGAACCTGCGCTTCCGGGGGACGGGTCTGCCGGAGACCCCGCCCCCGCGCACCGCGCGTCGGGGACGAGCGGTGCTCCGCAGCAGACGCAGGTGATGCCCGAGGCCCCCCGTTACGTTCCGGCGGAACCCGAAACCGGCACCGGCGACGGCAGGGACGCGCTCGATGGCCGGGAGTGATCCGTCGCGCCGACCGGGCAGGCTCGGCGTCGGCATCATCGGCGCCGGCAAGGTGGGTGCTGTTCTCGGGGCGGCTCTCCGCGCTGCGGGCCACGCCGTCGTCGGCGTCTCCGCGGTGTCCGAGGCCAGCCGTGAACGCGCGGAGAGCCTCCTCCCGGGCGTCCCGGTGCTCGAGATCCGGCAGATCGTGGAGCGGGCCGAGCTCGTCCTCGTCGCCGTGCCGGACGACGCCCTCCCGGAGCTCGTGGACGGACTCGCGCGGCTGAAGGCCTGGCAGGCGGGCCAGCTCGTGGTGCACACCTCCGGCCGGTACGGCATCTCGGTGCTCGCGCCCGCGCGGGCGGCGGGCGCCATTCCCCTCGCCATCCACCCCGTGATGACCTTCACCGGCCTGAGTCTCGACCTCGGGCGGCTCCCGGACAGCATCTTCGGCATCACCGCTCCGGCCGCCGTCCTGCCGATCGCGCAGGCGCTCGTCGTCGAGATGGGCGCGGAACCCGTGGTGGTGGAGGAGGAGAGCCGCGTGCTCTACCACGCGGCCCTCGCGCATGCCTCGAACCACCTCGTGACCATCGCCGCGCAGTCCTCCCAGATCCTCGCGGACCTCGGGGTCCAGCACCCGGACCGCATGCTCGGCCCCCTGATGAAGGCGGCCCTCGAGAACGCCCTGTCCTCCGGCGAGGGAGCGTTAACCGGACCGGTGGCGCGGGGCGACGCCGGAACGGTCTCTGCGCACCGCGCCGCGTTGGAGTCACATGACGCCCCCGATGTCCGGCAGGCCTACCTCGGGATGGCGCGCGCCACGGCGCTGCGTGCGCTCGAGCGGGGGGTGCTGTCCGCCGCCCAGGGTGCGGCCATCCTCGCGGCGCTCGGGGACTCCCGGGACTCGGGCGGCTCGGGCGGCTCGGGCGGCTCGGGCGGCACGGGCGCTGCCGGGCGTACCTGACCCGCGTTGGGTGACCTCGAGCGTCCGCTCGCCCCGAGCAGCCACGCCGATCGGACTCCTCGAACCGCCGCCGAACGCAGACCGTCGAACCCAGACCACGAACCACAGACCCTCGAGAACAGACCACAGGCGCCACCCCGCCCCGTCCGGAAGGACTCCCGTGACCCCCACCGGAACCGATCACCGCTCATCGCTCTCGGTCGTGACGACCCCCGCCGACCTCACGTCCGCGACGTCCGCCCTGCTCCACGCCGTCGGGCCGTCCGCGCGTCGTGCCGTCGGAGACTCGACCGGCATTGATGACCGGCGCCCGTCGCTCGGCCTCGTGCCGACCATGGGCGGCCTGCACGACGGTCACGCGTCGCTCGTGCGGACGGCGCGGGAGGCGGACGACGTCGTCGTCGTCTCGATCTTCGTGAACCCCCTCCAGTTCGGCGATCCGGCGGACCTCGAGCGGTACCCGCGCACGCTCGACGCCGACCTCCTGCTGCTCGCCGAGGCGGGCGCGGACGTCGTCTTCGCCCCCGGGCTCGAGGACATGTATCCCGGCGGCGAGCCTCTCGTGCGCCTGAGCGCCGGTCGCATGGGCGAGGTGCTCGAGGGCGCAGCGCGTCCCGGGCACTTCGACGGCATGCTGACCGTCGTCGCGAAGCTCCTGAACCTCGCGATGCCGGCGGTCGAAGCCCGGTACCGCGCGTACTTCGGGGAGAAGGACGCCCAGCAGCTCGCGCTGATCCGCCGCATGGTGCTGGACCTCGACGTACCCGTGCACATCGAGGGGGTCGCCACGGTCCGCGACGCCGACGGGCTCGCCCTCTCGAGCCGCAACCGCTTCCTGGCGCCGGGGGAACGCCCGGCGGCACTGGCGCTCTCGCAGGCCCTGTCCGGGTTGCGGCAGGCTGCCGAGCGCGGCACACGACCCGACCTCGCTGCAGCGCGCGCGGCCATCGAGGCGGTCGACGGCGCGCACCTCGACTACCTCGAGGTCGTCGATCCGTCCACGTTCCGGACGCTGACGGAGGACGACGACGCCTGGTCGCGACCGGCGCTCGCAGTCGTCGCGGCTCGCGTGGGCTCCGTGCGGCTCATCGATAACACCTTCCTGCCCGCTACGGGTTGACGAGGGCCCCGGACGGCGAGCCGGTGCCCTCGGGGCGGACCCGTAAACTTAGGTTCCGTGACCCACCGAGACGCCCCTCCCACCGACGCCCTTCCCGAGGACGACCTCAACGAGCAGATGCGCTTCCGGCTGCAGAAGCGCGCAGCCCTGCTGGAGGCTGGCACGGAACCGTACCCGGTCAAGCCCGAGCGCACGCACTCCCTCGCGGCGATCCGCGAGCAGTTCGCCGAACTCGGAACGGGCGAGTCGAGCGCCGTGAACGCCGCCGTCGTCGGCCGCGTGGTCTTCATCCGTAATTCCGGGAAGCTCTGCTTCGGCACGCTCCAGGAGGGCGACGGCACGCGCCTGCAGGTCATGCTGAGCCTCGCCGAGATCGGTGAGGGGCGGCTCGCGGACTGGAAGGCGCAGGTGGATCTCGGCGACCACGTGCAGGTGCACGGTGAGGTCATCAGCTCACGCCGCGGCGAGCTCTCGGTCATGGCGGGCTCCTGGTCCATGGCGTCCAAGGCCCTCCGCCCGCTGCCCACGCTGCACACGGGCCTGAGCGAGGAGACCCGCGTACGTCAGCGCTATGTGGATCTGATGGTGCGCGAGGAGGCGCGCCAGATGGTCAGGACGCGCGCCGCCATCACCAGGACGCTGCGGGAGACCCTGCACGCCCGGGGCTACACCGAGGTGGAGACGCCCGTGCTCCAGCTGGTGCACGGTGGCGCGACGGCCCGGCCGTTCGAGACGCACCTCAACGCCTTCGACCAGAAGATGACGCTGAGGATCGCCCTGGAGCTCTACCTGAAGCGCGCGGTGGTCGGCGGGATCGACCGCGTGTACGAGATCGGGCGGATCTTCCGCAACGAGGGCGTGGATTCGACGCACAGCCCGGAGTTCACGATGCTCGAGTCCTACGAGGCCTACGCGGACCAGTTCGTGATGGCGGACCGCATGCAGGAGATGATCGTGGCCTGCGCGGACGCCCTCGGCTCGCGCACCATCGAGACGCCGAAGGGGACCATCGACCTCGACGGTGACTGGGCCTGGCTCGGTGTGTACCCCGGGCTCTCCGCCGCCGTGGGGCAGGAGATCACGCCGGATACGCCGGTCGAGGAGCTGCGGGCCGTCGCGGACCGCCACGAGGTGTCGCTCGACCCGTCGTGGGGAGCCGAGAAGGTGGTCCTCGAACTGTTCTCCGAGATCGTCGAGCCCACGCTGATCCAGCCGACGTTCGTCCACGACTACCCGCCCTCCGCACAGCCCCTCGCCCGCCCGCACCGGGAGGACCCCCGCCTGATCGAGGCGTGGGACCTGATCATCGGGGGGATGGAGCGCGGCACTGCCTTCTCCGAGCTGATCGATCCGGTCATTCAGCGTGAGCGCCTCACCGAGCAGTCGCGTCAGGCGGCAGCGGGCGACGACGAGGCGATGCAGTTGGACGAGGACTTCCTCCGCGCGCTCGAATACGGGGCTCCCCCCATGGGCGGAATCGGTCTCGGACTCGACAGGCTCGTGATGCTTTTCACCAGTGCAGGAATTCGGGAGTCCATCCTCTTCCCCGTGCTCAAGCCCGAGGCAGGTCATTAGCCGTGGAATATGTCGCCGTCCTCCTACCCTCAGCCTGCTTGGCAATACTTTTCTATTTCGTGATCAAGTCCATATTCAACGCTGACCGTGCGGAGCGCGAAGCCATGGCCCGCGCGGAAGAATTGCAGGATGCCGAGGATTTCCGGGCGCGCGAGGCCTCGCAGCGGAATGACGAACCAGGAATAGATCCGCGAAAAGAATGAATCTTTTGACCTCGCTCGAATAGTGCCCCATACTTCATTGGGGTATCAATTCGAAGAGTTCAGAGGAGCATGCCGTGGCACAGAAGGTGAAGATCATCCTCATCGATGACATCGACGAGGGAGAAGCCGATGAAACGGTGAGGTTCGGCCTCGATGGTGTGAACTACGAAATCGATCTGTCCGAGGCCCACGCCTCGGAGCTGCGATCCGCTCTCGGTGACTACGTGGCGGCCGCCCGGCGCAGCAGTCAGTCCCGGCAGCGGTCCGCAGGGACGGGGACGCCGTCGGCCTCCCGCAACCAGGAAGCCGCGCAGATCCGTGAGTGGGCCAAGGAGAACGGCTACACCGTCTCCGCCCGCGGACGCGTGAACAGCGAGATCGTCGAGGCGTTCCGGGCCGCCCAGCGCTGACCCGCAGGGGCAACTGCGCGAGGACGCCCCACCAGCGGATATCTCGCCTGTGGCGAACAGGCCCCCGCAACACACTCCGTGCCCGTAGCATCGAAATACGCGTTAGCTAGGAGTGTGTGTCCTCATGTTTGAGCGATTTACAGATCGTGCCCGTCGAGTTGTCGTGCTGGCCCAAGAAGAGGCCCGCATGCTCAACCACAATTACATCGGCACCGAGCACATCCTGCTTGGCCTGATCCACGAGGGCGAGGGCGTGGCCGCGAAGGCCCTCGAGTCGCTCAGCATCTCGTTGGGTGCAGTGAGGGAGCAGGTGCAGGAGATCATCGGCCAGGGCCAGCAGGCCCCGTCCGGTCACATCCCCTTCACCCCTCGTGCCAAGAAGGTCCTGGAGCTCTCCCTGCGGGAGGCACTCCAGCTCGGTCACAACTACATCGGCACCGAGCACATCCTGCTCGGCCTCATCCGTGAGGGAGAGGGTGTCGCGGCGCAGGTGCTCGTGAAGCTCGGCGCCGACCTCAACAGGGTGCGCCAGCAGGTCATCCAGCTCCTCTCGGGCTACCAGGGCAAGGAGCCGGCTGCTGCCGGCGGGCCGCAGCAGGAGGGGACTCCCGCCGGTTCGGTGGTCCTCGACCAGTTCGGCCGCAACCTCACGCAGGCTGCCCGCGAGTCGAAGCTCGACCCGGTGATCGGACGCGAGCAGGAGATGGAACGCGTCATGCAGGTCCTCTCGCGCCGCACGAAGAACAACCCCGTCCTGATCGGCGAGCCAGGCGTCGGCAAGACCGCCGTCGTCGAGGGCCTCGCTCAGGCGATCGTCCGCGGCGACGTCCCGGAGACCATCAAGGACAAGCAGCTCTACACGCTCGACCTCGGGTCGCTCGTGGCGGGCTCGCGGTACCGCGGTGATTTCGAGGAGCGCCTGAAGAAGGTCCTCAAGGAGATCCGCACCCGCGGCGACATCATCCTGTTCATCGACGAGATCCACACCCTCGTCGGGGCGGGTGCTGCCGAGGGGGCGATCGACGCCGCGTCGATCCTGAAGCCCATGCTGGCCCGCGGTGAGCTCCAGACCATCGGTGCCACCACCCTGGACGAGTACCGCAAGCACATCGAGAAGGACGCCGCCCTCGAGCGACGCTTCCAGCCCATCCAGGTCGCCGAGCCCTCCGTGGCCCACGCGATCGAGATCCTCAAGGGCCTGCGCGACCGCTACGAGGCACACCACCGCGTCTCGATCACGGACGGCGCCCTCACGAGTGCCGCCACCCTCGCCGAGCGCTACATCTCCGACCGCTTCCTGCCGGACAAGGCGATCGACCTGATCGACGAGGCCGGGGCGCGCCTGCGCATCCGCCGCATGACCGCGCCGCCGGAGCTCAAGGAGATCGACGAGCGTATCGCCGACGTCAAGCGCGAGAAGGAGTCGGCGATCGATTCGCAGGACTTCGAGGGTGCTGCCTCGCTCCGTGACAAGGAGCAGAAGCTGCACGACGAGCGCAGCGACAAGGAGCGCCGGTGGAAGTCCGGCGGCCTCGATGACATCGCCGAGGTGGACGAGGAGCTCATCGCCGAGGTGCTGGCGAACTCCACCGGTATCCCCGTGTTCAAGCTGACCGAGGCCGAGTCCTCGCGACTGCTCAACATGGAGGCCGAGCTCCACAAGCGGGTCATCGGTCAGAACGAGGCGATCAAGTCGATCTCGCAGGCCATCCGGCGCACACGTGCCGGCCTGAAGGACCCGAAGCGCCCGGGCGGTTCGTTCATCTTCGCCGGCCCCACGGGCGTCGGTAAGACCGAGCTGGCCAAGGCACTCGCCGAGTTCCTGTTCGGCGAGGAGGACGCCCTCATCACGCTGGACATGTCCGAGTACTCGGAGAAGCACACCGTCTCCAGGCTCTTCGGTGCCCCTCCGGGCTACGTCGGCTACGAGGAAGGCGGCCAGCTGACCGAGAAGGTCCGCCGCAAGCCCTTCTCCGTGGTGCTGTTCGACGAGGTGGAGAAGGCGCACGCCGATCTCTTCAACTCGCTCCTGCAGATCCTCGAGGACGGCCGCCTGACCGACAGCCAGGGCCGCATGGTGGACTTCAAGAACACGGTGATCATCATGACCACCAACCTCGGAACACGTGACATCTCGAAGGGCGTCATGACGGGCTTCCAGTCCGGCACGGACACCACGACGAGCTACAACCGGATGAAGGCAAAGGTCACGGAGGAGCTCAAGCAGCACTTCCGGCCCGAGTTCCTCAACCGCGTCGATGACACCGTGGTGTTCCCGCAGCTCACGCAGGACGAGATCGTGCAGATCGTGGACCTGTTCCTCGAGCGCCTGAGCGGTCGCATGGCTGACAAGGGCATGACGATCGAGCTCACGCCCGCGGCCAAGGTGCTGCTGGCCACGCGTGGCTACGACCCGGCGATGGGTGCGAGGCCGCTGCGCCGCACCATCCAGCGCGAGATCGAGGACCAGCTCTCGGAGAAGATCCTCTTCGGCGAGATCACGTCCGGCGAGCGGATCGACATCGACGTCGAGGGCGAGGGAGACGAAGCACGCTTCACCTTCATCGGCCACGGCGCACCGAAGGAGATCGAGGACGCGCCCGCCGCGCTCGAGGCCTCCGTCCGCGACTGATCCCTCCGGATCGCTCGAGTGCTCCATCGCTCGATGAACGAAGCCCGTTCCGCGTCTCGCGGGGCGGGCTTCGTGCTGTCCGCCCCCATGCCCTCGGGTGCCGTCGACCGCCGCTGGAGCCATCGGTGCCTATGGCAACCGTATTCCTCTGTCAGTGAACTCCTGTGACGGGGCGCACAGCTGCTGGTAGAGATGAGCCATGACCACCCCCTTCTCCTCCCTCGACGACTTCGTCGCCCTTCCCCGTCTCAGCGGCCTCACCCTCAACCGGGACGGCAGCCGCCTCGTCACGTCGATGGCGACGCTGACGCCGAAGAAGACGGGGTACCAGACGGCGCTCTGGGAGATCGACCCTGCCGGCGACGCCCCGGCCCGCCGCCTCACGAGGAGCGCGGCAGGGGAATCCGGCGCTGCCTTCCTCGCCAGTGGTGATCTCCTGTTCACGTCGTCGCGCCCCGATCCGCAGGACGCCGACGCCGAGAAGCGCACGGCTCTGTGGCGGCTCCCCGCGGCCGGCGGCGAGGCGGCGCTGCTCCTGACGCGCGAGGGCGGAGTGGGCGGCGTGACCGCAGCGGAGGCGAGCGACGTCGTCGTCGTGACCGCTGACGTACTCGCAGGCTCCACCGGGGAGGAGGACGACGCCGAACGGCGGAAGGCGCGGAAGGACTCCGGCGTGGCCGCGATCCTCCACTCCGAATACCCCGTGCGGTACTGGGACGCCGATCTCGGCCCGGGCGAGCCCCGGTACTTCGCTCTCACGAACCTCGAGGGCCTCCAGTCCGACGGCCCCGGCGACCTGGAGAACCTCACGCCCTCCGCCCGCGGCAGCCTGCGCGACGTCCACCCGGTGCTGTCCCCGGACGGAGCAGTACTGTTCACGTCGATGACACTGCCTGAGGCACGCGGTTCCCAGCGTGTCGTCCTCGCACGCGTGGATCTCGCCACGAAGCAGGTGGACGTGCTCCTCGAGGATCCGGCGTACGGGTATACGCCCGGCCCGGTCAGTCCGGACGGAAAGACGCTCGTCGTCTCGCGTGACCGCCGCACCACCGCGGACCTGGCGCCGCAGACCTCCCTCGTCCTCGTCCCCCTGGACGGCGGCGAGCCCGTGCCACTCGCGACCGACTGGGATCGTTGGCCCGCACCCGCCGGGTGGCTCCCCGACGGCTCCGCTCTAGTGGTCACGGCGGACGACGACGGCGCCTCGCCCGTCTTCGTCATCGACGCCGCATCGGGAGCGGTGCGGCAGGTCACCACGGATGCAGCCTCCTACACCGATGTGCAGGTGGCGCCCGACGGACGGACCGCCTACGCACTCCGCAGCTCCTACCTCTTCCCCCCGGAAGTAGTGCGGATCGACCTCGCGTCCGGTGCCACGGAGCGGCTGCACAACCCCTTCGAGCGCCCCGCCCTCCCCGGCACGCTCGAGCGCTCGGAATCGGTCGGTGAGGACGGCCAGCGGATCGGCTCCTGGCTCGTCCTGCCGGAGGGTGCCTCGGCGGAGGCCCCGGTACCCGCGCTCCTGGCCATCCACGGCGGTCCCATCGGCTCGTGGAACGCGTGGTCCTGGCGATGGACACCCTGGCTGCTGGCCGCCAAGGGGTACGCGGTGCTGCTCCCCGACCCCGCGCTGTCCACCGGCTACGGCCAGCACATGGTGGATCGCGGCTGGGGCGAATGGGGCCGCGCGCCCTACACGGACCTGATGGCGGCGACGGACGTCCTCGTGGCGCGCAGCGACATCGACGAGACCCGCGTGGCGGCGATGGGTGGCAGCTTCGGCGGCTACATGGCCAACTGGATCGCCGGGCACACCGACCGGTTCGCGGCGGTCGTCACCCATGCCTCGCTCTGGGCGCTGGACCAGTTCGGCCCCACGACGGACGCCGCCTTCTACTGGGAGCGCGAGATGACGCCGGAGGCCCGCGAGGAGAACTCCCCGCACCACCACGTCGCCAACATCAGCACGCCGATGCTGGTCATCCACGGGGACAAGGACTACCGCGTCCCCATCGGCGAGGGCCTCCGGCTCTGGTACGAACTGCTGTCGCAGTCCCGGCTACCCGCCGACGAGAGCGGCCGCACGGCACACCGTTTCCTGTACTTCCCGGACGAGAACCACTGGATCCTGAAGCCGCAGCACACGAAGGTCTGGTACTCCGTCATCGACGCGTTCCTCGCGGAGCACGTCCTCGGACAGGAGCGGGAGCTGCCGCGCGAACTGGGGCTGTGAGGCCTGCCCCGCCGATGGGGCAGAACCCGTCGACGGGGCGCCACGGACATCTTTCACAGATTGTGGAAAATAGCTTCTACAAATCGTAGAAGAATGCTTCTACCGGGCGTAGAATCAGCGCACACGCCGCGTGGAACAGGACAGTTTCCATTGTCCACCGCCGTGCAGAGATCATTCGATTCTGTGCGAAGGAGCACGTTCATGATTCCAGAAACCCTCACCCAGGGTCAGTTCGACACCGTCTACAACTTCCTCTCCCTGGTCATCGCCTCCCAGTTGTTCACCGCGCTCTTCCTCGTGCTCGTCCTCCAGCGGGTCCTCCCGCGATACCGCCAGGCACTCATCATCGCCGCGATCGTGTGCGGGATCGCGGCGTACCACTACTTCAGGATCTTCGACTCGTTCAAGGAAGCGTTCGTCACCGACGCGATCGGTGGGCGCGGAACCTACACGCAGGCCGCCGGGACGTCCTTCAACGAGGGGTACCGCTACGTCGACTGGCTGTTGACGGTCCCGCTGCTGCTGGTGGAGCTCATCGCGGTGCTCGCCCTGACCCGCCAGCTCCAGTCGAGCCTGCTGCGCAAGCTGATCCCCGCCGCCACGCTGATGATCGCACTCGGGTACCCGGGGGAGATCAGCACCACGGACGGCTCCAGGATCATCTGGGGTGTCCTCTCGACCCTGCCGTTCCTCTACATCCTGTACGTGCTGTTCGTGGAGCTCACGAAGTCGCTGGACCGGCAGCCGCCGGAGGTTGCGAAGCTCATCTCGAGGCTCCGCGTCCTGCTCCTCGCGAGCTGGCTCGTGTACCCGCTGGCCTATGCGCTCCCGCTGCTCGGTATCTCGGGCGCGGATGCCTGGGTGCTCAAGCAGGGCGGCTACTCGCTGGCCGACATCGCGGCGAAGGCCGTCTACGCGCTGATCATCTACCGCGTGGCGAAGCTGAAGTCGTACGCGGATGACCCCGCCTTCGCTGCCGTCGAGGAAGCCCATGGCGAGGAGCCGAGCGCCACGCCGAGGGGTACGGCCGCCGCAGGGCGCTGACCCCTGACCATCGCGTCGGCCCTCGCGGGCCGATGGACCGCCGGATCGGTGGACGCCCCCAGCGTCCTGCGGTCCGGCGGTTTGTCGTTAGGGTGAACAGGATGAGCCCGACCTTCACCATCCGCCGCGCCCGCACCTCCGACGTCCCAGCGATCAAGGGTCTCGTGGAGCCGCTGGCCGAGCAGCGCATCCTGATGGCCAAGGAGACCGTGGCCTACTACGAGGGCCTGCCGGAGTTCCGGATCGCGGAGTCGGAGACCGGCGAGGTGCTCGGCTGCGGTGCACTGCACGTCATGTGGGAGGACCTCGCAGAAGTACGCACCCTCGCCACGTCCAGCGCTGCCCGCGGCCGCGGTGTGGGTCACGCCCTCGTCGAGGCGCTGTTGGAGGAGGCGAGGCAGGTGGGGGTGGCTCGCGTCTTCTGCCTCACCTTCGAGGTGGAGTTCTTCAGGCGCCACGGGTTCGAGGTCATGGCGGACCAGTCGGCCGTGGACCCGGTGATCTACTCGGAGTTGCTCCGCTCACACGACGAGGGCATCGCCGAGTTCCTCGACCTCGCCCGGGTGAAGCCCAACACCCTCGGGAACACGAGGATGCTGCGGCTCCTGTAGTGCCGCAGGGCCCGGCTGGCCATCGGGCACCGGGCGAGCCTAGAGTAAGGCTACTTAGCATCGCCTCGTGCGGAGCAGGCGGGCCATCGGAACCGATGGCCGATCACCGAACTGAAGGAGGTCCGCATCATGGGACTGGATGACAAGATCGGGAACAAGGGCGAAGGCCTGGGCGGCAAGATCAAGGAAGGTCTGGGCAAGGCGACCGGCGACGAGAATCTGGAAGCCGAAGGCCACAAGGACCAGGCGTCATCGAGCATCAAGGATGCCGGCGAGAACGTCAAGGATGCGTTCAAGCAGGGCCACTGATTACTGCCGCCGCACATGATGTGAGCGCAGGACACTCGAGGGAGGGCACCCGTCACGGGGCCCTCCCTCGGGCGTTCCGGGCGGCACCGATGGCTGCGTGCGGACCTATAGGCAGGGTCAGGTGCGGGCGGTAACGTTCATCGTGGCCGGGGTGGTCCACGTGAGGCGGGCTGCAGGTCATCGACACGTCCGTAGCAGTCCGTCCAGAACCAGGAGCACCTTTCGTGAAGAAGCTCATCAATGACCCCAGAGCCGTGGTCGGCGAGTCCGTCGAGGGATTCGGCATCGCGCACGCAGACCTCGTCACGGTCCATCCGGACCCGCTGTTCATCACCCGCACGGATGCCCCCGTCCAGGGCAAGGTGGGCCTCGTGTCCGGAGGCGGGAGCGGCCACGAGCCGCTGCACGCAGGCTTCGTGGGGCGCGGCATGCTCGACGCCGCCGTGCCGGGTGCCATGTTCACCTCCCCGACGCCCGACCAGATCATCCCCGCCACGGTAGCCGTGGACGGCGGCGCGGGTGTGCTGCACATCGTGAAGAACTACACCGGTGACGTCCTCAACTTCGAGACGGCGGCCGAGATGGCGGAGGCCGACGGCGTACGCGTCCGCTCGGTCCTCGTGAACGACGACGTCGCCGTCGAGGACTCCCTCTACACCGCAGGCCGGCGAGGCGTGGGCGGCACCGTCCTGGTCGAGCGGATCGCGGGCGCCGCCGCGGAGCGCGGGGACGACCTCGACGCCGTCACCGCCGTCGCCCAACGCGTCATCGACAACGTGCGCTCCATGGGCGTCGCGCTCGCGGCCTGCACCGTGCCGCACGCCGGCGTTCCGAGCTTCGACCTCGGGGAGGACGAGATCGAGATCGGCGTCGGGATCCACGGCGAGCCGGGGCGCCACCGGATCGCGATGGAGGACGCCGACGGCATCACGCAGCGGCTCCTCGACCCGATCGTGACCGACCTCGGCCTCGCCCGCGGCGACCGCACCATCGTCATGGTGAACGGCATGGGCGGGACGCCCGCCAGCGAGCTGTACATCGTCTTCCGGAAGGTGTCCCAGCTGCTCGAGGGGCTGGGCATCACCATCGACCGCTCACTGGTCGGCAACTACATCACGGCCCTCGAGATGCAGGGGGCGTCGCTGACCGTCCTGAGGGCCGACGACGAGATGCTCGGCCTCTGGGACGCACCGGTGCACACCGCGGCACTGCGCTGGGGGGTCTGAGGATGACCGAGCCCCTCGACACCGCGTGGGCCGTCCGCTGGATCCGGGAGACGGCGCGCGTCGTCTCGGAGAACCGCGCTCTGCTCATCGACCTCGACCGAGTGATCGGCGACGCCGACCACGGCGAGAACCTCGACCGCGGTTTCGGCGCCGTCGTCCTCAAGCTGGACTCGGGAGATGCACCCGCAACGCCCTCGGCGGTGCTGAAGCTCGTCGCCATGACGCTGATGTCCACCGTCGGCGGAGCCGCCGGGCCGCTGTACGGTACCGCGTTCCTCCGCGCGGCGACGTCGCTCGGTGACGTGGAGGAGATCGACGCCCAGGCAGCGGCGACCATGATCGCGGCTGCCCGCGACGGGATCGTGGCGCGCGGCAAGGCCGAGGTGGGCGACAAGACCATGGTGGACGCGTGGACGCCCGCCGCCGAGGCGGCCGAGACCGCGGCGCAGGCCGGCGCCTCCGCCGCCGATCTCCTCGCGGCGGCGGCGAACGCGGCCCACGCCGGCGCCGTGGCGACGGAGCCGCTGATCGCGCGGAAGGGCAGGGCGAGCTACCTCGGTGAACGCAGCGCCGGGCACCAGGACCCCGGAGCGGTCTCGACCGCCCTGATCCTCTCGGCTGCCGCCCGCGCCGCCGGAGGAGAGGTGGCATGAGCGTCGGGCTGGTCATCGTCTCCCACAGCGAGAAGATCGCGGAGGGCGTCGTCGAGCTGGCCGGGCAGATGGCGGCCGACGTCGTCATCGTCGCCGCGGGTGGCGTCGACGACGGTGGGGGGACCTCACGCATCGGCACGAGCCTCGAGCGGGTGCAGGCGGGGATCGAGAGGGCGGACGGGCACGACGGCGTGGTGCTGCTGACCGATCTCGGTTCCGCCGTGATGACCGCCGAGATGGTGCTCGAGTTCCTCGACCCGTCGGTCCGCGACCGCGTGCGGCTCGCGCAGGCGGCACTCGTGGAGGGAGCGGTGGCCGCCGCGGTGCAGTCCCAGGGCGGAGGGTCGCTGGACGAGGTGGTCCGCGCCGCGGAGGGCGCCGTCGTGTCGATCCGGCCCGAGGAACTCGAACCGTTCGTGACCCACGCAGCGGCTGCACCGGGCGGACCGGTCGACACCCCCGCCGGGAGCGACGGCCCGCGAGCCGAGGGGTCGTGGACGCTACGGAACCAGATGGGCCTCCATGCCCGGCCGGCGGCCGCGCTCGCAACGGCCCTCGCGGAGCTCGACGCCGAGGTCCTGGTGAACGGCGTGGACGCGAAATCGGTGATGTTGCTCATGAGTCTCGGGCTCGGGCAGGGTAAGACGCTCACCGCGGAAGCGACCGGGCCCGACGCCCGCACCGCCGTCGAGGTGATCGGTACGGCCGTGGAGTCGGGGTTCGGCGAGCAGGCCTGACCCGCGTCCGTGACGCCGCCGGACCATTCCGTCCGGTCCGCGTGCTGTCCTGGGCCGATCACACGGCCGGTCCGCGTGCGTCGCCGGGCTCAATCGTGCGGCCGGACTGCTCAGCGTGTCGGACAGGTGTCAGCCCGGCAATGCCAGCGCGCCGTCGGACTCCTCCGCCAGGCCGTCCGCGAGGAGGCCGGCGATGGCACGGTCGAGCTGCTCCGGGGGCGCCTGCAGCGCGTGCAGCGTGGCGAGCGCCCCACCGCTGATGCCGCTGCCCGGTGCTCCGCCCCGCCCTGCGAACGTGAGCTGCCCGGCACCCGGGTCGGCACTCGGGTCGGAACCTGAGTCGGTACGCGGGTCGGAGCCCGAGCTCACCCGCGGGACGGCGCCCGGGTCAACCCCCGGGTCGGTAGGCTGATCGACGGACAGGGCGACGGGTGGTTCGGAGAGCCTGGCCCGCGGTACCGGTTCCTGCGCTTCCCTGAGCACGGCGACGATCGCCCCCCGCACCTGGCGGTCCGTCCCCGCCCACGACTGGCCCCGCGGCACGTAGGTCGGTGTGGGGCGTCCGGCCTGCACCCACGCGCAGCTGTCGATCACGGGGCAGGCGTTGCACAGCGGTGATCGGGCGGTGCAGATGACCGCTCCCAACTCCATGACGGCCGCATTCCACCGGACGGACAGGGCGTCGTCCTCGGGTAGGAGGGCGGCGGCACGCTTCATCTCCGCGCTGGTGAGCGACGGCGACGGGAGCGCCTCTCCGCCGAACAGTCGTGCGTGGACGCGACGGATGTTGGTGTCCACCACCGTCTCGCGGCGCCCGAAGGCGAAGGCGGCAACCGCGGCGGCCGTGTAGGCGCCGACGCCGGGGAGCGAGAGCAGTTCGTCGTGCGTGGAGGGGACGGCGCCTCCGTAATCGGCCACGATGGCGTTGGCTGCGGCGTGCAGACGCAGGGCGCGGCGCGGATAGCCGAGGCGGCCCCAGTGGCGGACCGCCGTGCCGGAGGGTTCGGCAGCGAGATCGGCGGGAGTGGGCCACCGTTCAAGCCACTCGCGCCAGACCGGCAGCACCCGGACCACGGGGGTCTGCTGCAGCATCACCTCGCTGACGAGGATGCCCCAGGGCGAACACCGCTCTTCCCGCCACGGTAGATCCCGGGCTGTGGAGGCGAACCATGAGGTGACGCAGAGGTGCAGGTCCTCGAGCGTCGCGCCGGTGGTCCCGGTGGTCCCGGTGGTCTCGGCCATGCCGGTCGGCGTAGCCGTGCCGGTCGACGTCGCCGTGCCGGTGGAACGAGCCGCGCGGGTCGAGGTGGCCGCGCCGGCACCGGCCGTGCCTGGAGTGATCATCCTGAATACTCTAGCCAACGGCGTGGTGGCAGCCTGAATGCGGGCACCGCTCCCTAGCCTTGATGCATGGCATCGACGGGCAGTCCTCACTTCGACCCACCCCTGCGCGGCGGGCGGCGGCCGAGTCAGGCCGTGTACCGCAGGCGGCGCCTCGTCGCCGTCGTCCTGCTGCTGCTCCTGCTCGCGGGTCTGGCCGTCGGTGCCGCGACGCTCGCGGGTGCCTTCGGTCCGGGGGCGCGCGGCACCGAAGCGGCTGCCCCGACCTCCTCCGCGACGGACGCTCCGGCACCCACCCCGGACACGACGGCCCCACCGTCGGCTGCGTCGACGCCATCTCCGACACCGACACCGTCGCCGACCGCCGCATCCCCGTCCGCGACCCCGACGCCGTCCGCCACTCCGGCGCCGTCAGCGACGGCCGCCGGCTGCGCGACCGCCGTCGTCGTCGAGGCCGAGACCGACAAGCCCAGTTACGCGCCGGGGGAGGAGCCCGTGCTCTCACTCGTGGTGCGGAACACGGGCACGGAGGCGTGTGAGGTGAACGTCGGCACGTCGCAGATGGAGTTCGTGCTGACGAGCGACGGCGAGCGGGTGTTCTCCTCGGTCGACTGCCAGGCCGATTCGCAGGACCTCCAGCAGACCATCGAACCCGGCGGTGAGGAGCGCGCCACGTTCGACTGGTCGCGCACCAGGACGGTGCCGGAGTGCACGGTCGTCGACGAGGAGCCCGCGCCCGGCGAGTACACCCTCACCACGCGGCTCGGCGCGCGGAGCAGCGAGCCCGTCGGGTTCACCCTGCAGGAGTGAGCGGCCCGGCGGGGCCACCCGGTGGCAGGGCTACATGAAGCGGTCGAGGAGGCTGGTCTCCGCGATGCGCGAGAGGCCCTCCCGGACGGTCCGGGCACGCTGTTCGCCGATGCCGTCCACCGCCATGAGGTCCTCGATGTTCGCAGCCATGAGGTTCTGCAGCCCGTCGAAGTGCTCCACGAGGCGGTTCGCGACCGCGGGTGGCACGGCCTTGATGCCCGAGAGCAGCCGGTAGCCCTTGGGCTGGATCACCGCTTCGAGGGAGTCGGCCGAGGGGTTGAAGCCGAGCACGCTGGCGATGGTGCCGAGATCGATCAGGTCCGTGGAGCTGAAACCCTGCAGGGTCGCCGCGCGCTCGTCGAGCGGCGCGGTGCTCGAGCCGAGGTCCATGTAGTCCCGCAGCACCATCTCGGGACCGGGGCCGAGGCCCGTGGTCAGTTCCTCCACCTGCAGCGACAGCAGCCGGCCGTCGACGCCGAGTTCCAGGACGTACTGCGAGATCTCCTCGGAGATACGGCGGACCATCTCCTGGCGCTGCAGTGTGACTGCGACGTCGCGCACCGTGACCATCGCCTCGATCTCGAGTGCCGACAGCGAGTTCGTCACTTGGTCGAGCCGCGCACGGTAGCGCTCGAGGGTCGCCAGCGCCTGGTTCGCGCGCGCCAGGACGGGCTCGGAGCCCTCGAGGACGAATCGCAGGCCGTCGATGTAGAGGGCGATGATCTGCATGGACTGGCTGACGCTGATCACGGGCAGGCCGGTCTGCTTGGCCACGCGCTCGGCGGTCCGGTGGCGTGTGCCGGATTCCTGCGTCTCGATGGTGTGGTCGGGCACCAGTTGGACGGCGGCGCGGAGGATCCGGCTGGCGTCCTTGTCGCACACGATCGCGCCGTCCATCTTCGCCAGCTCGCGAAGGCGCGTGGGGGAGAACTCGATACCGATGTCGAACCCACCGGAGCAGATGGAATCCACGGTGCGGTCGAAGCCGAGCACGATCAGCGCGCCGGTGCGGCCGCGCAGGATGCGTTCGAGGCCGTCGCGCAGCTGCGTTCCGGGGGCAACCCGGGCGAGGGTGGCTTTGAGCGAGTCCTCCGGACTGCGGACCATGGGCCTATCCTTTCGCCGCACACGCCGTCGGGGACCCGGCACGGACGGGCGGTCGGCGTCGTCGTGCTCCAGGAGAGGATGGCCGGGGCTGCGGACGAGCCGCGCAGCCAACGCAATACTACTGGCGGTGGCGGGACCTCAGCGCCGGGGCGCGTCGCAGATCGGTAACGTCGACGGCACGACGACGGCGGCCGGCCCCGTGGGACGTGCTGAGCGCACACCCCGCCGGGTCACGCGTTGGAGGGAAGCAGTTCGCCGATCAGCACCTGGACGCGGCGCTTGATCTCGTCGCGAATGGGCCGGACGGACTCCACGCCCTTGCCCGCCGGGTCCTCGAGCACCCAGTCCTCGTAGCGCTTGCCCGGGAAGTACGGGCATTCGTCGCCGCAACCCATCGTGACCACCACGTCCGAGGCCCGGACGGCGTCCGTGGTGAGGATCTTCGGCGTCTCGGCGGTGATGTCGATACCCTTCTCCCTCATGGCCTCGACGGCCGAGGGGTTCACCTGATCGGCAGGCTGCGACCCGGCCGAGAGGACATCGATGCGCCCTCCGGAGAGGTGGCTCAGGTACGCCGCAGCCATCTGTGAGCGGCCTGCATTGTGGACGCAGACGAAGAGGACCGAGGGCCTGACGGCTTCAGCTGGGGCGGTGGTCATGGGGATCCTTCGGTGGCGGGCGCGCGCCGTACTCGGCGTTCCCGGAGGTCGATCGGTGGCGGTCCGAGTACGCGCAAACGTATCGATGAGTGTCAATGCGTTGGTATGCTGGGCGCATGACCACTGTCTCCGCGGACGTCGCAGAGCCCGCCTCCGATGCGCTGTCCTCAGATGCGTCGTCCTCCGCTGACGAGGAACGCTGCTGCGTGCCCTCGGGTGCGCAGGCGATGCGCGCCGAGCGGGCCGACGCACTCGCCAGGCAGTTCAAGGCGCTCACCGACCCGAGCCGGCTCCGCCTGGTCTCCCTGCTCTCGTCGAGTTCCGGGAACGAAGCATGCGTGTGCGACCTGACCGGACCGCTCGGTCTCGGTCAGCCCACGGTCTCCCATCACCTGAAGGTCCTCGTCGACGCGGGCATCCTGCACCGCGAGAAGCGCGGCGTGTGGGCGTACTTCTCGATCGTGCCCGGGGCGCTCAACTCCCTCGCGCGTGTCCTGGCCGAAAATCCCTGAGCCCTTTCAGTCCCACCGACACCCCGAAGCGAGAACACGTGACTCCTCAGGCCCGCCCGTCCGTCCTGTTCGTGTGCGTCAAGAACGGCGGCAAGTCGCAGATGGCCGCCGGTCTCATGGCGAAGGTCGCGGGTGCGTCCGTCCTCGTCGACTCCGCCGGCACCGCACCCGGCTCCGAGGTGAACGCCTTCTCCGCCGAGGTGCTCGAGGAAGTCGGGGTGGACATCCGAGCGAACACGCCCCGGAGGATCACGGCCGAGGACCAGGCACGGGCCGACGTCGTCGTCCTCCTCGGGGCCGAGGCGCAGGTCGACGCGGTCGAAGGCCCGCGGTACGAGCGCTGGGAGACCGATGAGCCCAGCGAGCGCGGCATCGACGGCATCGAGCGCATGCGCCTGGCACGCGACGACATCCTCGCCCGCGTCACCGCCTTCCACGCCTCCTTCACCACCTGACCGACCGCTTCCCACTCCCGCGTCGCCGTGCCCGCGGGAGGTGGTCCCTCATGCGTGGACGGTTCCCTCCCGTGCCACGGCATCCCCGCCTTCCTCTCAGCCCTTCCTGCCCTCCTGTAAGGAGCCCTGCGCCATGACCGGTATGACCGTGGTCGCCGTCCTGATCTTCCTCGCCACCCTGACCCTCGTCATCTGGCAGCCGCGGGGTCTCGGCATCGGCTGGTCCGCGCTCGGCGGGGCGGTCGCGGCGCTGCTCACCACGGTGGTGAGCCTCTCCGACGTCCCGGTGGTGTGGGACTTCGTGTGGAACGCGACCTTCGCCTTCGTGGCGATCGTGATCATCTCGCTGATCCTCGACGAATCGGGCTTCTTCACCTGGGCCGCACTCCACGTCGCCCGCTGGGGGCGGGGCAACGGGCGGCTGCTGTTCACGCTGATCGTCCTGCTCGGTGCCGCGATCTCCGCGGTGTTCGCGAACGACGGCGCCGCCCTGATCCTCACGCCGATCGTCATTCAGATGCTCCTCGCCCTCGACTTCCCGGCTAAGGCCTCCCTCGGCTTCGTGATCGCGTGCGGATTCATCGCCGACGCGGGAAGCCTGCCGCTGGTGGTGTCCAATCTCGTGAACATCGTCACCGCCGACTTCTTCGACATCGGCTTCGCCCGCTACGCCGTCGTCATGGTGCCCGTCGGCATCGTGTCGGTGGCCGCGAGCCTCGGCGTCCTGCTCCTGTTCTTCCGCCGGGCCATCCCGCGCCACTACGACGTCGGAGACCTCGCCCGGCCGGGCTCCGCCATCACCGATCCGCTGACCTTCAGGACGGGCTGGGTGGTGCTCGGAATCCTCCTGGTCGGCTACTTCGCAGCGGAACCGCTCAGCGTACCGCTCTCGGCCGTCGCGGGCGTCGGCGCGGTGGTCCTGATGCTCGTGGCCTCCCGACAGCCCGGGTTCCTGTTCGCCCGGTCCTCCGGAAGCGCCGCGGCGGGAGCCGCCGGGGCGCCGGGATCCTCGAGGGCCACCCCGACGGCCCCGGACGGCACCGCCCCGGCGCGCGCCATCTCGGTACCGCGGATCCTCCGGGAAGCGCCCTGGCAGATCGTCCTGTTCTCCATCGGGATGTACCTCGTGGTGTACGGGCTGCGTAACCAGGGCCTCACGGACGAGCTGGCGGGCGTCTTCGCGGGCATCGGCTCCCACGGTGTCCTGATCACGGCCCTCGGAGTCGGAGTGATCGTGGCGGTCCTCGCCTCGCTCATGAACAACCTCCCCACCGTGCTGATCGCGGCACTGGCCATCGGCTCCGCCGGAGCCACGGGGCTGACGCAGGAGGCGATGTTCTACGCGAACGTCATCGGCTCGGATCTCGGTCCGAAGATCACGCCGATCGGTAGTCTCGCCACTCTCCTGTGGCTGCACGTGCTCGACCGCAAGGGCATCCACATCGGCTGGGGTCAGTACTTCCGCACGGGGATCGTCCTCACGCTGCCGGTCCTCGTCATCACGCTGGTGGCCCTGGCCGGGTGGCTCACCGCCGTCGGGGTGTAGGCGCGGACGAACGGCTGTGCTGTCGCCGAGATGGGCCGGGCGGCCGCGTCAGGAGAGGCTCGGGTCAGAAGAGGATCGCGAGCGCCTCGGCCAGCGTCGACACCTCACGCACCGAGAAGCCCTTCGGCACGGGCCCGGTGCCGCCGGGTGAGGCGGGCACGATCGCGTGGGTGAAGCCGAGCCGCTCCGCCTCCTGGATGCGCCGCCCGATCCCCGGCACGGGACGCACTTCGCCTGCGAGGCCCACTTCCCCAAACGCGATCAGCCGCGCCGGCAGCGGGTGGTCCGCCTTCGCCGAGGCGATGGCGAGGGCGACGGCGAGATCCGTCGCCGGCTCGGTCAGACGGACACCGCCGACGGTCGCGACGTAGCTGTCGTCCTTGTGGAGGCTCAGCGAGGCCCGGCTCTGCAGCACCGCCAGAAGCATGGCGACCCTCGAGCTGTCGAGCCCGCTCGTGGCACGCCGCGGCTGTGAGTTCGGTGATTCGGCGAGCAGTGCCTGCACCTCGGCAAGCAGTGGTCGGCGCCCCTCGAGGGTCACGGTGATGCACGTACCGGAGACCGGGTCCTTGGTCCGCGAGACGAACAGTCCGCTCGGGTCGGCAAGCCCTTCGATCCCGGCGTCCGTCAGGTCGAAGCAGCCAACCTCGTCCGTGGGGCCGTAGCGGTTCTTGATGGCCCTGAGCAGCCGCAGCCGGGAATGGCGCTCACCCTCGAACTGGCAGACCACGTCCACGAGGTGCTCCAGCAGTCGCGGGCCTGCGATGGAGCCGTCCTTGGTGACGTGTCCCACGAGCAGGGTGGTCATGCCGCGGGCCTTCGCCGCGCCGATGAGCGACGCCGCGACCTCGCGCACCTGGGTCACCCCGCCGGCGCTGCCGTCCACGGCAGCGCTGCTGAGCGTCTGCACGGAGTCCACCACCAGGAGGGAGGGGTCGAGCTTCTCCACCTGACCGAGGGCCTGGCCGAGGTCCGTCTCCGCGCTGAGGTAGAGGGAGTCGGCGACGGCGTCGATCCGATCCGCGCGCAGCTTCACCTGCGCCGCGGACTCCTCGCCCGTGACGTAGAGGACGTCCTTGCCGAGCCGGGCCACGCGCGCGGCGACGTCGAGCAGGAGCGTGGACTTGCCGACACCCGGTTCGCCGGCGAGCAGGATCACGGCGCCCGGCACGAGGCCACCGCCCAGCACGCGGTCGAGCTCGTCGATCTTCGTGGGCTGGAAGCCCGAGAGGGTCGCGTCGACGTCGGCGATCCGGCGCGCGGGCGTCGTCACGGCGGTGGCCGCCGTCGTGCGCGCCGTCACCTGGCCCGCCTCCTCGACGGTGCCCCATGCCTGGCACTCGCCGCACCGGCCCACCCACTTCGCCGTGGTCCAGCCGCATTCCGCGCACCGGAAGTTGGGGAGGTTGCCGCGGCCCGAGCGCGCGGTGGTGGAGGTCTTCGTGGCCATGGTGTCAGGCTACCGGCGGGTACCGACGATCCTGGGTGGCAGGTACCGCTGTGGAGTAGGGGTCAGAGCCGCGGCATGTAATCGGCGGCGTCCTCGTGGGAGAGGCCCGTCGCCTCCAGCAGGTCCACGACCAGCGGCCGGAGCAGCAGCACCAGGCCCTCGCCCTCAAGCCCGCTGATCCGCAGGGTCTGGGGGTGGAGGTCCGTGGCCACGGCGGCGAGCTCGTTGCGGGCCTGCCGGAGGTTGAGGCTCCGCTCTGTCGAGTCCCGGGAGGACAACGCGCGGCTGAGGGTGTCGACGGCGTCCGCGGTGTCGTCGATGGACTGCCCGAGGGTCTCGATCTCGTCGTCGGACAGGGCCGTGTGGTTGATGGCGGAGGTCAGCCGCCGCGAGAACACCCTGCTGTTGCGGATCGCGAGGTCGATGGACTCGACCGCACTGCGCAGGTCGCCCAGCTCGTCCCGGTGACGCCGGTAGGCGGGCGAGAGGCGTGCCACCTCCTGCGCGGCGCGCATGCTGCCCGTCAGGCCGTCGAGCTGCGATTGACAGTTCCGGGCGCGGACGAGTGCGTGCCAGGCCATGGTCGAATCACTCTCACGGAGGGCCGAGGCGCTCTCGCGCAGCACGGCGGCCAGCTCCCCGAGGAGCCCTCGGACGTTCGTCTTCGGCTCCCGGCGGGGGTCGCGTGGCAGCAGCATCGTCACGATCAGCGCGAAGAGTCCGCCCACGATCGCGTCCGCGCTGCGCGTGAAAGGACCCCCGTCGGGAGCCGGGAGGAGCACCACCAGTAGCGACTGCAGGCCCAGCTGTGTGGTGAAGATGGTGCCGCTGTCGAGGAAGCGTGCGAGGAGGATGGAGACGAAGAGGACGACGGCGGCCTGCCAGAGCCCTGTACCGAGGACGTGCAGGAGCAGATCGCCGAGAGTGATGCCGAGGGTGCAGCCGATGGCCACCTCGAGTACCCGCCGCAGGCGTGGATCACGCGAGAACCCGAGGGCGATCAGCGAGGACGTCGCGGCGAACAGGGGGCCGTCGTGGCCGAGCACGTACTCGGCGAAACCGTATGCGCCGACGGCACAGATCGTCATTTGCAGTGCGGTGACCACCGAGTTGGCGCTGCGCCGTGATCCCACTTGTAAGCGAGTGCGCAAAAAGGCGAGGGCAGTGACGACTCCCTGACGCGGCGGCATGCCCCCAGTCTAGAAGGTGCCCTTCAGGAGATCTTCGTCTCATTCGCAAGCGCGGATCGGCCGCACCGGGCAATGGTTGTGCGCTGTTCACCTTTCGTTAACGTCTGCCGGTCAGTCTCTTTACCTGCACTGCCTAACTTCGGGATGTACCCGAAGAGGTACCTCTCTACCGAGCGCCGTCCTGCGCTCCGATTAACATTCCCTGGAAGGGGCACAATCTCGTGAAGGCACTTCGTTTCGGCCGCGCTGCGGCAGTATTTTCCATCGCAGCGTTGGCATTGACAGCATGCGGGTCTGACAACGCGACTGGCGAGCCGGCAGCATCCGGAGCCCCTGCGTCCGAAGGCGCTGCAACTGTCAGCGGAAACCTGACCGGCGCAGGATCATCGGCCCAGAACGCTGCGATGACCGCGTGGCAGGAAGGGTTCTCCTCGGCAAACGACGGCGCGACCGTCCAGTACTCGCCGGATGGCTCCGGCGCAGGCCGTGAGGCCTTCCTCGCCGAGGCCGTTCAGTTCGCCGGCTCGGACGCCTACCTGGACGACGAGGAGTACGCCGCCTCGCAGGAGATCTGTGGCCCCGATGGCGCCATCAACATCCCGGTCTACGTCTCCCCGATCGCAATCGCGTTCAACCTCGAGGGCGTGGACGAGCTCAACCTCGACGCACCGACCATCGCGTCGATCTTCCGCGGGGAGATCGCCACGTGGGACGACGAGGCCATCGCTTCGCAGAACTCCGACGCCGAGCTTCCCAGCACGCCGATCACCGTCGTTCACCGTTCGGATGACTCCGGTACCACCGAGAACTTCACCGATTACCTCGCCGCAGCGGCACCCGATGTCTGGACCGACGAGGCCGACGGCGCCTGGCCGGCAGAGCTCGTCGCGGAGAACGCCCAGGGCACCAATGGCGTGGTTTCCACCACGACGACCACTGATGGCGCGATCACCTATGCCGATGCTTCCGCCGTCGGTGACCTCGGCACCGTAGCGGTGCAGGTCGGCGAGGAGTACGTGCCGTACAGCCCCGAGGCCGCCGCCGCCGCCGTCGACGTCGCAACCCCTGTCGAGGGCCGGTCGGACGTCGACATGTCCCTCGAGCTCGAGCGTGATACCGAAGAGGCAGGCACCTACCCCGTCGTCCTCGTCTCGTACCACATCGTCTGCAGCACCTACGAGGACCAGGAGACCGTCGATCTCGTCAAGGCTTTCGAGTCCTACGTGGTCAGCGAAGAGGGCCAGCAGACAGCTGAAGGTTCCGCCGGCAACGCGCCGATCTCGGAGACCGTCCGCACGGACGCCCAGACCGCCATCGATTCGATCACGGTAGCGTCCTAGTCGATGTGTACGCCCCGCCGGGATCCGCTGGATCCGGGCGGGGCGTGCGCCGTCCGCGGTACGATCCGGTTCTCACCGGCTCCGCGATCCTGATCCAGGCGCGTAGCGCCCACCACTCGCTCTGAAGGGTTCCCCGTGTCGACCAACACTCTGGCCAAGAGAGAGGTGGGAGGTAAGTCCGGAGACAAGGTCTTCTCCGGGGCCACCCTCGCCGCGGGCTGCCTCATCCTGGCAGTCCTGTTCGGTGTCGCCCTGTTCCTCGTCATCCAGGCTCTGCCCACGTTCAGCGCCGACCCCACGGACATCACCGGTGGAGAGGGCTTCGGCACCTACATCTTCCCGATCGTCGTCGGGACAGTCATCGCGGCCGCGATCGCGCTGCTCATCGCGACCCCCCTCGGCATCGGCGTGGCGCTCTTCATCTCGCACTACGCGCCTCGGCGCCTGGCCATGGGCTTCGGGTACCTGATCGACCTGCTCGCGGCCATCCCGTCGGTCGTCTACGGAGCCTGGGGTTATGCAGTCCTTGCTCCCCTTCTCGCCTCCGGGTACGGCTGGCTCGCCACGAACCTCGGCTGGCTGCCCATCTTCGCCGGCCCGGCGAGCCAGACCGGCCGTACCATCCTCACGGCGGGCATCGTGCTCGCGGTCATGGTGCTCCCCATCATCACGTCCCTCAGCCGTGAGATCTTCCTGCAGACGCCCACGCTCCACGAGGAAGCCGCGCTCGCCATGGGCGCCACGCGCCTCGAGATGATCCGGATGGCGGTCCTGCCCTTCGCCCGCGCAGGCATCGTCAGTGCCGCGATGCTCGGTCTCGGCAGGGCCCTCGGTGAGACCATGGCCGTTGCGCTCGTGCTCTCGGGAGGCGCCCTCGGGGCCAGCCTCATCCAGTCCGGCAACCAGACGATCGCCGCCGAGATCGCCCTCAACTTCCCGGAGGCGTTCGGGCTGCGGCTCAGCGAGCTCATCGCAGCCGGCCTCGTGCTCTTCGTCATCACCCTGGCGGTCAACATCATCGCGCGCCTGATCATCAGCCGCCACAAGGAATTCTCGGGAGCCAACTGACATGAGCAGCTCAACTCTTGAAAAGCGGAAGTCGCAGCTGACGAAGGGCAGGATGCCCTCGTACGTGGTCTGGGTGGTGCTCGCCGCCGCCGTCGTCCTCGGTGCGGCCGCTGCCGCCGTGATCGGCTTCAACGTGTTCCTGTGGGCCTTCCTCGCTGCCGTGTTCTTCATCATCGGCGCCACGGTGGTCACCGCCGTGAAGGAGGGCGGCCGGAAGGCATCGGACTCCCTCATGACGTACCTGGTGTACGGGTGCTTCATCATCGCGCTCCTCCCGCTGCTCTCCGTCATCTGGACGGTCCTCGAGCGCGGCCTGCCCGGGCTCTCCTACGACTTCTTCTTCACCTCGATGAATGGCGTCACCGGCGCGACCGACAACGCCTCGAAGGAGACCGGCGCGCCGGTGCTGGGCGGCGCTTACCACGCGATCGTCGGGACGCTGCAGATCACCCTGTGGGCCACGCTCATCTCGGTGCCGATCGGTCTGATGGCCGCCGTGTACCTCGTCGAGTACGGCACGGGCGGCACGCTGGACCGCGCGATCACCTTCTTCGTGGACGTCATGACCGGCATCCCCTCGATCGTCGCGGGCCTGTTCGCCGCAGCCTTCTTCGCCCTGCTCTTCGGTCCGGGCACCAGAACGGGCTTCGTGGCGGCGGTCGCGCTGTCGGTGCTGATGATCCCGGTCGTGGTGCGCTCCACGGAGGAGATGCTGAAGATCGTCCCGAACGAGCTGCGCGAGGCGGCCTACGCGCTCGGCGTCCGCAAGTGGCGCACGATCGTGAAGGTGGTGGTGCCGACGGCGATCTCCGGTATCGCCTCTGGCGTAACCCTCGCGATCGCGCGCGTGATCGGTGAGACGGCGCCTATCCTCGTCACGGCGGGCTTCGCGAGTTCCATCAACGTCAACGTCTTCGGTGGCTGGATGAGCACCCTCCCCACGTTCATCTACTACCAGATCCTCACGCCCACCTCCCCGACGAACATCGACGCGAGCACCCAGCGCGCCTGGGCGGCGGCGCTGATCCTCATCGTGATGGTGATGCTCCTCAACCTCGTGGCCCGTCTGGTCGCCCGGGCGTTCGCGCCCAAGACCAGCCGCTGATCCGCGACCTGCCGCCCGACCCGAAACGATAAGGAAAGAATGTCCAAGCGAATCGACGTCAAGGACCTGAACGTCTACTACAGCAAGTTCCTTGCCGTGGAGGACGTCAACATCAACATCGAGGCACGCTCCGTCACGGCGTTCATCGGCCCCTCGGGCTGCGGCAAGTCCACGTTCCTCCGCACCCTGAACCGCATGCACGAGGTCATCCCCGGCGCGCGCGTCGAGGGTGAGGTGCTGCTGGACGGCGACAATCTCTACGACTCCGCGGTGGACCCGGTGACCGTTCGTGGCCAGATCGGCATGGTCTTCCAGCGCCCCAACCCGTTCCCCACCATGTCCATCCGTGACAACGTGCTCGCCGGCGTCAAGCTCAACGACAAGCGCATCAGCAAGTCGGACGCGGACGCGCTCGTCGAGAAGTCACTG
Organism: Arthrobacter sp. TJ-236; assembly: GCF_058269235.1. Classification (NCBI taxonomy): domain Bacteria; kingdom Bacillati; phylum Actinomycetota; class Actinomycetes; order Micrococcales; family Micrococcaceae; genus Arthrobacter; species Arthrobacter sp. TJ-236. Next base: position 216,455 of record NZ_JBZCNI010000003.1, read on the forward strand.
CGGGGAGCCAACCTGTGGAACGAGGTGAAGGACCGCCTGGGACGTCCCGGCTCCGGTCTCTCGGGTGGCCAGCAGCAGCGCCTCTGCATCGCCCGCGCCATCGCCGTCTCGCCGCAGGTCATCCTCATGGACGAGCCGTGCTCCGCGCTCGACCCCATCTCGACGCTCGCGATCGAGGACCTCATCAACGAACTCAAGGCCGAGTACACGGTGGTCATCGTGACGCACAACATGCAGCAGGCAGCACGCGTGTCCGACCGCACGGCGTTCTTCAACATCGCCGGGACGGGCAAGCCGGGCAAGCTCATCGAGTACGACGACACCACCACGATCTTCAACAACCCGAGTATCAAGGCCACGGAGGACTACGTCTCCGGTCGCTTCGGGTAAACCCCTGACGCACTGCGGCACAGCACCGCGGCACAGCACCGCGAACGACGACGGCGGCTCCTTCCGGGGCCGCCGTCGTCGTGCGTCCGGCCGTGGGCCGCAAACCCGGGGCAGATGTCGCGCGGAAGGGGTAAAGGAATCCCGGGTCCGGACAGCCGCCGCGGCGGCACCGGGAATCGTGAGGGTCGATCCCTGCCGGCGACCTAGAGCAGCGGGCTCAGGGCGAGGAAGAAGATGGCGCCCATCAAGGCGGTCGCCGGCGCGGTGGTCAGCCAGACCGCGAGGATGCGGATCACGGTGGGACGCTGCACGGAGGCGCTGTGGCCGTTCGCACCTGCGCCCACGATCGCCGAGGTTATGGTGTGCGTGCTCGAGAGCGGCACGTGGAGCGAGATGGCCCCGATGAAGAGCATCACCGAGCTCACTCCCTGCGCCGTCATGCCGCGCAGCGGATCTACACGGACCAGCTTGTTGCCGAGGGTGTGGGTGATCCGCCAGCCGCCGAACAGTGATCCCGTGGCCAGCAGCACGGCGGCGAACACCTGGACCCAGAGCGGCATGTCCGAGCCGACGGCGTAGCCGGAGCCCACCAGCGCGAGCAGGATCACCGCCATGGTGCGCTGTCCGTCCTGGAGCCCGTGCCCCAGTGCGAACGCCCCGGCCAGCACCGACTGCGCCATGCGGTTGCCGCGGTTCACCGCCGCGGGGGAGCCGTTGCGCAGCAGCCACGTGGCCGGGAACACCGCCACGTAGGCGAGCACGTAGGCGACGACGGGCGAGAGCACGAGCGGCAGTGCGATCTGGAGCAGGAGCATCCGGCCCATGCCGTCCATGGACGGGCCGCTGGTCAGCTGGGACGCGGCGCCGGCTCCCACGAGGCCGCCGAGCAGGGCGTGCGTGGACGAGGATGGCTTGCCGCGGTACCACGTGAACAGTCCCCAGAGGCAGGCTGCGAGCAGGGCCCCCATGAGGATGCCGAGTCCCACGGTGCCCGAGGGGAGCCCGATGGCGGCGTCCGTGAAGAAGAGTGCCAGGGAGGTGCTGAGGAGCGCGCCCACGAGGTTGAACAGGGCCACGAGCAGGACGGCGACGGTGGGCGTGAGCGCCCGCGTGCGCACCGCTGTCGCCACGGAGTTGGAGACGTCGTGGAAGCCGTTGAGGAAGGCGAAACAGCCGGCCGTGGCCACGACGGCACCGAGGAGGAGGGGCTCCACCTACGATTCCTTGACGATGATGCCGCCAACCTGCGTGGCGACCCTCCGGATGTCCTTCGTGACGTCGACGAGCTGGTTCGCCACGTCCCGGTGCCGGGCGTAGACGAGCGGCTTGTGGTCGTTCAGGAGTTCGGCGCACCAGCTGCGGTGCGTCCGCTCCGCGCGGCGGGAGAGCCGGAGGATCTCGATCCAGTACTCCTCGAGGTCCTCCATGGACGTGAGGCGCTGCATCGCGGTGGCGGTGAGCTCGGCCTGCCGGTTGATGACCTCGAGCTGGTCCGCGGCCCGGCGGCTGAGCTTGCTCAGCTTGTACAGGGCGATCAGCTCACCGGCGCCGTCGAGCTTCTCGATCGCCTCGTTGAGCAGCCGCGACAGCGCATAGAGGTCCTCCCGCGGCAGGGGGTTGATGAAGGAGGACCGCATGGAGGTGAGGAGGGCGAAGTGCAGGTCGGTCGACGCGGACTCGTGCTGGTGGAGTTCCTCCACGAGGCGGTCGTACTCCTGGGTGGAGGCCCCGAGGATGGCGGACATGGTGCCGACGCCGAGGACGAGTTGCTGCGCCATCCGCGAGAGGAGTTCGAGCCCGGCGTTCTCCTGTGGGAAGAGGCGTAGTTTCACGGAGTCTTCCTGGACGGGCACGGAGCTCTCAGTGCGGCGGGCGGTACCGGACGCACTGCGTCGGGGCAAAGTAGTGGCGCCGAACCGGGAGCGCCTCTCGGCGGAAGGCCGCTCGAAGCGGCTGAGTGTTGAAGCCCGGGGGTTCCACGGTCCGACGCCTCTTCAAGTCTTGCCCTCCCCGCAGCCCGTGTCAACATCGGTCCCCGGGACGTTCAGTCGAGCTCCCCGCGACGCCACGACGACGCGGCGTGCTCGAGGTCCTCGGCCGTCTTGATCAGTTGGTGGGAGTTCCGCGTGAGTTTGGAGGCGTGGGCGCCGTTGGCGATCTCGGCGTCGTCGGCGTGGTTCGCCTGTCCGAGGGCGATCACCCGGCAGAACGCGGCGAAGCGTTCCAGCGCGACGTCGAACTCGCCCTCGAAGGCGCCGGAGAGGATGGTGTCCGCCATCGCGGTCATCTCCGCGGCACCCGGCGGCTCGGCGACCCCGGCCACCACTTTCGAGACCTGCGCCACCTCCTTGCCCGACGTGAAGTACGCGGCGATGCGCTCAGGGTTCTGCTGGGTCGCCGCCCGCAGTGCGTACAGCCGCCAGAGGGCGCCCGGGAGGGAGCGTGCGGGGCTTTCCGCCCACATCTCCGCGATGGCCTCGAGACCCTGCTGGTCGGCGAGCTCGACGAGCCGCCGGGTGACGTCGGGATCATCGGCATCGCGTCCGTGGTGCACCAGTGCGTGCGCCGCCATGTGTGCCGCCTCGGACACCCGGGAGGGGTCCACGCCACCCGCGAACACCTCGAAATCCATGGGTGCGAAAGGCTTCGGCTTGTGCGGCCGAGGGCTCTTGTTGGTGTAGTCGCCGTCCATGGGACGAGGATACTCCTGCGGTTCACCGGCCCTGCCGCCGTACCCGGGGCGGAGGCCTTCTGCGATAAAGTAGACGGGTCATCGCTGCACGACGGCGGCTCCCGCCGGCCGGGCACGATGCGGCGGGCCCTTAGCTCAGTTGGCTAGAGCAATGGACTTTTAATCCGTGGGTCGTGGGTTCGAGCCCCACAGGGCCCACCGCCACGCAGGAGGGGTTCCGGTACGCGCCGGGACCCCTTCTGCGTGTGAGGGATCAGCCGGCAAGCTCGTGCACCACGAAGGCCGACAGGACACCGAGCGCGGCGATCAGCCCGGTGAGCAGGTGCTGCCGTTCGAACGCCTCGGGGATCATGGTGTCCGCGACCATGGCGAGGATGGCGCCGGTGGCGATCGCGGTGATGAAGGCGATGGTGCCGCCCGGAGCCTCTGCCAGGAGGGTGTAGCCCGCGAGGGCGGCGAGCCCGGAGGCCAGCGCGATCCCACCCCAGAGTCCGAACACGTACCGCGCGCTGCGGGCCGCGTTCTTCATGCCCGCGCTGCTCGAGAGACCCTCCGGCACGTTGGAGACGAACACCGCGACGAGCACGGCGGGGTTGATCGCCCCTCCGGCCACCAGCCCGAGCCCGAGGACCACCGACTCCGGGACGCCGTCCAGCAGGGCCCCGAGCGCGATCGCGTTGCCGCTCCCGGCGTCGTCCTCGGTGGGCTGCTGGGAGCCCGAGCGTTTCCGGTGCTGCGCGCCCCGGTGGGCGAGCAGGTCATTCGCGCCGACATGGGTGAGCGCGCGGCGAGGAAGCCGAGCGCCGTGGGCGCCAGGCCGCCCGTCTCCTCGGCCTCGGCGACCAGTTCGAAGGCGAGAGCGGAGATGAGCACGCCGGCGCCGAACGCCATGACGAAGGACAACTTCTGCGGCGGGACGCGCCAGCGCCATGCGATCGCGGCGCCGATGAGGAGGGCGGCGCCCGCGAGGGCACCCCACCCGAACGCCTGCACCCGGAGCGGCACACCACACCTCTCCCTGGTCGTCCTGCTGATCGTGCTGCTGACCGACCTGACCGACCTGGCCGACCTGGCCGACCTGACCGACGCGGCCGACCTGGCCGACGGCGTGGATCGACGGCCCAGCGTCGCACGGCCTCGGCCCATCCGGGGCAGGATGTTCGGCCGGCTCCGCCCCTTGACCGGTCCTGTCCGGGGAGTCCCGACCGGATGATCCGGCGGCGCGCCGGACGGGCCACCGTGCGACGTCGAATCGTTACCTCCCGGACTCCTTCCGTCCTCGGAGCGCCGTTAGGCTCGAAGGACGGAAGCACGATCATCGGTGCCGAGCTGTGTCCCTGGGGCCGTTCGGCCGGGAGCTGAAGGGTCCTCATGCGAGTACGCGCACACTGCTCGGTCGCCGTACTGACGGCCTGCCTTCTCGTCACCTCGGCCCCCGCGGCGCTCGCGGACCCCGCGGACGAAACCCGATCATCGGGGACAGGGGCGTCGGCCGACGCCCGGACGCCTCTCCGGTTCGCGACCTACAACGCGAGCCTCAACCGCCTCGCGGCAGGGGATCTGGTCAGGGACCTCAGCACGCGCGGCAACGCCCAGGCCCGGGCCATCGCCGAGGTGGTGCAGATCAACCGCCCGGACGTCCTGCTGCTCAACGAGTTCGACTACGTCCCGGACGACAGGGCCGCGAACCTGTTCCGTGACAACTACCTCGCGGTGGGCCAGAACGGCCGTACCCCGATCGACTACCCGTACGTGTACACGGCGCCCTCCAATACGGGCGTGCCGAGCGGATTCGACCTCAACAACGACGGCACGGTGGGTGGCGCGGACGACGCCCTGGGCTTCGGCACCTTCGAGGGCCAGTACGGCATGGTCATCTACTCGCGCTACCCCATCGAGCAGGAGGACGTCCGCACCTTCCGGACCTTCCTCTGGGAGGACATGCCCGGTGCTCTCCTGCCCGACAACGCGGCCACCGCGACCCCCGGCGACTGGTACTCGCCCGAGGAACTGAGCGCTCTGCCGCTGTCCAGCAAATCGCACTGGGACGTCCCCGTGACCGTGGGGGGCCGTACCGTGCACGTCCTCGCCAGTCACCCCACGCCGCCCGTGTTCGATGGTGCCGAGGACCGCAACGGGAGGCGCAACAGCGACGAGATCCGCTTCTGGTCCGACTACGTGAACTCGGGCGCGGCCGCCTCCTACATCTATGACGACGACGGCGGCACGGGCGGCCTGAAGCGTGGCGAGCGTTTCGTCATCATGGGGGACCAGAACAGCGATCCCCTCGACGGCGACTCCCGCGAGGGATCCATCGACCAGCTGCTGCAGAACAAGCTCGTGCAGGATCCGATGCCCACGTCGCGGGGTGCCGTCGAGGCCTCGGCGCTGCAGGGTGGCGCGAACGCGATCCATCAGGGCGACGCCGCGCTGGACACGGCCGACTTCGAGGACCGGAACGCCGGAAACGTGCGCGTGGACTACGTGCTCCCGTCCCGCGGACTGCGGGTGGCCGGCTCCGGCGTCTTCTGGCCCCGCGTCGGACAGCCGGGGTCCGAACTGACCGGCATTTTCCCGTTCCCCACGAGCGACCACCGGCTCGTCTACGTGGACATCACCGTGAACGGGTCGCGGCAGCGCTGACCCGCGATGCACCACGTCCTTGCCCGGGCCCGCACGGCGGGTGTACGTTCGAGGGCATGAGGACAATCCTGTTTCAGTAGCGAGACGGCTCCGCCGATCTCACCGCATCTTGTCGATGTCATCACTCCAAGTGCGCCCACTGAACCCGCTCCTCGACACCCGTCGACGCAGCTGTTGCTGCGCGTCGTGGTGTCCGCCGTTGCTGAGTGAGCGCTCCGAACGGAAGGAACCCCATGACCAGCACACCCAGAAAATCAGCCGCGTCCGAGGAATCGGAACGCACCGACGCCGCAGCGGCTCGCGCTCGCAAACTGCTCGACGATCCGCGCGCGAGGCTCGCCCTGGAGAAGAAGAACCAGGCGGCCAAGCCCTCCGCGGGAACCGGTGCAGGCCACGCGAAAGCGGCGCACGAGAGCGGGAAACAGGGCAAGAAGGAGAAGAAGGTGCGCTGGTGAGCAGGGCCGGCAGCACCGGTTAACTGGAGCTGGCTCCGAGTTCTGCGTATGGGGGAATCGCAGAAATCGGAGCCAGCGATCTCAGTATACTTCGACGGGACACTGGAAAGTCCAATCGAAAGGTGAGAATGGCCGTCACAGCAAAAGCCTTTCAGCTGTGGCGTTCCCGCATCGCCCCGCAGGCCACCGTGACGGACGTCTGCCGTGTCGCCGGGATCAAACGGTCGACCCTCGCACAGCAGTTGGTGCGCGGGAAGGTGTCCGTCGCGACCGTCGTCGCGATCGCCCGGGGGTACGGCGTCTCACCGGTGCGGGCCCTCGCCGAGTTCGACGGGTACGAGGACGTCCCGGCGGGCGTGCGCACCCCCACCGATGCCGAACTGGTCAGCCAGGTCTCCCACATCGACATCCTCCGCCTGCTGCTGGCACGCAGCGCTGACGAGGAGTGCGCGGGGACGGACCTCCAGTTGCAGCTCGCCCCGTTCCCGCACCGGAACTCCGTGCGGGCATGGATCGAGGCGGTGGACCCGGGTGATCTCCGCCAGCAGATCGCCCTCAGGACCGGCGTGGCCCGGCAGAACCTGTCCGCGCAACTCACGGCCGGGCGGCTCGCCCCGGAGATCGCCGTGGAGGCCGCGCGCATCGCCGGGGTCTCGCTGACGAGCGGCCTCGTGGTGACCGGTCTGCTCACGCCCGAGGAGGGTGGATGGCCGGAGGACGGACGGGCTCGCGCTCTGTGTGCCATGCCGGACCTCGATCTCGTGTTCCTGGCCCGCGACAGGCTCGACGTGCTCGGCAAGCAGATCAGACGTTCCGAGCTCGACGACACGAAGGATCGCGCCATGTGGGAGAACCTCGGATGAACCCGGCCATCATCCAGTGGGGGGCGCTGGCCCTGTGCGCAGTGGGGGCCGTGATCCGTGTTCCCGGGCTGAGGAACGGGCAGGGGCGGACCGTCTTCGCCGCTCTCGTCCTCCTGACGGCGGCCGTGGCGCTGTCCCTCTCCCCGATCTACGAAGTGGTGGACGCGGCTCTGGGCGGCGTCAACGTGGCGAACCTCGTGCTCCGCTTCGTTCTGTATGCCGTGTTCGTGCTCCTCGGTGTGCGCATGGCGGCGGCCTTCGGTTCCGCGCTCGGGAAGCGGCTGATCATCGGGCCGTTCGGCGTGGCGATCCTTGCGCTGACGGTGATCGCCACGCTGTACTTCTTCGTCGCCAGCGAGCTGCCGGTGACCGCGCGCGCTCTGGCGGGCTATCACGACCAGGAGACCGTGAGGCAGTACGCGACCGTCGGCCGGCTCTATCCGGGATACGTGTCCGCCTGCCTCGTCCTCCCCGCGGTGGCTTCGGTGCTGGACACTCGATCGCGGGCCGTCCACAGGGTCGCCGGAGCATTCCTCGCGAGCGGTTTCACGATCGTCGTGGTGTACGTCGGGCTGCGGCTGACCTCGATCGACCTGCGGCAGTGGGACATCGTGCTGCCCTTCACGGCGATCGTCCTGACCGTCGTGGGGCTGTGCCTCATCCGCATCGGACGCACGATGATCCGGCGTCGGGAGCGGCACGCCAATCTACTCGCCTGAGGTCGGAGCGGCACAGAGACACGGTTCTCCGGCACTCCCGGAGTAATGAGACGCAAACGTGTCCTACGGTGATTCACAGATTCATGATCGTGTGTGAAAATTATGATTATGTAACTGCCGCTGTCCGTGGGGGGTCAGCGGATGGTTATCAGCCGAGTGGCTGTGTCCATGAGAACGGGTGGACCCAGTCACTCGAACCGTCTGGGGACGACACAGAGGGCGCCTCCCGTTGCTTGCCAGCAGCGGAAGGCGCCCTTTTCTGTGGTCGGCGGCGCCGACCTGCGTGCGCCTACTCGGCGTCGTGATCCGTCTCGATGATCCGGGCCAGTCCCTCGAGGGCATCCTCGGCGCCGTCACCCTCCGCACGGAGCACCACGACGTCACCGTGCGATGCGCCGAGGCTCATGAGGGAGAGGATGCTCGAGGCGTCCATGGCCTCCTCCGCGGGTTCGCCGTCCATGGCGATGGTGACCTCGAGGGGCAGCTCACCCGCGGCCTCGGCGAAGATCGACGCGGGCCGAGCGTGCAGCCCTACGCGGCTGGCCACTGTTGCCTTGCGTTCTGCCATGGTGATGCTCCTTCTCTAGGTGGTATCCCGTACAGCCAACCGGACGTGGGGTCAGGCTGCAACCGGTTCCGCGACGGGCGCGTTCGTCTTCTTGGTCGCGAAGCGCTTGAGAGCGATGACGGCGAGGGCGGAGATGACGGTACCGACGATGATCGCGACGATGAACAGCGGTAGGTTGCCGATGGCGAAGAAGACGAAGAACCCGCCGTGCGGAGCCTGCGATGTGACGCCGGTGCCCATGATGATGGCGCCCGTGGCCGCGGAACCGAGGAGCGATGCAGGGATCACGCGGAGCGGGTCCGCGGCGGCGAACGGAATCGCACCCTCGGAGATGAATGCCGCTCCGAGCAGCCATGCGGCCTTACCGTTCTCCCGCTCGGCCAGCGTGAACCTGCGCTTGTCGAGCAGGGTCGCGAGGGCCATCGCGAGGGGCGGCACCATGCCGGCGCCCATGACCGCGGCCATGATCTGCAGGGGAGCGGGGTTGTCCACCACCGATCCGGTGCTCAGCCCGGCGACCGCGAAGGAATAAGCCACCTTGTTGATGGGCCCACCGAGATCGATGGCCATCATGAGGCCCAGGATCACGCCGAGGCCGAGTGCTGCAGTGCCGGTCAGGCCGGAGAGCCAGGAGTTCAGCCCCGTGGTGATCGCGGCGATGGGGCCACCGAGGACGAGGAACATGAGCCCGGAGGCGACGATCGAGGCCACGAGCGGGATGATGACGACCGGCATGAGACTGCGGAGCCACTTCGGAACGGCGATCCGCCCGATCATCAGGGCCACGTAGCCGGCGAGCAGGCCGCCGACGATCCCGCCGAGGAACCCGGCACCCATGAAGCCGGCGACGGCACCCGCGACGAAGCCCGGTGCGATACCGGGCCGGTCCGCCAGCGCGTACGCGATGTAGCCGGCGAGTGCTGGGATCAGGAACCCGAGGGAGAGCTGCCCGATCTTGAAGGCGACCGCCCCGAGGTACGTGGCGAGCCCGCCCTCCGGGAGGTTGGTGAGGCTGTTCTCGAGCGTGATCGCATCGGCGGTCTCGGTGATGAGGTAGCCGCCGAGCAGGAAGCCCAGCGCGATCAGCAGACCGCCGCCGGCGACGAAGGGGATCATGTAGCTGACGCCGGTGAGGAGTGCCCGCTTGAGGGTGCTGCCGATGCTGTCCCTGCCGCCGTCGTCGTCCGACTGCTGCTCACCGGCGGTGCCGGCGACGCGACGCGCATTCGGGTTGTCCGCTGCCGCGAGGGCCTCCTCGACCATCTCGCCCGGCTCGTCGATGCCGCGCTTGACGGGCGAGGAGATCACGGGAAGCCCGGCGAAGCGCTGCTTGTCCCGCACGTCGACGTCCACGGCGAAGATGACGGCGTCCGCTGCGGCGATCACGGCGGGGTCGAGCGGCGTGGCACCGGAGGAGCCCTGCGTCTCGACCTGCAGGTCGATGCCGCGCTCCTTCGCCGCGGCGACGAGGGAGTCGGCCGCCATGTAGGTGTGGGCGATGCCCGTGGGGCACGCGGTGACGGCGACGAGGCGACGGACCTTCGTGCCGGTGCCCGCACTGCCACCAGCGCCATGGTCGACGGCGGGACCGGTGGTGTCCGTGCCCGCCGGAGAGGTGCCCAGGGTCGCTGCGGCTTCCGAGGCGTGGTCGCCGTGCTGCGAGGCGTGCTGTCCGGAGGCCTGCGACGACGCAGCGTGCGCGCCTGCGCCGGCGGTTCCTGCCGCCGTCGTCCCGGTGGCCGCGTCGCCGATGCCGAGGGCACCGTTGACGAGCGCGACGACGTCATCGGGAGTGCGCGCGGCGCGGAGCGAGGCCGTGAAGTCCTTCTTGATCAGCGAGCGGGCGAGCTTGGAGAGCAGCTTCAGGTGCTCCTGGTCGGCGCCGTCCGGGGCCGCGATGAAGAACACGAGGTCGGCGGGGCCGTCCTTGGCACCGAAATCGACGCCGGGGGAGAGGCGGGCCATGGCGAGAGTCGCCTCCGAGACGGCCTTCGAGCGGCAGTGCGGGATGGCGATGCCACCCGGAACGCCGGTGGAGGTCTTCTCCTCACGGGCGAGGGCGTCCGCGTACAGGCCGTCCACCTCGGTGGAGCGGCCCTGCGCCGCGACCTGCTCCGCGAGGAACCGGATCACCGAGGAGCGCTCGGCCCCCAGGTCGACGTCCAGAGCAACGAGCTCCGGGGTGATGAGTTGGGACATCAGCTTTCCTCCTGTGCGGTTGGTCCCGCGACGGACCCGGTTTCGCGTGGTTCGATCACGGGCATCGTGACCTCGAGGGGTGTGACGACGACGGCGGCCGGCGTGGTCTGGTCGAGCGACGGAACGGTGGAGCCCGGAAGCCCTGCGGCTGCCGATCCGTGCGCCACGGCCTGACGCAGGCAGTTCTCCGGCAGTTCGCCGGCACTGTGCGCCAGGAGGTACCCGGCCAGCGCGGAGTCTCCCGCGCCGACCGTGGAGCGTGTGGTGATGGGTGGGTGCACGGCGTGCCAGGCACCCGCGCTCGTGACGAGCAGGGCGCCCTTGGACCCGAGGGTCGCGAGCACGGCACCGACGCCCGCGGTGATCAGCACGGCGCAGGCCCTCGCCGCAGCCTCGTGGTCGTGCTCGAGCTCGTCCCCCGAGCCGATGCCGGTGAGTTCGCTCAGCTCCTCGGCATTTGGTTTGAGCAGATCGGGAGCGGGCACTCCCGCCGCGGCCTCGATCAGCGGCGAACCGCTCGAATCAATGGCGATGAGCGGGGCATCGAGGCCGTAGGCATCCCGGACGGCTGCGGTGACCCTCGTGTAGAAGGTCACCGGTACGCCGGGCGGGAGGGATCCGGCGAGCACCAGCCAGTCGGCGCCGTCCGCCTCGGTGACGACGGCGTCGAGCAGGGCGTCGAGCTGGGCGCCCGTGAGTTCGGGGCCGGGTTCGTTGATCTTCGTGGTGGTGCCGTCCGGCTCGGTGATCGCCGTGTTGATGCGCAGGCCTGCTCCGATGGGCAGGTTCCGGAAGGGCACCGACGTGCTGCGGAGGCCCGCGACGACGGCGTCGTCGTCGGCGCCGGGCAGGATGGCGAGGGTCCGGGTGCCGGAGGCGGTGAGCGCCCGGCTCACATTGACGCCCTTGCCGCCGGCCTCCTGACTGACGTGGGTGGCGCGCTGGACGGCACCACGGGCGAGCGGCGCGGCGATCGCGACGGTGCGGTCCATGCTCGGATTGAGGGTCAGGGTCAGGATCACGCGACGATCACCTCCACATCGGCGTCGGCGAGGGCGTACGCGAGGGGCGGGGCGGGTGCGCGGTCGGTGATGAGCACATCGAGGTCCTCCAGGTGAGCGAAAGCGACGAGCGACTCCTCGTCGAACTTGGACGAGTCGGCGAGCAGGACGACGCGGCGCACGCTGCGGATGATGGCGGTCTTCACGGCGGCCTCGTCGGTGTCCGGCGTGCTCAGGCCGAAGCCCGCCGAGATGCCATTCGTGCCGATGAACGCGAGATCCGCGCGGAGCCGCCCGAGGTGCGCCACGGTGCTGCTGCCGACGGCGGCACTCGTCAGGGCCCGCACGCGGCCTCCCACCAACTCCACGCTGAGCCCGGCGCCGGAGAGGGCGGCGGCGACCGGGACGGAGTGCGTGACGACGGTGAGGCCGGCGCCGGCCTCCTCGACCAGTTCGTCCGCGAGGGCTCCGATGGTGCTGCCGGCGTCCAGCAGGACGGCGCCGGTTGCGGGCACGAGGGCAAGTGCGGCGAGGGCGATGCGTTTCTTCTCGGGCGAGTGCTGCGAGGCACGGCTGGAGAGGCTGGGCTCGTTGGTGGTGGCACCGCTGCCGGAGATCGCGCCGCCGTGGACCCGGCGCAGCACGCCGTCGCTCTCCAGAAGGGCGAGATCGCGGCGCACGGTCTCCTTGGTGATACCGAACCGCGAGGAGAGGCCCGCGACGGTGACGCGGCCTTCCGCGGAGACCAGACCGCTGATCTGGCGGTAGCGCTCTTCGGCGAACATGGGACTCCATCGTTGTGCCGTCATCGTCGTCGTGTACGAGGATCATCGCAGAACGGATGTTTGCTTATCTGCGTTTGAGTGACTCTATCTTCGCTTCAGATGTGACGTCAAGCACTTTCTCTCCCGACCAAAAGCAAGCGGACATGACGAAGGCCGGGGCATGATGCCCCGGCCTTCGTTCGTGGCCCGATGAACCTGCTCGTGTGTTCACATGCTGTCGTTCCGGGGCCGCCTGCTCAGAGGCCGGTGTCGCGGGACTCGCGCCGCGTGATCGTCTCGCCGGTGTTCGGGTCGACGACGGAGCGGGACTCCGAGACGCGCGCCTGCCTCCGGGGCGCGGCCAGGACGAGGGACGCAATGAGACCGACGACGCCCACGGCCATCAGGATGTAGCCCACCAGGGCGAGGTTCACGAAGGAAACCTGGACCTGGACGGCGAACGCGAGAATTGCACCGAGTGCAATAAGAAAGATTGATGATCCGATTCGCATGATGAGAATCCCTTCGGGTTGGCGACACTGACTGTTCTCGAGAAATACCCCAGCGGTTTCACTCACCTTGCCGCGTGCTGCCGACGTGGCCCGCATGCCGTCATCCTACGGCCCGACTGCCTGCTGTATGGCCTCGGCGGGCATCGATCCGGTATCGGCCTCCGCCGGAGGACGTGAACCTCGATTTCAGTGGCCAATTCTTGCTAAGCAGGATTAGCATGATCTCAGGATCACACGCTAAGCAGGCTGATGAAGTACAGTAGGAGCAAGTTGCACTCCGGTGCATCACATTTATTGGAGAGCCGGCCGTGTCACAGCGGCGGCTCACATCACTCAAGGAGCACCTCATGAGTTTCATCGGATTCCTCATCCTCGGCCTTATCGCCGGCGCCCTCGCCAAGCTGATCATGCCCGGCAAGCAGGGCGGCGGCATCTTCATCACGATGCTGCTCGGCGTCATCGGAGCCTTCCTCGGCGGCTTCATCGGCGGAAGCATCCTCGGCGTCGACCTCGGCGGGACGTTCTCGCTGATGTCCATCCTGTTCGCCGTCATCGGCGCGCTGATCGTTCTCTTCATCTACGGCCTCATCACCGGTCGCAAGCGCTCGCGCGTCTAGCCTGACCAGGCACCGACCGGGCCGGGGGGCCGGTCATTCGAAGGGCGTCACCGTAGCGGTGGCGCCCTTCGCGCGTCCCGGCGCGGACGCTCCCCGCGGACGCAGGATGTACCCCCGGCCCCGGGCTCCAGGCGTGCGCCGGAAGCGGAACCCCGTGCGACGCCGAAAACTCCCCACCTACACTCGAATCACGTGGCTTCTGCCCGTGCCCCAGGATCTGCGAGAGGACCACCATGTTCGGCCGTCACAAGGAGAATCCGGCAGTCAAGGCCGCGAACGGAACGTTGTTCGACAGGGACGGCAACCCGAAGCCGGCCATCCTGCGGGGGATCGAGCGCGCCCTTGACGTGCAGCGGCCCTTCATCCTCTCCAACCTCGCCCGCCTGCGGCGCCGCAACCCGAAGGCGTCCCCGGCGGAGCTCGCCCGTCTCCTCGAGCGTGACTACCTGCGGGCGACGACGGCAGCAGGTGCCGCCGTCGGTGCCACCGCGGCCGTGCCGGCGGTCGGGACGGTCGCGTCGCTGGGGCTCTCCGCCGCAGCGACGGTGGGCTTCCTCGAGGCGACCGCACTGTACGCCGAGTCCATCGCGGAACTGCACGGCATCAACACCTCGGAGCCGGAGCGTTCGCGGGCCATGGTGATGGCGATCCTCATGGGTGAGGAGGGCACGGCGCTCATGCGGTCCATCCTCGGTGCGTCCGCAGGCCAGGGAGCCCCGCAGTACTGGGGCCAGCTGGTGAACAAGGCGGCGCCGGCATCCCTCGTGAAGAGCATCTCCGGCTCCATCCAGCGCCGCTTCCTGAAGAGGTTCCTCGCGAAGCAGGGAGGCTTCATGCTCGGGCGTGCGCTGCCGTTCGGCGCGGGCGCCGTGATCGGCGGGACCGGCAACCACCTCATGGGCAAGGCCGTCATCCGGGCCACCCGCGAGGCCTTCGGACCCCTGCCGCAGACCATCCCGGGTCAGCTCGCGGAGGCGCTGCAGCTGCCGGGGAAGACGACCGGGCAGCACGGCTCCTGACTCCGGTAGGGAGCGGCCGGCATGACGCCGGTACTTGCCTACCCGAAGACGGCGTTCGCGACCGTGAAGATCACGAGGCCCGCGAGCGAGCCCACCACGGTGCCGTTGATGCGGATGAACTGCAGGTCCTTGCCCACCTGCAGCTCGATCTTGCGGGAGGTCTCCTCGGCGTCCCACCGCTCCACCGTCTCGGAGATGACCCCGGCGATCTCACTGCGGTAGGTGCGGACGGCGTAGGACGCGGCGTCGGCGATCCAGCGGTTCACCTTCCCGGCCAGTTCGACGTCGGTGGTGAGGCGTGAGCCGATGTCCCGGACGGCGGCCTTGAAGTTCGACGTCAGCTCGCTGTCGGGGTCGTTGACGGCATCGAGCAGGGCCGCCTTGATCGTGGCCCAGGTGCGCGCGGTCAGGTCGATGACCCGCGGATCATCGAGGAGCTGGCCCTTGATCTCCTCCGCCTTCGCGATGGTCTCGGGCTTGTGCTGCAGGTCCTGGGCGAGGTCGCGGAGGTAGGTGTCGATCGCGATGCGGACGTCGTGCCGGGGATCGTCCTGCACGGCCCGGATGAACTTCGAGAGTTCCGCGTGGACGCGGTCGCCCACCACGCCGTCGACCAGCCGCGGCACCCAGGTGGGGGAGCGCTGCGCGACGACCCGCGTCACCACCGAGTAGTTGGCGTCCACCCAGTCGCCGGCCCGGTCCACGAGGAGGTCCACGAGGCGGTGGTGGTGCCCGTCGGCGAACACGCGCTCGGCGATGCTGCCGATCGGTGGTCCCCACGGCGGCTCGAGGAGGTACTTGCGCACCATCGATTCGATGACCCCCTGCACGGCGTCGTCGTCGAGCACCGTGAACAGGCCGCGGATCACCGCCGCGCCCTCGGCTGCCACGCGGTCTGCGCTCTCCGGCTTCTCCAGCCAGGCACCCACCTTCTGGGCTATCCGGGCGGAGTCGAGCTTGGCTCGCACCACGTCCTCGGACAGGAAGTTCTCCTCGACGAACTGGCCGAGGGACTCGCCGATCTGGTCCTTCTTCCGCGGGATGATCGCGGTGTGGGGGATCTTCAGCCCCATGGGGTGCTTGAAGAGGGCCGTGACCGCGAACCAGTCCGCGAGCGCGCCGACCATGCCGCCCTCGGCGGCCGCGCGGACGTACTCGAGCCACGGGTAGGTGTCCTGCAGGGCGAAGGCCACCACGAAGATCACCGCCATGAGCACCAGCAGCCCGGTGGCGAGACCCTTCATGCGGCGGAGGGCGGCCGCCCGTTCCACGTCCGGGTCTGTCATCTGAGCGTCCACCGTCCGAGTCTAGCGAGGCACGCGGGGAGTCCTGCCGCCGTCGTCGGGCTGATGTGGCCGCACCGGACGCTCGCGTACGGTGATAACCGGGCCCTCGCCCCGACCATCCCCCGAAGGCCACTCGTGAAGGGAAACGCCATGACGCCGGTCATCTTCGCCCACCGCGGCAGCAGCGGAACCTACGCGGAGCACACCCGCGCCGCCTACCTGCAGGCGCTCGCCGACGGCGCCGACGGTGTGGAGTGCGACGTCCACCTGACGCGGGACGGCGAGCTCGTGTGCATCCACGACACCACGCTGGACCGCACCACGAGCGGCACGGGCGACGTCGCGGACAGGATGCTCTCCGAGCTACGTGCGCTCGACGTCTGCTCGTGGAAGGGAGCCACCATCCCGGCGGAGTACGGCAGCCCCTCCGAGCAGCTCCTGACACTCGGCGATCTGCTGGTCCTGATCCGCGGTGCCGGACGCCCCGTCAAGCTCGCGATCGAGCTCAAGCACCCCAGCCCGTTCGGCCTCCGGCTCGAGGACGCCCTGATCGCCTTCCTGCTCGACGAGGGGTGGGACCCGGAGTCCTCGATGCTCGGCCGGGTGGAGATCAGCTTCATGAGCTTCAACCCCGACTCGATGCGGCATCTCGGGGAGATCGCGCCGCACCACGTCCTCTGCCAACTCGTGGCCGACGTCGAGCCGCAGGAGGTGCGCGATGCGCTCAGCTTCGGGTCCATCGCCGAGGGCGCGCTGATCAACGTGCTCCGCAGGGCGCTGAGGGAGGGCGAGGAGCTGATCGACCGGCAGCAGGTGGGCATGGCGGGCCCGGGCATCCAGTACGCCCGCGCGCATCCGGACCGGTTACGGCGGTGGCTGCACGACGGCGCCCGGCTCCGTGTCTGGACGGTGAACACGGTCGAGGACGCCCGCTTCCTCGCGGATCTCGGGGTGCAGGAGCTGACCACGGACTACCCAGCGCGCATCCGCCTGGCCTTCGCCGAGGAGGAGCACGCCGGGTAGAGCCGGGCTGAGCCCCGGTGGCGCCCGGATGCACTCGGCGCGCGCGGGGCCGCTGTGGTTGAGTGGAACGATGCAATCCCCCATCGAGGACTACGCGCTCGTCTCCGACCTCCACACCGGCGCCCTGATCTCCCGTGAGGGCAGCGTGGACTGGCTCTGCTTCCCGCGGTTCGACTCCGAATCGGTGTTCGCCGCGCTGCTCGGCACGGAGGAGCACGGGCGCTGGCTCCTGACGCCGTCGTCCGCCGGCGCGGAGGTGGTGGAGCGCAGCTACATCCGCTCCACCTTCGTGCTGCAGACGCGCTGGCGCACGGCCGACGGCGAGGTGCTGGTCACCGACTTCATGCCCGTGACGGACCGCCGGGCGAACGTGGTGCGGCGCATCCAGGGCCTCAGCGGCACCGTGACCATGCGGCAGGAGTTGGAGATCAGGTTCGGGTACGGGGAGATCGTCCCGTGGGTCAGCCAGGACACGTCCGACGGCGTCCCGGCCCTCCTGGCCATCGCGGGTCCCAACGCGCTGGTGCTCCGCGGGCCACGCCTGCGGCCCACCGACCACCGCCACGAGGGAGTGTTCACGGTGTCCGCCGGGGACGTCGTCGACCTCGAGATGGTGTGGTTCCCCTCGCACAGGGAGGCCCCGGAGCCCCTCGACATCGACGAGGCCCTGGATACGACCATCAGTTACTGGCGCGCCTGGGCCGCGAGCTGCCTGAACGACGGCGAGTACGCGGAGGCCGTGGAGCGCTCGCTGCTGGTCCTGAGGGCGCTGACGCACGAGGACACAGGCGGGATCGTCGCGGCGCCCACCACCTCGCTCCCCGAGCAGTTCGGCGGAGGACGGAACTGGGACTACCGCTTCGTGTGGCTGCGCGACGCCGCGCTGACGCTCGAGGCCATGATGACCCACGGCTTCGCGGACGAGGCCCTGAACTGGCGTAGCTGGCTCCTGCGCGCGGTGGCCGGCGACCCCGAGGACCTGCAGATCATGTACGGGCTGGCGGGCGAGCGCCAGCTGCCCGAACGCGAGCTGCCGCACCTGCCCGGCTATGCGGACTCCGTACCCGTCCGCGTGGGCAACGGTGCGGTGGACCAGTACCAGGCCGACGTGGTGGGCGAGGTGATGGTGGCGCTCGAGAAACTGCGCGGGCACGGCGTCACCGAGGACAACTTCTCCTGGCCGCTCCAGCGCGCACTGCTCGGGTTCGCGGAGAACCACCTGGACGACCGCGACCACGGGATCTGGGAGATGCGCGGCGAGCAGCAGTACTTCACCCACTCGCGCGTCATGATGTGGGCGGCCTTCGACTGCGCCGTGCGTGCCGTACGGGACCACGGCCTGAGCGGACCGCTCGAGCACTGGACCGCCATCCGCGACCGCCTGCGGGAGGAGATCCTGGAGCGTGGCTACAACCACGAGTTGCGGGCCTTCACCCAGACCTACGGCGGCACTGAGATGGACGCCTCCCTCCTGCAACTCCCGCAGGTCGGTTTCCTGGCCTTCGACGACCCCATGATGCTCGGCACCGTGGCGCGGATCGAGCACGACCTCCTGGACCCTCAGGGGCTGCTGCTGCGCTACCGGACCGGGAACTCCGACGACGGCCTCGAGCCGGGCGAGCACCCGTTCCTCGCCTGCTCCTTCTGGCTCGTGGGACAGTACGCCGAGACCGGCCGGGTGGAGGACGCGAGGCGCCTCATGGACCAGCTGGTGGGCTACAGCAACGAGCTGGGCCTGCTCTCGGAGGAGTACGACGCCGCCGAGGGCAGGATGGCAGGCAACTACCCGCAGGCGTTCTCCCACCTCTCACTCGTCCGCGCGGCGGACGCCCTGCAGATGGCGCAGGGCAGAACCGACGCCCACGCATCGATCGGGCGCGACTGACCGCAGCCGTCCGCGACCCGCGCCGACGACGACGGGAGCCCGACCGGCGTGGCCGGGCTCCCGCCGTCGTTCCGCGGTGTCCGGGGGCCTGCCGGGCTCCCGTGCTGTCCGCAGGCGTCCTAGGCGGTGACGCCCTGGGGCTTCAGGACCACCTTGATGGTGCCGTCCGTCTTCTTCTGGAAGTTCTTGTACGCGGCCGGCGCCTCGTCGATCGAGACCTCGTGGGTCATGAGGTCCGTGACGCCCAGCGGATCCGAGGGCTCCTCGACGATCGGGAGGAGCTCGTCCGTCCAGCGCCGCACGTTGCACTGGCCCATGCGGAACTGGAGCTGCTTGTCGAACATGTTCAGCAGCGGCATGGGGCTGGCGGTGCCGCCGTAGACACCGCTCAGCGAGACCGTGCCGCCGCGGCGGACGGCGTCGATCGCGGAGTGCAGCGCCGAGAGGCGGTCCGTGCCACCGGTCTCCATGACCTTCTGGGCCAGCTTGTCCGGCAGGATCCCCACGGCGTGCTGCGCGAACGCGCCGACGGGGGAGCCGTGCGCCTCCATGCCGGCGGCGTCCACGATCGAGTCCGGGCCGCGCCCGTTGGTCATGCTCCTGAGCTCCTCGGCGGTGTCCTTCGTGAAGTCGACGGTCTCGATGCCGTGGCGCTTGGCCATGTCACGGCGCTCGGCGACCGGTTCGACGCCGATGACGCGGTGGCCGAGGTACTTCCCGATGCGGGCGGCGAACTGGCCGACCGGCCCGAGACCGTAGACCGCGAGCACGCCGTCCTTCGGCACGTCCGCGTACTGCACGCCCTGCCAGGCCGTCGGGAGGATGTCGGAGAGGTAGAGGTACCGCTCGTCCGGCAGGTCGGAGCCGACCTTCACCGGACCGTAGTCGGCGAAGGGCACGCGCAGGAACTCGGCCTGGCCGCCCGGCACCGAGCCGTACAGCTCCGAGTACCCGTAGATGGCGCAGCCGGAGCCCGCCGAGTGGACCTGCGTCGTCTCGCACTGGGACTGCAGGCCGCGCTTGCACATGTAGCAGTGGCCGCAGGAGATGTTGAAGGGGACGACGACGCGGTCGCCGACCTTGAGGTTCGTCACTCCCGCCCCGACCTCCTCGACGATCCCCATGGGCTCGTGCCCGAGGATGTCGCCCTTGTGCATGTAGGGGCCGAGGACCTCGTAGAGATGGAGGTCGGAGCCGCAGATGGCCGTCGAGGTGATGCGGACGATCGCATCGGTGGGCTCCTGGATGGTGGGATCAGGGACGGTCTCGACGCTGACGTTGCGCTTGCCTTGCCATGTCACTGCCTTCATGGGTGCTCCTCGCGGTAGTAAGTAGGCTTTCCTTTCCTACTCTGCACCTCCGGCGCAGGAATAGGAAGCCGGTGCGCCGGGGTCGCCTAGCCTTGTCGGGTGCGCTTGCTCCAGTCCCCGGCCGTCCGCGTGGCCCTCTCGGTCGCCGTCGCCACCGGTCTCTACGGGCTGTCCTTCGGCGCTCTGTCGGTGGCCGCGGGCCTCGACCTCCTCCAGACCATGGCGCTCAGCCTCCTGCTCTTCAGCGGTGGTTCCCAGTTCGCGTTCATCGGGGTTGTGGCCGGTGGCGGGAGTGGTTTCTCGGCGATATCGGCCGCTGCCCTGCTCGGCATCCGCAACGGTGTCTACGGGATGCAGATCAACGTGCTGCTCCGGCCGTCGCGGCGGTTGACGCTGCCCATGGCGCACCTCACCATCGACGAGTCCGTGGCGACGGCGACCGGCCAGGCCGACCCTGACGAGCAACGCCGTGGGTTCTGGGCCGCCGGCATCGGCGTCTTCGTCCTGTGGAACCTCTTCACGCTCGTGGGAGCGCTCGCGGGCAACGCGCTGGGCGATCCGGCCCGGTTCGGGCTGGACGGCGCCGCCGTCGCGGCCTTCCTCGGCCTGCTGTGGCCACGCATCCGCGCACGGGAGCCGGCGGCGATCGCCGTCGTCTGCGCGGTGGTCACGCTCATCGCCGTTCCGTTCGTGCCACCCGGCGTCCCGATCCTCGTGGCCGCGGTGGTCGCCGCCGGTCTCGGGCTGTCCGGCCTGGGGCCGGCGACCGAAGGGCTCGAGCCCGACGTCGAGCCGTACCCGCCGGGGTCCTCCTACGGTGCTGGACGTGGCTCCGAGGAGTCCGGGCCCGGCGGCGGTGCTCGTCCGGTGAATTCGTACGACCGTCCCGACGACGGTCACGGGCGTGGCCCTGGCGAGAGGGCGGGGAACGCATGAACCTCTGGGGCTGGATCCTGCTGGCGTGCGCCCTCTCGATCGCGACGAAGTTCCTCGGCTTCCTGGTCCCCGCGAAGCTGTTGGACAACCCGCGGATGCTGCGGGTGGCCGGGTCGCTCACCATCGGGCTCCTGGCCGCGCTGACGGCGACGAACACGTTCGCCTCGGGTCAGGCGCTGGTCGTGGACGCGAGGGTCGTGGCCCTGCTGGCGGCCGCCGTCGCGCTCTGGCTGCGGGCGCCGTTCCTCGTGGTGGTCGCGGTCGGGGCGATCGCGGCCGGTGTGGCGAGATTGCTCGGGGCCGCGTAGGGCCGAGCCCTGTTCCCCCACTGCTCCTCCCGTTCGACCGGTCCATCGCATGGGGGGACGGTGCATTTCGGGGGGACGGGCTGATCACGTGGGAGGACGCCTCGGTGGGGACATCAGGACAGGCCGGCAGGAGAATGTCATGGGCACGTGATGCAGTACCCCTCATCATCAGGACGACGAGCGGGCACCGTGCAGACGACCGACGAGAACGCAGCATCGGAGAAGATCCGGATGCTGGCGCTGGCGAGCAACGCTGCATGGGCCGAACAGGTCGCCGAGGCGGAGAACGAGCGCCGCTGTCTGGAGAATCACCCGTCGATTTTGGTGGCGCTGGAGCGAACCCTCGATCTGGTGGTCGCCTGCGCACGTGGCGAGGACGTGCTCCACGCCGTGGTGACCAGCCCCGCACGATCCGAGCTCGGCACCCAGCTCCTCGTCGTGACGCCTGCTCTCGTCCTTCGTGCGCGGCTCGCGGGATACATCGAGGACGATCCGGAGGTCACCGTCCTTCCGCGACGCGCGCTGCACCGGCTGACGGTGACGAGTCACTACGAGGACCGTGATGAGAGGGACCCGGTCTCCTACCCCGAGACCCGGGGTTTCGAAGCGGTCTACGACGGGAACGAGCGGATCCACTGTGATGAGGATTCGTCATGTGACTTCTTCGGGGCGATCCTCAGTGAGTTCACCCGGGATCTGACGCGATAGGCGGTCCGCTGCGACCGCTCAGGCGGCCGGGCGGGGGACGAACATGATCAGCGCGACGCCGACCAGGCAGACCGCCGAGCCGATGACGTCCCAGCGGTCCGGGCGGAAGCCGTCGACGAGCATGCCCCAGGCCAGAGATCCGGCCACGAAGACGCCGCCGTACGCCGCCAGGATGCGGCCGAAGTTGGCGTCCGGCTGCAGCGTCGCCACGAAGCCGTAGGCGCCGAGGGCCATGATGCCGAGCCCGGCCCACCACCACGGCCTGCCCTCACGGACCGCTTGCCATATGAGCCACGCACCGCCGATCTCGGCACCCGCGGCCAGGACGAACAGGAGGGCCATGCGCACGATCGTCATGGAACCAGTGTGCCGGGCGGCGGCTCCGCAGCCGTGTCAGCCGCGGAGCCGCCTACTGTGCGGAGGGATCAGCAGGCGCTGACCAGTGACCAGGTGCCGGGCGCGGTCTCGCGGAGGGACACGACGTTGAAGCGGCTGGTGTAGCCGAGGGAGTCGCGCGAGCCGACGGCGTAGGCGCGGTTGAAGATGTCGCGGGCCCGGCCGGCATCGACGTGGTCTGCGGTGTCGTCACGCACGCAGGTGCCGGTGGGTGTGGTGGGCGGGGTCGTCGGTGGGGTCGTCGGGGGCGTACCGGTGCGGACCAGGTTGGCGGCGAACTGGGCCGCCGTCGCGATGGAGCCGTTGCTCGGGTAGCTGGTGTGGCCACCGCTGACGTTCTTCGGCTGGCTGCCGCACACGGTGTCCGAGGTGCCGCAGTAATCGGCCGAGCGGGCGCCGTAGGTGGTGCTGGACGAGGCGATCGTCGCGCCGCCCTGCAGGCCCAGCGGATTACCGAAGACCGTGATCGCCGAGATGCGGTCCGCGAGGGCGGCGGGGATCACCGATCCGGTGCCGCCGGTGGAGGTGCGGATACCGAGCGCCTTGTCCACGACGGTGGCGCCCTGGGAGTACCCGCCGAGCACGAAGCGGGTGTTGGGGCACGCCGCGGCGACGCTGGTGATGTGGTTGACGAGGTCGGTGGAGCCGGCGCCCGCGCTCGTCTGGGAGAGGTTCGCGCCGTAGACCACGGCGTAGCTGCTGACCGTGTAGCCCGAGAGCTGGCTGGTCAGTTCGCTCACGAGGGGCCGTCCGACGATGCCGAGGCCCTGGGGCTCACCGGATCCGCGCGCGAAGGAGATGTCGATGTCGGTGCAGGCGGCCTGTGCCGGCTGCTCCGTGGCGACCACCGTGCCGGTGGCCAGGGCGGCTGTCAGACCGAGGGCCGCGACGACGCGGCCGAGGAGGGAATTCTTCATGGAGATGTCCTGGGGGTCGAGGGGGAAGGGTCGATGGCCCGGGCGGGCCCTTGGACGTGCTTGTGGCACCAGCACGGGACAACCCTAGGAAGGCGTTCCTCCCGGACGCAAGGTAGGACGAATGAACATTCGTGGACCTCTTGCGGCCCGTCCTTGGTGGTGCTAAACGTCCCGGACGACGGCGGCTGTCGCCTCCGCGATCGCCGCCTCCTCGTTCGTCGGCACCACGAGGACGGGGAAGGCCGAGGCGGACGTGCTGATCACGCGAGCCTGCTTGCTGCGCTCCGCGTTGAAGGTCTCGTCGAGCTCGAGTCCCAGGGCACCGAGCTTCGAGACGACCGCGGTGCGGAAGTCCGGTGCGTTCTCGCCGATGCCCGCGGTGAACACCAGTGCCTGCGCTCCGCCCACCGCCACGTGGTAGCCGCCGACGTACTTCGCCAGCCGGTAGGAGGCCACTTCGAAGGCGAGCGTCGCGCGCTCGTCCCCGGCCTCCGCGGCCTCGGAGACCGACCGCATGTCATTGGTCCCGGTGAGGCCCTTCAGCCCGCTGTTCCGGTTCAGGAGCGTGTCCAGATCCTTCTCCGTGTACCCCTCGCGGAGCAGGAACAGGAGGATCGACGGGTCGATGTCCCCCGAGCGCGTTCCCATGACCAGTCCCTCGAGAGGCGTGAACCCCATGGAGGTGTCGATGCTCGCGCCGTCGCGCACCGCCGTCACGGAGGCACCGTTACCGAGGTGCGCGATGACCCCGGTGAAGCTGTCCGTGCCGAGGAATTCGGCGGCGCCCCGGGCCACGTAGGCGTGGGACGTGCCGTGGAAACCGTAGCGGCGGATGCCGTGCTTCCGGTACAGCTCGTCCGGAACGGCGTAGCGCCAGGCATGCTCGGGCAGGGTGCGGTGGAACGCGGTGTCGAAGACGGCGACCTGCGGCATCCGGGGCCACTTCGCGGAGATGGCCCGGATCCCCGTGACCGCCGCGGGGTTGTGCAGGGGCGCGAGCGGGTTGAGCCCCTCGATGGCGCCCGTGATCTCGTCGTCGATCAGCACGGGTTCGCTGAAGCGCTCCCCGCCGTGCACCACGCGGTGCCCGACGGCGTCGATGCCGCGGTCGCCGAGCGCGGCGGCGACGTCGCGGTCCACGCGGTCCAGGGCGGCGGTGTGGTCGGGGACCTCGGCCTCGCCGATGCGTTCCACGAGGCCGTCCGCCAGGACGTCGTGGCCCTCGCGCACCTGGTACTTGAGCGAGGACGAGCCGGAGTTGATGACGAGGATGATCATGGGGTCCTGTCCGGTAGAGGGATGGGAGGTGGGGCGTCAGGAGGCGGCGGGCTGCTGCGCCTGCACGGCGGTGATGGCCACCGTGTTCACGATGTCCTCCACGGTGCAGCCGCGCGAGAGGTCGTTGACGGGCTTACGGAGGCCCTGGAGGACGGGCCCGACGGCGACCGCCCCGGCCGATTGCTGGACCGCTTTGTACGTGTTGTTGCCGGTGTTGAGGTCGGGGAAGATGAAGACCGTCGCCTGGCCCGCCACGGTAGACCCGGGCAGCTTGGAGGCCGCGACCGAGGCGTCGACGGCGGCGTCGTACTGGATGGGCCCCTCGACCGCGAGGTCCGGCCGCTGCTGCCGCACGAGCTCCGTGGCCCGCCGCACCTCGTCCACCGCTCCGCCGTAGCCGGATTCGCCGGTGGAGTAGGAGAGCATGGCGACGCGGGGCTGCACGCCGAACTGCGCCGCGGTCTCCGCGGACGCCACCGCGATGTCCGCGAGCTGCTCCTCGTTGGGCTCGGGATTCACCGCGCAGTCGCCGTACACCAGTACGCGGTCCTGCAGCAGCATGAGGAACACCGAGGAGACGATCTTCACGCCGTCCTTGGTCTTCACGAACTCCAGCGCCGGCCGGATGGTGTTCGCCGTGGTGTGGGCGGCCCCGGACACCATGCCGTCGACCTTCCCGAGCTGCACCATCATGGTGCCGAAGTATGCTCCTTCGAGCATCCTTTCGCGGGCCTGGTCGAGCGAGACGTTCTTGTGGGCGCGCAGCCGCGCGTACTCCTCCGCGAACTCGTCGCGGAGCTCGGACGTAGAGGGGTCCACGAGCGTGATGCCGGTGAGATCGATGCCCTGACCCGACGCCAGTTCACGGACCTTCGACTCGGGACCGAGGATCGTCAGGTCACAGACGTCGCGCCGGCGAAGGATCTCCGCGGCCTTCAGCACGCGGACGTCCTCACCCTCCGGCAGCACGATGTGCTTGCGCTCCGCCCGGGCCCGCTGGATCAGTTCGTGGAGGAAGCGCAGCGGCGTCATGCTCACCGGCCGGGGGAGTTCGAGGCGCTCGAGCAGTTCCTTCTCGTCGACCTGCCGCGACCAGGCGCCGAGTGCGGCGGCGGCCTTGCGACGCAGTCCACTGGCGATCTCCCCGCGCACCTCGCTGACGCGCCGGGCCACGGTGTAGGTGTCGTCGTCGAGCGCGAACACGGGGAAGGGCGCCTGGGCGAGCAGGGCGAGGATGTTCGGGTCGGGTGCGAGACCGCCGGTCAGGACCATGGCGGACGGCACGGGGAACTCGGGCGAGAACGACGACGCCAGCGTGGCCACCAGCACGTCCGCGCGGTCACCGGGTACGATCACCAGCGCGCCGTCCGTGAGCAGGTGCAGGAAATTGCCGACGTTCATCGCGGCGACGCGCACGCTCGTGACGTCCCGCTCCAGGTTCGAGTTGCCGGCGATCTGCCGGGCGCCGAGCTCGGCGGACACCTCGGACACGGTGGGCTGCGAGATCTCGCTGAGCTCGGGGATCACGTACACGGGGCGGCCCGAACGGCCCGGCCGCACGTGCTCGCTGATGGCGGTGACGGCGTCGTCCGCGGCCCGGTTCACCATCATGGCGAGCAGCGAGACCTTCGCGGCGTCCAGTTCCCGGCGGGCCACGTCCACGGCGTCGGCGGCCTCGTCCACGGACATGTCCTTCGCGCTGACGACGGCGAGCACCATGGCGCCCAGGTTGTTGGCGAGGCGGGCGTTGAGATCGAACTCGACGGCGGCGTCGTTCCCGGAGAGGTCCGTACCCTCGACGATCACGACGTCGCACTCGGCCGCGATCTCGCTGTAGATGGCGACGCAACGGGCGTCGATCTCGGCGCGGTCACCCGTGACGAGCAGGGCGCGGGCCTCGGCCCGGGTGAGGCCGCCGCGCGCACGGCTCCCGGGGAGGTCGAAGGCGCGCTGCATGAGGCGCACCATGGGATCCGCCGTGGGGTCGCTGCCCTCGACGATGGGCCGGAAGAACCCCACGCGGTCCGCGTGCCGGTGCAGCATGTCGGCCAGCCCCAGGGAGATCAGGGACTTGCCGGAGCCGTTGGTCATGGCGCTCACATAGATTCCACGGGTCATGGCGCCAGTCTTGCAGGCTCCCCGGATGCGTGCCATAACCGGTGTCACGTCCGCGGGCTGATCGATCCGTGCGTCGACGGCACGGCGGGGAAGGTCTTGACGGACGCCCCGCGAATACGTAACGTACAACCATATGGTTGTAGATCAGCGGAGCGACGACGAGGTGGACCGCCTGTTCCAGGCGCTCGCCGACGCGACGCGGAGGGACATCGTGACCCGCGTGCTGGTGGCCGAGTACTCGGTCTCCCGGCTGGCCGAGCAGTACGAGATGAGTTTCGCCGCGGTGCAGAAACACGTGGCCGTCCTCGAACGGGCGTCGCTCGTCACCAAGGAGAAGCGGGGACGGGAGCAGATCGTGCGGGGACGGGTGGACGGCGTGCAGCGGGCCCGACGCCTGCTCGACGACTACGAGACGATCTGGCGGCAACGGGTCGACCGGATCGGGGACATCCTCGCCGAGGATGCGGAGCAGGACGACTAGGAAGGCATCATCATGGCTGTCATCAGGACGGAGAAGGACGTCGAGTCCCTCCACTTCAGGCTCGTCGCGGAGTTCGACGCCGGCGTGGACCGCGTCTGGCAGATCTGGGCGGACAGGGCGCAACTGCAGCGCTGGTGGGGGCCGCCCACCTGGCCGGCGACCTTCGAGACCTACGAGTTCCAGGAGGGCGGCCGCGCCGCCTATGTCATGACCGGGCCGGACGGCGAGAAGGCACGGGGCTGGTGGCGGATCACCGCCGTCGAGCCTCCCCGGCTGCTGACCTTCGTGGACGGCTTCGCGGACGAGAACGGCGATCCCGTGCCGGACATGGGGGAGACGACGGCGACCGTGACGCTCGAGGACCTCGGAGGCCGCACGCGGATGACCATGACCACGGCGTTCCAGTCCCTGGAGCAACTCGAGCAGATGGGCGCGATGGGCATGGAGGAGGGCGTCCGCGAGGCCCTCGGGCAGGTCGACGCGCTCCTCGCGGAGGACGCCCCCGCCTGAGGGGCGGCCGCCCCCCTTGGGGGTCCGGCGGGAATGGAAGAAGCGCCGCCGCTCCCGGAGAGGGTGCAGCGGCGCTCCGTCCGAAGGCCTAGGCCGTGGCGGTCTTGGCCTTGCGCGGCGGCAGGGCCAGCTTGAAGATCTTCGCCCACGTGGAGCCGACCTGCTTCGGCAGGGGGCCCGTGGTGTAGGGGAGCTTGTAGCGCGTGCAGATCTCGCGAACCTTCACCGCGACCTCGGCGTACCGGTTGGACGGCAGGTCCGGGAAGCAGTGGTGCTCGATCTGGTGGGACAGGTTCCCGGACATCAGGTGCATGAACTTGGAGCCCGAGATGTTCGCCGAACCGATCATCTGGCGCACGTACCAGTCGCCGCGCGTCTCGCCGTCCACCTCCTCCTCGGTGAACGTGTCCGTGCCGTCGGGGAAGTGGCCGCAGAAGATGATGGCGTGCGCCCAGAAGTTACGGATGGCGTTCGCGAGGAGCGTGCCGTAAAGCGCCTGCTTGCCGGAGCCCGTGAGCATCGCGACGGCGGGGGTGGCGGCATAGTCCTTCGAGAACTGCTTGACCACCTTGACGCCCACGGCCTTGAGGTCGCGGTTCATGGCCTCCTTGGACTTGAGGCCCTCCTTGTACTCGGGGATCTCGAGGTCGTACAGGGCGATACCCCACTCGAAGACCGGCGCGAGGATCGCGTTGTACACCGGGTTGCCGAGGTTGAACGGCTTCCACGGCTGGTCCGGGTCCATGCGCAGCAGGTTGTACCCGATGTCGCGGTCCTTGCCGATGACGTTGGTCCAGCGGTGGTGCAGATCGTTGTGCGTGTGCTGCCAGGAGCGCGCCGGGGTCACGAAGTCCCACTCCCAGGTGGTGGAGTGGATGTCCGGATCGCGCATCCAGTCCCACTGCCCGTGCAGGACGTTGTGGCCGATCTCCATGTTCTCGAGGATCTTGGCGACGCTCAGCATGGCCGTACCCGCGAAGAAGGCGGGCTTGTGCTTGGCGAACAGGAGCGTGCCGCGGCCCGCGAACTCGAGCGAGCGCTGGATGCGGATGATGCGGCGGATGTACGCCGCGTCCGTGGCGCCGCGCTTCGCGAGGATCTCGTCGCGGACGGCGTCGAGCTCGCGTCCGAGCTCCTCGACCTGCTCATCGGTGAGGTGCTTGGCGGCGTCGGGCCGGACCAGCGGGTGGCCCGAGGCCGCAAGGGCGCCCGGGCGGGTCAGCGTGGTAGTCATGGGGACTCCTCCGATAGTGGTTAAAGGTCGAGGTTCACGGGCCCGGCGGCTGCCGAGACGCAGGTCTGGATGAGCTGGCCGGGATTGTTGTGCAACTCGCCGCTGCGCAGATCCCGGACTTGTCCGGCGCGGAGCGGCACGAGGCAGCTGTGACAGATACCCATGCGGCACCCGCTCGGCATGAGGACCCCGGCGTCCTCGCCGATGTCGAGGAGCGGGGTGTCGCCGTCAGCCTGGACCTCGCGGTCCGACTGCTCGAAGGTGACGAGTCCGCCGTCGTGCCCCGCGCCGGCCGTGAGGTCGGTGCTGAAGCGCTCGATGGTCAGGGTTCCCGTGCCGCTGGCGTCGGCCCCGGCCGAGACGCTCGGGACGGTCCGGGACTGTTCGAGGGCGGCTTCACGCTGCCACAACTCCTCGGCGTCGTTGAGGAAGCCCTCCGGCCCACAGGCGTAGGCCGCGCGGGAGCGCCAGTCGGGGCAGAGATCCGCGATGGTCTTCGCCGTGAACTCCAGGCGTCCGCGCGCGGCGGTGAACCAGTGGCGCACCTTCAGATTGGGGAACTGGTCCGCGAGCTCGTCGAGCTCCTCGCGGAAGAGGCTGCTCTCTGGGGTGCTGTTCGAGTTGATGAGCACCACGTTGGCATCAGGCCGACGCGGGATCAGCGTGCGGATCATGGACATCACGGGAGTGATGCCGCTGCCGGCGGTGAGCATGAGCAGGGAGCGCGGGTGCTCGGGAAGCACGAAGTCGCCCTGCGGGGGCGCGAGGAACAGGACGTCGCCGGGCTTGGTGTCGCGGACCAGGACGTGGGACACCGACCCGGCATCCTTCACGGTGATCGCAGGATCGTGCCCGGCGGCGTTGCTCAGCGAGTAGGAGCGCCACTGGCGCACGCCGTTCAGCTCGACGCCGATGCGGGCCCACTGGCCGGCCTTGTGGGCGTGCCAGCCGTTGCCGGGGCGGAAGTAGATGGTGGCGGAGTCCTCGGTCTCGCGCACCACGCGGGTCACGACGCCGCGGAGCTGGCGTGAGGAGTACACCGGGTTGAACAGGGCGAGGAAGTCCTCGGGCGTCAGCGGGGTGGTCAGCGCGGATGCCGCGCGAGCCAACTGTCGAAACCGGATCATTACATTAACGATATAGTCCTCGCCGCTAAAATTCTTCGCGTCGGACATACAGTTGACGCGAGCGAATTATCTTGACGGCACAGACAGGGTGAGCGATATGAGCGCAGACGCGATGGCCGTGGCTCCCCCGGATCCGCCGTGGCTGGCCCTGCCCCCGTCCGTGAGCGACAAGCTGAGGCCGCTCACCGGCGATCTCGTGGAGGCCATCATCCAGGCCGTGCCGCAGCTCGTCCCCGCGTACGCCCGGCCCATCGAGGGAAGTTTCGGGCGTGGCCTGCGCATGGGTGTGGCCGCGGCGTTGGAACGGTTCTTCGAGCTCCCGGGCACCCGCCTCCCGGCACTCTCCGACGAGAGCCGCCAGCTCGTGGCGGGCCTCGGACGCGGCGAGTTCCGGCAGGGGCGCAGCATGGACGCGCTGCTGGGTGCGTACCGGATGGGCGCCCGCGTGACGTTCCGGGAGGTCTCGCGGCGGTCCATGGGCGAGGGGTACGGGCCCACCGTCGTGGTGGATCTCGGGGAATCGATCATGGCGTACATCGACGAGCTCTCCGCCGTCAGCGCCGAGGCGTACGCGTTCGAGCAGTCGGAGCGCGCAGGCGCCGTGGACCGGCGCCGGGCGGAGCTCCTCGAGCTCCTGCTGCTGGGCCGAGCCGACGAGACGGCGCTCCGCCAGGCGGCGTCGCTCGCGGACTGGGCCGTACCCGCCCAGCTCGCCGTGGTCACCCTGCCGCTGGAGCGGGCCCAGGGCGTACGGCAGCGGCTGGGTCAGGGCGCCATCGTGATCGAACGCGAGACCGACGCCGTGGGGCTGGTCCCGGACCGCCCGAGCCTCCGCGCGGACCTCGAACGGGCGCTCGCCGGCCGGAGCGCGTCGATCGGCCCGACGGGCGCCCTGGAGCAGGTGGCGCAGTCGCTGCGCCTCGCCGTGCTCGCCGCCACGATGCTGCCGCCGCGGGAGGGTGCAGACCAGCCGCCCGTATGGGCGGACGAGCACCTCACCGAGGTGGTCCTCGCGGCGGAACCCACGGCGGTGGAGGAGCTGGCGCGACGCCGGCTGGCCCCGCTCGCGGACCTCGCCGACGGCCAGCGGGAGAAACTCGAGGAGACGCTCCTCGCGTGGCTGCGGCACTGGGGTCAGCGGGCACCGATCGCGGAGGAGCTCGGCATCCACGCGCAGACGGTCGGCTACCGGATGCTGCAGCTCCGGGAGGTCTTCGGCGAGGACCTGAAGAATCCCCAGGTGCGGTTCGAGCTGGAGATCGCCCTCCGCGCCGCCCGGCGGAACGACGGCTACCCGGAGTAGGTCGCGGACGTCCAGAGGTGGAACAGCGCGTAGGCACGGAACGGGCGCCACGCCTCCGAGAGCCGCTCGGCGTCCCGGATGCTCGGGTTGCCCATGGCCCGGCGCGCCACGAGGTCGCCCGGCGTGAACGCGTCGGGGTCCCGCAGCACGCGCACGGCGAGGTAGTCGGCGGACCACGGGCCGATCCCCGGGATGGCCAGCAGGTCCTTACGCAGCATCGCGTGGTCACCGGCGGCGTCGAGTGACAGGCCGCCGGCGACGGCGCGGGCCACGTTCTGCACCGTCGCGGCGCGTGAGCGGGTCACGCCGATGGCGGCGCGCAACTCCTCGTGCGGCGCGTCGGCGATGACCGACGGCGCCGGGAAGACCGTCAGCCCGCCCGGCCCGGGTGTGCCGTACGCCGCGGCGAGACGTCCGCCGAACGTGCCTCCCGCCGCGACGGACACCTGCTGCCCGAGGACGGTCATGATCGCTGCCTCGAAGGGTTCGGGGTAGCCGACGGCGCGCAGGCCCGGGCGGGCGCGCACCAGCGGTCCCAGCAGGGGGTCGGCGTCGAACGCGCGGGCGACGGCGGCGACGTCCGTGTCGAGGTCCAGCCAGCTCCGGACGGTCCGGGTAAGGTGCGCCCACTCGCCGTCGTCGTCCGTGTCCGCGGTGAGTTCGACGTCGCCCGCGTGCACCGTCAGGGTGACGCGCCGCGGTCCGCCGTCCGTGGTGAGCAGCCGCGTGTGCGAGCGCCCGGACCTGTCGCTGATCTCGCACCCGGCGATCGCGTGGTTGGCGAGGATCGCGGCCATGGGACCGGCCTCGAGGGCGCCGTTCGGTGGGAGCCGCGCGGAGCGGCTCACGGGAGGATGGAGTCCACGTATCCGCCGTCCACCCGCACCGCGGCGCCGGTCGTCGCCGAGGCGAGCGGGGAGGCCAGGTAGGTGACCATGGTCGCGATCTCCTCCGGTTCGATCAGGCGTTCGAGCAGCGACTGCGGCCGGTGCTCGCGCATGAACTGCCGCTGCGCGTCCTCCCACTCGAGGTCCTTGTCCACCAGCTGGTACACGAAGTCCTCCACGCCACCGGTGTGGGTGGGGCCCGCGATCACCGAGTTCACGGTGACGCCCGAGCCCTTCGCCTCCTTGGCGAAGCCGCGTGAGACGCCGAGCAGTGCCGTCTTGGACACGCCGTAGTGGATCATCTCGGCGGGGATCACCACGGCGGAGTCACTCGCGATGTACTGGATGCGGCCCCAGCCCCGAGCCATCATGCCGGGTAGGTACGCGCGCGTCAGCCGCACGGCGGTGAGGACGTTGACCTCGAAGTAGCGCCGCCACTCGGCGTCGTCGATCTCGAGGGCGGGCTGCGCGTCGAAGATGCCCAGGTTGTTGATCAGGACGTCGACGGCGGGTAACGCGCCGAGCGCCCGGGCCACGCCCTCGTCCGTGGTGACGTCCGCAGGGATGGCGACGAGCTCGGCGTCGGGCACGTCCGCACGGATGGCCTCCATGGCCCGGGCCACACCGCGGTTGCTGCGGCCGTTGACGCCCACGCGCGCACCCGCCCTCGCGAGGCCCGCAGCGATCGCCCGGCCGATCCCCTGGGTGGAACCGGTCACGAGAGCGGTCCTGCCGCTGAGGTCGAGTGCAACTGCCATGGGGAGCTCCTGGGACACGTGTGCGGTGGGGTTTCCCGACAACCCTACGACGGCGGGACCCGCCCTTCGGGAGGCCCCGTTCCCTCTAGCACGGACGGGCTGCGACGTCACATTGTGGGGCGGATCACGGTCGGTGTGATCGATGGAGAAAAGTACCAGCCCCAGCGGGTATATTGCAGCCGGTATACGGAATACTTCCCCCTCTCCCGAGGTTGAGGATGGCATCTGGGCGTCATTCCCGCCCATAAGAAGGAGATACACCCCCATGGCAACCGACTACGACGAGCCACGCGTTCGGCCGGAGGATCAGCCGGCCAACGAATCGCTCGAGGCGATCCAGGCACAGCGCAGCGCGACAACGCAGACGGCGCTCATCGATGTCGAGGACGGCGAGACCGCCGAAGGCATCGACCTCCCCGGGGCTGACCTCTCCCACGAGGAACTCCTCATCCAGGTCATCCCGCAGCAGGAGGACGAGTTCACCTGCATGTCCTGCTTCCTGGTCCACCACCGCAGCCAGCTCGCGCGTGAGAAGAACGGCGAGAAGTACTGCACGGAGTGCGAGGGCTGACACCAGCCCTGCAGCATGAGAGCTCCTGACCGGACGGTCGGGGGCTCTTGTCGTCTGGCCCCGCCGCGTCAGCGGCGGGGCCCGGGCATCTCAGTCGCGTCAGCGGCGGGGTCCGGGTTCTGCCGCAACCACCGTCAGCGGCAGGCCGGCGGCCGCGCAGGACGCCCGCACCATGGCGTTCTGCTCATCCGCCCGCGTCAGCCTGTTGTTCACGCCCGTGTCGTCGCACCAGTCCACGGCGTAGGGGAAGGCCGAGACGAGATACTCGCCGGGTTCCGCATCCAGTGGCACCACGACGTCGGCTGCGAAGGCGCCGGCATCGCCCATCGGTTCCAGGGCGCGGAGAAGGACGGTCCCGTCGGCGGTGGTCAGGAGTACCTCCACCCGCGCGTCATCTCCGTAGCTGGGATCGCAGTCGGCGTCGGCAGCGGACACCCGCACCGATCCGCCGGCCTCGATCCGCTCCGGTGTCAACGCGGAGGGTGGGGGCATGCATGCGGGCGGGAGGAGGGACCCGCCGACGCCGTTGCCGCAGCCGGAGAGTACGAGCGCCACCACTCCGGCGGCTGCAAGCGCGCCACGACTCCCGACCATGGCCTGATCCTGCCCCGCGCTTCACCCTCGGTACACCTCCCGGCGGCAACAGCAACCGCATCGTGACGCACGGCCGGCCCCCAGTACGGTGAAGGCATGACTTCATCCCAGGTGATCGTGCTCCCCGGCGGCGGCTACGGCATGCTGTCCGACAACGAGAGCGAGGTCGTCGCTGAGCGGCTGCGCTCGCTCGGCCTCTCGGCGAGCGTGTTCGAGTATCCCGTGCAGACCCGCCATCCCGGCCCGCTCGACGCCGTCCGCGCCGAGATCCGGCGGGTCCGCGCCGAGGGGGCGGAGAAGGTGGCCCTCCTCGGGTTCTCCGCGGGCGGTCACCTGGCCGGCCATGCCGCCCTCGCGGCAGGCGCCGCAGAGGACGAACGTGTGGACGCCGCCGTGCTCGCCTACCCCGTGGTGTCCATGGAGCTCGCGACGCACCGCGGCTCGCAGGACGAACTGATCGGGCCCGACGCCGGTGCGCGGCTCCGCGCCGAGACCTCGCTGGACCGCCTGGTCACACCCGACGCGCCGCCCTTCTTCATCTGGCACACGGCGGAGGACGAAGCCGTACCCGTCACGCACGCCTATCTGCTCGCGCAGGCGCTGACGGCCCACGCCGTTCCCCACGCGCTGCACGTCTTCACCGAGGGCGAGCACGGGCTGGGCCTGGCCGAGGGGCAGGGCGCCGCCGGCCAGTGGATGCGGCTCGCGGCGGAGTGGCTGCAGGCTCGGGGCTGGTGAGGGCGGCGGTCCCGCCCGCCGTGTCGTCGAGGAGCCCGGTGCGCGCTCGGACCGCCCGATGATCCTCCAGACCGTGGTGGCGCTGGGACCCGTGATCGGCCTGATCGCCCTCGGGTACGGCATCAGGGCGCGGGGGTTCCTCGCGCCGTCGTTCTGGCCGCCTGCCGAGCGCCTCTGCTATTTCGTGCTGCTACCGGCCCTGTTCGTCAACGGCACGGCGACGGCGGACCTGGCGGGCCTGCCGATCGCCCTGATGGCCCCGGTGCTCGCCGGCCCCGTGATCCTCACGGCGGTGGGGCTCGTGGTCGCCCAACGCTGGCTGGACCTCGACGGTCCGGCGTTCACTTCGGTGATGCAGGGCAGTATCCGCTTCAACAACTACCTCGGACTCTCCATCGCCCTCGCTCTCTTCGGGGCCGACGGCGTGGCTCTCGCGGCGATCGCCAACACCATCCTCGTACCCCTCGTGAACGTGCTGTGCACGCTCGCGTTCGCCCGGTACGGCTCGGAGAGACTGACGCTCGGCGGTACGGTGCGGAGCATCGCCACCAATCCGCTGATCCTCGGCTGCGTGATCGGCATACTCCTCAACGTGACGGGCATCGGCCTGCCGCCGGGCATCGCGGAGTTCGTGCGGACCCTCGGGGCGGCATCCCTGCCACTCGGGCTGCTCTGCGTCGGGGCTGCGCTCGAACTGCGGAGCATGGGCCGCAACCTCGGCGCCGTGGGCCTCGCCACCGTGGTGAAGTTCGTGGTGCTGCCGGGGCTCGGGATCGCGGGGTGCCTGCTCGTCGGCCTGACCGGGCAGCCGGCCGCGACCGTGATCCTGTTCCTCTCCCTGCCCACGGCATCTTCCGCGTACGTCATGGCACGGGCCCTGGGTGGCGACTCCCGGCTCATGGCCTCGACCATCACGCTGCAGACGGTTGCCGGCGTCCTCTACCTGCCGCTGGTCTTCGTCGTCATCCGCGCGCTCACGGGCTGACCTCGCGCCGGCGGGACGGCCTCCGCGCTCACGTGCAGGGCCCCACCCCAACGGAGATCCGGGTACTAAGCATGCTTGCTATCAGCGGTGGCGCGACCTACGGTGAGGAGGAGTCAACCTCTTCGAAAGGGTCATCATGATCACGCTCGACCAGATGAAGGAATCCATGAACGCCGGCGCCAACGTGCTGAGCGAGGACGGCGCGGTGCTCGGTCCCATGGGTCAGCTCTACGTGGACGACGCGACCGGCGAGCCGAGCTGGGTCACCGTCTCGACCCACACGGTGGGGAACCCCGAATCCTTCGCGCCGCTGCAGGGTGCCACGCTGCAGGGCAAGGACGTCCGCCTGCCCTACACGCATGCGAAGGTCTACGACTCCCCGAAGATGTCCCAGGACGGCCACCTCAGCCCGGAGGAGGAGCAGCACCTGCTCAGGTACTACGGGCTGATGGCGGGGAAGGACGACGCCGTCGACGCCCTTGATACCTCGGCTACCGCGGGCACCGGCACGCCTGCCCGCCCGCGTACCTCCCGTCCCGAAGGCGACGACTACGCGATGACGCGCTCCGAGGAGCAGCTCCGCGTCGGTACTGAACTCCGCGAGACCGAGCGCGTGCGCCTGGTCAAGCGCGTGGTCACCGAGGACGTCACCATGACGGTGCAGATCCGGCGTGAGGAGCTCGTGGTGGAGCGCGTGCCGGTGAAGGACGGCGCACCCCTGTACGACGACGGTGCAGGCACCTTCAGCAGGGCCGAGCGCGACCGCCTCTACTCGGCGGTGGAGACCGCCTTCAGCGGCGACGTCGTGGAGATGGTGCTGTACGAGGAGAAGCCCCGCGTGGAGATCGACGTGGTGCCGATCGAGCGCGTGCGACTCTCCCGCGAGGCCCACACGCAGGACGAGGTGGTCCGCGGGCAGGTGCGCAAGGAAGTCATCGAGACGGAGCGCTTCGACGCCTAGGAGGCCCGCGGTCAGGCGTCGCGGGAGGACAGCACGCAGAACTCGTTGCCGTCGGGATCGGCGAACACGTCCCAGCTGACCTCCCGGCCCTGACCGACGTCCGCCCGCGTGGCGCCGAGCTCCAGGAGCCGCTCGATCTCCGCCTCGCGGTCCTGGCTCGTGTGGGGCGCGAAATCGAGATGGATCCGGTTCTTCGACTGCTTCTCGTGCTCCACCCGCACGAAGACGAGGCCAGGCGGTGTCTGCTCGAACGTCAGCGTGGCGCCCACCTCGCGAGCCCAGGTGGGGATCACCACGGCCTCGTCGTCGTCCTCGAAGATCACCTCCCACCCGAGCGCCTCACGCCACCAGTGGGCGAGGGCCCGGTGGTCGGTGGATTCGATGACGGCGGAGTACCAGCGGAGTGTCATGCCCACGATTGTGCCTCCGGCCCGCCACCTGCGGAAGGTGGTGTCGGACAGGATCTGTCCGCGATGTCGGCGCACCTTGCGGTGCATCTCCCCGCGGGGCAGGTTCGCCTCATGATGTTTCTCGTCTCGGGCGCCAGCGGCGTCGGCAAGTCCACCGTCGGCGCCCACCTCGCGGAGGTTCTGCCCCTGGCGACCTTCCGGTGCATCACGCTCGACGACGTCCTGCCGGCCCCGCCCCATCCCGACACGGCGTACCGGCAGCGCGCCGCTCGCGCCGCCGTCGTCCGCGCCCTCGACGAGCAGGCGCACGGGCGGCACACCATGCTCGCGAGTGATCCGGTTGCGGCAGGCGAGCTCCTGGCTGTTCCCGAGGCGGAGGGGCTCGACGGCGTGGCGGTGTGCTTGCTCCATGCCTCGCCGGAGGCGCAACGGGAGCGCCTCGCGGAGCGGGGCGAGAGCGAGGAGGCGCTCGGTCACCACGCGGCGTTCGCGCGGTGGATGCACAGCCATGCGACCGACGCGCAGCACATGCAACACGTTCTACTCAACGGCGGTGCGGATGCGATGCAGTGGGACCGGTGGACGGCGCTTCCCAGCGGCGATCCTGGCTGGGCCATGCACGTCATCGACACCTCCGCCCTGGACAGGGCGGCCGTCGGGGCTGCCGTACGGCACTGGATCGACGACGCACTGGCGGGCCGCGCCCCGGTGTTCGCCGGCGAGTGGTTCACCGCCTGAGTATTCCGCCCGGCGCCGTGGGCATCAGTTCGTTTTGGACCGGACCGAGGCCGTTCGTGGCCACAGTCCCGCGGAGCGTCCCGTCAGGTCACGAGCGATTGGACCATCGAGAGCCCGCGCGGGCCGAAGGTCGGGAGAGGCGGCAGCACAAGCGTGGTGATGCCGCACTCCGCCGCGGCGCCGTCGTGCGTGGATCTGTCGCCGACCATCAGGGTGCGCGCTCTGGCGCACCCCGAGAGCTGCAGGGCGAGCTCGAACATGCGCGGGTCGGGCTTCTGGACGCCGTGCTCGAAGGAGAGCACGTAGTCGTCGATGAATCGGCCCGCGCCCTGACGGGTGAGCATCGGACGGATGTCGACGTGGATGTCGCTCAGCACGATCACACGGCAACCCTGCGCCTGGAGGTCCTCGAGCACGGCGAGAACGTCGGGGAACAGCGGGCGGAAGTGCTCGTCCTCATCGACGTGTAGGAGTGCGTGAGCGAGGTCGAGGTCGAGGCCGGCACGCTCGAACAGCAATCCTTCGGCTGCCAGGTACGAGGCAAGGCTGGTGTCCGCCGTCCGGAGCGCCGCCTCCACCTCCGGGTCGGTTTCGGCGCGTAGAACCCTGGCACAGATCTCGTCCACGGCTGCATCGTCGACGGTACCCAGCGAGCGCATCGCCGCACGTACGCGCTCTCGGAGTGGCGGGTCGTGAACGAGAGTTCCACTCCAGTCGAAGATCACGGCGTCGAATCGGGGCATGGCTGCACCGTACCGTCGGTCAGGGCCGCGTGCGTCACACGGCGCATCGGCGCCCGGCCTCAGCGCGCCAGTCTGCTCCTGAACAGCAGGTACACGAAGTACGGCGTGCCGAGCAGAGCCGTCAGGAGCCCTGCCGGGAGTTGGGCCGGGGCGATCGCCGTGCGGCCGATGACGTCACCGAGGCACACGAGCACCGCGCCGAGCAGCATGGCGGTCGGCAGGGCCAGGCGGTGCTGCGGACCGACCAATGCTCGCGCAGCATGCGGCGCCACCAGCCCCACGAAGGCGATCACGCCGATCCCGGCGACCGAGGACGCGGTGAGCAGGACCGCGAGGCAGAGCAGCAGGAGTCGCGCTCGCGGGACGCGCACACCGAGCAGGCGGGGTGTGTCCTCGTCGAGGGCGAGGAGGTCCTGGGTGCGGTGCAGGGCCGAGATGATCGGCGCCGCGAGGATCAGGGCCGCGGTCATGGGCACGAGGTGCTGCAGCGACCGCCCGTAGGTGGAGCCTGACAGCCACGTCAGTGCCTTCGCCTCGTTCCACGGATCGGTCAGCACGATCAGGAGCGTGATGACGGCGGTTGCCGCGGCCGAGACCCCGATGCCGACCAGCACCAGACGGTCCGTCTGCATGCCGCCGCGGAAGGACAGGCCGAAGACGACGACGGACACGACGGCGGCGCCGATCCCCGCCGCCCCGCTGATGAGCCAGAAGCCGGCCAGGGGCACGAATGTGATGACGATGATCGCTCCCACGCCCGCTCCGCCGGAGACGCCGATGATCGCGGGTTCCGCGAGCGGATTGCGGGTCACGGCCTGGATCGCGGTGCCGGCGAGGGCCAGGGAGGCGCCCGCGAGCAGGGATGCCCCGATGCGTGGCGCGCGCGTGTCCATGATGCTCGAGACCACGGGACCGGCCTGGCCGGTGGCCCAGTTGGCGATATCGCCGAGCAGCAGTTTGGCGTCGCCGAGGAGCGCCCCGGCCACCGCGACGGCGATCAGCAGCACCCCGAGGACCACGATCACGGCCGTACTGCGCGCCGCGGTGATGGGCCGCAGGGCCACGTTCTTCGGCTCGCGGGAGGGTCCGTCGGATCTCATGCGGTGCGCGAGCGCCACGAGGAAGACGGCGCCGAAGAGGGTGGTGACCACGCCGGTGGGAACCTCGACGGCGCTCTCGGCGCCGATGGCCGCGCGGAGCGCCACGTCCGCGGCGAGAACGAGGAAGACGCCGAGGAGTGCCGATGCCGGGATGAGCGCGAGGTGACGGTGGAGCCCGGGGATGCGGGGGGCGGCGAGGCGCACGACGGCGGGCGCGGCGAGCCCCACGAACCCGATGGGGCCGGCGACCGTGACGGCAGCGGCGGAGAGCAGCACCGCCAGGACGATCGCGAGCACCTGC
Source organism: Arthrobacter sp. TJ-236 (assembly GCF_058269235.1). Taxonomy (NCBI): domain Bacteria; kingdom Bacillati; phylum Actinomycetota; class Actinomycetes; order Micrococcales; family Micrococcaceae; genus Arthrobacter; species Arthrobacter sp. TJ-236. Next base: position 256,503 of record NZ_JBZCNI010000003.1, read on the forward strand.
GTGCCACGGACGTTGATGCCGAGCACGCGCGCCTGGTCCTCACCGAGGGTGAGGAGGTCGAGGGAGCGGGAGCGCAGCAGCAGCACGAGGAGGGCGGCGCCCGCGAGAGGCGCGAGCAGCGTGACGCGCTCCAGGCCGCTCTGCCCGAGCGACCCCGACCCCCAGGCGAAGAGGCCTTGGGTCTCCTCGGTGAACAGCAGCAGGAACATGTTCGTGAGCGCGCTGAAGGCCAGTGCGAGGGCGGACCCCGCGAGCACGAGGCGGACGCTCGAGGACTGCCCGGCCCCGGCCAGTGCGAGGACCAGGGCCGCCGCCGCGAGGCCGCCGAGGAAGGCGACGCCCACCGCCCCGAGCAGGGGCACCTGCAGGCCGAGTGCTGCGACGGCGACGACGGCGAGGTGCGCGCCCGCGTTCACCGCGAGGGTGTCCGGGGAGGCCAGGGAGTTCCGCGAGACGGACTGCATGACGGCCCCTGCGGCTCCGAGCGCGACGCCCACGAGGACACCCGCGGCGAGGCGCGGCACCCGGCTGTCGAGGACGACGGCGGCCGACAGGGCGTCGTCGTTCCCCGTCAGGAGCGAGAGGATGTCCGCGGCACCGACGCTCGCGGTGCCCTGGGTGAGGTGGACGAGCGCGAGGAACGCGGTGGCGACCGCGAGCAGTGCGCCGGCAACGACCAGCCGCACCCCGACCCGGTCCGGCGGGGTGCCGGTCGGGGCGGGAGGGGCTTCGGCGAGCGTTGCCGGCGGCATCGGGAGCTACTGCGCGGACTGCGCGGCATCCACCGCGGCGTCGATGATCTGGTTCATGGAGCTCGGCCCGCCGAAGACCCACAGCGAATCCGGGAACCGCGTGACGTCGCCGGACTCGACGAAGGGCAGGGCGGTCCAGACCGCGTTGTCGGCGAGCTCGTTCTGGTACGGATCCCCGTAGGAGTCGTTCGCGATGTACCAGAAGCGGGTGTCCGTGGGCAGAGCCGTGAGGCCTTCGACGTCGGTCTGCGCGAGACCGTAGGCGGCGTCGCCCTCGAGGTCCCACGCGTTGGCGAGACCGAGTTGCTCGAAGACGTTGCCCACCAGCGACCCCTCGGTGAACGGCCGGATGGACACGCTGCCGGCGTCGGCGTAGGCATCGGAGAACGCGACGCTCGCCCCGGCCGCACCGGCTTCCTCGATGGCGGCCTTGCCGTCGGCGAGCTTCGCCTCGAACTCGGTCCGCAACTCGGCGGCGGCGTCCTCGGTGCCGGTGATCGTCGCGATCAGGTCGATGTTCTCGAACATCTGACCGAGGTTGTCCGTCGCGTCACCGCCGGGGATGACGACGACGGGCACGGTCTCCTCGATCTGCTCGATGGCCCCCTCGGTGAGCTGATCGGTGACGATCACGACGTCGGGGGTGAGGGACACGAGGGTGTCGATGCTCGGCTCGCCGCGCAGCCCGACGTCCGTCACGGAATCGTCCAGCGGCTCGGCGCTGACCCAGGTGGCATAGCCTTCGACGTCGGCGGCGCCCACCGGCATGACGCCGAGCGAGACCAGATTCTCGATGGCGTTCCACTCGGTGGCGACCACGCGCTCCGCAGGGCCGTCCAGCGTGACCTCCTGGCCGCGGGCATCGGTGACGGTGATGGATTCACCTGCCGCCGCGGTCTCGGCCGGGGCGTCCCCTGCGGCCTCCTCGGTGGTCCCGCACGCGGTGAGGGCGAGCAGTGCCGTTGCTGCGAGGGCAGCGAGCATCTTCTGGTGGGTCATCGATGTCATTCCTGTTCGGTGCGCCCGCAGTCGGTGCGCGGTGGGTGGAGCCGTCCGTCGGGTGCGCGGACGGCCGGGGGGTCGGTGCCGGGATCGGTTCGGTGGCTCTCGAGCGTGAGCGGGTCAGGAGGCCGTGAGGACCGCCGCGGGGTGCGCCGGGCTGTTGTGGCGCCCGACGGCGCGGGTACGGACGGTGCCGCCCGAGACCGTGACGTCCACGCGCACGCCGTACGCGCGGGAGAGGTTCTCGGCCGTGAGCACGTGCTCCGGTGTACCCTGCGCCGCCACCACGCCGTCCTCGAGGAGCACCACGTGGTCCGCGATGGCGGCGGCCTGGTCGAGATCGTGCAGCACCACCCCGACGGTCACCCCGTGCTCGGTGGCGAGGTCCCGGACGACGTCGAGGATCTCTACTTGGTACCGGAGGTCGAGGTGATTGGTGGGCTCGTCGAGGAGCAGCACGCCGGTGTCCTGGGCGAGGCAGCTCGCCAGCCACACTCGCTGGGTCTGGCCGCCGGAGAGGGCTGCGACGGGACGGTCGGCGAGGTCCGCGGTGCGCGTGAGGCTGAGGGCGCGGTCGATCGCGGCGCTGCCGCGCGGGTCCGCTCCAGTCCACCGGCTGCGGTGCGGGTGCCGACCGAAGGTGACCACCTCGCGCACGGTGAGTCCTCCCGGCACGGGCCTGCTCTGGGCGAGCAGCGTGATGGTCCGGGCGAAATCCCGGGCCGAGAGGGCGCGCACATCCGCGCCGTCCTCGAGCCGCACTGCACCGGAATCCGGTGCGTGCAGCCGGGCGATGGTCCTGAGCACTGTCGATTTCCCGCTGCCGTTCGGGCCGATCAGGGCGGTCACGCTCCCCGGCCGGAGATCGAAGGAGACGGGCCCGACGACGCGCCGGCTGCCGTAGGAGATGTCGAGCTCCGCGACGGACAGCGACGGGTCTGCGGAAGCGTGATGGGTGGACACAGTCCAAAGGTTAGGCTGTCCTAACCCTGAGCGCAAGAAATTAGGGCACGATCGCGTGACTTAATCGTGGCGCCACAGAATCAGGAGATCAGGCGGGCGAGGCGGTGACGACGACGTTCTTGCCCCAGGGATCTTCCGTGAAGCAGCTGATGATCACCAGGCGGCTCGGGGTGATGTTCCAGATGTCGCTGTTCTTCAGCGAGTCCTTGTCGTAGGTCGTCACGGCGTCCACCACGTAGTTCATCGGGCCGGCCATCGTGTCGAGCACGATCGCGTCGCCGGCCTCTACGTCCGTGCTGAACAGGTCGAAGGGCGCGTCCCGTCCTTCCCAGCTGTGTCCGGCGATGTAGGTGGTGTCGGTGGAGCCTCGGCCCGGGGCCCCGTAGGCGGTGAGCCAGTATCCGTCGTCGCTGATCGGCGGCACGATCGATTGCGCGGCGAGCTCCTCGGCCGTGGGGATGAGTGGAAGGACTGCCACGTCAATGCCCGCGGCCGGCACCGTGATGCGGGTGGGGGCGACACCGTTCGGAGAGGCCGGCGGTGCGGGCGCGGGTGCACCTGCCGCCTCCCCGGGTCCGCTTGGAGTCGGCGTGGGGGAGACGACAGGGGCTGGAGGGGTGGGGCTCGGTGCGGCAGGCGGGACCTGCGCGGCGGGTGACGTCGGGCCCGGGTCCGCAGGAGCGGGCGGCGCCGTCAGAATGGGTGCGTCGAGGGCCAGGTCCTGAGCCTGGGTGTCCTGTGCGGCTTGGGACGAGTCACCAAGCGTCGGGATGAAGACGATCATCGCGGCCACGAGGGCCGCGGCGGCAAGGGGGAGCAGCGCCAGACGCGACACCGTCATGATGCGCTCGGCCGTGGTGGGAGCGCTCTGCTCGACCAACCCGTCAGTCTCCGTTGTGGCGTCGTCGGGTGCGGGGTCTTTCATCGCGTCCTCAGTGTGTTCGGTGTACCTGACCTGCTGGGTGTTCTCGATGAACCGGAATGCTCTGCGATTCCGGTTCTGTAGTGGAACTGGCCGGGGGTGCCGGCCTGATGGACCGGCACCCCCGACATTCCTACCTTCCGGGGTCACCCCCGGTCAGTGTCAGTTGCTGCGCTGTGCCTTCTTGCGGAGGCCGAAGGCAGCTGCCGTGACGCCGAGACCGGCGGTCATGAGGCCGAGGAGGCCCAGGCCCGCTGCCGGGGACTCTTCGGTAGCCGCTGCGGTCTGGACGTTCACGCCGCGGTTGTTGCCCGTGGTGCCGGCGCCGCCGGTGCCCGTGCCGCCACCCGAGCCGCCACCGACGACGACGCCGGTCCCGGTACCCGTGCCGCCGCCGACGACGACTCCGGTGCTGCCGTCATCGTCACCGTCGCCACTACCGCCGTTGTTCACGTCGACGACGATGTCGATGTCCACGATGACCTGGACAACGCCCGGGCCGCCGACGGTGCCATCGACGCCACAGGCTGCGATGGAGGCATCGAACAGGGCCTGGAGGGCCAGGATATCGAGCGCCTCTCCATTGAGCTGGAGCTGGAGGGCTGCCAGGATGTCCAGCGCGGCCTGCAGCTCGAGGGCGGCGGCGTTGATCGCTTCCAGGTCGCCGGCGAGGATCAGATCTGCTTCGAGGCCCGCCACGATGGCTGCCTGTGCCTCGACCGCGGCTTCGGCCACAGCGGCGGCTTCAACGAGGGCGTCGACGTCGAGCTCGGCGAGGAGCGTGGTCCGAGCGTCGAGGGCCGCCGTGACAGCAGCCGTCGCCTCCGTGACGGCTTCCAGCTGAGCATCCTGGGCAATGCCGAGGTTGGTAGTGGCCTCAAGGAAGTCCGCATCAGCGTCGAGGCCAGCCTGCACTGCGGCGTTGAACAGCACCAACGCTGCAGCGTCGTCGGCTGGGTCGAGCGGAGTCAGGAGAGCGTCCGCGACCGCTTGATTCGCTATGACGAGGTCGGCGGCGGCATCGACCTGAGCCTGGATGGCGAGATTGACAATGCCTTCTGCGTCGGCGACCAGAAGGGCCTGCGCGTCGACGACGGCGGCCAGATCGCCTTCGGCGATGCCGACAAGGGCATCAGCTTCGGCGACGAGGCCCAGGGCCACCTCGAGCTCGTCAACAGCGAAACCGAGCTCGAGGATCAGTTCATCGAGGATGTCGGTCTGCGCGTCAAGCTCGAGCTGGAGCGCGACCTGTGCGTCCGTCGACCCGTCGATCAGCAAGTCGAGTGCTGCCTGCGCATCGACGACGTCGTCGAGGGCGACATCCAGGTCGATGAGCAGGTCGGCGTCCAGGCCTGCATTGCCGAGGGCCGTGAGGAAGGCGGCCTGCGCGGAGAGGCACTCGGGGGAGTCGAGGTCCGCTGATGCGGGAGCTGCGGAAAAGAAGAGGCCTCCTGCGGCCAGAGCGACGGTGGAGCCGGTCGCCAGCATGCGATTGCGAGTGAGCATTTCGTGATCTCCAAGTACTTCGAAGGTGACTCCCGAGAGAGCAGGGGAGGGAACCGCGAGGCTCCCTTTCCGCCCCGATTCGTTCTGCTTCTCATGCCACACCAGGGGCCCGGCCCGCGCTACGGCCGCTCGGCCACTTTTTCTTTGGCCGGGAGGTTTGTAAGTACCCTGAGAAATATCTGCGAATTCGCCGGATGGTTATGGAACTAGCCACATGGCCAGACCGTATGGACGGCGGGAGACGAGGAGTTGCGGGCAGCGGCGCGGAGAACAACCGGTCGCTGCTGTGCCGACCTTCGCCGTCAGCTCCCGCGCAGCGCCACCACGGGCTCGATGCGCGTGGCCTTTCGAGCCGGGAAGCTGCCGGCCACGAGTCCCACGACCGCTCCCAGTACGGCCCCTCCGACGGCGACGAGCGGGCTCGTGACGGGCGTCCACTGCTGGGACACGGAGATGGCGATGACGGCGAAGACCCCGAGCGTGGCGCCGAGGAGGCCGCCGAGCAAACCGATGATCACCGATTCGAGGATGAACTGCCGGGCGATCTGCCGCCGGGTGGCGCCGATGGCGCGGCGGAGGCCGATCTCCCCGGTGCGTTCCATGACCGAGAGCATGGTGACGTTGGCGATCCCCACGCCGCCGGCGAGGAGCACGACGACGGACAGCACCACGAACACGAGGTTGATGTCCGCCTGGACGTCCACCGCGAGATCGGAACGGCCCTCCGGGGCCACCACGTCCACGGTGTCCGGGGTGTCAGGTGCGAGGGCCAGGGCGGCCTGCTCGGCGACCTGCGGCCCGGCGCCGAGCATGATGCGCGCCTGCACGTCACCCGGCGCGGCCAGCCCGAAGTCGGAGCGCGCCGCACCGGTGGTGATGACCACGCTCTCGAGGAGTTCGGGGCGCTGCTGCACATCGCCGAACACCCCGACGACGGCGTAGGGGAGGCCGTCGATGAAGATGGAGGGCTGCGAGTCCACCCGGGTGATCCCGAACCGCTCGGCCAGCCGCTCGCCGAGGACGGCCACGCGGTCCTGGCGTTCGTCGTGACCGGCGTCGAAGATCCGGCCGAAGCGGATGGACCCCTCGAGGGCGTCGACCAGCCCCGGTGAGGTGGCGAAGACGCGGGGCGGGGAGGTGATCGGGGCGGAGGGGTCGTTGACGGGTACGGCCGTCACGGTGCCCTCGCCGAGCTGCACCTCGGTGATGAGGGCGGCCTGCTCCACCCCCGCGATGCGTTCCAGGCGCTGCACGGAGTCCCAGGGAAGGGTGCTCGTGGCGACGCTGTCCCCGCCGGCGGTCTGCGCCTGCACGGGGGAGGCGATGACCTGCGTGGCCGCGAAGGCGTCGAACCGCTTGGCGAGCTGGCCCGCCGTCGTCTGTGCGAAGCCGATGGTCGCGACGAGCGCGCCGATCCCGAGGATGGTGCCGGCGAGGGTCATGAGGAGCCGGCCGGGCCGGGTCCCGAGGTCCGAGGTCGCCTCGATGAGCAGATCGATGAACCCGAACCTGTCACCCGGGGGCACGGCCTGGACGAGGTCCAGGTACTCGGGGACGTCCTCGAACGGCACGGTGTCCCCCGAACCGTCACCGAGGCCGTCGTCGGACCGCGCGGGGATGTCCGCTTCAGGACGACGTCGTCTCATGCGCTGGTGCTTACTCGTCCGTCGGAGATCCGCACGCAGTGTGGCGCACGACGGGCCACGGCCTGGTCGTGCGTGATGATCACGAGCGCCAGCCCGTCGGTGACGAGTTCCTCGAACAGTTCCATGACGTCCGTGGTAGTCACGCCGTCGAGGTTGCCGGTGGGTTCGTCCGCGAGGAGCAGGCTGGGCCGCGTGACGACGGCGCGTGCCACGGCCACGCGCTGGCGCTCGCCACCGGAGAGGGTGCCGGGCAGGAAGTCCACGCGGTGGCTGAGGCCTACGCGCTCCAGAGCCTCCCGGGCGCGGTCCTCACGCTCGGCGCGCGGGGTGCCGCTGTAGAGCATGGGCAGCATGACGTTCTCGAGCACGGAGCGCCGCGGCATGAGGTGGAACGCCTGGAACACGAAGCCGATGCGCTGGGCCCGCACGGCCGCCCGGGTGTTCTCGTCCAGCGCGCCGGTCAGATGCCCGGCGAGGCGGTACTCGCCGACGCTCGGCCGGTCGAGGAGGCCCAGGATGTTGAGCATCGTCGACTTCCCGGAGCCGCTCGGGCCCACGATCGAGACGTAGTCGCCGTCGTGCACCGTGAGGTTGATGCCCTTCAGGGCCTGCACCTCCGGCGGGCCGGGGAAGGAACGCGTGACGTCGCGGAGATCGACGAGCGGGGTGCTCACCGCCCCACCACCACGAGATCGCCCTCGGCGAGGTCGCCCTCGATCGGCGTGATCTCAACAGCCCCGGGGGTTGCGAGGCCGCTCCGGACGACGACGAGGCGCGTGCGCGCTTCCTCCCCCTCCCGGGGGTCGCCCTCGGCGACCTCCACGCGGGTCTCGCCGCCCGGCCCGGCGCTCAGGGCCGCGTAGGGCACCGAGAGCACCTCGCCGTCGGTGGCCCCGACGGCGATGGAGACGCGCACGTTGGAACCCTGGAGTTCGAGGATCTGTTCGGGTGTCAGGGGATCGGGCAGCAGATCGATGGTCCACCGCTGGGAATCGCCCTCGCCGGGTGCCAGCGCCTTGATGGTCGCCTGGTGCTGTGTGCCGTCGGGCAGTTCGAAGGAGGCACGGTCCTCGACCTTCAGCAACCGGGCGTCGGCCTCGGCCGCGGAGCCGGTCAACCCGAGGGTGGCCCCGGAGACGGTCATGGCCGCGCCCTCGAGCACGGACCCGCGCTGGGCAGCGACCGCGTCCACGCGCCGGGGGAGTTCGGAGAGGTACAGCACCTCTCCCGCGGGGAGCGCCGGCAGGGCGGCCTGTTCGGCGCGCACCAACTCCTCCTGGGCCTGGGTGAGCTGCGTGAACGCGGCGTCGACGGCGGCTCGCTGGGGTGCGTTGGTGCGGTCGGCACCGATCTCCTGGCGGCGCAGCTGCGCGAGCTCGAGGGCGTCCACGAGGTTGCCGATCAGCAGCTGGTCCTGTGGGTCGGCGTCCTGTGCGGCAGCGAGTTCGCGCCCCGCGCTCGCCACCGCGTTGTCCGCCTCGCGTACTTCGACGGCCGTGGCACCCACGGGAGTGGTCGCCAGCTCGTTCTGCGCGGTGAGCAGTGACTGCTCGGCGGCCCGGAGCTGCTCCTGGGCTCCGCGCAGGGCTTCCGCCCCGCCCTCCTCCGGCTCGGGAGCGGAGTATCCGGCGTTGGCGTAGAGCGTGGTGAGTGCGGCGGCCGAGTCCACGCCGAAGGTCGCGTCCGCGGGATCCCCGGCGTCGATGCCCACGGCCCTCATGGCCGTCTTGAACTGCACCACGTCCGGGCCCGTCACGCCGACCTGCAGCGTCCGGTAGGCGGGCAGCTCGCCGGGCAGCACGATCACGGGGCGGCCGGCCACCTCGAGGGCGACCGACATCGCGTCGAGGTCCGTTCCGACCTCGGGGACCTGGCCCGTGACGACGGCGGGGCCGTCCACGGTCGCGGTGTCGATTCGCACCTCCACCGGGTTGGCGAAGGCCACCTCACCGCGGATGGTGACGTCGTTGCTCAGCTGCCCGAACTCCACCGGTGCGGTGACCAGGCCGGGAGCGGGAGGGTCGGCGTCGCCCGCGGCATCAGCCGGTGACACCAGGAACCGACCCAGGAGCAGGCCCGCCACGAGGCTCAGCACGGCGGCGACGGCCACGAGCCACAGCGTGCGGTTGCGCCGGAACACCGCGGCCATCCCGCCCGACGACGGCGCGGTGGCCGGTTCCTCCCCCGGGTACTCGTCCTCGAGAAGATCCAGGCCTTCCGTCGGTGCCGTTCCGTCGGGGTCGTTCATCGGTTCGTCGCGTCGAACGTGGTCCACTCAGGAATCCTGCTCGAGATCGGCCTTCAGGGCGTCGATCTCCGCCTGATGGTCCTCGATGAACTGCTGCTCCTGCGCGAAGCGCACCTCGTTGGACTTCTGCTTGTAGTCGGTCTTCTCGCGGCAGTCGAAATCGATGAGGGCGAGTTCTATCTCCTTTTCCCCCAATTCCTCCATTCCTGCTTCGTCGGGCATGGGAGGCGCCGTCATGTCCTCGGCGCCTTCTTCGATGGTCGGCATCGGCATGTTCTCGTAAAACTCGTTCATTTCCTCATTGATGCTGTTCTGGGCATCCATCTGCTTGTTGAATCCGGGCCGGCCGGCATCTGTCATGCAGGACGCCCATTCGGCGTCGATGTCCGCGAGGTCGGGGGAATTCATGCTTCCCTCGTAGAACTCGTTCATCGCGTCCATGAGGGGCTTGTGCTCGTCCGTCGCCATGGGATCCGTCACGCCGCGCTCGTTCTCGGCCCAGCCGTAGCACCCGGCGGTCGTCCAGTCGTACTCCATGGCCTCGCCCTCCTCAGGCATGTCCTCGGGGTCGGGTGCGGGGCCGTACAGGGCTTCGTTGAAGGCCTGTGCCTCCGACTCGGAGAGGCTCGCGACGTAGTCGGCGTTCGCATCGACGTATTCGCCCACGTCCCCGCTCTGCATCTCCTCCTTGCCGGGGTAGTTGACCATCCCGTAGCCGTACTGGGCCACCCACTCGCGGGAGTCGAAGTCGTACTCCTCGCCGGAGGAGAAGCTCATGGTGGCGCTCTGGGTGTTCGGCGTGTACTCGAAACCCTCCTCGGTCATGCACTGCGCCACGAGGTCCTCGCGTTCCCGCTCGTCCTCCGCGTACTTGGCCTGCTGCTCCTCGGGGCTGAGGTCCGCTCCGTAGGCCGAGGCGAAGATCTCCGAGATCGGGGATTGCTCCTCCTCCTCGGCAGCGGGAGTCTCGGACGAGGACGCACAGCCCGCCAGAAAGGCGGAAGCACAAAGTGTCAGGGACAGGGCGGTCATTGTTCTGCGTGAAGGGCGCACGGCTTCTCTTCCTCGAGAGGGGTGTTTCTGTGGATGCTATTCCCGATGTGCCCGTGACCGATTCATACTCAGGGAGGATATTGCGCCGAAGATGGTAACGATTCCGAACTCTTCCCTTTTCGGGTCGGTAATGGTAAGGCGCTGTGAATACTCGATCGTGGAAGAGTGGCACGGTGATCAACCAGCAGCCGGGAAATTCAGCAGCGCCTTTTCACGCGCGGCAGCCGCTCACGCTGAAGCAGGCGGTGAGGGCGCTCGTCTTCGTCGTCCTGTACGTGGCGGCGGTGGTGGGCCTCTTCCTCCTGGTGGCCTTCGCGGATCCGTTCGAGCTCACGTTGGCGGGTTTCCTCCCGGCGTTCCTCGGTCTCGTCACCGCCGCGGCGATGCTCTCGCTGTACGTCCATCTCGTTCGACGCAATGGGCTGTCCTTCGCCGACCTCGGCTTCCGGCGACCGGGACCTCGCATGGCCCATCTGCTGTGGCAGGTGCCGACGACGATTCTCACAGCCGCCGTCATCCAGGGTTTGTTCTTCGCCGTCCTGCTCGCCTTCGGTCTCGACCCGGCCGCCGCGCAATCGACCAACGATCCGCTGCAGGACCTCCGCGGGCTCCCCTGGCCAACGGTGGCCGTCGTCGTGATTGCGGTCGCCGTGGCCACACCCCTCTGGGAGGAGGTCCTGTTCAGGGGCGCTTTTCTCGACGGCTTCTCGCGGCGGTTTCGACCGTGGGCGGCCATCACACTGTCAGCGGCCCTGTTCGCCGCCGTCCACCTGGTCCTCGTCGGCTTCGTGTACCTCTTCTCGCTCGGCGTCGCACTGGCGCTCCTGCGCCGCTTTCACGACAACCTGTGGGCTCCGGTCATCCTCCACGCAGTGAACAACGGTCTCGTGGTGCTGTTCATTCTGACCGCTGCATGATGCGCGGACCCGTTAACCGCGGGGCGCGTCCCCACGAATAGCAAGCCAGCTTAGGATCGGCGTAGGGTGGCAGGACGACGTCGGGCGCATTGCGCGACGTCCGACCGATCCGGCTTGCATTGGAAGGACCATCCATGAGCACCCAGAACGAGCAGCCCACGCACGACGCCTCCGCCGACCAGGCGCTGTCCGAATCACTCTCGGCTCACGCCGACCTTCCCGAGGCCAGCGACCCGGTGGACGAGAACCTGTCGGAATCTCTCTCCGGCCACGCCGACCTTCCCGAGGGTGACGTCCCCGAGGGCGGTGTCCCCGAAGCCGACGAGCCGCTCGAGGAGATCGACGGCAGCCCGGTCCGCACCGAGAACAGCTGACCGCCGAAGCACCAACGGCGCCAACGACGACGGGACCTCCGCACCAGCGGGGGTCCCGTCGTCGTTCTGCGAGCGGAGGGTCTACTTCATGGGGCCGAAGGTGGCGTCGATGTCGGCCATCTCCATGTCGGCCGTGGCCTGGATCAGCTGGAGCAGCTCGGGGTCCAGCCCCGGCGCGAACTCCTCCAGACGCTCCGGTGCGATCTCCGACGGCACGCCTGCGGGTGCCTGCTCACTGGCGTCGAGGGTGGTGCCGTCGTTCGAGGGTGACATCCCCTGGTAGATCTTCCCGGCCTCCGACTGCCCTTTGAGGTCGAAGGTGTACTGCTTGCTCTGCAGCCCGAGGTCGAGGAGCTTCTTGACCTCGGGGAACTGCTCGGCGTTGGTCTTCGGGATCGGCAGCAGCGACTTCCAGTTCACGCCGAGCGTCTCGAGGGCCTTCGCGTACCCGTTCTCGTGCGCCTGGTCGCGGACGATCAGGTAGGAGATGGTGGAGCGCGCCGTCTTGTTGTCCGTCATCTCGTACATGCGGCACTTCTGCAGACGCCCGGTGGCCTCGAGCATCAAGTTGTACAGCAGGTCCAGGGGCAGGTTGCCCGAGTTGTAGACGTAGCTGCCGCTCCACGGGTTGCCCGCGGAGTCGACGGGCAGGGCTCCCTGCGCACCCACGAGGTAGTGGTGGATGTTGCCCTGGGACAGGGCGAGGTTCAAGGGGATTGCCCCGCCGGCGCCGGGGGTGTCCAGCGGGTCGTCGAGCTTGCCCTGATAGCGGGGTGAACCGTCCAGGAGGCGGGAGATGGTGGTGCCGATCAGCTCCACGTGGCTGATCTCCTCGGTGCCGATGCCCTGGATCAGGTCGCGGTAGGGCTTCGCCGCCGCGCCGCGGAAGTTCATGCTCTGGAACAGGTACTGCATCATGGTGCGCATCTCGCCGAACTGCCCGCCGAGACCCTCTTGCAGGGCGTTGGCTGCGGCGGGATCCGGCTCGTCGGGGATGATCTCGTTGATGAGCTGCTGGACGTGGAAGAACATGGAGCCTCCTTGAGGGAGCGGCGGTATGCCGCTCCTGACCACACTCGTCCGGCGAAGTCGACCCCACAACCGACCTTGATTGTCCGCGCCGGGGGTTGCCAGAACCGCGTTGATCGGCGGTGCGCTGCCCACCTGCGAACACGAGAACGACGACGGGACGCCCGCTGCGCGCGGATGTCCCGTCGTCGTTCTGTGTCAGGCAGGCGTTACTGCCGGTTGAGGTTCAGCCGGTACGTGGTGGTGGCCGTGCCGTCCTCGCTCGTGACCTCGATGACCGCGGTGCGGCTCTCCTGCGTGGGCTGCGTGACCGTCACCGTGGCGTAGGGGTCGGTCGCGGTGGCCGCGATGGTGGGCAGCTTGCCCCGCCACCGCTCGGAGTACGTGGTGACGTCCGAGGCGAAGCCGGCGATCGGCGTGCCGTTGATGCTGATGCCCGAGAGCGAGGAGTCGAAGGACGTCGACGGGACCGAGCCGAGCACCTCGATCTCGCTGACCACCATGTGCGTGTTCGGCCGGGCGGTCATGACCACGCGGACGGACTGCGCGCTCACGCTGCTCATCGGCAGGGTCACGACGGGCGCCGGGGCACCTGCGGGGACGCTGACGGGTGCGCCGGAGTCGGCCCACTGGCCGTCAGCGCCCTGCACCTGCAGTTGCACGGTTTGCGCGTAGCTGTCCGTGGTGCCGTCGCGGAAGAAGTGCACCTTCACGCCGCTCAGCGGCTGTGTCTGGCGGAGGTTCACCGTGAGGGTGTCGGCAAGGTTCTTGTTGCTCGAGCGCCAGTTGGACCAGGCCTTGTCACGGAGGTTCCCGTTGAAGAGGCCCGCCGTTCCGTAGCCCGGTTCGGTGAACGTCGCGGTGGCCGTCGTGCCGCCGTCGTCCGCGATGTTGTCCGGCGTGCCCGCGGTGACCTGGATCAGGACGCTGGCGGGGATGGTGGCGCCGTTCCCGGCGTCGGCCCTGCCCTGCAGGGTGTAGACGCCCGTCGCCGGGTAGCTGACGGGAGTGTTCCAGGTGACCGAGCGCTCGAACGTTCCACCGAGGCTGCCGACGGCGGTGACCGTGGCGGGCAGCGACGGCAGGCCGTTGACCACGGCCTTGGCGCGTGCGGGCTGCGTGGAGACGAGGGTGTCCACCGTGACCACGGCTTCCACCGGGAACGCGTTCCCGAAGAGGTCCGTCGCGGTGCCCTTGACCGTCACGGTCCCGGGCTTCTTCCAGCGGTTCTCGTTGGGGAGCTTCCACGTCACGGGCAGCGAGCCGCGCGCGCCGTCGCGGTGCACGGGGGTGACCGTCGTGGGGAGCGTCGGGGCCATGCCCGGGCTCGTCAGCGCGGTGACGTCCTGCACCGACTGCACGGTCTCGTCCAAGAGGGTCCAGCGCTGGTTGGCGCCGGAGTTCGCGAGGTAGAGCGTCACGGGGGCGCCCTCGGCCGTGGAGCCGCCGCCCACCTCGAGCAGCAGATCGGTCTCGGCGTTCACGAAGGTGTAGGTGCCGTCGCCGGTGGTGGAGGCGATCCACTCGGCGCGCGGGTTGGTCCCCACGGGAACGACGGCGGCAGCGCCGCCCTGGTCCGCGAGCTGGAACGCACCGTTCAGCGTGGTGATGGAGTAGCGCTCCTGGTTGGTGTTGTCCTCACCCAGGCTCGTGAAGCGGAACAGCTGCTTCGTGTCAGCGTTGTCGCCGGTGCTGATGACCGCGCTGCTGCCGGCGGTCTCGATCGACTTCCCGGACTGCACGCCCTCGATCCGGTACACGTGGTCCGTATCGATGGCCGCGGCGTCCTCCGCGATCCCGGCGACGCCGTCCACCACGAAGGTGGTCACGGATTCGGCGGGCGCGGTGACGACGGCGGAGGTGCCCTCGATCGCGACCGGCGTGCCCTCGACGAGCGCACCGTTCACGTCACTGACCACGGGGGTCACGGTGGCGCCCTGGGCAATGGCACCGAACTTCGAGAAGTCGAGGACCACGGGCTTGTCCTCGGTGTCCTCGTTGATGTGCACGAGCGCCGCGCCGTCGGCCGTGAGGGCCGCCGTCGTGTTCTCGTCGTTCGTGCCGACCAGGCGGTCGCCGGGCTGGATGTAGTGCGTGTAGTTCCGCACGGTGTTGTACTTCGTGTTCGTGTAGATGGGGCACGTCTCGAGGGTGTCCGCGCTGGTGCAGTCGAACGGCATCTGGATGCTGCCCCAGTTGGCTCCGGCTGCGCTCTCGCCGCCGGGCGCCATGTTGTCGTAGTCCTCGACGGGCTGCCAGAACACCCACGCGGTGGGCTCGAGCTCGCGGAGATCGTCGGTGATGCGCTTGGCCATCCCGAGGCCCGGCTCCATGCTGGTGAAGCTCTGGCCGTCACCCCAGGAACCCTCCACCTCGCTCATCCACAGCGGCTTCTCCTCCGCCTTCGCGATGTCCCTCACCGTGGTGCGCTGGTTGGTGCCGTACGTGTGGACGTTGAGCTGGTCCACGAGGGCGCGGACGTCCTCGGGGTAGGTGTTCCAGTTGGTGGCGAAGAGGCCGGGGTTGGTCTCGTCCATCGCGGAGATGGTGGCGTCGGAGCTGGAGGTCTCGAGCTTCGTGGCGAGGTCGCGGAGCACCGTCTGCTGCAGCTGCGGACCGATGTGCGCGCCCTCCTGGCGGCCGCCGGTCGGGTTGCCATCGGCTCCGAGGCGCGTGCCCCAGTAGTTGGTGTTCGGCTCGTTGAACGGGTCGAGCGTGTCCACCTCGATGCCGTGTGCCTTCTCGAGCTCCTCGGTCACCCGTACCAGGTAGGCGTTGAAGTCGGAGATGCTCTCGGTGCGCAGCTGGTCCTGGTTGGAGTCGAAGCCACCGGAGACGTAGCCGCTCACGGTCTGGAAGTAGGGAGGCGAGTTGCTGAAGGTCTCCCAGTGCGTGACGTCGTTCTTCACGCGGTCGATCCACCAGCGCTGCGTGGCGTCGGCCTGGAGGTTCCAGTCGTTCTCGTCCTCGGGGTCCCACCAGTCCTTGTCGGCACGCGTGGTGCCCTCGGGGGCGTTCCACCAGCCTTCGACGGCACCGCCCGGGCGCAGGTAGTCCGGCACGTCCGGGGCGTTGCCGCCGCCGATGTTGTAGCGGGCGATGTTGAGGTTCAGGCCCTCGGGCCCGAACACCATGTCGGCCAGCTGGTTGCGGATCTCGTCCGGGTAGCCGCCGGTGGCGTTGGCGAACCAGACGAGGCTGGTGCCCCAGCCCTCGAACTCGTCGCCCTGGTAGGAGGGATCCGGTGTAAGGGTCAGGGCGTTCGCGGGGAGCTCCGGGGCGGCCGGGGGAGCGGCCTGCGCCGAGGCCGCTCCTCCGATCAGGGACGCGGCTGCCAGGACGGCGGCCACTCCTGTGGCGGCGGCTTTCTGGGCGCGCCGGGGTCGATTCATCATTGAATATGTGCTCCTTGATCAGTGGTGCTGGTTCCGTGAGGGGGCGTTACTGAGTGGTGCATTACTAGGTGGTGCGGAGGACCTTCCGGACGGCGACCGAACGGGGAGCCAGTTTGGACTCCTCGCCCGAGAGCGTGGTGCCGTCCACCCCGGTGATGTCCACCGGCGCATCGGTGCGGTTGATGAGGAAGGCGTAGTCGGCGTCGTCGCCGGTGCGCAGGACGTGCTCGACGGCGCCGCGGAGTTCCGCGGGTAGCGCGCTGACCACGCCGGCGCGGGCGGCGAGGTCCGTGAGGACGGTCTCGAGGCCTTGCGCGCCGAGGCGCGCTCCCACGTAGGAGGCACTGCCGGAGCCGACGACGCGGCGTGTCACGGCGGCGTCGCCCGCGTGGTCGTGGGTGGTGTAGCGGGAGAGCACTTCCACGCCGTCGACGCGCGGGTGCACGCGGTCCGCCCAGAGGGTGGCGGTGCTGCCGTTGTCCAAGGAGACGCACTCGCCGTCGAGCAGCGGGCCGAACTCGTCGATCCGCACGCCGAGCAGGTCCGCGAGGGCGCCGGGGTAGCCGCCGAGCCAGATGTGGTCGTTCTCGTCGGTGATGCCGCTGAAGTAGCTCGCCACGAGGTGGCCGCCGCCGTGCACGTAGGCCTCGAGGCGCTCCTTCAGTGCGGCGGGGACGGTGTGGAGGACGGGCGCGACGACGAGCCCGTAGCCCGTGAGGTCAGCGGCGGAGGGGACGACGTCGGCGCGGATCCCGAGGGCGAGGAACGCCGAGTACCAGTCCAGGGCCTCCTGCTTGTAGCGCAGGCGGTCGGTCGGGTGGGAATCCTGCTCGGAGGCCCACCAGGAGTCCCAGTCGAACACGATCGCGGCCGGCGCAGCCGAGCGGCGGGTACCGACGACGTCGGACAGGGCGGCGAGTTCGTGGCCGAGGTCCACGACGCCCCGGAAGATGGGGCTGTCCTCACCGGCGTGGGGCACCATCGCGGAGTGGAACTTCTCGGCGCCGGCCTTGGACTGCCGCCACTGGAAGAAGCAGACGGCGTCCGCGCCGTGAGCCACGTGCGTGAGGGAGTCCCGGCGCAACGCACCGGGCTTCTTCGGGGTGTTGATGGGCTGCCAGTTCACGGCGCTCGTGGAGTGCTCCATGAGGAACCAGGGCTTGCCGCCGGCGATGTTGCCGGTCAGGTTCGCGGAGAAGGAGAGCTCGTCCTGGGCCTGCGGTCCGGGCACGAAGTAGTGGTCGTTCGCGACGAAGTCCACCTCGGTGGCCCAGTCGGCGTAGTCCATGCCCTTGGTCTCACCCATGACCATGAAGTTGGTGGTGATGGGGATGTCCGGCGTGATGCGCTGCAGGATGTCCCGTTCCTCGCGGAGGTAGCCCTTGAGGGCGTCCGAGGAGAAGCGCTTGAAGTCGAGCTGCTGTGTGGGGTTCGGGTGCGAGGCGGCCTGGCGCGGGGGCAGGATCTGCTCGAATCGCGTGTAGCGCTGGGACCAGAAGTCGGTGCCCCAGGCCTCGTTCAGGGCGTCGATGCTGCCGTAGCGGTCGGTGAGCCACACGCGGAAGGCGCGGGCGGCGTCGTCGGAGTAGTCGTAGATGTTGTGGCAGCCGAGCTCGTTGGAGATGTGCCAGGCGCAGACGGCCGGGTGGTCCTTGTACCGCTCGGCCATGGCCGTCACGAGGTTCAGGGCGTGCTCGCGGAACACGGGGCTGGTGGGGCGCCAGTGCTGGCGCGCGCCGGGGGAGAGGATGCTGCCGTCGGCGGTGACGGGGAGGATCTCCGGGTGCTCGGTGGCCAGCCACGGCGGCGGGGAGGCGGTGGCGGTCGCGAGATCCACGGCGATGCCGTTGGCGTGGAGGAGGTCGATGACCTCGTCGAGCCACGCGAAGTTCCACTGGTCGCGCTCGGGCTGCAGGCGGGCCCAGGAGAAGATCGCGAGGGAGACCACGTTGACGCCGGCCTCACGCATGAGCCGGACGTCCTCGTCCCAGGTCTCGCGGGGCCACTGCTCCGGGTTGTAGTCGGCGCCGTATCCCATGCGCTTGCGGTTCGGTTCGGTGGGCCAGCGGAGCCAGCGGTGAGTGGTGGGGGTAGGCACGGTACAGCTCCTCGAGGCGGGTTCATACAGGTGGTACAGACAGATGATCGAGCTGCTGCCGCCGTCGTTCCCCGGCTCGTAAACGCGGGGTACGACGGCGGTGCAGCGGGTGGTGCGTTTACTGCGGGTGGTACGGACCGGGCGGGTGCGCGCGAGCTCCCGCCCGGCCCGGGCTTGCGGGTGCTACTCGGAGACGGTGAAGCCCTGCTCCGAGCCGTACTGGATGCTGGCGTCCTGCCAGGCCTTCAGGCCCTCGGTGAGCGGGGCATCCGAGACGTAGGACTGCCCCACGGTGTCGTTGAAGATGCTGTTCGCGTACACCTGGAAGGGCAGGTAGGACCAGCCCTCGGGCACGTTCCGCGCGGACTCCGCGAAGATCTCGTTGGCCTTCTGGCCGCCGAAGTACTCGAACTCGGTGGCGAGGAACTCCTCGGACTCCAGCTGCGCCGCCGTCGCCGGGAAGGCGCCGCCGTCGATCCTGGTCTCCACGCCCTCGCCCACGTTGGCGTAGTCGAGGAAGGCGTACGCGAGTGCGCCCTGCTCGCTGGCCGCGGGGATGGTCAGCGAGCTGCCGCCGTTCTCGGCGCTCGCGGTGCCGCCCTCTTCCCACTGGGGAAGGGGAGCTGCGCGCCACTTGCCCGAGGCCTGCGGCACGCCCGAGGTGAAGTTGCCGGGCATCCAGGCGCCGGTGGCGAGGGTGGCGATGGTGCCGCTGCCGAGGCCCTGGTACCACTCGTCGCTCCAGGAGCTGACGGGTGCCAGGAGGTCCTCGTCGAGCAGCTGCTGCCAGGTCTCCGCGAACTTGGTGGAGCCCTCGTCGGAGAAGTTCACGGTGACGTCCGTGCCGTCGACCTGGTAGGGCTGGCCGCCGGCCTGCCAGATGAGGCTGGTGGTGAAGCCGGCGTCGCCCGTGTCATTGGCGATGTAGACGTCCGGGTTCGCGGCCTGCAGCGCACGCGCCGCCTCGACGTACTCGTCCCAGGTGGTGGGCACCTCGACGCCGTACTGGTCGAACACCTCGGTGTTGTAGAACAGGGCCATGGGTCCGGAGTCCATCGGGAGGCCGTAGATGCCCTCGTTGGCCTGGACGGAGCTCCACGGGCCGGGGCTGAAGGTCTCCTCGAGGTCACCGGCGCCGTAGCCGGTGAGGTCCTTGACGGAGTCCGCCAGCGCGAACTGCGGCAGCGCGAAGTACTCGATCTGTGCCACGTCGGGGACGCCGTCGCCCGCTGCGATGGCGTTCTGCAGCGCTGTGTACTGGTCATTGCCGGTACCGGCGTTGACGAGCTCGATGTTGACGTTCGGGTACTCGGCCTCGAAGTCCTCGACCACGGCTTCGAGGGTGGGCTCCCAGGCCCAGACCAGGAGGTCGCCGCCCTCCTCGAGGGCTGCCTGGACGTCGTCGGCGCTGACCTCTTCGGGGGCCGCACCGGCGTCATTGCCGCCGCCTCCGCCGCCGCAGGCGGTGAGCGCGAGGGCCGCGGCGAGGGCGAGTGCCGAACCGCGCAGCACTGCCGGGGAGATTCTGCTCTTCATGGATTTCCTTTTCACTTCATCGTTTCGGAAGGGGTATGGAACGGGGAACTACTCTTTGACCGCGCCTGCACTCAGGCCGGACTGCCAGTACCGCTGCAGCAGCAGGAAGGCCGCGATCAACGGGATGATGGTCAGGAGGGAGCCGGTGATCACGAGGTTGAAGATGGCGTCGCCACCGGCCGTGGCGGCCTGGTTGTTCCAGGCGTTCAGGCCCACGGTCAGCGGGTACCAGTCGGGGTTCCGCAGCATGATCAGGGGCAGGAAGTAGTTGTTCCAGGTGGCCACCATGGTGAACAGCAGCACCGTGACGATTCCCGGGCCCAAGAGCGGCAGGCAGATCTGGAAGAAGGTGCGGAACTCGCCGGCGCCGTCCATGCGGGCGGATTCGAGGAGCTCGGTGGGGATGGCCTCGGTGGCGAACGTCCACATCAGGTACAGGCCGAACGGCGAGATCAGCGACGGGATGATCACCGACCACGGGGTGTTGGTGATGCCCATCTGGCTGAACATGAGGAACGTGGGCACCGCCAGGGCGGTGCCGGGAACGGCCACCGCGCCGATGACGACGGCGAACACGGCCTTCTTACCCGGGAAGCTGAACTTCGCCAGCGCGTACCCGCCGAGGACGGCGAGGAACGTCGCCCCGCCCGCGCCGAGGGCCACGTAGAGCACCGTGTTGAGGAACCAGCGGCCGAAGATGCCGTCGTCGTACGTGAGGGTGTCGCTGATGTTGGTGAACAGGGAGAACTCCCCGCTGAACCAGAGGCCGAAGGAGCTGAACAGGTTCTCCTGCGTCTTCGAGGAGTTGATGACCAGCCACACCAGCGGAATGAGGCTGTAGACCAGCACGATCCCCGTGAGGAGCGTCAGCAGGACGCTGCGCTTCGGCTTGTCCACGCTGTGGCGGTTGCTGCGCATGCGGATGTTCGCGGGCTTGGGCCTCGCGCCCTGGGCGCGTGCGGGTTCGACGGCGACAGCCATGTCAGGCCTCCTTCCGCATGCCGCGCAGCTGCACGGCGTAGGCGATGATCATGGTCAGGATCCCCATGACGATCGCCACGGTTGCGGAGTAGTTGTACTGCTGGCCGGAGAAGCTCAGCGAGTAGGCGTAGTAGTTGGGCGTGAAGAACGTGGAAATGGCGTTCGGCGCGAGGCTCTGGAGGATCGCGGGCTCGTTGAACAGCTGGAAGCTCCCGATGATCGAGAAGATGGTCGCCACGACGATCGCCCCGCGGATGGCGGGCAGCTTGATGGCCGTGATGAGGCGGAACTGGTTGGCGCCGTCGATCTCCGCGGCCTCGTACAGCGACTTCGGGATCACGCTGAGTGCCGAGTAGAAGATCAGCATGTTGTAGCCGATGAACTCCCACGTGACGATGTTGCCGATCGAGGCGAGGATCAGCTCCGGATTCAGCGGGTTGGGGATGTTGGTGCCGAGCGCATCGTTGATGTTGCCCACCAGGCCGAAGCGCGTGCCGTACATGAAGCCCCACATGAGGCTCGCCACCACGGCGGGCACGGCGTAGGGCAGGAAGATCGAGATCCGGAAGAAGGACTTCCCGTAGAGCCGGCCGCTGTCTATGGCGAGGGCCACGAGCATGGCGATCAGGAGCATTACCGGCACCTGCACGGCGAGGAACAGCACCACGCGGATCAGGGAGGACCAGAACTGGTTGTCCTGCAGCACCTGCGCGTAGTTGGCGAGGCCCACGAAGCCGTTGCCGCCCACGAGCTGGTTGCGGAAGAAGCTGAGGTAGATCGAGTAGGCGATCGGCGCCAGGAACACGAGCGCGAACACCGCCATGAAGGGGCCGATGAACAACCAGCCGGACCACGAACGCTTCTGGGCGCGAGCCTGGGACCGCTTCGCGGGCTTCGGCCGGGTGCCGAGCGTGGCCGGAGGGGGTGACGCCGTCGTCATGAGTGATCCTTCTGGGTCTTCGGCAATGTTTGCGCAAACACCTTGCGGCTCGCGCATCCGATGTTTACGTAAACATCGTTGTTACGATGGTCACATGGAGCCCCCCGCGCGTCAACACCTCGTTCGTGAGGAACGCCGGGTCTCCATGACGGACGTCGCCCGGCTGGCCGGCGTCTCGGCCCAGACCGTCTCCCGTGTGACCAACGGCAGCCCCGGGGTGGTGGAGGCGACGCGGCAGCAGGTCATCCGCGCCATGAACGAGCTGGGGTACCGGCCCAACAGTGCGGCGCGTGCACTGAAGCGGGGGAGCTTCAGGACCATCGGCGTCATCCTGTTCACGCTCTCCACCACCGGGAACGTCCGCACCCTCGAGGCCATCGCAGCCCGGGCCGCGGAGGAGGACTACGCCATCACGCTGATCCCCGTGGCCGCGCCCACCCAAGCCGGCGTGCGCGGAGCGTTCTCACGGCTGAACGAACTGGCGGTGGACGCCATCATCGTGATCATGGAGGTTCACCTGCTCGACGCCGCCACGGTGTCCCTGCCGCCGGGCGTGCACGCGGTGGTCGTGGACTCCAACGCGAGTGACGGCTACAGCGTGATCGACACGGACCAGGCCGACGGCGCCAAGAAGGCCGTGGAGCACCTGCTGGATCTGGGGCATCAGACGGTGTGGCACGTGGCGGGTCCGGAAGAGAGCTTCGCGTCGGAGCGGCGAGTGAACGCGTGGCGGTCAACTCTTGCTGCGCGCGGGTGCCCGGAGCCTCGGCTGCTACGGGGGGATTGGTCGGCCGACTCGGGCCACCTCGCCGGGCTCTCGCTCGCATCGACCGACTGCACCGCGGTGTTCGTTGCGAATGACCAGATGGCGCTGGGGGTGCAGCGGGCCTTTCACGAGAAGGGCATCCGGGTGCCGCAGGACGTTTCGATGGTGGGCTTCGACGACATCCCGGACAGCACCTCGTTCAGCCCACCCCTCACCACGGTGCACCAGGACTTCGCGGAGGTGGGCCGGCGCTGCGTGGACAAGGTGCTGAAGCAGATGAGAGAGAACTCGACGGAACCGGGGCTGGACCTCGTGCCGACGCGGCTAGTGGTGCGGGAGAGCACTGCCATGCATGTCTGATGTGTGAGGGGACTTGTTGGTTGGATGAGCGGTTGGCTGCCCCAGGCTGGACTACCGCAACCAGCTACCCATAACAGTGCTTATGACACTTTTCGGCCATACTGCAAACTCTTTCGCGTGAGTAAGTAGTGAAGCTGAGCGGCAAGCAGAGGCACCACAATACCTGTCAGCGATTTTCGGCGTTTGAAGCGCGACGGTCTTCGTTCTCGATGAGACCGTAGGGTGGGTCGTCAGGTCTTTGTGAGATGAACAAGAACCATTGGCGTTTGAACCCCGCGCCCTTGGGTCTGAGGAGAAAGTCTTTCATCGAAAGGTTGGCAAATTGAGCGCGTCCGACAACTTCGACGAAGGGTCGGATGATCCGCGCACCGATGGAAGCGACAACTTCCTGCCTTCGCATAGCATTGGTGAGGCTGTCAAATAAACCGCCCTCGGACTCGCCTGAAATCTACAGGACCGTCCCAGGGCTATTCAAAGGGGTTCCTAGGCAGTACACCAGTCTCGAGAGTTCGTGCAGGTTTCATTTATCCAAGCTTCCAAAGTCCAATAGGAACGCCGTTTTCAATCCTTTGCAAGGATTGCGGCTGTTAGGCGAAGGCTCGGAAGCGTCCTCAGCCTGGGTTTTCGTATCGAGCATGTCCACTACCCCGTTCTGGACTATGGGAGGCGATCTTCTCGGCGTAACAACCCGCACCGGGCCGCGGGGTCAACCGTTGACGTGCTTGCGCTAGTCGTGCAAGTTTGCAGGCCCACGACCGCACTGCGTGCGGGGCGTTCCGAAGTCGCCTCCGGTCTACCCTAGCAACGGCAGAAGCGCATCGTTTTTGGTGTCGGCTCGGCGCTCGTGGTGAGGCCGGGGCTGTGTTGGAGTGGTGATTCTGTCCACTGCATCGCACCATGGTGCAATGGACTATGACGACTTTGGATTCAGCATCGATCAGTGAGAACCCTCTGATGCCGCATCAGTCTGTAGGACGCGTGCATGGTACGAGCAAGAACCAAGCCTTCGACCGATGGTTTCGATACCCAGCCGGTTTTGCGTCCGATTACGTCGCCTATCTTCTTGAGACCTTGTCGATCACTGAAGGCGCTGTGATCGACTGCTTCGCCGGTTCCGGCGTTACGGGAACGTCAGCGCGCGAGGCCGGGCTCAGTTTCTACGGCATCGAAGCGCACCCCATGATCGCCGAGCTAGCTGACCTCAAGCTCAATATAAGTGTTACACCTGAGAGCCTGCGACGACGAACGGCCGAAATTGTTTCCGCTGCTTCTGAGGCAGCTTCTCGCAGGATCAGTGCCGACGCTTTCAGTGACGAGACAGATCTCGTGCAGAGAAGCTTCGACAAAGATACCCTTGCTCATTTGCGAGTACTTCGAGCAGCCATCGTTGACGATCCTTTGGATGACTCCTCCCAGTACCTAAAGTGGGCATTGCTGGCAACCCTTCGGGATGTGGCGGGAGTCAAAGTTGGGTGGCCCTATCAACTTCCAGGAGTACCGCGCCGAGCCGTGCACTCAGACGTTTTTAAACGGTTTGAAAGGCGTGCGGAGTGGATGGCGGACGACATCTCAAACGCCGAGACTCCCGCAGCCCAGGCGAAGTTCATCGTCCGATTGGGGGATTCATGTAACCCCACCTCATGGCCCGAGGAGAGGGCCCAAGCCAACATCTGTTCGCCTCCTTACTTGAACAACTTTGATTATGCAGATGCGACGCGTTTGGAGGCCTATTTTTGGGGCGACGCACGGTCCTGGAAAGAATTGACGACCAATGTTCGTCAGGACATGTTAGTTGCGACGACGCAGCAGTCCACAAAGCGGGGGAAGCAGGCGGCTCTCGAGCAAGTGGTCAAGCTCAGCGGCGTCGGACAGGAGGTGGAGCAACTCACTGAAGCTCTGTCTGCTCGGCGTGTGGATCGCGGCCCGCGTGGCAAGCAGTACGACCAAGTGCTGCCCGCTTACTTTCAAGCGATGAGTAGCATCCTGTCCAACCTTCACTCTCACCTCGATTCAGGGGCGCAGGCGCTATGGCTCGTTGGAGACAGCGCTCCCTATGGAATCTATGTCGACACTCCTGCACTGATTGGACGGATTGCGCAGCATCACGGTTTCGAGGTGCAGGGCGACGTGCAGTTGCGGGAACGGGGCCAGCGTTGGCGGCGGCCGACTGGGAACCATAAACTGTCGGAAAGATTGATCACCTTGGTTGCTCAGTAGTCCTCCGACGGGTCGCCTGACAGTTGTCTTGCGCGTTCAAGAAGCTCCACAAGGAACACGTCTGAAGTCTCCGTGATCTGGCGATGCTGCAATTCGATGCCTTGCGCCGCCCATTGTTTTCTGCGTGGTCCGTCGGCATACGAGCGGACGCTTTCGGGCGGGAGTGGATCAACCCACCACTCCTGAAGCTGATTTACCCCATCAAGTCTTCCGAGCCAGTGACTTAGATCTTTATCGCGCATCGAACATCCGATCCACACCCACGTAGTAGGGGTGGATTGTGAGACCAGCGAATCCAAAGTCCGTTCAACCTGCTGAGGAAGACCTACTTCAGTGCTTTCGATATCCGCGACTAGCGTGTCCGCGCGTTCAATTGTTCCGTGAACCTTCAAAATTGGAAGGTCCGTGTTGTTTCCGGCGAGACGTGAGCGGACGAGGTCTCGCGCCTGTTCGAACTCCTGCGCATCGGCGAAAACTTGGTGCTGTGCCAGCATCCCGTTT
Source organism: Arthrobacter sp. TJ-236 (assembly GCF_058269235.1). NCBI lineage: Bacteria > Bacillati > Actinomycetota > Actinomycetes > Micrococcales > Micrococcaceae > Arthrobacter > Arthrobacter sp. TJ-236. The sequence continues at coordinate 281,709 of NZ_JBZCNI010000003.1, forward strand.
TCGATCAACTGGTCAAAATTAATCGTTGCAATGAATAGCTTCGGCAGAATCGCTGCCAACGCCCAGATTGCTTCCCGGCCGGGAGGGAAATGCTCCAACGCTCTACCGGCGTCCGCCGTAATCTTGTGCACCGTTACCGATTCACTGCGAGGGTGCCCGCCAAGGCGGTGAAACTCCTCCCGCATGACACGTTCGAGCGTAAGTTGGTTAACAAAATCGTTCGTTGGCATGGTGCTTTCCCGGGGGAGCCATCGATTATGCCGGCGCAGATATCCCCGAAAGAGCTCGATTGCCCTTTCAGGGTCCGACGGCTCGTCGACGAACTTCCCCAGCGCAAAATCCCTCAGCTTATTCCCGTCGGGCATTCGACAGCTCGCAGAGGCGCCTGCACCGAGGAAGAGTACGAGCGGTTGGTCTCGACGGCGCAGGATGTCGCTCACGAGATCCTGAGTTCTCGCTCGCTCACCCCGCTCAAAGAAGCTCCGTCCCCGTATGACAAGTCGCGCTGCACCGGATACAGGGTTGCAATGACTCGTCATGTCGAGCTGGCCTGCTGCGATCGGCACGAACGTTCGAAGGCGTGCGGGGCCGAGCGCAGCAAGAAGGTTACACGCGGTCCAAAGGAGCTGCCTCAGGCCGTCATCCAGGGGAGCTGTCTCATAGGATAGGAAAACTAGGCCAACGTTGACATCCTGAGACGTCAGGGCGGTAAGGACATTGAAGAGGACACTCGAAGCACCGGTCTGTACATGGAACTTAGAAGACGATAACCGAAATGAATCGCCCTGCATTTCGTGGATCAGGTCGATGTTATTGCCCGCACATAGTCGCCGCAGTGCGGTAAGCACCCCCTCATTAGCGGGGCCCTGCCGGAATAGGACCTCCGCGTTCTCTGAACAGTCGAGGTAAGCCCCTTCGTACCGTGAGGCTACCGCGCCGATTGTTTCCTTGTCGGGCTCCAGAGCCTCATGCACCGCAGGAAGAATAACAGGCCGTTCATCGGCGTCGGCTCTGCTGTACTCGCGCAGAGCAGCACTGAGGAATTGAAGGAGGGAGGTATCGGTCACGAGCGGCTTTCGAGGGTGATGAATCTATGCAACAAGGTGTCCTTGATCCAAGTGGTCTGTGCCCTGCGCTCGTGGGTGAGACGCCAGTAGCTAAGCAGAGGACGAGCAGCGTTGAAGGCCGCTATCGCTGCATCGATCGCTGCTTCGAGCGAGCGCATGTCGATGTCTCCACGTGCGCGAAGGCGCTCTGCGATTCTTTCAAGGAGAACCTCCTCCCGGCCCTTGTCGACCCAGATTGCGGGCATCATTCCGCCATGTCCTCCAGGCCCCTTCACCTTGCCGCGGCTCATGAACATGCCCAGTTTCCTGTTGGCCTCCCCGAGTACCCAACTAGTACGGAGCTGTCTCATCTCCTTCGCGCCCAGGGGGGCTTCACCAAGCCCTTCCCGGAAAGCGCTGGCGACCCCAAGCACCGCAGGGGCGAGCTGCTGCTCATCAGAGCCGTCCTCCGGCAACCGCAGCGCGGACTCACGTCCCACCGAACCATTGATTAGCAGGAATAGAGCGAAACCCATGGAGATTGCCGGAACGGGCCCCGCATTGAGCGCGCTCCTGATCCACTGATGCAGGTCTTCACTGTAGTAACGGGCAAGCAGCGCCGACGCGGGGTCACCACTGCTCGCTAAGACTCGATGGGAATCAGCTTCCCCAGTACTCTCGATGAAGAGTCGCCCCTCGGGAGTGACGAACCCCCGTTTCTCGTCGACGGGGATATACAGGCTGGTCGGTATGACCGGACGGGCCCGCTCAAGGGGCGTCAGCTTCTTCGCCTCAAGCCGTACCTTCGCACCCGTGACATGCGACTGAAATAGCGGTCGCAGCAGCGCGAGGTCTTGCGCAAGATCACCAGGTACGGAATCGAAAGCCGCTGTCCAAACATCAGTCAAGTAGCTGCGTATGGCAGATTCATCAAGGTCGTCAAAGTAGGACGCTTGAACAAAGCTACCGGTGCGTCTAAAGGGACCGTCAGTCAAAGCGTCACCGCCGAATAACCTCGCTGATTCAACTGTTCGATTTTCTCTTGGTAACGCTCTCGGAGGCCGCCACGGGTTTCTCGTACCTCCTTTTTGTAATCCACCTGTAATGGTAGGATGATGATCACCTGATCGGCTATGTCGTTGATGGTTGAAAGAAACTCCCGCAGGTCTTGCATTCTGTCTGCCGAGATGAATGCGCCGAACTCGTCGAGGATCAGCAGACGGTTGGGTTTGTTGGTTGGTTCGAGATCCTTTATACGCGCTTGCGTGAAGGCAAAAGCTCTCTCGCCGGTCGAAAAGGCGCTCATTGAACGCTCGCTCTCGACCTCAGAATTTGGATCTCGTAATACCAAGACTTGCCGTTGAAGATTGATCCGAACAATGCTTTGTCCGCTGAAAATGTTCTTCCTAATACTTGGCGTGTTGAGAGATTCTCTCAGAGGCTCTCCGAGCGCGTTCTCAAGGTGCGGTAGCCTCAATTGACTAAAGGGAGTATTTTTTGTTTCAGTAAGCTTTTTTGTGTTTGAGATGGCGCCAGTCTGCTGCGCGATATCGATCAGCTTGGTTTGCACACCATATGCTCGCGCACCGGCTTCGATAAGCGACTTGCGGACCCGCGCAAAGCGATCCAGCGCTTCGTCCTCAAGAGCCTCTACGCCCACTCCGGCGTATGCCGGCCTGAGCCAGACGTAGCGGTCCTGGTGCTGAACTTTCTCTATTACCTCCAAGATCGCGCTCTGAATCTCTTGCTGTTTGTCGGTAACTCTCTGCTCGTCTTCTCGTAAAACAGTTAAGATCTCTTTCGCCTCGATCAGCTTCTGCTCCGCTCGTGGCTCGGCTTGCGGTAGGTCGGATCGAGAAAGACCAAGGTGTGCAAGCATCTCTATAAGCTGATTTTCCGCTTCTTTTTCTGATGTGACATTACTAACGCCAATCTTCCCTTGCAAATCAGCATAAAGTATGTATAACTCGGACAGCTTTTGGCGCTGCGCGCCGATCTGCTCGCTATATTGCGACAACAGCTTCGTTGCCTCGGTGGCAGTATTGGCTTTCCTCTTAGTCTCTTCAACAACCAAAGATGCATCTTCAACACGGCGGGCGTGGGTAGGCAAGTCTCGCAGGTAGGTCTCCAACTTGCGGAGGCTCGCGATTCGTATCGATAGGTCATCGCGCTCTTGAGCCAAGACGGCGATTGTTTCGAGCCGCGGGCTATTGCCAATGCGCTCGAGTTGAGCCTTCATTCCGTCTAGCACCTGGTGTCCGTGATAAATCTGGTGAGACAGGCTGATGAACGGTTCGTACGCGATGTCGTGTCGGTGAGATTCCAGAATTGGTATGACCTTCTGCAGCACGCTCGCAACTTGGCGTGTACGGTCGATAGTGCTGATTTCTTTCTGGCACTCCTGATGGCGAGCCTGGGAGGCCCTTATCTCTGCCCGAACGGTCTCGAGATTGCCACGAGTGCCGAGTGACCGTACTTCCTTCTCGATTTTTCGCTGGATATCGAAGAGACGTCCGTTTTCCAATCGCGACGTGTTTAGGGCGGCAGAGAGCGCAGCGTTGGCTCCGCCCTCTCGGCGAAGGGTGGCAGCGACTTCTTTTGACGCCGCATCGAGCCGATCCACGTCGGCCTCGCTGGCTTTTATGGAATTATGGGTTTCACCGAGGTTTACTAAGAGCGCCTTCGTGTCTGCGTCTGCGGCTTGCAACTTGCTCTCGAGCGCGATTGCGGAGCGCAATCTGTTCAGCGACTCGTCCGCCGACTGGACATCCTTCGCCGCAGAGGTGACTTTCGCTGTCGTATGAGCGGCGACCGATTGTGTCTGACGCAGAACGTCAGGGTCCGCTGGCAGCCAATCGGGAATGAACTGCTGCACAAATTCATCTATATCGTTCGCGTGGTCCAGTACCCGCGCCGCAACGTCCTCCACCTCTGCCTTTGTGCGACTGACGTGTCTTTGCACTGTTTCCTGCAGGCTTTCATCGCCTCGAATAGTATTAACGGCCAGCAGCCCACTTGCTTGGCGATAGGTTGCCTCCTTGCCGTCGATGGTGAAATCGGCGAGGGCCAAATCAACCAATCCACCTGATGATGGAGCCGCCACGGGCCAATTTTCCGGGGTGAAGCGCGCGGTCAACGTCACGCCGCCTTGGAGACCCTGTACCTGTATCTCGGTGTTGCCGATGTTGTCGCGGAAGGAGGACCACATCTCGTCCGTTTCGAGCGCACGCGGCAGCATCCCGGCGGTCAGCTCGATCAGCTGCACGGCTACCGACTTGCCGATGCCGTTGGTTCCCTCGATCAAGCAGGGAGAAAGATCTGGTATCTCTTCGATCGCTCGAAGACCACCAGACATTTTACCTCGGATTTTCCAATGCATCTTTGATCTCCAACAGCAGGTGAGCGATGACGTTGAACTCCGATTGCAGCGCCCCTAGGCGCTCGACTTGAACCACGCTAGGCAACCTTATGTCCTTCTCGCTAACGTCAGCGGCAGACATAGAGCTCACTAATTCGATTGTGTGCATAAGTGGAAGATCGTCGGTCTCGGACATGCGTTCACCTTAGTGCACTCCTATTGTTCGACCTGCAAGCACGACTCGTCGGCTACTTGGTGGCGTCGGAACGCATCTAGGGGACCGTGCGGAAGGAGAGTCTGCGGAGAGGTAGGTCATCGGTTCAAAGCTCTGGTAAGGGCGCATGTAATCGAGCACCAGCGGTGGTGAGTGCCCCGATGAGGTCAGGGTGGGGAACTGGTTGGTTACCGTGCTGTAAGTCACAGTGGTGAATCGCGAGATCATCGCAGCGCTTTGTGACGGCTTGCCCACTTCCGCAGGCTCCAGCGGCGGCACGATCCGCGGCTGACTCAGAGCACACGGTCCTCGGGCCTTTAGCTGGACTCAACGGCTCGAAAAGAGCGCCCGCGTCAGGTCGTATCAAAGGATCCCTTGATGGGACTGACGGGTGGGAGCCTCACTGACTGGCGTAGACGAGTCAGCGAGGTCTTGTCCATGCCCCCACGAGTCTCAGCAATCTGTCTCATGGCAGTCGTTCTCATCAATCGGTCCTTCGGTTTTCGATGAACGCAAGGCGATGTCGGAGTGACGTCGTACCGTCCTCAGTCAGGGCGTCGAGCATTGTGAACAATTGAGCCGCGCTCATCGTGACAAAGCAAGACCAGGACGCTGATCGGCGGTACCCATCGAGCCGGAAGAACATCGGCCGGATGATCGAGATTTGGGGCTCGGACGAGTGGAACATCGAGTGCCCTACATGCAACAGGGGGTGGTCCGGGGGTAGCACAGTGCTCGATGGGCACGAACGCTCTTAGCGAACGTACTTGCACGTGTTGCGACGACGCTGCGGAGCGCTCACGCATTCGCTTCGTGTAGCGATAAGCGTTCGCGAACTACGGTCCGTCTGTAGTCGCCGCTGACAGATTCCACTACTTTGCAGAGGCAGCGGCGCCCTCGGAGCCACGTGTCGAAACTTGTGCCGCTCACGTCCGTCAGAAGAGGGGCCAGGGCACTGCCGACGAGTGACCCTGAGGTCCCGGCGCGCGCTTGGTTGCGCGCAATGCAGAGCAGCGACCCGTCAGCGCGGAGATCTCCTCTGCGGTGAGCAGACCTGCCAAGTCTCCGCCGAGCGTGTCCCTCAGGCCGCTGCGCACGCGGTCGATGCCCTCAAGTTCCTCTGCGGTCAGTTCTTCACCGACCCACCCCCACAACACCGTCCGCAGCTTGTGCTCGCTGTGGAAAGTCAGCCCGTGGTCCACGCCGTAGCGGTGGCCGTCCTTCATGGCGAGGATGTGGTCGCCCTTGCGGTCCGCGTTGTTGACGATCACGTCGAAGACGGCCATGCGGCGCAGCGCCGCGGTGTCCTCGTGGACCAGCGCGACGATCTGACCGGCGTCGTCCTGCCCCTCGAGCACGTGCTTCCAGCCGGTTTCCGGCACCTCGTCCGCAGGCATGAGGTCCACGGCGTCCTGCTCGGGGTCCGGCTCCTGCCAGAGCTGCACCATGCCCTCGCCCAGCGGTCCGTCGCGGAGCCAGGTCTTCGGCACGATGTTCCAGCCCATGGCCTCGGACACCAGGTAGGCCGCCACCTCGCGGTGCGCGAGGCAGCCGTCGGGGAAGTCCCACAGCGGCTTCTCGCCGCGGATCGGCTTGTACACGACCGTCTGGTCGCCGATGCTGCCGACGAACGTGGCGTTGGACGCCGTCCTGATGCGTCCGGTGAGCGTGAGCTCGTCGGTCATCAGGTCGGTGCCGGCCATCAGGCCTCGGGGAGGGTGCAGGTGTGGCCGTCGGCGTCGATCGGCTGGCCGCAGATCACGCAGATGGGGCGGCCTGCGCCGACCACCTCGCGGGTGCGCTTCGAGAACGCGCGGGCGGTGCCCACGGGCATCCGCACCACGAGCATCTCGGCGGCCTCGGCGTCGTCGTCATCCGCGGCGAGCAGGGCGTTGATGTCGTCGGTGTCCACCTCGGTGATGGGGTAGGCCTCCACCACGATCTGCGCCGTCGTCGGATCCCAGCCCAGGCTCATCGCACCGGTGCGGAACTGTTCCTCCACAGGGTCCAGTTGGTCGTTGTCGACGAGCTCGATCGGCGTGCTGCTCGGAACGTGGAACGGGTTGCCGTCGAGGGCGATGAGCTGGTCGAGGATCTCGTCGATCTTCTCGGCGAGCTGCGCCGACTGCTGCTTCTCGAGGGCGATGCTCACGATCTGCTTCCCCGTGCGCACCTGCAGGTAGAAGGTCCGCTCTCCCGGGACGCCGATGGTGCCGATGATTACCCGATCCGGCCAGGCGAACTCGTGAACAGTTGTAGGCATGCTTCTATTTTAGGCTCATGCGGGCGGCGCTGCTTCATGCCCTGCGCCACCACCCACGGCGGCATCACCGGTGGGTGCGCTCTTCACCAGCCAGGACAGGTCACCGGCGTCCGTGTTGGTCGCGAAGACCGTGGGCCGCGCGCTGCCGTAGTTGATGATCGAGACCGACGCGGGGCCCACGTTGATGCGCTGGAACAGGTCCAGGTGCGTGCCGAGGGCGTCCGCGAGGATCGACTTGATGATGTCGCCGTGGCTCACCGCAGCCCACACGGCGCCCGGCCCGTACTCGGCCTCGAAGAAGGCGTCGCGGCTGCGGATCGCCGCCACGGCGCGCGCCTGCATCGCCGCCATCGACTCGCCACCGGGGAAGGTGACGGCGGACGGCTGCGACTGCACCGTGGACCACAGGGGCTCGGTGGCCAGCTCGGTGAGGGTGCGGTTCTGCCACTGGCCGTAGTCGCACTCGGTGATGCCGTCGTCGACCGGGATCTCAGGCTTGCCCGCCTGGCGGTCGAGGATGAACTGCGAGGTCTGCCGGCACCGCTCCAGCGGGCTGGACACCACACCGACGAGCGGCACGACGGCGAGACGCTCGCCGGTCGCCGTCGCCTGGGCCCGCCCGACGTCGTCGAGGCTGACGCCGGGGGTCCGCCCGGCCAGCAGGCCGGAGGCATTCGCTGTGGTGCGGCCGTGCCGCACGAGGATCACTGTGGCCATGCGCCCAGCCTAGCCACCAGCACGACGGCGCCAGTCACCCGTGGGTGCGGGGGAGGGGCGGCGGGCGCGCGGGGCGGCCGCCGTCGTCGTTCGTGTGACGCGTAGGGAACAGACACGCCGATCCATGCGTTAGCATCGATGTATCAAGGGGAGTACTCCCATCAGCGATCGGCTCGTCACTACGGATGCAGTGAAGCATCCCGGGCCATCGGCACCGGACCCATCCGGGCGGAAGAGACCTTGGCGCCAGTATCCGACGCCTACCCCTGGAGTACCCCTTGGACGTTTCGCCCACCATCTGGCTCGTCACCATCGCGGTGACCATCGCCTTCTTCGTCTACGAATTCTTCGCGCACGTGCGCACCCCCCACGAGCCGTCCATCGGTGAATCTGCCCGATGGTCCGCGTTCTACATCGGCCTGGCCCTGCTCTTCGGCGTGGTGATCGGCCAGGTGTGGGGCTGGGACTTCGGCGGTGAGTACTACGCCGGGTACCTGACCGAGAAGGCCCTCTCGGTCGACAACCTGTTCGTGTTCCTGATCGTCATCACGGGCTTCGCGGTTCCGAAGAAGTACCAGCAGAAGGTGCTGATGGTCGGCATCATCATCGCGCTGATCCTCCGTGGCGGGTTCATCGCCATCGGCGCCGGACTGATCTCCAACTTCTCCTGGATCTTCTACATCTTCGGCGCGCTGCTCCTCTTCCTCGCCTACAAGCAGGCATTCGGCAGCCATGACTCCAACCCGGCCGACGGCAAGTTCATGCAGCTGGTCCGCCGCGTGCTCCCCGTCACGGACGAGTACCACGAGGACAAGCTCACCGTGAAGAAGGGCGGCAAGCGCTTCGTCACGCCGATGCTGCTCACCATCATCGCGATCGGCTTCGTTGACCTGATCTTCGCCGTCGACTCCATCCCCGCGATTTACGGCCTCACCGAGCAGGCGTACATCGTGTTCACGGCCAACGCCTTCGCCCTGATGGGCCTCCGCCAGCTGTACTTCCTCATCGGCGGCCTGCTCGAGCGCCTCGTCTACCTGGCGCAGGGCCTCGCGGTGATCCTCGCGTTCATCGGCGTGAAGCTCGTGTTCCACGCCCTGCACGTCAACGAGCTGCCCTTCATCAACGGCGGCGAACCGCTCCTCTGGGTACCCGAGATCCCCATCTCCGTCTCGCTGCTCTTCATCCTGGCGACCATCACCGTAGCCACCATCGCGAGCCTCATCAAGACCCGGGGCGACGCAGCGAAGAAGGACCGCGACGAGGTGGAGGGCCAGCCGGTCATCGCAGCGGATCCGGACGGCGAGGGCGCGGACGTCGAGTCCGGGCTCGACGACGACAAGAGCACCGCGACCAGCCGGAAGTAACCCGCTGCACCACGAGCGTCCCGGTCACCTGCTGCAGGTGGCCGGGACGTTCTGCGTGCGTCGGACGGAATTCCTGATGCCAGCCCTTGGTTCTGGAGGGAGTGCACCGTCACCGGCAGCACCCCCAACGAGATCCTGGAGTTGATGCGCCATCAAAGCAATCGGAGTCACCGAATTCGGCGGACCGGACGCCCTGACCGTCCACGACCTTCCCGACCCGCACCCGGGCGAGAAGGAAGTCCGCATCCGCGTCAAGGCTGCAGCGGTCAGCCCGACGGACACCAACGTGCGGACGGGCGCGTACGACATGAGCCAGTCCACGCCGCCCTACCTGCCCGGCATGGACGCCGCCGGCGTCATCGACGAAGTAGGACCCGGCAGCGCGTGGACGGTGGGTGACGAGGTCATGGCCATCGCTCTGCCGCTCGGAGAGCATGGTGGTGCGTACGCCGAGTACCTCGTGGCCTCCGACGATTCTGTTGCGCGCATCCCCGCCAGGACCACCCTCGAGGAGGCATCCACCCTCCCCATGAACGGGCTCACCGCGGTGCAGATCCTCGAGTTCGCCGCTCTGGAACCCGGGCAGGTCATCGCCGTCACCGGTGGCGCCGGAACACTCGGCAACTACATGATCCAGCTCGCCAAGCAGCAGGGGCTGACGGTCATTGCGGACGCAGCACCGAAGGATCGCGAGCTCGTGCAGAACCTCGGCGCCGATCACGTGATCGATCGCGGCGAGGGCCTCGCCGGCCGCATCCTTGAGGTCTTCCCGGACGGCGTCGACGCGATCGCGGACACCGCGCTGCTGCACGAGGACGTGGTCCCGGCCCTGCGTGACGGTGGAGTTTTCATCTCCGTGCGCGGCTGGAAAGGTGAGCCGACCCGCGACATCCGCTTCGAGGCTGCCTGGGTGTTCGACGAGTACCACTCGCAGGCCAAGCTCGACTCCCTGCGGCAGGCCGTCGAGGACGGCGTGCTCACCCCGAGCATGGCCGGCGCTCTTCCTGCGGAGGAGGCACCCGAGGCGCACCGCCGGCTGGAGGCAGGCGGCCTTCGTGGCCGGCTGGTGCTGACGTTCTAGCGTGAGTGCCGCGCATCAGGTGCGTCAGCTTCCTGATGCGCTGAGACGCAGGGAGGGCCCCGGAACACATGGTTCCGGGGCCCTCCTTCATGCGTGTGCGGAGTGCGTCAGGCGACGCAGCCGCCGAGCGCGATCTGCCCGTCGATGGCCTTGATCTGGCCCTGGACGGCGCCGAGCTTGTCCTCGAGAACGTTGACCGCCGCCTTCTGGGTGGTGATGGCTGCCTTGTTCGCCTTCTTCTGTGCCTCGAGGTTGCGGAGCACGGTCTGGGCGTCCGTCACCTGATTGTCGAGAGTGGTGAGCTGGCCCTGGAGGGACGTCAGCTTGGCCTCGGTCGCGCTGATCTCACCGTTGAGCTTGTCCAGCTGCGCGAGGAGCGGTGCCACGCGGCCCTGCAGTGCGAGGACGTCCGCTTCCTTGCCCGCGATACCCGTGTTCAGCGCGGTCAAAGCGCTGACCAGGCGGTCCATCTCGGCATTGAGGGTGACGATCTCCGTCTGCTTGTCCGTCACTGCCTTCGCGGTGCTCTCGGCTGCGGCCTGCAGGGTGGGCAGGCGGTCCTCGAGTGCGGTGAGTTCAGCCGACTTGGCGGCGACGGCGCCCGTTGCCGAGGCCAGACGGGCGTCCGCGTCGGAGAGCTCCGTGCGCAGGGCGCTCAGGGCGTCCTTTTGCGTGGCGACGGCAGCCTCGGCTGCCGCGACGCCCTCGCTCAGCGTGGGCAGTTCGGCGTCGAGGTCCGCGACGACCTTCTCCTGGGTCGCCACAGCGCTGCGGGCGGTGTCAGCAGCCGTGACGAGGGCCGGCAGCTGACCCTGCAAGGCCGTCACGGTACCCTGCTGGGTGGCGACGGCGGCCTTGGCATCGGCCAGCGCTGTCTGCAGGGCGGGCAGCTGGGAATTCAGGGACGCGACATCCGCTTCCTTCGTCACGACTGCGGTGTTCGCGGCGGTGAGCGTGGCCTGCAGGGGTGCGGCCTCCCGCTGCAGGGCGCTGCTCTCGCCCTGCTTCGCCAGGAGCTGCGCGTTCAGGGTGTCCACCTGGGTCCTAAGGGTGGTGAGGTCGCCCTGCAGACCCGAGATCTGAGCGTTCGCGTCGGCGATCGACGTTTCAACGCGATTGAGCTCTGTCTGCTTGGCGCTGCGCTGTTCCACCAGGGGCTTCCTGAGGTCCTGGTTGTTCCCCTTGACCTCGCTGATCTTGACCGTCAGGTTCGCGATCTCCGCTTCGATTGTCGACTTCCGCACTTCCAGCGCCGGCAGTTGATTCTGCGCCGTCGTCAGCGCGGCCTGCTTTGCCGTGACCTCAGCGTTCTTTGCCGTGATGTTGTTCTCCAGCACCATGATCTGTGCGGCAACGGTGCTCTGGAATGCCGTGTTCGAGGCGACTGCATCGGCAGCCTTCGTCGCGGCGGCGCGCAGCGGCACGAGTGCGGCCTCGGCGGCCGTGACAGCGGTGGTCTGCGCGGTGACTGCGTCCGCAGCGCGGGTGGCGGTCGTCTGCCGTGCAGACAGTTCGGTCTGCGCGGCCGTGATGGCGGCGTTCTTCGCCGCGACGGCCGCAGTAGCGGTCGTGGCGTCGACCTCGCGTGCAGTCAGTGTCTCCCCGGCCGCGACGATGTCGCTCCGGAGGGCGTCGAGCTCGCCCTGGGCCGTGGTGCCGGCGGCGACGAGCTCTTCGAGGAGGTCCTCGCCGTCGGTGAGGGCCCGCGTGGCAATGGTGACGGCGTCGGCTGCTTCCTGCGCCTTCGTGGTGAGCCCTGCCAGTTCACCCTTCGCCGTCGTGACGGCGTCATTCTGGCGAGTGACATCGCCGGCAGCCTGCGCCGCGGCGGCTTCGAAGCCCACCAGGGCGCCGTTCGCGACACGCACGACCTCGCGCTGATCGTCGACCAGCGTGGTCGCTGCGGCAGCCTGCTTCCGGAGGTCGGCTTCAGTGGCTTCGGCCTCGGCCAGCTGCGCCTGCACCGGCGCGAGGGCTGCGACGACGGCGGTCTGCTGCGACTGGAGGGCGGTCAGCTGACCGTTGGTCGTGGCGATGGTCTGAGTCAGGGAGGCCTGTTCCGCGGTCACGGCTGCTGCGCTGGCCTGGGCTGCGGTGAGCGTCGCGTCGAGGCGCGCCTCCTCGGCTACGAGAGCCGCAAGCGCCTTGTTCGCGTCGGCGATCTGTGTCGTCAGGGTGGTGGCGCTCGCCTGCAGTGCCGTGCGGTCAGCCTGCAGCTTGGTGATGATGTCGGCGTTCTTCTTCGCTGCGGCCTTGAGGAGGTTCTCCTGCACCGTGCCACGGTGCGCCAGCTGGTTCACCACACCGTTGCAGATGCCCGACGTCGGCCCGGTGGTGGCCGATGCCTGCGGGGCGAGGAACAGCGCACCGCCGAGGAGCCCCGGCAGCAGGACTGCGGTGGCGAGGCGGCGGGTGAGGGGGCTGGCGGTGAGACGAGTGCGCACGGTGCTCCTGAGTGAGAGAGGGCAGCTGCGTCGCCGCCTCCCCAAAGGTAGGGAGCCTTCCCGGATCGGGACACAGTGCTGTGTACGCGACTGGCGGATACCACCACTCGCTTCTGCGCTCCCAGCTACCTGCCAGGAATCACCAAGCTGACTTACAGGAAGGAATCGGGGTGCTTCGCGTTGGCGAAGTGAAGCTCCGACCTCGCAGCAGGCCCGATCATGCCGACATCAGTTCTGCACGCGGGCGCTGATTCGAGCAACCGATTCTGCTGACAGATGCCGCCCCTAGGCGCCGTCCCGGTGAGCAGCCGTGGTGCTCCGCTCCGTCAGGGAGGTCGCCAGCTCGACGTGCGGTGACGATGGGCCGCGGCCCTCGGACATGGTCAGGATGGTCTGGACGGCCATGGCACCCATGCCGTCCAGATTCTGGTGGACGGTCGTCAGCGGGGGTGTGGTCCAGGCGGCCTGGGGCGTGTCGTCGAAGCCGGTCACGCTCAGTGCCTGCGGCACATGGATGCCGAGTTCGTGCGCGACGGTGAGCACCCCGACGGCGATCTCGTCGTTCGCGGCCATGATGGCCGTCGGCGGGTGCAGGGAGGTGAGGAGGGCGCGTGCGTTCTCGATGCCGTTCACGACCGCGAAGGGGCCTGAACGGATCAGGGAGGGATCAGGAGCGACGCCGGCGGAATCGAGCGCAGCCTGGTATCCGAGCCGCCGGTCGCGGGCGGCGTCCGACGCCTCGGGGCCACCGATCCAGGCGATGCGCCGATGGCCCAGGCCGATGAGGTGCTCGGCTGCGGTCCGGGCGCCCGTCCAGTTGCTGGACCCGACGCTCACCATGCGGTCATGCCGCGTGTCGACAGGGTCGACCATGATGAACGGCAGGTTCGCGTCGCTCGCCGCCTCGATGAGTCCGTCGGGCGCCGACAGCGTGAGCCCGATTATGCCGACAACGCCCGATGCCCGCTGCGCGGCGACCCAGTCCCGCGCGACCGACCGGTGCATGCGCGAGGTGCGTTCAGGAGCGAGGCGGGTCAGAAGGTCGACCTGTGAGTCGGTGGCTTCCGTCAGGGCGCCCTGCAGAACACCCATGATGTATGGCGAGGCCGGGAGGTCGAACACGACGGCGACGACCCGGCGGGACGGAACCGGCGGCGGAAGCGTCGTCGCACGGTAGTCGAGCTCCGACACGGCAGCGAGGACCCGCTCACGGGTCAGGGGCGAGATGTCGTTGCGGCCGTTGAGGGCCTTGGACACCGTCGCCTTGGAGACACCCACGGCAGTCGCTACGTCGTCCAGAGTGGCGCGTCGCCCCGAAATCTCTGAAGCCATAACACCCTCTCTTCGAAACTGTTTCGATCCGATCCTGACGAGAGACGCACGTCAGGTCGCTTCAAACATGACCATTGACACAGCTGGGGACGAAACTTACGATGAACCAACGATACACACTGCGAAACAGTTTCGCCAACGATTCGGCCCCGCCGTTCGTGACCAAAGGAGGTCCCATGTCCGTCGAGCCCCCGGCAAGCCTATCGGTCGACGGACTCCCTCCCGCTGGTGATGTGCTTCCCCACATCTGGAGCCATTGCGTCGGCGCGGGCCGTGCGAATGAGGCCCTACGCGCCGACTGGCAGCGCCACTTCACCGAAGCCGTGGACGTCCTTGGCGTGCGCTACGTACGGTTCCACGGCGTCTTCCACGACGACATGTTCGTGTACCGCGCCTCGAACGGCGGCGGGTTCGGTCCGCCGTCGCCCCTGGCCGAGCCCACCTACACCTTCGCCTACGTGGACAAGGTGTTCGACGCCATCCTCGACACGGGAGCCCGCCCGTTCGTGGAGCTCGGCTTCATGCCGCGGGAGCTCGCGACCGAGACCGAGACCCTTTTCTGGTGGAAGGCGCACTGCAGCCCCCCGAAGGACATGCATGCCTGGGTAGCGCTCGTCACCGCGACGATCGAGCACTGGATCGGCCGGTACGGCATCGACGAGGTGCGCACCTGGCCGTTCGAGGTCTGGAACGAACCGAACCTCGTGCCGCACTTCTGGACCGGCACACGCACGGAGTACTTCCAACTCTACGAGGCGACCGCGAAGGCCATCAAGGTGATCGACGCGGGGCTGCGGGTCGGCGGGCCGTCGTCATCGGTGTTCGTACCGGATGCCCGCTACGACGGCGAGTACCACGACAGGTCGGTGGAGGCAGCCACGGCGGAGGCCCCCGATCCCGAGCTGCTCACCTGGAAGCCGGTGTGGATCCACGAGTTCATCGCCTACTGCGCCGAGCGGGACGTACCCATCGACTTCCTCTCCACCCACCTGTACCCGACCGATTTCGCGTTCGACACGCAGGGTATCGGCCGGCCCATCAGCCGTGACCGTGACGCGACGTGGAACGACCTCAAGGTGATGCGCCAGGTCATCGCCGCGTCCCCCTACCCCGACGCCGAACTGCACATCACCGAATGGAGCACGTCGCCGTCGAGCCGGGACCGCATGCATGACACCGTCTTCGCCGCCACGTACATCGCGCGCGTCTTCCTCCAGTGCCACGATCTCGCCGACTCCATCTCCTACTGGACGTTCACGGACGTCTTCGAGGAGGGCGGCGGCGGGATTGGCCCCTTCCACGGCGGGTTCGGGTTCGTCAACGAACAGGGCATCCACAAGCCGACCTTCCACGCCATGGCCATGCTCAACCGGCTGGGCCACCGGGTGGCGCTGCAGACCGAGCACGGCGTCATCACCCGCACCGCGGAGGACGCCGTGGCCGCCCTGTTCTTCAACTACCCCGACAGCATGGGCACCAGGTCGGTGGGTGCCGCCGATTCCTACACCCAGACACGCCGGCTCGCCCAGGAGGGGCCCGCGCGGCGGATCCACCACACCGTCACGGGGCTTCACCCGGGCCATGAGTACCGGATGGAGATCCTCGACCAGGACCACGGCGACGTGGTCAGCGCCTGGCACCGCATGGGGGAGCCCCTGAACCTCTCCCGCAAGGATGTCGCCGACCTCACGAGGATCGCCGATGGCCTGGACCGCAGGACGCTCACCGTCGACACGGACGGTGTGCTCACGATCGACGTCGAGCTCCCACCCTGGGCCGTGATGTCGCTCTTCCCAGCAACACCCTGACGCTGCTGCACCCGCATACGACGAAGTATCGAAAGGACACGCACCATGAGATTCACGAGACGTTCCCTACGGGCCGGTGCCATCTCGGCGCTGGCGGCCCTCGCCCTCACCGCCTGCTCCGGAGGAGGGGGAGGAGGTGCAGGAGGCGGCGCCGAGGAAGCCACCGAGGACAACAAGCCCGAACAGCTGACCGTGGCCGCCTGGATGGACTTCCCGCCCGAGCTGCTCGCCTCCTTCGAGGAGGAACACGGCATCGAGGTAGCCGTGGAATCCTTCCCCGACGGCGCCTCGGCGCAGACCGTGCTCCGCAACGGGCTCTCCTCCGACGGCGCAGGCCTGTCGGACGTCCACCTGATCGAGCTGGACTGGTGGAGCGAGATGATGGCCGTCCCGGAGGACTGGGTGGAACTCCCCGAGATCCCCGATCGCTGGGTCGACTGGAAGGTGGAGCAGGGGAGCGTCGACGGCGCCCTCACCGGGTACGGCACGGACATCGGGCCGCTCGGCGTCGCCTTCAACCAGGACATGACCTCCGCGGCGGGCGTGGCCTCGGACCCCGAGGCCTTCGGTGAGTACATCGGAGGTGACTCCGCCTCCTGGGAGTCCTTCCTCGACGCTGGCCGCGAGTACGTCGCCGTCTCCGACAACTACTTCATCGACTCGCTCTCGAGCGCGTTCCAGGCGGCTATCAACCTGCTGCCCTCCGCCTTCGAGGACCCGGAGTCCGGCAACCCCTACAACCTCGCGGACAACACCGAGGTGAAGGACCTCTTCATGACGTTCGCCACCGCCGCCGAGGACGGCGTCTCGGCCGGCATCCCGATCGGCAACGCGGACTGGGGCGCGGGCTTCCAGAACCAGGAGTGGGCCACCGTGGTCACCCCGGCCTGGATGACCGGGATCATCGCGGAGAACGCCGACGGCATCGAGGGGTGGCGGGCATCGAGCACCTTCCCCGAAGGCGGCGGCAACTGGGGCGGCTCCTTCTTCTCGGTCCCGGCAGCGGGAGAGAACACCGCATGGGCGGTCAAGCTCGCCGACCACCTCACCTCACCCGAGGCCGCGGTGCAGTGGTTCGAGACCACCGGGCAGTTCCCCTCGCAGCTCGAGGCCATCGAGAACCCGGACATCGCCGAGACCGAGAACGCCTTCTTCGGCGACCAGCGCCTGGGCCAGATCTACGGAGAGCTCGCGGCGTCCGCTGGTGACGGGGCTGCCGGTGGCTACCGCGGCGAGAACTTCGCAGGCATCCAGACGCTCGTCACGAACGGCATCTCCCTGGTGGAGTCCGGCAGCGCCACACCCGAGGAGGCCTGGGAATCGACCGTCAGCGAGTTCGAGGCCCTCGGCTTCGAGACCGCCGACTAGAGCCCTCTCCTGCGATCCGGTCCGCCCAGGGCCGGATCGCAGGACGGCAGGTCACCACACCGCATCCAGGAAAGGCTCGAGCCATGGCTACAGACACATCGGTTGCAGCGGCGCCACCGCGTCCTGCACGCCGCGTCGGGTGGGGGCAGCGGCTCTCGCGCTGGGACATCAAGGTCTCGCCCTACCTCTACATATCGCCGTTCTTCATCATCTTCGCGATCTTCGGCGCCTTCCCGCTCGCCTTCAACGTGGTGGTCGCGCTGCACGACTGGCACCGCCGCAGCGGCATGGGCGACTTCGTGGGGGTCGACAACTTCACCTGGGTCCTGAGCCAGCCGCTGTTCTGGCGCGCTCTCCAGAACACGTTCTCGATCTTCCTCTGGGGCGGGATCCCTCAGATCGTCCTGGCGCTGCTGATCGCGGCCATCCTCGACCAGAACATCCGGGCGCGAACCTTCTGGCGCATGAGTGTGCTCCTGCCGTTCGTGGTGATGCCGGTGGCCACCGCGATGATCTTCGGGCAGGTCTTCGGGCAGTTCGGTCTCCTCGTCCCGAACCTGCAGGAACTCGGCATCTGGACCGAGTACAGCTCCCCCTTCTTCCAGGATCGAGTGCTCTCCCACATGGCCATCGGCTCCATGGTGGTGTTCCGCTGGACCGGCTACAACGCGCTGATCTTCCTCGCCGCGATGCAGGCCGTGCCGCGTGAGTACTACGAGGCCGCGACCGTGGACGGTGCGGGGCGTCTCCGGCAATTCTTCTCGGTGACCATCCCCAGCATTCGGCCCACTCTCGTCTTCGTGGTCCTCACCATGACCATCGGAGGACTCGAGATCTTTGACGAGGCCCGCATGTTCGACGGCGGCGGCACCGGTGGTGGCGTCGGCGGGTCCGACAGCCAGTGGACCACCGTGGTGCTGTACCTCTACAACCTCGGCTTCGGCCAGTGGCAGGACCGCCTGGGCCAGGCAGCCGCCGTCGGCTGGATCTTCGCCCTGATCATCCTGGTGCTCTCGCTGCTGAACATCGCCCTGACCGGCAGGGTGGCATCGTCGAACGCGAAGGCGAGCCGCCTGCCCAGGTTCATGCGTCCGTCCACCGCACGCCGGGCGCGCACGACCGAGCAGAACCGACCAGTCGAAGGAGACCCACGGTGAACACGGCACTCGTCGAGAACACAGCCGGCCGAGGGGCCGCGCGCTACGCGAGCAAGAGGAAGGCCAGGGGGCGGTCCGAGCCGACGCGGTCGTCGACGCGGAGACCGGGGTGGGTGACCTACGCCCTCCTCACAGTGGCCTTCGTCCTGTCGGCCTTCCCCCTCTATGCGGCGGCGATGTACGGATCGTCGAGCACCACGGACATCGCGAGGTCGGTCGGCACGCTCCCGACGTGGCTGCCGACGCTGACGCTCTTCGAGAACTTCGCGCAGGTCTTCTCGACCGAGCAGTTCAACATCTGGGTAGCCTTCGGCAACTCCCTGCTCGTGTCCGTCTCCGTGAGCGCCTCCACGGTGTTCTTCGCGACCCTCGCAGGGTTCACCTTCTCCAAGCTCCGGTTCCGCGGACGGCGCGCGCTCTACCTCGCCGTGATCGGCACCATGGTGATCCCGGCACAGATCGGCACCATCCCCATGTTCGTCATGATGAACGAGTTCGGCTGGGTGGACTCGCTCCTCGCGCTCACCGTGCCCGGCCTGATCGGCGCCTTCGGCGTCTTCTGGATGACGCAGTACCTCCAGGAAGCCCTGCCCTTCGAGCTGATCGAGGCGGCGAGGGTGGACGGGGCGTCGATGTTCCGGATCTTCTGGTCCATCGCCCTCCCCGCAGCGCGTCCCGGCGCGGCGACGCTGGCCCTCTTCACCTTCATCGGCTCGTGGAACAGCTTCTTCTGGCCGTCGGTCGTCATGCGGTCCCAGTTGACCATGCCCCTCGTGGTGCCCCAGCTGCGGGGTGCCTTTACCTCGGACACGGGACTGGTGATGGCAGGCGTCTTCCTCGTCGCCATCCCGCTCCTTCTCGTGCTGATCCTCGCGGGCAAGCAACTGGTCTCGGGCGTCATGGAGGGTGCGGTCAAGGGCTGAGCGCACACGATGTGGCGGAGGGGCAAGGGTGCTGGGCTCCGACGTCAGGCAGCGGGCGGCGCGGTCGACGAACGGACAATGAGGTGCGTGGCGAGCTCGACGCGCGTCGAATCCGGCTTACCGCCCTCCATCTCCCGCAGCACTGCTCGGACTGCGGTACGCCCCATCTCCCGCAAGGGCTGCGCCACAGTGGTGAGCTCCGGGGAGGACTGCTCGCTGCTCAGGGTGCCGTCGAAACCGACCACGCTGAGGTCCTTCGGGACAGACACGCCCTGCGCGTGGGCCTCCGCAAGGACGCCGAGGGCGATGCTGTCCGATGCGGCGAAGATGGCCGTCGGTGGGTTCTCGAGTCCCAGGAGGTGCAGGAGACTACTCCGGCCTGTGGCGGGAGCGAAGTCGCCGGCGGACACGTATTCCTCAGGAATGGGGATGCCGCGTTCCAGCAGGGCCGCCGTGTAGCCATGCTCACGGTCCTGGCTGCATTCCGCGCTCGGGGGGCCACCGATGAACGCGACCCTCGTATGGCCGAGCTCCAGGAGGTGCTCGGTCGCGGCCTTGCCGCCTGCCCAATTGGTGGCTCCCACGCTCGCCACACCAGGGCCTGGCGGGTTGATGGGATCGATCACGACGACGGCGATGCCTCGCTTCTTGACCTCCCGGATCTCGCGGGGAGACCAGCGGGATGTCACGAGCAGCAACCCGCGGCGGCCCTGCGCCTGCATCTTTTCGGCACGTTCGCCGGCCGGTAGTTGGGTGTGGCCGGTCTTGGACAGGACGACCTCCGCGCCGGTGTCCGCAGCACTCTCGAGGATCCCGTCCATCACTTCTGCGTAGTACGCCGTCGTCACGCTGTCCACCGCGACGTCGATCAGCATCGTTGCCGGAGGGGCCAGCGCGTGGCGCTGACCCGGCGGCTGGTATTCGGACTCACGCAGTGCTTCGAGGACGCGCTTTCGCGTGGCGGGGGCGACGTCCTCCCTCCCGTTGATGACCTTCGAGACCGTGGGGATGGAGACTCCGGCCAAGGTTGCGACTGATCCGAGCGTTGCCCTCGATCGTGTCCGAATGTCCGACAATGTTTCGAAACCCCTTCTCCCCGCAGATTTCCGAGGCTGGTGTGCTGTGGCTTCTTCCCCTGTGAGGATCAGTGGAGGACCGCGACTATCAGGCATTGACCACACGATGTGATGCAGGTTACCTTGCTCTTATAAGTTTGTTCTTATCGAAAACCTTTCGGTTTCCCTTCCGCAGCGTGGCGGTCAACGGCCGCACCCGCCGCGGAGATGACCTGTCCATCACCGCCAGCCATCTCGCCCCGGCCGAGGCGACGCAACGGAAGAACTGAAGATCATGTGGAACGCACCACGCCTGATCCCCGCCGCTTCTGCCGACACCTTGGCGCCCAGCCTAGCCGCCTGCGGTCGTAGTGGACCGGCCGATCATGCAGTGGGCCCCTCGCGGGTCATCACGGGGCGGACGACCAGGAGCGTGAGCATCCTGTGCTCGTCCGCCGAACCTCGGAACGAGCGGAGCGGCATCCCGTCTCCGCTGATCCTGACGTAGGTTCCGGTGCATCCGCCGACCCGTTGGCCGACCCACTGTGAACTGCGCCAAACAGACCGAAAGGAAGACCCAGCCTCATGACCTCTCCGTCACAACCGGCCCTGCGCATCGGGATGGTGGGCTACGCCTTCATGGGTGCCATGCACTCCCATGCCTGGCGCACCGCTCCGCGCTTCTTCGACCTGCCGCTCCGGCCGGACCTCGCCGTCCTCGCCGGACGCGACGGGACCGCCGTCCGGGCGGCGGCCGACACCATGGGATGGCGGGACACCGAGACCGACTGGCGGGCCCTCGTGGAGCGCGACGACGTCGACCTGATCGACATCTGCACCCCCGGTGACACGCACGCGGACATCGCGATCGCCGCCCTCGAGGCGGGGAAGCACGTGCTCTGCGAGAAGCCCCTCGCCAACTCCGTGGAGGAGGCCGAGCGCATGACCGCCGCGGCGCAGGCCGCCGAGGAGAAGGGGGTGTTCGCGATGTGCGGCTTCTCCTACCGCCGCACCCCGGCCATCACCCTGGCACGGCGCCTCGTGGAGCAGGGGCGCCTGGGGACCATCCGGCACGTGCGCGCCCAGTACCTCCAGGACTGGCTCTCCGACGAGACCTCGCCGATGACGTGGCGGCTCGACCGGCAGAAGTCGGGCTCCGGTGCACTGGGCGACATCGGTGCGCACAGCATCGACGCCGCCCAGTACGTGACCGGGCTGGGGATCACGGGGGTGTCCGGCTCGCTCACCACGTTCGTCCACGAGCGCCCGCTCAGCGGGGAGCGGGCGGGCCTCGGCGGTTCCGGCTCCACGGACGGCGGGATGGGGACGGTGACGGTGGACGACGCCGCGATCTTCAGCGCGCGGTTCGACGGCGGCGCGATCGGCGTCTTCGAGGCCACGCGCTTCGCCCTCGGCCGGAAGAACTCCATGCGCCTGGAGGTCAACGGCACGCTCGGCTCCCTCGCCTTCGACTTCGAGCACATGAACTCGCTCGAGTTCTACGACGGCACGCAGCCGCAGGAGATCGCGGGCTTCAGCACCATCAACGTGACCGAACCGGTGCATCCCTACACCGGGAACTGGTGGCCCGCGGGGCACGGCCTCGGCTACGAGCACGGGTTCACGCACCAGGTGGTGGACCTCGTCCAGGCGATCGCCGACGCGCGGACGCCGTCGCCCTCCTTCGCCGACGCGCTGCAGGTGCAGAGGGTCCTGCGCGCCGTGGAGCAGAGCGACGCGCAGGACGCGGGGTGGCAGCATGTCTGAGCACGCACCCCGGTCCGTCACGCTCTTCACCGAGCTCGCCACCATCGCTCCTCCCGCCGCATCCTTCGACGCGGCCTTCTCCTCCGCAGTCACCACCGACGACTCCCTCAGGAAAGAGACACCATGACCACCAACGAAGCACTCGTCGTCCGGGGCGGGTGGGACGGACACCAGCCGATCGAGGCGACGGACCGTTTCATCCCATTCCTCCGCGACCACGGCTACACCGTGCGGATCGAGGAGTCCCCGAAGATCTACGCGGACGCCGACTACATGCGCACGGTGGACCTGATCCTCCAGTGCAACACCATGAACACCATCGAGAAGGACGAGTTCGCGGGCCTCCGCTCGGCTGTCGAGGCCGGGACCGGACTGGCCGGGTGGCACGGCGGGATCGCGGACTCCTACCGCAACGAGTCCGACTACCTCCACCTGATCGGCGGGCAGTTCGCCTGCCACCCGGGCAAGCACCCGGACGAGAGGATCGGCGAGCAGTCCGACAACTACGTGCCGTACCGCGTGACCATGCTGCCCGCCGCCGCGGAGCACCCGATCACGCAGGGCATCGGCGACTTCGATCTCGTGACCGAGCAGTACTGGGTACTCGCGGACGACTACATCGACGTGCTCGCGACCACCACCCAGGCCGTCCGTGAGTGGGATCCGTGGAACCGCCCGGTGACCTCACCTGCGATCTGGACGCGGCAGTGGGGTGAGGGGCGGATCTTCGTCTCGACCCCCGGCCACCGCGTCGAGATCCTCGACGACCCGAACGTACGCACCATCATCGAGAGGGGTTTGCTGTGGGCGAGCCGCTGAACGTCGGCATCATCGGCTGCGGAGCGATCGTGGCCCAGTACCTGAAGACCCTGCCGCACCTGCCATCCGTGACCCTCCGCGCTGTGGCGGATCTCGACGTCGGCCGCGCGCAGTCCGTCGCCGCCTCCCAGGAGGGCGTGCGGGCGCTCACCGTGAACGAGCTGCTGGCCGATCCGGAGGTGGACACGGTCCTGAACCTGACCATCCCGGCGGCCCACGCGGAGATCGCCCTGCGGGCCATCGCGGCGGGGAAGCACGTGTACGGGGAGAAGCCCCTGGCCCTGACCACCGCTGAGGCCCGTGCGGTCCTCGACGCGGCGGAGAAGGCGGGCGTGCGGGTGGGTTGCGCGCCGGACACGGTCCTCGGCACGGGTATCCAGACGGCGCGTCAGGCGATCGACGACGGACTGATCGGACGGCCCATCTCGGCGAGTGCCACCATGGTGACGCCCGGGCACGAGCGGTGGCACCCCAACCCCGACTTCTACTACGTGCCGGGCGGGGGGCCGCTCCTGGACATGGGCCCGTACTACGTCACCGCGCTCGTCACGCTGCTCGGTCCGGTGGCCTCCGTCATCGGCGCCGCCAGCCATACGCGCACCGAGCGGACGATCGGCAGCGGCCCGCGCGAGGGCGAGCAGATCCCCGTCTCGATCGACTCCCACGTCACGGGAGTGCTGGTGCACGAGTCCGGTGCGCTGTCCACGCTCGTCATGAGCTTCGACGCCGTGCAGACGAGGTCCTCCAACATCGAGATCCACGGCGAGCAGGCCAGCCTGACCGTCCCCGACCCGAACTACTTCGACGGCGAGGTGTCCATCTGCACACTCGGCGCTCGCGAGGAGGGCTGGGACACGCTCCCCACCAGCGCCGGCTACATCGACGCGGGCAGGGGATTCGGGCTGGCGGACATGGCCATGACCGCGCCGGGCGAGGAGCACCGGGCCAACGGGCAGCTCGCGTTCCACGTGCTCGACGTCATGGAGTCCCTGCTGGCCTCCGCTGCCCAGGGTGCCTCGGTGCCGGTGCGGAGCAGGGCCGAGCGGCCGGCCGCCGTGCCGCTGCGTTCCCTGGTGGAGTCCGTCGCCGGCGTGCAGGGCTAGTCCTCTGCTATCCCAGGGCTCCCGGCCTGCGCGCGCGGCCGGGAGTCCAGGGCGGCAGGGGTTCCGGCGGGTCGGGCCGCGGCAGGCCGGCTGTAGGAGGCGGCCTCCTCGAAGGACGCCCGTGGTGTCTCCAGCCCGCGCAGGCCGGCGGTGTCGCGCCCGAGCCAGACGTTGTTCCACCACCCCCACAGCACCCGCCACTTCCGCTCCCAGGTGGGGATGGCGAGAACGTGGTAGCCGCGGTGCATGACCCACGCCGGAAAGCCCTTGACGACGATCGGCCCGGACTGGAAGACACCCGATCCGAGGCCCAGGGTGGCGACCGCCCCGAGGTTCCGGTGGAAGTACTCGTGCGGCTCGCCACCGCGCAGAGTGTCGCGGATGTTCCGGGCCAGGAGCTTCGCCTGCCGGATGGCGTGCTGGGCATTGGGGACGGTGTAGCCGCCCACGCCGCCACCGGTCAGATCAGGGACGGCCGCGCTGTCCCCGGCCGTCCAGGCGTCGGCCACCGGCTCGTCGGGGAAGCCGACGCGCAGGTCGGCGCGGGCGATGATGCGCCCCCGCTCGTCGACCGGCAGGTCCGTGTTCCTGGTGATCCGCGGATTGGCGATGACACCCGCGGTCCAGACCAGCAGTCCGGCGTCGAGCACCTCGCCCGTGGACAGCGTGATCCGCCGGCCGGTCGCGGAGGTGACCTGCGTGGAGAGGTGCACGAAGGCCTGGCGTCCGGCGAGGTGCCGCAGCACCCAGCGGCTGGTCTTCTCGGAGACTTCCGGCAGGATCCGGCTGGTGGCCTCGATGAGATGGAAGTGCGTCTCGGCGAGCGTCAGTTCCGGGTACTGCTTCAGGGCCGCCGTGGCGAGGGCCCGAAGTTCCCCGAAGGCCTCGATGCCCGCGTACCCGCCGCCCACGAAGACCACGGTGAGCAGCCTCTCCCGCGCGGGGCCGGGCGGAAGGGCGGCCGCGGCGTCGATGCTGCGCAGCAGGGTGTCCCTGATGAGGACCGCCTCCTCGATGTTCTTCACGCCGATCGCCTGGTCGGCGATGCCGGGGATGGGGAAGGTGCGCGTGACGGCGCCGGCGGTGACGACGACGACGTCGTAGGTCTCGTCGCGGCTGTGCCCATCGGGGAAGCGCAGCGTGGCCGTCCGGCGGGCGTGGTCGAGGTGGTCGACCCGCGCCGTGACCATGCGGGTCTTCTTCAGATGCCGCCGATGGACGATGACGCCGTGGCGGGCCTCGATGGAGCCTGCGAGGACTTCGGGGAGGAACGGCTGGTAGGTCATGTAGGGCAGGGGGTCCACGAGGGTGACCTGCGCTTCGCCGGGGTGCAGGTACTTCTCGAGCCTCCATGCGGTGTAGAAGCCCGCATAGCCGCCGCCGATGATGAGGATCTTGCGCATGATGCGCCTCCGAATTCTTTCTGGATGTGCCGGCGTCGAACGCGACGGCGCGGGTCAGGGGATGACGCGGTAACCGCTGCCGATGGCGATCCGGTTGTACGCGTTGATGGCCAGGACGATCCACGCCACCGCGGACATCTGTCCCGTGGTGAGATGCGCGGCCGCCGAGGCGTACAGCCCCGCGTTGTGGTGCGCGTCCTGGATCCGGGTGAGGTACTCGGTCAGGGCCAGTGCGGAGCGCTCTTGTTCGGTGAAGTGGCCGCTCTCGCGCCAGGCCGGGAGTACGCCCAGGCGGGTCGGCGTCTCCCCCTTGGTGAGGGCATCGGCGGTGTGGATGCCCAGGCAGAAGGCGCACCCGTTGATCTGCGAGGCCCGCAGCTTCACGAGTTCGACGAGCAGGGGTGAGAGGCCCTCCTCGACGGCGGTCCTGTCGGCACGCTTGGCGAGTGGTGCCAGAGCGCGGTACAGCTCGGGGTGCCGGCTGCCGAGGTCGGTGCGGGCGACGGCGGTGTTGGTGGTCATGGCGTCCTGTCCTTCGGGTGGTGGTTCACCAGCGGGTGCTGGTGGAACCACCATCACGCCGGACGTGTGCGGTGCACGAAGGAATGGGACGAAGTGGCCTGGATCGTTCCACGCGCGCGATCGGGCCGGAGTGGAGGAAGCGCGGGGTGGCTCCCGGGGGCGTCCGGTTCGGCGCCGAGCGCCCGGGTCAAGTCCTCGCGCGGACCGCCGCCGCATACGTGGCCGTGGCCGTGCCGTCGATGGCGAAGCGGGTCAGGTTCCGCAGGAATGCGCCGTCGATGTCCTGGCCCGTTGCGACGAGGCGGTGGTGGATGGCTCCGTACAGGGCATCGACGACGGTCACGAGATCGACGTCGCGGCGGATCTGGTCCCGGTGCTGGCCGCGCCGGAGGACCGCGAGGAATCCTTGCCGGCGTTCCCGGATCAGCGTCTCGCGGAACTGCACGGCGAAATCCTCGCTGCGGATTGCCTCGGCGAGCAGATTCGCGACCGTGGATGCCGCACCGCCGACCTTCAGGCAGTAGGTGAGCGCAAGCAGGTAGGCATGGAGGTCGCGCTCGACGTCCCCGGTGTCCTCGACGCCGGTGAGGAGGTTGGTCCTGTACGTGAAGGCCTCCAGCACGAGCTGTTGCCGGCTGGGCCAGTACCGGTACAGGGTCGATTTGCTGACGCCCGAGGCGCGGGCGACGGCGTCGATCGTCACGGCGTCGTAGGTCAGGCGGTCCACGAGGGTGCCGGCCGCCTTCAGCACCCGCGACCTCACCTCGGCCTCGTGGTACGCGATCAGGGGATGAGCCGGATCAGCGCCACTGCGCGGAGCGGGCCGTGCGCCACGCCGTCCGGGATCGGAGGGCGTCGCCCTGCCGGATGTCTCCTCGATCGCCGTCACGGCCCCTCCCGACCCTCGCCCGTGGATCTCTGCAGTGGGGAGATTACACCCCGTACGTGAACCGGGAGGAAGCAGGCGCAGCAGGACCTACCCCAGGCTTCCTGTCACCGACGTCCGGTGGCAAGGAGCGTTCCGTGGGTCAGGGTGCGGGGGTGATGTCTTCCGTCCACTCCGGCCGCCGGACATCCAGGACGGTCCGCATCACAAAGACGAGCCCACCGGCGGCCAGGGCGCACGCGCTGACAGTCGTGAGCGTCGTCGTGGAGGTCGAGAAGAGAAAGACGGCCCAGGCGCCGAGTATGACGGCGCCCAGAGCGTCGGTCAGGATGTCCAGCTTCGTTCTCCGCGTCCTGCGCCCCATGATCATGGCCACCACCCTCACGGCGCCGGCCGATTGCGGCGCCGGTCGGGGATTGGTGACGGGCGTTGTTCCTCCGCAGGGTTGTGCCATCCGGTGCCGCTGCATACCGTGAAAGCTCACCTAAGCCCGAAACCTGACGGCACGACCACAGGAGTGATCATGAGCGAAAAAGTGAACCGTACCTTCCTCACGATGTTCATCGGATTGATCGTCTCCGGGGCCGCGCTCGTTCTCGCACTTCCGGCGATCTTCGGTCCGCACGAACCGAGCCAGGCCGTGCTCACCATGGTTCTCGGCGGCGTGACCGCGATCTTCGCCGTCGGCGTCGTCCTGATGCGGCCACCGCGGCGCACGCCGGCTGACTGACTGACTGACGCCCAGCAGGCGTAAACGACGAGGGCTCCGCGCTGACAGCGCGGAGCCCTCGTGCGTGCGTGCTTGTAGTCAGCCCTTGACGGCGCCCTGCGTCACGCCTTCCATGACCCACCGCTGCGTGAAGACGAACACGAGGATGGCGGGGGCCATGGCCATGAGGTAGGACGCGAAGGACACGTTGTAGTTGTTGCTGAACTGGGTCTGGAAGATGTTCTGCAGCACGGGCAGCGTCTGGAGCGACGGGTCCGAGATGATCAGGGATGGCATCATGAAGTCGTTCCAGGAGGCGAGGAAGGCGAAGATGCCGACCGTCGCGCTCATGGGGGCCAACAGCGGGAAGATCAGCTGCCAGAAGGTCTGCCAGGTGCTGGCGCCGTCGATCCTCGCGCTCTCCTCCAGTTCCGCCGGGATGGAGCGCAGGAACGCCGTGAACAGCAGGATGCTGAAGCTCAGCTGGAACATGATGTGCAGGATCGTGACGCCGAGCGGGCTGTCGAGGCCGAGGAGACCGGTGAGCTGGATCTGGGGGAGCGCGACGACGGGGAACGGGATGAACATGGCGCCCAGCAGGTAGTAGAAGGACCAGCGGAACAGCTTGCGGTCCCAGTTCCTCGAGATGGCGAAGGAGGCCAGCGCGCCGAGGAGGATGGTGCCCACCACGGTGCCCGCCGTGATGAGGATGGAGACCGTGAAGGCCCGTGGGTAGTCGGTGAGGGTCCACGCGGTGGTGAACCCCTCCACGCTGAACGGTGCGGGCAGGGAGAACGCGTTGCCGTCCACCGCCTGCGACTGGGTCTTGAAGGCCATCGAGACGGTGACGTACAGCGGCACGATCACCGTGATCGCGGACAGGAGCAGCAGGATGGTCAGTGACCAGCTGGAGCGTCCGCTCCGCCCCGAGGGCTCGCGCTTCGACCGGCGTCGACCGCTCTTCTCCTCGAGGGTGACGGCGGCGTCGACATCTCTGGCGATGAGTGTGGGTTGAACGGACATCAGCGGGCGTTCCTTCCACGCGTGAGGCGGAGCTGGATGAGGGAGATGACGACCACGATGATGAAGAACATGGTGGCGTTGGCCATCTGGTAGGCGTAGTCGCCGCCCGTGAATCCGGTGACGATGGTCATCGGGATGCTGCGGGTGGCCGTGCCGGGCCCGCCGTCGGTGAGGCCCACGATCACGTCGTAGGCGTTGAGGAAGTTCTTGAAGCCGAGGATCACGTTGATGACGATGTACCCGGCGACGAGCGGCACCGTGATGCGCAGCAACTGCTGCAGCTTGCCGGCGCCGTCGAGGTCCGCCGCCTCGTACACATCGCCCGGGATGGCGAGCAGCCCGGCGATGTAGATGAGGAGCGTGCCGGGGATGGCCTGCCAGGCGGTCACGATCACGATGCTCACCCAGGCGAGATCCGGATTGGCGAGGATGCTCTCACTCAGCACGTCGATGCCGAGGGCCTGACCCACCGCGGGGAGCGAGTTGGAGAACAGGAAGTTGAAGACGAACGCGATGATGATGCCGGACACCACCATGGGGATCACGAACACCGTCCGAAGCCCCGTCTTCAGCTTGATCCGCGCCGTCAGCCCGACGGCCAGCAGGAACGCGATGACGTTCACGACGATCACCGTGCAGATCGCGAATCCGAGGGTGAACAGGTAGCTCTGCAGGATCGCGGGGTCGGAGAACAGGGCGATGTAGTTGGTGAAGCCGATGAAGTCCCAGTCCCCGAAGCCGATGGAGTTCGTGAGGCTGAAGAAGATACCGACGACGGCGGGCAGGGTGATCGCGAGCGTGAAGATCACGAGGCTCGGGAGGAGGAAGGCGTAGTAGATGCCCTCGACGCCCCGCCGCTTCCTCGCGGGGGCCGCGGGTGCTGCGGTAGCCCCCGCAGCCGGAGTGGCCTGCGGCGGAGGTGCCGCCGTCGTCTTCGTCATGCTCGGCTCCTTGAATCGGACTGCTGCAGGTCGGAATGCTGCTGGGAGGGGAGGTGCGGGTGGCGCGTCACTGGCGGAACGCCAATCGCGCCCAGTCGCCGTCGAGCGTGGTCAGGGTTCCCTCGACGTCGCTGCCGAGTGCGAGGCCCTGCGCGTAGTTGTCGATCGGGATGGTGATCGGGATGGCCTTGGAGGGGCCCTGGTAGAAGTCCGCGGCGTCGTAGTACTCCTTCATGCCGAGGATCCGGGGATCGGTGACCGGGGCGGCATCCACCGTGGTGCCGTAGCCGAGTTGCGCGGCGTTGTACTCGTCCATGACGTCCTGGCGGAAGAGGTAGCTGAGGAAGGCACGTGCGCCCTCCTTGTTCTCCGATGCCTCGGGGATCCAGGCGGCGAGGTCGATGTTCACGCGGACCTCGAGATCCTCGGGGTCGTCCGTCATGGGCAGGGGGAAGGTGCCGAGATTGAGATCGGGATTCGTCTTCGCGATCTCGCCGAACGCCCAGGGCCCCTGCAGGTACATGGCCGCCTGCCCCTGCGCGAAGGCGAGGTTGCCGTCGCCGTACGTACGGGATGCGGCGTCCTGGTTCGTGTAGTTCTCGATCAGATCCTTCATGGAGCCGAGCGGCTCGGCGAAGTCCTTCTCGAAGGAGACCGGGCTCTCGGGGCCCACCTCGGTGCCGAGGGAGTTCATCTCGTCGTAGAAGCCTGCGACGTCGACGTCCCCGCCCACGGTGTAGTCGAACCAGCCCTGCGCCACGGTCCAGGGATCCGCGAAGGTGCCGTAGATCGGTGTGACCCCCGCAGCCTTCAACTGCTCGCAGACGGCGATGAGCTCCTCGTAGGTCTCCGGGACCTCGAGCCCCTGCGCCGCGAAGATGTCCTTGTTGTAGATGACGGAGGCCGCCATCACGGAGTACGGCAGCACGCTGGTGCGCCCGGGGTAGGTGGCGTACTGGTCCACGAGGTCCTGGACATCGGGGAGGATCCGCTCGGCCTCCGGCATGTCGGAGAGGTCGCTCAGGGCGCCGCGCTCCATGAAGCGCGCCATCTCCATGTTGTAGTTCAGCAGACCGAGATCCGGCGGGTTGCCGCGGAGGAAGCCGGCCTGGAGGTTCGACGACGAGTCGAGCACCACCTCGACGTCGTCCTGGCTCGCGTTGTACTCGCCGATCAGCTCGTTGAAGTAGGGGATGGCCTCCGGCTTGCTGAGGTGGAAGCGGACCGTCTCGGGGCCTCCGGTGCCGGCGCACCCGGCGAGGGCCGAGGTGGTCAGGGCGAGGCCGAGGGATGCGGCCAGCAGGCGGGGTGTGCGGCGGGAGGGTGTGGGCACGTCGTTGTCCTTTGCCGTTCTCTTCGTCGAGGGGAAATACTCTGGCCATTTGATCTAGCGACTAGATCAAGTCTCCTGCGATCATGGTCCAACACGATCACGAGAGGGTCAAGTACTTGTCGATGACGCCCCACCTGACCAGCGCGCCTCCACGGGCGAGCCTCGACGCCCTCCTGGCCTTCGCCTGGGACGCCGGTGTCTTCGTCAGCGCGGACGCCATGGCGGCCACCGGACTGACCCGGACGACGGCGATCGACGGGCTCGACGAGCTCATCGCCCTGGGCCTCCTGCGGGAACTTCCCAATGCGCGAGCCGTGGGGGAGTACAGCAAGGGACGGCCCTCGCGCCGCTTCGAGTTGCGGTCCGACGCCGCCGTGGTGGTCGGGATGGACGCCGGACGCTCCCACCTGACCACCACCGTGGCGGATCTCCGTGGGCGGACGATCGCCACCGAGACGCGCGAGCTCGACGCGACCGACGCGGACCCGACCGCGCGGCGTCGGGCGGTGCTCGACGCCATCGACTCCGCGCTGGATGCGGCCGGACACGCACGGGACGACGTCCTCGCGGTGTGCGTCGGCGTGCCCGCGCCGGTGGACGCCGACGGCAGGTCACCGAGCCACCGTGAGCACTTCTGGCAGCTCATGAACCCGGACCTGCAGGCGATGCTGGAGGAGTGGGTGCGGATCGTCCGCCTCGAGAACGACGCCTCCTTGGCGGCCATCGCCGAGGGAACGGTGGGCGCAGCGCGCGGGTGCCGCAACTACGTGGTGCTCCTTGCCGGGGACCGCTTCGGCGCCGGCGTGGTGCTCGACGGCCGTCTGCTGCGCGGTGCGCACGGCGGGGCCGGCGAGATGGTGGCGCTCGACCACGTGCTCGGCGTGGGGAGCGCCCTCGGCATGGGCCTCAGGCTCACCGAGTGGGTGCGGGACGCCGCGGCCGCCGGAGAGCTCCCTGCGGATCATCCCCTGGCGGACCTGCCACCCGACCAGCTCACCGGACGCGCCGCGCTCGACCTGGCGCGGGCGGGTGACGCGTGGTCGCAGCGCATCGTGGAGCGCGGCGGGGAACTGCTGGCCCGCATCACCGCGGTGTTCGGCAGTCTCTACGACCCCTCACGCGTGATCGTGGCCGGGGCGGTGGCGGAGAATCTCGACCAGGTGGCCGAGGTGTCACGCCGCCTGTTGCCGGGCGAGGTGGACCTCGCGGTGCCGGAGCTGGTGCTCTCCTCGCTCGGGGCGGGCTCCGTGGCCACCGGGGCCGTGTGCGCGGCGGTCGAGGCGGCGAAGGCCGGCGTGCTGCACCTCGGTGGAGCGGGGCCGAGGATGCACGGGGTCGACGGCGTTCGCTGATGGCTGATGAGCGCGAGAAGGGCGGGGTGCTGTCGCACTCCCGCCCTTGCCGCGACCTCCAGCCGCTACGGCCGGTACACCTGTAGCACGTCGAGTTCGGCGAAGGACGTGCCTTTCGTGAACGAGACGCTGTTGCTGCCGGCGTTGAGGTAGGCGGTCATCTGCGCCCACTGGTAGCGGCCCCAGTTGACCGTCGCCGGGTACGAGAGGGCGGTTGAGGTGCCGTTGTTCACCCGGACGTTGTGCGTGCTCGATCCCCCGGTGCCGTTGGCGTACCGCACGTTGAACGTGTAGGTGCCCGCTGTTGGCGCGTTGACGGTGAAGGTCACGGAGCTGCCGGGGTTGTTGATGTTGCCGACCTTCGAACCGTTGGAGGTGTCCGGGTCGGGCACCACGATCGCGTCCTGGCGGACGGCGGACTCCGCCTCGTAGGAGGTGGCGTTGAGCGGGATGGAGCCCACGCGGACGTCGTTGTACGTGGTGCGAAGGTTCTCGACGTTCGTAGCCTGGTACAGGGTGCGGCCGTCGGGGCTGACGTCGAAGCCCTGGGCGAATCCTGTGAACGTTCCGCCCTCGGTGTCCGGTCCGTCGTAGGTGACCGCGTAGGGCATGCGCTGCCACGGGCCCTCGCCGAGGTTGTAGTTGACGTAGAAGTTCTGTCCGCCGTCGATAGTCCCGCTCGGATCGAGCGACCACTTGGAGGCGACGATGACCGTGCCCTTCGGCCCGCCGGTCGGCACCCATTTCACGAAGGGTGAGGAACCGATGCCGCGGCCGTCGGCGAGCCGGATCGGTGTCCCGATGCTCGTCTCGGGGGACCAGTTCAGGCCGTCCGGCGAGATCTTGTAGTAGGCCGGCGCGGTGTTCTTGCTCTGACTCGGCCGGTTCACCACTTCGAAGGTCGCCATGTAGCGGCCGTCCTGCATCTTCGTCACGGTGATCATGCCCGGGCGGTCACTGCGATTGGTGGGCGCGGAGACGTTCACGAGCGGACCCCAGGTGAGGCCGCCGTCCAGCGAGCGACGGTAGGAGATGGCTTGCAGGACTCCTCGGGTCTTCTGGCGTTCGTCCGAGAAGTAGGCGACGAGGCCGCCACCGCCGTCGACGGCGAGGGACGGTTCCCACACGGTGGTGGTGGTCGATGTGGGGCTCGGATCGTACGTGGCCGGCCCGCCCTGATCGATGGTGCTGTGGAAGGACCAGGTGACGCCCTTGTCGAGGCTCTTGTAGACCACGAGCCTGCTGCTGGAGCGGTCCTGGGGCATGATCATGCCCGTCAGCAGGACCGTGCCTGCGGGCAGGTTGCCGACCTGCTGCGGAAGTTCGTACAGATACGGCTGCGAGGTGCGGGTCAGATTCGGGAAGTTGGCCGAAGGTCGGATCTCGGACACCTTCGACCACGAGGTGCCGTTGTTGGTGCTCCGGTAGATGGGGTAGACCTGCACCCCGTTGACGAGGACCAGCTGATCGAACGTCACGAGCTGGGTGCCATTGGACGTGCCGCTGTTCTTGAGCGAGACGATCTTCGCGTAGGTGGTGCCGGCGGCCCGGCCCCCTTCGGGGTTGAACGATGAGCCGGCGGGTGGCGAGTAGACGAGGGCCCCGTTGCCGGTGGTGACCGCCTCCGTGGGCGGGGCCGCGGGCACCTGGGTGGCGAGCAGGGCGGTGCCGAGTATCAGGGCCGCTATCGAGCGCAGCAGCCGTTGGCGTCGTGTGTGGGGTCGGGCATGAGTGGGCAGAGCGTCTTGAGGGTGCACGTTTTCTCCGTTGAAGGTGTGACAGAAGAGGGCGCTCGGAAACGAGCGCGAAGACGCTGGAGTGGCAGCAGGACGTGAGACGGGTCGATGAAGTACAACGTTGAACTGCAACGATGTACATACCGTAGGGTCGGCACAGGAGCGGGTCAAGAGCTCCTGTGAAAGCGGCATCGACGGACGCAGGGGAGTCGCCATGACAGGCGGGGCGGATCGCCGGGCCGCCTAGACTCGTGAGCGACCGGCCCGACGTCGAGTCCGGCGTCGGTGCCCGTGGCAGAGAGAGGACTCCCATGACCGTGACGATCCGCGACGTCGCGAAGGTCAGCGGGGTCTCCATCAAGACCGTCTCCAACGTGGTGCACGGTCAGGCCCGCATGCGGCCCGAGACGCGTGCGCGCGTGCTGCAGGTCATCGAGGAGCTCGGCTATCGGCCCAACCTCTCCGCCCGCCAGTTGCGCTCCGGCCGCTCCGGCATGATCGGCCTGATCGTCCCCGATCTCCGCAACGCCTACTTCGCCGAACTCGCCGACTCCGTGATGCGCGCCGCGGCAGCGAAGGGCCTCGCCGTGGTGATCCAGCCCGTGGGCGGCGGCCGCGAACAGGAACTCGCCACGCTGCGCAGCCCCCACAAGCACATGGTGGACGGCATCATCTACAGCGCGCTCAACGTCGGCGAGGGCGACGTCGAGGTTCTGCGCGAGGCGGACACGCCCGTCGTCGTGCTCGGGGACACGCCTTTCGCGGGGAGGGTGGACCGCATCACCATCGCCAACGTGGAGGGCGGCCAGGCCGCCACGGCACACCTCCTCGCCGGCGACCGACGCCGGATCCTCGCCCTCGGCGCGAACGACGGCGACAGCGTGGCCACCGCGGACCTCCGCCTCGAGGGGTACCGGGCTGCGCTCGCGGCCCACGGCGTGGCGTACGACGACGGCCTGGTGCGCTTCGCCGCCACCTGGACGCGCGCCGGGGGAGCGGAGGAGATGGCCGCGTGCCTCACCGACGGCGTCGCGTTCGACGCCGTGTTCGCCCTGAACGACGCCCTGGCACTCGGCGCGATGCGCGTGCTGCAGCAGGCCGGCCGGTCCATCCCCGAGGACGTCGCGATCATCGGCTTCGACGACATCGAGGAGGCCCGCTTCTCCCTGCCGAGCCTCACCTCGGTGAACCCGGGCCGGGACCAGGTGGCCGAGGCCGCCGTGGAGCGGCTGATGCTCCGGATCGACGGGTCCCACGAGGACCTCGCTGCCGAGGAGATCCGCGCGGGGCTGACGCTCGTGGAGCGGGAATCGACGCGCCGGAGAAGCTGACCGCCTCGCTCCCTTGCGTGATCCGAACGCGCGGTGCATGCTTTGGTACAACGTTTACCTACAACGTTTACCGCGCACAGTATCCCGCCGTCGGGCACTGCGCGATCAGCGCCTAACCCACGACGACGTGGGAGAAGAAAGGACCGACATGAAGAAGTCGATCACCCTCCTGGCCGTGCTCTCCCTCGCAACGCTCTCCCTGACCTCGTGCTCGCAGGGCGGGGACCAGGCCGCGAGCGAAGGCCCCACCGAACTGACCTTCTGGCACGGCTACACCGAAGCGGACGGCGACGTGATGAACGCGATCGTCGAGGACTTCAACGCCTCTCAGGAGGACGTCACGATCACCGTGCAGACCAACCCGTGGTCCGTCATCGACGACACCCTGCT
Organism: Arthrobacter sp. TJ-236; assembly: GCF_058269235.1. Taxonomy (NCBI): domain Bacteria; kingdom Bacillati; phylum Actinomycetota; class Actinomycetes; order Micrococcales; family Micrococcaceae; genus Arthrobacter; species Arthrobacter sp. TJ-236. Next base: position 317,154 of record NZ_JBZCNI010000003.1, read on the forward strand.
GCCTGCGCTCTCCTCGGGCGAGGGCCCCGACATCGTGGCGATGCCCGCCGAGCGCCTCCCGGTCTACGCCGACCGCGGCGCCTTCGTGGCCCTCGACGACTTCTACACGCAGGAGGGCTCGAACACCGATCAGCTCATCCCGGCCACCGTGGACATGGAGACCGTGGACGGCGTGAAGTACGGCGTCCCCACGGGCTTCGTGCCGCTGGCCATGTTCTACAACAAGGCGCTCTTCGCCGAGGCTGGCATCACCGAGCCGCCCACCACGTGGGACGAGTGGCTCGAGGCCGCGAAGACGCTCACCAAGGACACCAACGGTGACGGCGAGCCGGAGCAGTTCGGCGTCGCGATGCCGGACCACGCCACGGTGGCCAACGGCGTGTGGCCCACCCTGTTCTACGGCAACGGGGGAGGGGTGGTGGAGGACGGCCAGGCCGTCATCGACTCCGAGGAGAACGCCGAGACCCTGCGGACGTGGGTGGACGCCATCGCGACCGGCAAGATCTCCCCCACGGGCCTCGACGGGATCGCCGGCGACGGCCTCTTCACGAGCGGCAAGGCCGCCATGTACCTCGGCGGGCCGTGGATGGCAGGGCTCTCCACCGAGAACAACATCGACTACGGCATAGCGCCCGTCCCCGCGGGGCCCGAAGAGCAGGCGGCATCGGCCATCGGCATCTCGATGGGCATCACTGACCAGGGCGACGACGCAACCACCGAGGCGGCGCAGCAGTTCTTCAGCTACTTCCTCCAGAAGGAGCAGGCCACCGCATGGTCCCTCGGCTCCGGCTGGCCGCCCCTGCGCTCGGACATCCCGGTGAGCGACGTCGCCGAGAACGCGGTGGTCGCCGCGCTCACCGAGCAGGCCGCGTTCGGCCGCCCACTACTGCCGGGTGTGGTCAACAGCACCGACGTGCTCACCGCCGTGGACGAGCTGACGCAGCGCGCCGTGGCCGGCGAGGACATCGACGCCCTGCTCAGCGAGGCGCAGACCACCATCCAGGGCGTCCTCGACGCGCAGTAGCGCGCCGACCCGGCACCTGCCCGAAAGGCACCCAGCATGAGCACCACCCTCGACCGGGAGTCCACGGCGCGTCCGCGCTACCGTGCTCCCGCACAGCTCGGCGGACGCCCCGGAGGCGCACGACGACGACGCCGCAGCACCGTCCAGGCGGCGGGGTTCCTCCTCCCCGCCGCCGTGATCCTCGGGGCGTTCACGTTCTGGCCCATGATCTCCGCGCTCCGGCTCTCCTTCACCGACGCCAGCGGCTTCGGTCGCGAACGCTTCGTGGGGCTCGAGAACTACGCGCGGATCTTCACGGACCCGGAGATCCTCAACGCCGTGCTCAACACCGGCCTCTACGCGGTGCTCTTCACGCCGGTGGCCGTGGGGTTCGCCCTCGCGCTGGCCCTGCTGCTGAACGATCCGCGGCTGCCGTTCCGGGGCTTCTTCCGCACGGCCCTGTTCCTGCCGTTCATCGTGAGCCTCGCCGTCGCGGCGCTCGCCTGGACATATTTGATCGACCCGCAGGTGGGGCTGCTCAACCACTGGCTGGCGTCCTCGGGCATCCGCCTCGGCAACGTGCTGCAGGATCCGGTGCTGGCGATGCCCGCCGTCGCGCTCGTGGCGGTGTGGAAGAGCTTCGGCTTCTACATGGTGATCTTCCTGGCCGGGCTGCAGGAGATTCCCGGATCACTGTACGAGGCCGCGCGCATGGACGGCGCGGGGGCGTGGGCGCGGTTCCGCCTCATCACGCTGCCCATGCTCTCCAACACCACGGCCTTCGTGCTGATCTTCGCGCTCATCGCGGCGCTCCAGGCCTTCGACCAGATCTACGTGATGACCGGCGGCGGCCCCTACGGCAACACCGAGACGGTGGTCATGCAGATCTACACGGCGGGCTTCCGGAACCTCGAGCTCGGGTTCGCGTCCGCGCTCTCCTACGTGCTGCTCGCGGCCACGCTGATCCTGAGCCTCGTGCAGTTCATCTTCTTCGGCAAGCGCGAGCAGGAGGGGGAGGGATGAGCGCCGTCGCGCCCCAGCGGGGCACAGCAGGAACGACGACGACACCCGCGCCCGTGCCCGCGTCGCACCCACCGACGACCCCGCCGTCGTCGTCCGCCGCACGCACGCGCCGTGCGCGGAACGCGGCGATCAAGCGGTGGTCCGCCGCAGCGGTGCTGGCGCTCGCGAGCGCGGTGATCCTGCTGCCCATCGCGATCATCGTGCTCACGGCGTTCAAGCCCGCGGCCGAGGTGAACGCCTTTCCGCCCACGCTCTTCCCGAGCCAGTGGACGCTGGAGAACTTCACGCGGATCTTCCAGGACCTGCCGTTCACGCGGCTGATCCTCAACAGCTTCGTGTTCGCCGGAGGGGTGACGCTCTGCGCGCTGGTGTTCGACTCGCTGGCCGCCTACGCGCTGGCGCGGATCGACTTCACGGGCCGGAAGCCGCTGCTCATCCTCATCATCGCGAGCCTCATGATCCCGTTCCAGGCCACGCTGATCCCGGTGTACCAACTGGCCAGCGACCTCGGCTGGATCAATAGCTTCGCAGCGCTGATCGTGCCGCGCGCGGCGGACGCCTTCGGCATCTTCTTCCTGCGCCAGTTCTTCCTGGCGCTGCCGAAGGACCTGGACAACGCCGCGCGGATCGACGGCGCCTCCGAGTTCCGCGTCTACCTGAGCGTGGTGCTGCCCAACGCGGTGCCGGCACTCATGACGCTCGGGGTGTTCGTGTTCGTCAACAACTGGAACGACCTCCTGTGGCCGCTGATCTTCACCACGCAGCAGGAGATGGGCACGCTCACGTCCGGGCTCACGCTGTTGACCGGTCCGGGCGGGATAGTTCCCTACGGCGTCATGATGGCGGGCTCGCTGGTTGCGCTCCTGCCGCTCGTCGTCGTCTTCATGTTTGTCCAGCGCCGCTTCATCGAGAGCGTCGCCACCACCGGATTGAAGTGAGGTACACATGCAGTGGTTCGAGGACGGGAAGCTCCACTTCGCCCTGGGCATCGAGGACACCTTCGTGCCGCAGGAGCGGCCGGGGGAGCGTGCACTCGACGAGTACGAGCTGACGCAGCACTACCGCTTCTGGCGCGAGGACTTCGGGCTGGCGAAGAGCGCGGGCGCCGAGTTCCTGCGCTGGGGGATTCCCTGGTACCGGATCAATCCCGAGCCGGGCGTGTGGAAGTGGAGCTGGCTGGACGAGGTGATGGACCACTTCGACCAGCTCGGGCTCACGCCCATCGTGGACCTCATGCACTACGGGACCCCCACGTGGCTGGACAACCAGTTCCTCAACGCGAGCTACCCGGACCTCGTGGCGGACTACTCCGTGCGCGTGGCCGAGCGCTACGCCTCCACGGTGGTGGACTACACCCCCGTCAACGAGCCCATGATCCACACGCTGTTCTCGGGTAAGTTCGGCCACTGGCCGCCCTACCTCACGGGCGACGACGGCCTGGTGGCCCTGGTGCGGAACATGGCGCGCGGCTTCACGCTGGCGCAGCAGGGCATGACGGCGGTGCTCGGCGATCGCGGTGTCTTCACCCATGTGGACGCCGGCTTCCGCTTCGTCAGCGACTCCGCCACCGGCGCGCACGACCGCGAGTTGCGGCACCTCCGCGACCGCGCGCTGATCGTCGAGGACCTCGTGACCGGGCTCGTCAGCCCAGACCACCGCCTCGCCGGCTGGCTCGCGCAGCACGGCATGAGCGACGCCGACCTCGGCTGGCACCTCGACAACCCGGTGCAGCCGGACGTCATGGGCGTCAACTACTATCCGCTGCACTCCACCGAGCTGCTCGAGGTGGGCAAGCCACGCCGCGGGGACATCGCTGACCCCCGTGCGCTCCGCAACGACTGGACCGACGGGCTGGAGGACGTGATCCGCCTCTACGGTTCGCGGTACGGCGCGCCGGTCATGGTCACCGAGACCTGCCTCACCGGATCGGTGGAGGACAGGATCCGCTGGATGGACGCCTCGGTGGGCCTGGTGCGGCGTCTCCACGCCGAGGGGCTCGACGTCGTCGGGTACACCTGGTGGCCCGTGACGGACATGTACGAGTGGACGTACCGCTACGGGCAGGAGCCGCTGGAGCACTATCGGCTGACCATGGGGCTGTGGGATCTGGTGCCGGACGAGATCGGCACGCTCAACCGGGTGGAGAACCCCGTGGCGGACCGGTTCCGGCACCACGCGCTGGCGCCGTCGACGACGTCGTCGCACTCGTCGTCTTCGTCTTCGTCTTCGTTGTCATCCTCGGAGGCGACGGAGGCAGCCGACACGCGTGCAGCCGACCGTGCGGGCCGCCTCGATCCGGGGATGGACCGCGTGCTGGATCCGGCCGCGCTGCGCTGACGGGTCACACGCGGTCGGGTGCCCGGCCGGCCCGCGTGGCCGCGTCCTGTGCTGCATCCCCCGTCCGACGGGCGGTCAGGGGCCGGATGACCGCCATCACCGCGTAGACGCCGATGCCGAGGACGGTGATGGTGGCTCCGGGTGAGAGCGCGTGGAAGTACGTGATCGAGAGCCCAACCACGCAGACGACGGCGCCGAAGGCCATGGCCACGTGCATGGTGCCCCGGAAGGACGCCGTCACGAGCTGCGCGACGGCGACCGGGACGATCATGAGCGCGGACACCAGCAGCACGCCGACCACCCGCATGGACACCGCGACCGTCAGAGCCGCGGTGACCGCCACCAGGAGGTTGAGGGCCCTCGCAGGAATACCGCTCGCCCGCGCGAACTCCTCGTCGTGGCACAGGGCGAAGAGGGCCGGCCGGAGACCGATCCCCACGACGACGATCAGCACGGCGAGCCCGACCGTGAGCCAGACGTCCAGGACGTCGACGGTGGAGATGGATCCGAACAAGTATCCGGTGAGGTTCGCCGCGGTGCCTCCGGCCAGGCCGATCAGCAGGACGCCGCCCGCGATGCCGCCGTAGAACAGGAGGGCGAGGGCGGTGTCCGCGCTCGTCCGCCCGCGCTCGCGGACCGCCTCGATCAGGAGGGCGCCCGCGATCGAGGCAACGACGGCGCCCGGCACGGCGAGGGCATCCGCCTCGAGGCTCCCGGCGGCCGAGGCCGCCAGCCACCCCATCGCGACGCCGGTGAGGGCCACGTGCCCGATCCCGTCGCCCAGGAGGGCCAGCCGCCGCTGGACGAGGTAGGTACCCATCACCGGGGCCGTCGCACCCACGAGTGCGGCGATGATGAGCGCGCGTTGCATGAGTGGGCTGGCGATCATGGCGGAGAGGGTCTCCAGGAGGCTGGGCGTCATGACCGCCATCCCTGCATCAGCGCGGACGCGGAGCGCCGGTGCGCGTCCACGGACGCGCACTCCTCACCGTCACGCACCCGGAATGCGGGGACGTCCCTCCCGCCGCCCGCATCCGGCACCGACGGGGCGCCGTCGAACACCACCGAACCGTGGTCGAGGACCACGGCGCGTTCGAGGAGCGGCGCGAGGACGCCGAGGTCGTGGAGGACCACCACGATCGTGGTGCCCTTCAGCTGCAGGGTGCGCAGCGTGACGGCGAGCGCCTCCTGTGACCGGAGGTCGATACCCGACAGGGGCTCGTCGACGACGAGGAGATCCGGCGCGCGGACGAGCGCGCGTGCCAGGAGGACCCGCTGGTGCTGGCCTCCCGAGAGGGCTCCCACGCTTTCCTGCGCGCGATCGGCGAGACCGACCTCCTCCAGGGCGTCGAGGACGAGGTTGCGATGACGGTGGGCCGGGATGAGCCGGCGCTCGGTGAGCAGCCCGGACGCGACCACCTCCGCTGCCGTCACCGCCAGGGGAGCAGCTGCGCCGACCCGCTGCGGCACGTACCCGATGCGCGACCACGGGACTCGTCGCCGGTGCGCGACGTCCGCCCCGTACACGGTGATGCGGCCGGTCTCGAGGGGGATGAGACCCAGCAGGGCCTTGACCAGCGTTGTCTTCCCCGAACCATTGGCGCCGAGGAGGGCGAGGGTCTGTCCGTCCGCGACGTCGAGGTCGATCCCCGCGAGGATCCGGTGTGCCCCGAGGCGAACCCGTGCGCCCTCGACGCGCACAGCAGGCGTGCGGCCGGAGACGTCAGGCACAGCCGAGCGCTTCCCGCAGCGCTCCGAGGTTCCGGCGCATGACCTCGACGTAGTCGCCGCCCGTCGCAGGGTGGGCCTCGAGGGGATCGAGGAGTGCGGTGGTCACCCCGAGATCGCCCGCCAGGGTCTCGGCGACCTTCGGATTGACGAGCGACTCGGTGAAGATGGTGGTGATGTCCTGGCCTTCGATGACCCGGCGGATCTTCGCGATCCGGGCCGGTGCCGGTTCCGCCTCGGGGTCGATCCCCGAGACGCCGGACTGCACGAGGTCGTAGCGGTTCGCCAGGTAGCCGTACGCCTCGTGGGAGACGACGATCGTGCGGCGCTCGCACGTCGCGAGGCCCGCGGTGAAGTCGCCGTCGAGCGTGGCCAACTCCTCGTTCAGCTGCTCGGCGTTCGCCCGGTAGGCCTCCGCGTTCTTCGGGTCCGCGACGCCGAAGCGCTCCGCCACGAGCGTGGCGACGTCGGCGAGGCGTTCGGGGTCGAGCCAGAAGTGCGGGTCCGCCGCGCCGTCGGTGGACGAGATGGCCGCAGCGCCCGCCACGTCGACGGCGTGCTCGGGTGCCGTCTGCTCGACGGCCTCGTCCACCGATGGCTGGAACCCGGAGGCGTAAACGACCGCTGAGGCGTCGGCGAGCTCGGCGACTTTCGCGGGAGACAGTTCGAGGTTGTGAGGCTCCGCGCCGGGCGGCGTGATGGACCCGACCTCCACCAGGTCACCGCCGACCCGCTCCGCCACGAACTCGAGCGGGTAGAAGGAGGCCAGCACGCGGAGGGAGCCGCTCTCGTCCGAGGCGTCGGAGGCCGGCGCACAGGCGGACAGTGCGACGGCGGCGGCCAGGGACAGGACGAGTGCTGGGGGCGCAGCGGCGTGCATGGGCTTTCCTTCGGAAACGATGGGGTGCTGAGGGGGCAGAGCGAGGGAGCCGCGGCGGCGGCAGGAGGGCCGCCGCGGCTCGATGGACGGTGCGGGCCTAGCCCTCCCCGTCCGTGTGCTCCTCGCCCTCCGCGTGCTCGTGGCCCGGCGTCTCGCCCTCACCGGTGACGATCGCGAGTTCGGTCGGCGTCTCCGGCAGGTCGAAGCTGTCCAGCAGCGTGCCCTCCGCGACGTCGATGACGTGCAGCTTCTTGGCCGCGGGCTCCGTGACGTAGGCGAAGCCGTCCGCCCCGACCTTCACCGCAGGCGCGGGGGACTGCCACTCGGCGGGCTCCTCCCACGGTGCAACCACCGGCACCTCGTGGATCACGGCGCCGGTCCCCTCGTCCAGGATCGCGAGATCGCCGTCGTAGGTCAGCACCAGAGCTTCGCCGTCGGCGCCCCGTGCGAGCGAGCGGAACCAGTACGCGGATCCGACGTCGACAGTCGTCATGGTGGCGTCCCGCGTGTCGATCAGCCCGACACGCGTGGGACGCTCCTGCTCGGCATCCGGGTCGGTCTTGTAGTCGGCGAGCACGATCGGCGACACGTGGCTGCCGAACTGGTTGCCGGACCTCTGGTAGGACTCCTCGACAGGCACTTTGTGGAACGCGCCGTCGCGGTACACCACGGGCCCGTTCTCGCAGCCCAGCGAGACGACGTCCCCGGCCGGGGTGGGCATGGCCGCTGCTTCTCCGTGCACGCCCGGGCAGTCCGTCGTCTCGGCGAGGACCTGGCCCGTGGGCGAGACCACCTGGACCGTGCTGCGGGAATCCTCCGTGCCCTGCGTGAGGACCAGGTCGCCGCCGGTCAGGGGGACGGCCACGCCGTGGTGGGGAGCGTCGGTCGCGTACTCCTCGACCTCGCTCTCGCTCACCTCGCCGTCGGTGAAGGCGGCGGTGTCCATCACGGTGATCGCTCCGCTGCCGTCGGCGAACAGCGCGGTCTTCCCTTCGTGCGCGACGACGTGCCCGGCCTCAGGGGCCTCGATGGACGAACCTGTGAGGCCCGGCGCCTGCTCGTAGTAGTGGTCGTGGTCGCCGTGGCCTTCCACGATCAGACCGGAGTCGAACACGCGGAACTCCTTCCCGGCGCTGACGAGGACGTGCCTTCCGTCACCGGCGTTGTTGAGGCGGAGGAAGTCTTCGGACTCGGTGGTGGCGATGACCTCACCGGTCTCGGTGTCGACGGTCATGAGGCCGCCGTCGTAGGTGAGGACGGCGCGCGGGGCGAGGGCGTCGACCTCGAGACGCTCGGAGGGCTCATCCGTTCCGGTGGACGCGGTGGTGGGAGCGGAACCGTCGGACGAGGGCGCGGCGTCCGGCGTCTGGGAGCCGGCGGTGGAGCACGAGGTCAGGAGGAGGGCGGCGAGAACCGCCGAGGACAGGGTCAGGTGGCGTGGGGACATCATCATGATTGGAGACTAATTGAGAACGCTTCTCATTCTCAAGTTGCAGCGTCCGCTCGCCGACCGTGCGATCCCGGACGGAAGGTGCACTGTGCTCACCCCGCAGGCGTCCGCGCACGGCGCTGATGGAGGCCGGCTACCGAAACCTTGGTTGATCCTGCGCAATAACGACATCCGAAGCAGGATGACCACGAGGTTGTATAGGGGGTGGGTCCCGATCGGTCGTCGTGGAGGACCCAACCACCAGCGGACCGAGGGACAGGAAGGCACGCTCATGACAGCGATCATGCTGGAGAAACCGCAGCTCGAGGTCCCGGCGCTCCCCACCCGCGCTGCGCGCGAGTTCGAGCGGCTCCGGGCCCGTGCGGTCGAGCGGAGCGGGCTGCTGGGTACCGCGAGCGAGGAACGCTTCGACCGCCTGACGCGCGAGGCCTGTGGACGCCTCGGTATGCCGCTCGCAACGCTGACACTCATCGCCGGCGATCGTCAGTTCGTCAAGTCGATGGTGGGCCCGTTCCCCCGTGAGGGCCTCCGGAGTGCAGCCTTCTGCAACGTCACCATCCAGTCCGAGGACGGGCTGGTCATCCCCGACACCCTCGGGCACCCGATCTTCAGCACGAGCACCTACGTGACCGGCGCGCCCCACCTGCGGTTCTACGCCGGCGCCCCGCTGCGCGGCCCGGGCGGCTGGTTCGTGGGTAGTTTGTGCGTCCTGGACACTCGGCCGCACGCGTTCCCGGCGTCGGACCGCGCGGTGCTGCGCCGCCTGGCCGAAGCTGCGGAACTGGAACTCAACCGCGCTGCCTGACGCCGTCGCCCGCACGAGCGCTCGGTGACGAGCTTCACGCCGCCGCCGGCGGGTATCTCCAGCCAACGGTGGTGTACTGGTCGGGAGTCCGTGCAGTTCCCGCCGCGCCGCGTGTGCCGCCGTCCCGACGCCGACGTCGGAACGGAAGACGCGGGGGTCCGCCCGGCACCGACGACTGCGCGCTGACGCGCGGATCGAGGAGGCAACGTGGCTGCTGCTGGACCAGGCTTGGAGTACGACACGATCGTCCTCGGGGCGGGCTGCGCCGGGCTGAGCCTCTGCCACTACCTCCTCGACCTCGGCTACTCGGGGAGCATCCTCGTCCTCGACCGGCGGGCCACCCACGAGGACGACCGCACGTGGTCCTTCTGGGAGGTGGAGCCCACCGACTTCTCCCACCTGGCCACCGCGCGCTGGGACCGCTGGAGGATCACTGCCGGTAGCCGGACGAGCGTGGGCGAGGACGCCTCCCGCCCCTACATCAGCCTGCGGGCCGCCGACTTCTACGCGGACTGCCTCACCCGCCTGCACGCCGCACCGCGGGTGGAGATGGGACTCGGCGAAGCCGTGGTGCGGTACGCCGACGTCGGGACCGCCGTGGAGGTGGTCACGGACAAGGCCACGTACACCGCCGACCGGGTCTTCGACGCGCGGGGGCTCCGTGCGGATTCGCCCGAGTTCGAGCTGCTCCGCACCACGTCCGTGTGGGTGCCCCAGCACTTCCTCGGCCAACGGATCACGGCGTCACGGCCCGTGTTCGACTCCGCGGCCTGCACCCTCATGGACTTCGGCGTGGACCAGGGCCGCGGGACGCACTTCATGTACGTGCTGCCCACCACCGACCGCGAGGCGCTCGTGGAGAACGTCTACTTCTCCTTCGCCCGCGTGGACCCCGCGGAGCACCGCGATGAGATCGCCGAGTACCTCGGCCGGCAGTACGGGCTGCGCGCCGACGAGTTCGAGGTGGTGCACGAGGAGCGGGGCGTCATCCCGATGTCGGACTTCTCCTTCCCGCGCGCGGACCTGGGGCGGATCACGCCCGTCGGGACCCTCGCGGGGGCCACGCGCGCCAGCACGGGTTACGCGTTCCTGCGCATCCAGCGCGAGTGCAGGGAGGTCGCCGCCGCCGTCGTGCTGCACGAGCGGCCTGCGCGGCAGGCAGGACGACGACGGCGGGAACTGCTCGACTCCGTGTTCCTCCGCTTCATGATCAGCCGGCCCCTGGACCTGCCGGCGGTCTACCTCAGGATGTTCGAGCGGGTCCCCTCGGCCCCCCTCATCCGTTTCATGACGGAGCGCAACTCGCTCGCCGACGATCTCCGGCTCATCCTCGCGTTGCCGAAACCGCCGTTCATCAGGATCGTGCTGCAGATGATGGTGCAGGAGGTGGCCGACCGTGTGCGCTCCGCACGCGACCACCACGCCTCCCCGCCTCCACGGACCGTCGACCCGGTGCCCCGAGCAGATGCCGCGACCCCCGCAGACGCTGCGCTTGGAGAGGATGCCGCGCGACCTGCCGACGCCGCCTCCCGCACCGCGCGACGCCTCCGACCCGTTCGCGCCGCGCGACCGGCCCGACCCGCCCGTGCATCCCGCCGTGGATGAAGCCACCCGATCAGGGGTGCAGCGACGCCTCCTGACCCCGGTCAGCCTGGCCCTCGCAGCGATCACCGCTGCCCTCGCCTTTGCCCCGGAGCTCCCACCGTGGGCGCAATACGCCCCCTTCCTCGTGAGCCTCGTGGTCCTCGGACTCCCGCACGGGGCGCTGGACCACCTCGTCCCCGCGAGGGTGACCCCCGGGCGGACCGTCGCCGGTTCCGTCACGCGCGTTGGTGTGCTCTACCTGGCCCTCGGCCTGGTGGTCCTCGCGTCGTGGATCCTCTTCCCGCTCGGTGCCTTCCTGTTCTTCATCGGCCTCACCTGGTACCACTGGGGGCAGGGCGACCTCTGGGCCCTGGTGCACCTGACCGGTGCCACGCACCTGCGCACCGTGCTCACCCGGGCGCTCACCGTCGTCGTGCGCGGAGCGCTGCCCATGCTCGTGCCGCTGCTCGCCTTCCCCGGGGTCTATGTCGGCGTCGTGGCAGCGACGGCCTCCCTCTTCGGCGACGGCGTTCCCGTGGCTCCTGCCACGCTGGACGGCATCCGGCTGGCCGTCCTGCTCGGACTGGGTGCCACGGTGCTCCTGCAGTTCACGCTCACGGCCTGGACCGGCACCGGCTTCCGGCCCACGCGCAGCTGGGCTGTCGACGCCGGTGAGGTGCTGCTGCTCGCCGTCTACTTCTCGGTGGTCCCGCCGATCTTCGCCCTGGGGATGTACTTCTGCTTCTGGCACTCCCTCCGGCACATCGTCCGCCTGCAGCTCATTGACCCGCGGGCCGCTGCAGCCCTGCGCGCGGGGGCGGTGGCCCGCTCGCTGAGGATCTTCGCGCGGGACGCCGCACCCACCACGGCCATCGCGCTCCTGGTGCTCGTCGTCGCGTCCCTCGTGTCGGGCTCCACCGGCGACCTCGAGCCGGCCCGCCTGCTCGGCGTGTACCTGGTGCTGCTGTCCGCGCTGACCCTGCCGCACGTGGTCGTGGTGACCTTCATGGACCGGCGCGAGCGGCTCTGGCGTCCCTGACCGGGGCCTTGCTGACGGGCGCAGGCGATGCCCCGACTCCTCCGTGCGGAGAAGGGTCAGGTGCCGCAGTACGTGGTGTAGGCGCCGAAGTCGTCCGGCGCACCCGCGGCGTACCGCTCGAGGCCGGGACGGTCGTCGAAGGGGGACCGGACGGCATCCACCAGGGCCTCGAACGGACCGAGGTCACCGTTCGTCGCGGCCGTCAGCGCCTCCTCCACGAGATGATTCCGCGGGATGTACACGGGGTTCACGCGGTCCATCGTGTCGGCGTCCGGGCCGAGGGCCAGCCAGCGCTCCGCCCAGGCATCGAACGCGGCGACGTCGAGCACCTTGTCCCGCGCGGGCCGCGCGTCGCCGCGCACCACGGACGCTAGGTCGCGGAAGAAGGACGTGTAGTCCACGTGGTTGTCCTGCAGGAGCGCCAACACGTCGGTGGCGAGCGGGGAGAGATCCTCGTCCGCGACGTCGTCGGGCAGTCCGAGCTTGGCCCTCATGCCGGCGAGCCAGGCCGCGCTGTACCGGGGGCGGAAGGTGTCGAGGGCGCCGACGGCGAGGGCGATCGCCTTCTCCTGGTCCTCGTCGAGGAGCGGGAGCAGCGCCTCGGCGAGGCGGGCGAGGTTCCACTCGCCGATCAGCGGCTGGTTGGCGTACGCGTAGCGGCCGTCGCGGTCGATCGAGCTGAACAGCGCCGAGAAGTCGAAGACGTCCATGAACGCGCACGGCCCGTAGTCGATGGTCTCGCCGGAGATGGTCATGTTGTCGGTGTTCATCACGCCGTGCACGAACCCGGCGAGCATCCACCGGGCGATCAGCCCGGCCTGCGCGTCGACGACGGCGTCGAACAGGGCGAGGTACGGGTTCTCGGCGTCCGCCGCGGACGGGTGATGACGGCTGATCGCGTGGTCGGCGAGGCGCCTGAGGAGGTCGCGGTCACCCGACGCGCTCGCGAACTGGAAGCTGCCCACGCGGAGGTGGCTGCTCGCCACGCGCGCCAGGACGGCGCCGGGCAGCATGGTCTCGCGCCGCACGTCGCGGCCGGTGGCGATGACGGCGAGCGAGCGCGTGGTCGGTATGCCGAGGGCATGCATCGCCTCGCTGATGACGTACTCGCGCAGCATCGGCCCGACGACGGCGAGGCCGTCGCCCCCGCGGGCGAAGGGCGTACGTCCGGAACCCTTAAGGTGCAGGTCCACGAGCTCGCCGTCGGTGCCGGTGAGTTCGCCGAGCAGCAGGGCGCGGCCGTCACCGAGGCGCGGGTTGAAGCCGCCGAACTGGTGGCCGGAGTAGGCCTGGGCCACCGGCGTCGCGCCCTCGGGGACGGCCGTGCCCGTCAGGAACCGGAGGCCCTCGGGGGAGCGGAGCTGCGCGGGATCCATGCCGAGGGTCTCCGCGAGCGCGGTGTTCAGGGCGAGCAGCCGGGGCTCCGGGGCGTCGTCGGCCTGCCAGGTGACAGCCATCTCGGGCAGTTCACGGGCGAAGCGGCCCCGGAGGGCCAGGGCGTGGGTCGAGGCGCTCATTCCTCCACGGTACGCCCGGCGTGTGCGTGTCCATGGGCGGACAACCTGCCTTGACGGGCGCCCGGGATCCGACGGCGGACCAACCCGCGCGGCATCGTAGGCTCGAACCATGATGCTCTTCCGCCGTTCCGTGCTGCTTGTGTGCCCCGAGGCGTGCCGCCCTTCCGCGCGCCGCCCCGTCGTCGTACGCCTGCCGTGACCCCACCCGAAGCACATGCCAACGGGGCCGACTGGTGGCGGGACGCCGTCGTCTACCAGGTGTACCCGCGGTCCTTCGCGGACGCGGACGGTGACGGCGTGGGGGACCTCCCCGGCATCACCGCCCGGTTGCCCTACATCGCCGAACTCAGCGTGGATGCCCTGTGGATCACGCCCTTCCAGCCCAGCCCGCACGTGGACCAGGGCTACGACGTCAGCGACTACTGCGGCGTGGACCCTCTCTTCGGCACGCTGTCCGACGTCGAGGAGCTCCTGAAGGCAGCGCACGGTCTGGGGCTGCGGGTCCTGATGGACGTCGCGCCCAACCACTGCTCCTCGGAGCACCCCCGCTTCCGGGAGGCGCTCGCCGCGGCGCCCGGCTCACCCGAGCGCGCGTTCTTCCACTTCGCGGACGGGCCCGACGCCGACACACCCCCGAACAACTGGGTGTCCTCCTTCGGTGACCGGTCCTGGACGCGCGCACACCCGGGATCGGGCACGGACCACCAGTGGTACCTGCACATCTTCTCCTCGGCGCAACCCGACTGGAACTGGCGCAATCCCGCCGTGGGCGACTTCTTCGAGGACGTGCTCCGCTTCTGGTTCGACCTCGGCATCGACGGACTCCGCGTGGACGTGGCGCACGGGCTCTACAAGACGCCCGGGTTGCCGGACGCCGAGGATCCCGCGGCCGTGGCACGCGGCCTCCGCTTCAACCCGCATCTCACGGACCAGGACGAGATCCACGACGTGTGGCGGCGCTGGCGGCGCGTGGCCGACGAGTACGCGCCCGGCCGGGTGCTGGTGGGCGAGGTCAACCTCGATCCGGACCGCGCCGCGCGGCTGGTCCGCCCCGACGAGCTCCACCAGGCGTTCGCCTACCCCTTCGTCAAGCTGCCCTGGGACGCCACGACCTGGGCCGCGAAGGCGGGCGAGCTGATCGAGGCACACGGCGCGTACGGGACGGCGCCTGCGTGGTGCATCGAGAACCACGACGTGGTCCGCTCGGTCACGCGCTACGGCGGCGGCGACGTGGGAGCCGCGAGGGCACGGGCCGCACTGCTGACGATGCTCGCGTTCCCCGGCGGCGCCTACCTGTACCAGGGCCAGGAACTGGGCCTGCCCGAGGTGGACGTACCGCTCGAGGCGCGCGTGGACCCCATGTGGGCCCGCGGGGGAGTGTCCCGCGACGGCGCGCGCATTCCGCTGCCCTGGACGGCGACGGCGGCGGGTACCTTCGGTTTCTCACCCGCGGGGGCGGCAGCACCCTGGCTGCCCGCGCCGTCGTCCTGGGGTGTGCACTCCGTCGAGGGGCAGCGCACCGAGCCGGGGTCGATGCTGCAGTACGTCACGCGGGCGCTCGCGCTGCGCAGGCAGCTCACCTCGGCGGGCACGCTTGCGGCCGACGTCCCCACGCGGTGCAGCGTGGTGGAGGGCGACGCGCTCGTGTGTCAGCGGGGCGACACTTTCGCCGTCCTGATGGCGATGGGGCGCGAGCCCGCGCGGCTTCCGCCGGGCGAGGTCCTGGTGTCCTCGGCGCCGTTGACGCCGGACGGCCTGCTGCCGCCGGACGCCGCAGCATGGGTGCGGCTGACCACCCGCGCCGCCGCCTGACGCCCTACAGCACGAAGCGGAATCCGGGCAAGCGGAGCGCGGGTGTCCGAGCCGCCGCCTACACTCGCCACTAGATGGCGATTCGCCTCACAGGCTGGGACAGCAGTGCACGTCGGGATGCGGCGATGCGCGTGAGACGAGGATCCATGCCGCCTGGTCGGCTCGTCGCGGTCGCGGTGGGGCTCGCCCGGCATTCCGCCCATGGCGGCACGCACCTCCGGACACAGGGAGTGCGTGCTTCCTTCCAGCAGCAGAACAGGACTCTCGATGCGACTTCGCACACACCTCCGCACCGGCGTCACCGCCCTGGTCATCGCAAGCACCCTCGCCGGTGTGACCGCATGCGGCGCCGGTTCCCGTACCGGAGCCGCCGACGCCACCGCCGTCGAATGCGACTACACGATGCCCGAGGGTGAGACGACGGTCAACGTCCTCGCCTACAACTCCTCGGCGATCGATCCCTTCACGAACACGATGGTGAAGAGCTGCACGCGTGAGAACGTCACCCTCAAGCACGATCCCATCGACTTCAGCGGACAGGTCACGAAGACCACCGCGACCCTCTCCGGCGAGACCGGCAGCTACGACATCCTCGAGACCTACGGTTTCGCGGTCCCGGAGATCGCATCGGCCGGCAGCATTGTTCCGCTCGACGACTTCGTGGCCGAGTACGGGGAGAAGTACGAGCTGGACGCACTGAACGAGGGAATGCGCTCCGCGCTGTCCTACGACGGGAAGCTCTACGCGCTCCCCATGCAGGCGCAGATGTACGTCATGGCGTACCGCCAGGACATCTTCGACGAGCTGGGCCTCGCCGCCCCCGAGACCTTCGAGGACATGATCGCGGCGGCTGAGGCCATCCGCGAGCAGGGCGACATCGAGTACCCGATCGCCCTGCCCATGAGCGCCACCGCGGACATCTCCACGATCTACCAGGCCGCCATGAACTCCACCGGGACGGATTTCCTCGACGCCGGGGAGCCCCAGTTCACCTCGGACGGCTCGCGCGAGGCGCTGGAGGGCCTGAAGTCCCTCCTGCCGTACATGGACCCTGAGGTCACCACCTTCGACCAGCCGTCGGTCCAGCAGCAGATGTTCAACGGGAACGCGGCCATGGCCATCATGTTCTCCGGCCGCATGAACGACCTCACGCTGGAGGCGAACTCGCCGAACTTCGACAAGATCGGCTTCGCCGCTCCGCCATCGCTCGACGCCGACGCGCCGTACCTCTTCAGCCGCCTGTCCGTGGACGGCTGGGCGATCCCCGAGAACACGCAGCTCGACAAGGACATGCTGTTCCAGATGATCGCCTCCTCCGTCAGCGAGGACGCCTCGAACGCGTCCGTCCCGGCCGCCTACCCGGCGCGTGAGGGGATCGTCACCGAGGAGAGCTCGCCGTACGCGGTGGCCGCCAATGACACGATCGCGGCGACCATGCCCGCCCCGAACGATCCCTTCAGCGCACCCGTGACGAACGCGATCCGCCCGGTGCTGGTCCAGATCCTCCTGGGTCAGATCGAGGTGGAGGAGGGCATGCAGGAGATGCAGCGCCTCGCCGAGGAGACCGTCTCGGGAAGCTGACACCTGCAGGGAGCGGGCGCCACTGAGGCGCCCGTTCCTTTCCCTCGTCCGTCCCACGTCGTCCGTCCCACGTCAGGAGCGCCCCGTGCGTCGTCGTGAATTCGCCAGCTTCATCGGCCCCAGCCTGCTCGTCATGGTGGCCCTGCTCGTCCTCCCGCTCATCCGGACCATCCAGTGGAGTTTCCAGGAGGTCAGCTACGGGCAGGCGGGAACTTTCATCGGCCTGTCCAACTACAGCCAGGCCCTCACCGATCCGCGCTTCGGCCGGGCCGTGTTCTTCACCCTGCTGCTCACCGCCATCGTCACCGCGCTCATCCTCTCCGTCGGCTACCTCGTGGCCATCGGCGTGAACGGCCTCGGGAAGCTCCGCCCCTACATCCTCGGCTCGATGCTCGTGGCGTACGTGCTGCCCGGTGTGGTGGGGGCGGTGTCCTTCTCCTGGCTCTTCAACTCGAACTTCGGCGGGGTGCTGAACCTTCTGATCGAGCGGCTGACCGGCCAGGAGTTCCTGTGGTTCACCGACACCTGGCCGAACCGCGTGATGATCATCGCGCACACCGTCTGGCACCTGCTGCCCTTCTCGGTGCTCATGATCCTCGCCGGGCTGCAGGGCGTACCCAAGGAGTTGAGGGAGGCCGCGAGGATCGACGGCGCCAACTCCCTGAAGATGCATCTCTGGGTCATCATCCCGACCATGCGCGGCATCATCGGCTTCGTCTGCCTCATCACGATCATGGACGTGCTCCGCACCTTCGACAGCCTGATCCCGCTCTCACCCCAGGCCGACGCGATCGGCAACGAGTCCGTCATGTACTACGTCTTCGACAACGCGTTCCGGGACGGCTCGCAGCAGCTGGGGCTCGGCAGCGCCGTCAACGTGCTCTCGATCCTCCTCATCCTGATCTGCCTCTTCCCCTTCATCCGGGACCTCCTCAAGGAAGCGAAGGCCAAAGCATGATGCCCAGTACCGCGACCAGTCCCGCGGCGACGCCGGCCCCCAAGGTCCTCGCGCCGCTCCCCGCGCGCCGCCGCCGTCGGGCGAACCCGACCGCCGCCATCCTGCTGATCCTCCTGGCCCTCCTGATGCTGGCGCCCTTCATCTGGACGGCGCTGTCGGTCACCAAGCCCACCGACGTCGCCTTCGCGAACCCTCCGGTGCTCTCGGGCTACACGCCCACGCTCGAGGCGTTCAAGAACCTGTGGGAGACCACCTACTTCGCGGAGTACCTCGTCAACACGGCCGTGGTGGCGCTCATCTCCACCGTCGTCGCCCTCGTGCTCGGGATTCCCGCGGCCTACGCGCTGTCCCGCTTCCCCGGGTACGTCTCGGCGATCCTGCTGCTCCTCGCGCTGGTGTTCCGTTCGCTGCCGAGGTTCTCGGTGGTGCTGCCCATGTACGACATCAGCCGGGCACTCGGCATCTACGACACCAACTTCGCCCTGGCCGCCGCGCTCGTGGCGATCAACCAGCCGTTCAGCATCTGGCTGCTCCGCAACTTCTTCGCCGAGATCCCGAAGGAACTCGACGAGGCGGCCATGATCGACGGCTGCACCCGGTGGGGGATGCTGCGCCGGATCATGATCCCGCTGATGCGGCCGGGGATCCTCACCGCAGGTGTGTTCGTGTTCCTCTTCGCGTTCCAGGAGTACCTGACCGCCCTGGTGCTGACCGACACGGCCTCCAAGACGGTGCCGGTCTTCATCACCACGCAGCTCGGCCAGACCCTGCCCATGCTCCAGCAGGCGGGAGCCGCCGCCATGCTGCTGACGCTTCCCGTCATCGCCATCTCCTTCATCGCCCAGAAGTACCTCGTGGCGGGGCTGAGTGACGGCTCGGTCAAGGGCTAGGGGCGTGGCCGCCGAGCAGGACGCCCTTCTGTCCGGGGCCGGCTCGTCGCCCGCGCCGGAGCTCATGGTGGCGGCGCCCACTGCGGAGGGGGCGCGCCGGGCCGGTCTCGTCGCCGCGGCAGCGCCGGTGCACGCGATGCTGCGGGGGTTCGACGAGGTGGATCTCGGCGAGACCCCGCCGGCGTCCTTCTTCGACCCCTCCTGGGACGGACCGGCATGACCGAACTGTGCGACCTCTCCCTGAGTGAGGCATCGGCGCTGATCGCGGCGCGCAGCATCACGCCGCTCGAGCTGACGGAGTCCGCCCTCGCGCGCATCGACTCGGCCGAGGGCCGCATCGGAGCCTTCGTCACCGTCACGGCCGACGCCGCGCTGGCGGCAGCGGTCACGGCGACGGCGGAGATCGCGGGTGGTTCCCTGCGCGGGCCGCTGCACGGCATCCCGGTGGCCCTCAAGGACCTCATCGACACCGCGGGCGTGGCCACCACCGCGAGCTCCGCGGTGCGGGAGCATCACGTCCCGACCGCCGACGCCGCTGTGGTCGAGGCGCTGCGCAGCGCCGGCGCCGTCATGGTGGGCAAGACGCACACGCACGAGTTCGCGTACGGCGGTGTCACCCCCACCACGCGCAACCCCTGGGACACCACGCGGATGGTCGGGGGCTCCAGCGGAGGGTCAGCGGCCGTGGTCGGCTACGGCGGTGTGGCGGCGGCGCTCGGCACCGACACGGCAGGCTCCATCAGGATCCCGGCCTCTCTCTGCGGGGTCGTGGGGCTCAAGCCCACCTTCGGGCGCGTCTCGCGGGTGGGGGTGGCGTCGCTCGCCTGGTCCCTCGACCACGTGGGTCCGCTGACGCGCACGGTCAGGGACGCGGCGCTCGTCCTCACGGCGATCGCCGGTCACGACCCGCGGGACCCGGGGTCCTCGCGAACACCCGTCCCCGACTTCACCCAGGGGCTCGACGACGGCGTCGAGGGCCTCCGCGTCGGCGTGCCCGAGAACTACCTCACGGAGCGGATCGACCCGGAGACCGAGCACGCCGTGCAGGCGGCGGTGCGGCGCCTCGAGGGGCTCGGGGCGGTCGTCGTGCCGGTCCCGGTGCCGCACGCCGAGCGGTTCGGCGCGGTGATCACAGGCATCATGATGCCCGAGGCGAGCTCCTACCACCGCCGGATGCTGCGCGAGACGCCCGAGCTCTACACCGAGGAGGTGCGGAGCCTGCTCGAGGTGGGCGGGACCATCCTGGCCACCGACTACATCGACTCCCTGCGGTTCCGGCAGCTCATGACGGCTGCGTGGAGGGATGCGATGCAGGCGGTGGACGTCGTCGTCGCGCCGACGGTCTTCACCACTGCGCTCCCCGCCGACGACCCCGTGTACCGGTGGCCGGACGGTCGCGTGGAGACGGCCTCGGTGGGCTACGGGCGGCTGGCGATCCCGGCCAACCTGTTCGGCCTGCCGACCGTCCAGGTGCCCTGCGGGTTCTCGGAGAGCGGCCTGCCGATCGGGCTGCAGATCATGGGCAGGCCCTTCGACGAACGGACCGTGCTCACCGTCGGGCGTAGCGTGGAGCAGTCGAGCGACGCAGCCGGGCGGATCGCGCCGGTCTGACCCCGGCAGGTCGGGGACTCTTCCGGCGGGTGGATGGACGTCGCGGCCGTCGGGTGACGGGGTCGAGAAGCGCGCAGCTCAGGCAGGGGTGTTGAGGGAGCGCAGCCAGGCCTCGGCCTCGTCGCCCGTACCCGTGGGCAGGCTGATCCTGTCGAGACGCTTGCGGTAGCTCTCGGTGATCTCGCGCTGCAGCCGGAGCCGTGTCTCGTCGCCGGGTTCGGCATGACCCGCCGCCACGCGGTCCGCGATGCCGATGAGCTCGGCCTGGGATGCAGCGATGGCGGTGACCAGGAGATCGAGGTCCCTGGTGCGGACGGGGCGAGGACCGGTGGAGGGCCGCATGGAGCGGCGGATCCTGGTGAAGATGTTCATGCTGCCCCTGCTCTCCTCGGCCGGACCACGGTGTGCGGCTCTGCGGGTTCTACTGCAACCGTTCTTCGACAGTACCCGGAGCACTCATGACCCATCTCACTGTGCACGGGCAGCGTTGGCGCAGTTTTCCCCGAGGCGATCGGAGCCGGGACAGCGTTTCCGCACCGACGTTCTTCCGGTCGGCACCGTCAGCCGGGGGATAGCGTGGACCCATGACCAGCGCCGCGGCACGGCAGGATGCCGACCTCCTCGACACCTACTCCGCCGCGTTCTCCGAAGCGGAGGGCTATCTGAACTTCGCCTCGTACGGACCGCCGTCGAGCCGGGTCACCGAGCGGATCGCGCACCTCGCGGCGATCGCCGCAGCCGGTGGCCCGGACGCGATGGGTCTCCTCGCAGCGGAGGAACTCCGTGCGCGGCGTTCGCTCGCCCGGCTTCTCGGCTTCCCCGTGGACCAGGTGGGCCTGACCAGCAGTACGTCGCTGGGGCTCTTCCAGGTGGCCTTCGGACTCACCGGCGGCACGGTGCTCGTCGGTGCGGGCGAGTTCCCGTCCAACCTGTACCCGTGGCTCCGCACCACGGACCTCGGCCGTGCACGCCTCGAGTCCATGGGCACTCCCGGCGAGCCCGTGACGCCCGGCGTCGTCGCGCGTGCCCTGACTCCGGACACCGTGGCCGTGAGCGTCAGCGCCGTGGACTTCCGCACCGGCTTCCGCGCGGACCTCGTGGGTATCCGCGACGTCATGGGCCCCGACCGCCTGCTGGTGGTGGACGGCATCCAGGCGCTCGGCGTCGCCGACGTGCCGTGGACGGTCGCGGACGTGGTGCTCGCAGGCGCGCAGAAGTGGGTGCGCGGCAGCTGGGGCGTGGCGGGGATCGCCTTGTCCGAGCAGGGCGTGGAGCGCATCGAGCCCCTGCTCACGGGCTGGACGGGCGTCACCGATGCGAGGACGTACGACGGCGAGGAGCACGCGCCGCTGCCCGGTGCGCCCCGCTTCTCCATCGCGAACCTCTCGCCCTACTCCACCGGCGCGTTCGCCGAGGCGCTCGAGCTCATCGATCTGGTCGGGATCAGGGCGATCGACGGGATCGTCTCGACGCACGCCGCGGCGCTCATCGAGGCGCTCGACGCCGCCGGGGTACCCGTCGTCTCCCCACGCGAGCGGGGGGACCGCGCCGGGATCGTCGTCGCGCACCTCCCGGGTCGGGCGGCGGAGGCACACTCCGCGCTCGACGCCGCGGACATCACCGCGACCGTGCACGGCGAGGACCGCATCCGCCTGTCGGTCCACGCGACCACGCGCTCCGAGGTCTTCGCGGAGGCGGCACGGGTGCTGGCCGACTTCATCTGAGGCGACGTCGATCGCCCGTCCGGCTAAAGTAGTAAGCCACCTGATGTTCCGGGTGCAGAGGCGGAGTCGAAGGAGACCAGCATGGGTATCAGCAACATGATCAAGAACGCGGCCGGACGCTACATCGGACGCGCCGGCACAGGTACCGGTGCTCCGAGGACGGGCGCACCCGGCACCGGAGCGGCAGGTCGTGGCACACCCCTGCCCGCAGGGAAGGCCGGAGGCATCCTCCGGAAGCTGCTCAACCGCCGCTAGGCAGCTGCCGGCCCTGCCCCGATCCCCGGGGTGGGGCCGTCGCTCTGTCCCAGCTCGTCAGGAGCGCTTCCCTGCCCGCGCCATGGTCCTGAGCTCCTCCTGCACCCGCAGCAGCTCGAGGGAGCGCCGGAACACCTGGTCCACGGTCTGCCGGGTGTCCGGGGTGCTTGTCAGGTCTCGGTGCCGGTCCCGGTCCTCGGTGTCGAGCGGGTCGTGGAACAGGTCATCGCCGGTCATGGGGCTCCTTCTCGCGGGAAACGGATGCCGCGACTCTAATGGCGACGTGTTTCCGGCTCTTTTCCGTCAGTGGTGGTTGAGCGCCGCCGTCCTGCAGGTGACGTCAGCCGGTGAACGTGTAGGTGCCGCCGGTGAGTGGTGAGCGCGCGGGCGTCGTGACGTAGGTGCCGCGGGTCGCCGGAGCCGAGAGGGAACCGGTGCCGGTGTAGGAGCCCTCGACGGACGGCCGTCCTGCCGCGCCGGACACGTAGCGGCCCCCGAGGGGGCTCGGGAGTGCGGGATCGGCGGGCGACGTGGCGATCGTGGCGCGGTGACGTGCTGTGGGGCGGTCGATGATCGTGCTCATGGTGGATCCTTCGGTCGTGCGCCGCGGACGCGGCGACAGGGTTTCGGGCATGGGGTATCGCGGTACGTGCCCCGCTGGGGACACGGTGATGCGGGGTGGTCAGTCGGGGGAGTCCGACGGATCGGTGGGAGTGCTGGTGCGGCACGGGCCGCACAGACCGTTGAAGGTCACCTCGGCGGCGAAGACGGCGAAGCCGGACGTGTCCGACGGCGTGAGGCAGGGGGCTTCCCCGATCACACAATCGACGTCCTTGATGTCCCCGCACCGCACGCACACGAGGTGGTGGTGGTTGTCACCCACCCGACACTCGAAGAGGGCCGGGGAGCCCGCCGGGTCGAAGCGCCGCACGAGCCCCGCGCCGGTGAAGGCTGCGAGGATCCCGTAGACCGCCTGGCTCGAGGTGCCCTCCAGGACGGACCGCACCCGGTCGGTGACCTGCTCGGCACTCGAATGAGGGTGATCCTGGAGCGACTCGAGAACGGCGAGGCGCGGAGCGGTGACCCTGAGCCCCGAAGCGCGGATGGAGTGCCGCAGGGCATCCGTCCGGGCGGCGTGATCCGTGGTGGTGGTCATGACCCCAGCCTAGGTCTTCTTTTGAGTAGATCAAAAGAAGAAGGGCGTCGGCTTCGTCACAGCCCAGTGAGGCTACTCCGCGTGTCGATAATAAGCATGCTTGTTATCGGCGTCCCACAGACCTACTGTGGGGTCCTCCGCCGAGGGCGGCCGACGACGACGACAGGACCTCCACATGCTCACCATGGACGATCTCACTCCTCTGCTCCGCCGCCGCAGCACGGTGGTCACCGGCCAGGGCGAGAAGGTGGGGACCCTGGGGGTGGTGTACCTGGACGACGCCGATGAGCGGCCCACCTGGGTCACGGTGCACACGGGTCTGTTCGGCACGCGCGAATCCTTCGTCCCGCTCGACGGCGCCGTCGTGCAGGGCCGTGACCTCGTGATCCGTCACGAGCGTGATCTCGTGACGCACGCTCCGTCCGTGGATCGCGACGGTCAGTTGAGCCCGGAGGAGGAGGCCGTGCTGTACCGGCACTACGGGATGCGGGCGACGGCTCCGCCGGCTGCGTCGATGCCGGTTGCGTCGATACCGGCTGCGTCCTCGTCAGCGGAGGATCCGACTGCATCGGCGCCCAAGGCGCAGCCCGTTCCGTCCCTGCCTGCCGAGGGGTCGACGCCGTCGTCGCCCGCGGCGGTCACGGTGCCGTCGTCACCCGCTGCGGTCACGGTGCCGTCGTCGCCCACGGCGGCGCCGGACGTCGAGCGGTCGGATGTTCCGGACGCACCGACGGAGGGTGACGAGATGGCGCGCGAGGGGATGCCGCGCGACGCCGGCGGTACGCCGTGGGTGGTGCGGTCGGAGGAGAAGCTCCTCGTCGGCACCGAGCGCTACGAGGCGGGGCGGGCCCGCCTCAGGAAGTACGTGGTCACCGAGGAGGCGAGCGTCACCGTCCCCCTGGTGACGGAGACGGTGCGGGTCGACGTCGAACCGATCACGTCGTCGACCCCTCCGGGGTCGGGGACGCCGTTCCAGGAGGAAGCGGTGGAGCTCACCGCGAGGGAGGAGTTCGCCGTCGTCGGGACCGAGACGGTGGCCGTCGAGCGGGTGCGGATGAGGCGGGTCGAGGTGACCGGGCGGTCGACCGTGCGGGCCGAGGTGCGGAAGGAGCGCGTCGCTGTCACGATCGACGGCGAGGAAGCCGGGGGTGGGTTCGAGGCCGGTACTCGCAGCGCACGCCGCCGTCCCAGGAAGGCGCGTCCATCCGCACAGGGGCCTGCCGCCGCGGGCGCCGGGACTCCTGATGCGTCCTCGATCCCGACGAAGGGAACGAACGCCCTCCTGAAGGGCGGGAAGAAGCGGCGCTGAGTGGTGCTCAGTGGGTGCGGCGGGGCCTCCGGGGCTGAGCCACCACGGCGATCGCGAGGGCCAGGACCACGGCGACGATGCTCAGCACCCCCGCCGCGACATAGCGCGCCGAGGGTTCCATCGAGGCCACTTGCGTGCCCGAGCCCGAATCCTCCGCGACGGGCGGGCCAGCGGGTGTGGTGGTATCCGCGCCCGGAGGCGTCGTCGTGGTGAGGGAGCGCGTCGTTGCCGGCGCCGGCGAGGGCACGGGGTTACGTCGCGTGTCGGGGACGACGCCGGCAGGAGCGCCCCCGGACCCGGATCCGGCACCGCCGGGGGCGACGGCGGAATCCATGGCGGGATCCTCGGTGGGATCCTCCACGGAGCCCTCTGCGGGCGGGGTCGTAGCCGACGCACTCTCGCTCGGTGCGGGCACGGGCGCCTCGACCGGTTGATCCGGAGTGGGGGCGGGCGTCGTCGTCGGCGAGACGGGCGACGGCGCAGGCGCGACGACGGGCGGGAGGGGCGCGGCGGTCGCAGGTGGTGTCCCGGGCTCGGTCACGGGCGGGACCGGCGGTGGGTCACCGGGATCGACCGGCGGGCCGGGCACCTCCGGCCCGCCCACCCCCGGGCCGCCCGGCGGCAGGATGCTCCCGTTGCCGCCTCCGGGTGGGTTGGGATCAGGTGGGCCGGGATCGGGTGCAACCGGGCCGTTGCCCGGCGGCGCGTCGAGGGCGTACGCCGCGCCGGCTCCCGGGGCGAGCAGGAGGGCGGCGCTGAGCGCTAGGGCTGTGGTGACGCTGGGAACACGCATGGCGCAATCTTTTTCGAGGGACGGCTCGGTGACAGGTATAGCAAGCATGCTGATCGTCGCTCCCCATGGTACGCGGGACGGTGGGCGCTGCCCATGCCTTGACGGGACGCCGGGCATGGTTTTCGCGTCCTGGACCCCGCGGTCCGCACGGGCCCGCAGCGGCTGGTTCACTCCGCCGCGAGCGAGGCGACGTCGGCCGGGACGAAGGGGAACCGGACCTCGAACGTGGCACCCCAGCCGTCCCGGTCCACGAGGCGGGCCTCACCCTGGTGGGCCGCGGCGATCGCCGAGACGATGGACAGACCGAGGCCCGCGCCGGGCTGCTGCGTGCGGGCGTCCGCGGACCCGCGGGCGAAGCGCGTGAAGATCCGCCCGCGGTCCGACTCCGGCACCGAAGGGCCCGCGTTCGAGACCCACAGCCTCACCGAGTCGTCCTCGAGCCGGGCTCCCACCTCGATCGCATCGCCATCCTTCGTGAACTTCACGGCGTTGTCCGCGAGCTGCAGCATGGCCTGTGTCAGCCGGTCACGGTCCGCGATCAGCCACGCCGGCGCCGGCTCCGTGCAGCGCCAGTCGCGGTCGGCGAGCGCCTGCATCTTCCGGTGCACCGTGAGTACGAGGTCGGTCAGTTCCAGGGGCTCCGGCACCAGGAAATCGGCGCGCTCGGCGCGGGCCAGGAGGAAGAGGTCGGAGACGATGCGTTCCATGCGATCCGTCTCGTCGATGATCATCAGCACCGTGCGCGAGCGCTCCTCGGGCGTCTCGTCGAGCTCGAGCAGTTCGAGGCTGCCGCGGATGATGGTCAGCGGCGTGCGCAGTTCATGGCTGGTGTCGTCGAGGAACTGCCGCTGCGTGACGAAGGACTGCTCGAGGCGGCCCAGCATGTCGTTGAACGCCAGGGCTATCTGGGAGGCCTCGTCCTCGCCCGTCACCGGGATGCGGCGGCTGAGGTCCGTCTCGGAGATCCGGCGTGCCGTCCGCGCGAGGTGCTTCAGCGGGCGCAGCACCCGCCCGGCGAGCGCCAGCCCCAGCAGCGAGGCCACGAGGGTGGTGCCGAGTTGCACCAGCACCTGCGTCTGTAGGGCGTCGGTGATCTCGCTGCGCTCGTTCGCCGGGAAGTTCGCGACCACGAACAGGGCATCGGCCTCGCCGTCGCCGAGGGGCACGGCCACGTACTGCGCCCGGCCGCCGTCGGTCTCGACGGCACCCTTCGTGGGTTGCTCGAGCGCCAGCCACTCGTCGAAGGTGGTGCCGATCTCGGTGGCGTCCGGCACCTGCGTGGCGCGGCTCGACTCGTAGAGCTCGCCGTCCACGAACGCCAGCAGTGTCTCGCCCTCGTCCGCCACCTCGCGGGAGAAGTAGACGTCGAAGATCGCCTCGACGTCGTTCCCGAAGGGCCGGCCGGAGCGGGGGTCGGTGCCGGCGGCGAGGAGCTGGAACTCCTCCGCCTCGCGGTCGAGGCTCTCGGTGATCTCGTCACCGAGCCGTTCGAAGAGCACCAGGCGCAGCAGGAGCACGGAACCGATGGAGGAGAGCAACAGCAGGACGACGACGACGGCGACGATCCGCACCCGCATGCTCGCGGTCCACGGTGGTGACGCGTCTCTGGCCATGGGCGTCAGAGTACGGGACCGGCGTGAGGGCGCAGGGGGTGCCGGTGGGGGGATCGCGCGGCGCGGGCACCGGCCGGGGTGCGCATCAGACGGACCGCACCCAGTCGAGAGCGAGCTTCTGCCAGCGCGGCCGGAACGCGTACACGCACGCGAGGCGCAGGCGGGTGGACTGCGCGTAGGCGGCGAGCCGGTCGAGGGGCACGGCGAGCTGTTCCGCGACGGCCAGGATGGCCTCCTCGCCGACTCCGCGCGACGACGCCCCGAGGAGTCCCTGCGCCTCCCGGAACTCCAGGTGCACCAGCAGGTTCGCGAGGTCGAGGGCCGGTTCGGCGAGAGCCAGGGTGTCGCAGTCGATCAACCCCACGGCGCTCGGCGAACCCGCCTGCGCGCGCCGCACGAACAGCTGCTTGTCGTGGAGATCGCGATGGGCGAGCCCGGCGCGCTGCAGTGTTCCGCCGAGGAGGGCGGCCCGCGCGCGAACGGCCGCCGTTTCCAGCAGGGAGGGCTCGACGGGCAGGGCTGCGAACGTCAGGCACCGGGTGACCCACGCGTCCAGGGTGCGCGCCTCGTCCCCCGGCCCGTAGGAGGGGACGGCGGCGGTGCCCTCGGCGACGGCCCGGTCCGACGCCCTGACGAAGGCGGGCCAGCGGTCCGCCCAGGAATCCCATGCCTCCTCGACGGCGCCGCAGTGGTGGGCGGAGCCGGCGGGGTCCGCGGGGTCGGCGGGGCCTGCGGTGTCCTCGTGGGCGTCGGCGACGTCGTCGGCCGCTGCTGCGCGTCCCGCATCGTGCAGGCTGATGCCCTCCACCACCGAGAGCGTGAGGGTGCCGCCGTCGAGCCCGAGCACGGTCGGTACGGCGATGCCCGCGGGGCCGGCGAGACCCGCGGCGATGCGGTGCCGATCCGCGACGTCGGCTGCCTTCCGCTGCGGCAGCACCTTGAGGAAGGCCCCGTTCGCACGGATCACGGCGCGTTTCCGGTAGCGGTGCACCAGCAGTTCGCCGGCGCCGGCGGCCGTCGGCAGGTCGGGCAGCGAGGGGTCCTCGGCGTAGCGGGACACCCGTATCCGGCCGTCGGTGCCGAGCATCCCGGCGCGGAGGTGGCCGGCGGCATCGACGGATTCGAGGGTGAGGCGGCCGTCGTCGTGCGGCCAGGCGCGCCGGACGGTCAGGATGCGGCCGTCGGGGTCCTCGACGGTGAGGGGCAGGTGCATCAGCGGGGCCCGCGGTCGAGGACCTGCTCCACCTGGTCGAGACGCGCCACCATGCCGTCGCGCCAGCCGGGCGAGCAGCTCCGGAACGGCTCGTCGAGGCGGTCGAGCAGGTGTGCCGCCACCCAGGCCGGGAGGTCGCCGCCCCGCAGGTCCCCGCCCGCAGCCGCGTAGCCCTCGAGGAAGGCCCGCCGTGGTGCGTGACCGCCGGTCTGCAGCAGATCGGCGGCCACGAAGCCGCCCACGTCGAGGCCGGGAGGCGCCGTGGTGGCGCGGTCGAAATCCGCGAGGAGCACGCTCCCGTCTGCGCCCACGAGGACCTGATCCGCGGAGAAATCACCGTGGGACAGCACGGGGTGGGAGCCGCCGTCGAGCCGGCGGACGAGCGTCGCGAGCAGTGCGTCCAGGCGCTCCGCGTGGGCGGGAAGGAGCCGCCTGTTCCGCTCGACGACGGAGATCAGCTTGCGTGCCGCGTCATGCCGGGCGGTCCCGAGGGGTGCGGCGATCGCGAGGGGCTGCGCGTGCAGCGCGGCGAGCGCCGCGCCGGCCGCCCCGGCGGTGCGTGCGGCATCCGGTCCGCGACCGCCGAGCTCCTGGAGGTCGCCCACCCCGAACCACGGGTAGTAGCGCAGGCCCTCGCGGCGGGGAGCGTCCTGCGGGAAGGCGCGCTGCAGCACGGGAACGCCGCGCGCCACGAGATCCGCGAGGAGCGTGCTCTCGACGGTGCTCCCCGCTGCCTCGGAGCCGTAGGTGCCGGCCTTACAGACCACCGTGCCGAGGGAGGTGCCCAGGCGGAACACCACGCGGCGGTGGGGGTTGTAGTTCAGCACCGCGCCGTCCGCGAACTCGACACGACGGGCGGTGTCGCCGTGGTCCCCGGAGCCGGGCCGGAAGCCCCGCAGTACGTGGTGGAGCTTGAGGTCCACGCCGATGGGTCCGATGACCAGGGTGGACCCGCCGGACACCTCCACGGTCTCGAGGTGGTAGCCGGACGCCGCGGCGCGCTTGAGTGTCTTGTCGAGCTTCGCCGCGTGCCCCGCCGCATAAACGGCCAGCCAGCGCGGAGCCGGTTGCGGCGCGTCGCGCGTCTCCGGCATGCTGCGCAGACGCGCGACGGCGGACACCCCGCGTTTGTGCCGCACCCTGTCAGCGGACACGGGACGTCCGAGCAGCTCGGACAGGTGGGCCGGGTCGAAGACGGCGGAGAGGGCCGGCAGCGCCGGGTCCACGACGTCCGTCACGGCGGGCATCAGGCGCCCGCCGCGCTGCGTGCGGGTCCCGAGCGGGCGGGATCAGCGGGCGGCTCGGCAGCACCGCGGGAACGAGCGGGTGCGGCGTCGCCCGGAGAGCCTGAGGACGAGGCGGGCCCGGGGAGCGCGCCCCCGGCGACGCCGTCCGCCTCCGCGGCCCACGCGCCGTACACCGGGTGCACGCGGATCTCCTCCGGCGGCCCCTCGAACCGGACCTCGCCGTCCTCGAGCCACACGATCCAGTCGTGCGTGAGGGCCAGGGCCGGCTCGTGCGTGATGGTGATCGTGGTGCGGTGGCGCGAGAGGACGTCGAGGCCCTTCAGTACCTCGGCCCGCGACTCCTTGTCGAGCCCCGTGGTCACCTCGTCGAGGATCACCATCGGGGCGTCCCGCAGCAGGGCCCGGGCTATCGCGATGCGCTGGCGCTGCCCGCCCGAGAGCGTGCCGCCGCGCTCGCCCACCACGGTCCCGTACCCCTCGGGGAAAGCGGAGACGAAGGCGTGCACGTTGGCCAGGCGGGCCGCGTACTCCACCTCGTCGTCCGTGGCGTCCATGCGCCCGTAACGGATGTTCTCGCGGATGGTGCCCGTGAACAGGACGGCGTCCTGGAGCACCAGGCTCACCTGCGAGCGCAGGGATCCGAGCGTGACGTCGCGGAGATTCCGCCCGTCCAGGTGCACGCTTCCTCCCACCGGGTCCATCATGCGCACCGCGAGGGACACGAGGGTGGACTTGCCCGAGCCGGACGGTCCCACGACGGCGGTGCGCCGGCGCCCCATGAAGGTCAGGTCGACGTTCTTCAACACGGTCTTGTCCGCGGTGTACGCGGCAGTCACACCGCGCAGCTCGAGGTCACCCCACACGCGCCCGAGTGGCTTCGCCCCGGGGGAGTCCTTGATGTCGATACCTTCGTCGAGCAGATCCGCGACGCGCTCGCCGGAGGCGGTTGCCCGCGCAATGCGTCCGGTGTACTTGGCGAGATCGCGGAGGGGCTTCATGGCCGTCTTCAGGTACATGAGGAACAGCACGAGGTCCCCGGGGGTCATGGCGCCCTGCACCACGCGCCAGCCGCCGCCGGCGAGGACGACGGCGGTCGCGATACCCACGATCACGTCGGTGCGACGCTCGAGGGCGGCGGCCAGGCGGCGTGCGAGGACGCCGTCCTTCAGGGTCTTCTCGTTGCTGCTGTCGAACTGGCGTGCGAGGGTCTGCTCGAGGCCGTAGGTCTGCACCACGCGGATGGCCCCGAGGCTCTCCTGGGCCGTGTTGGCGAGCGCTCCCTCGCCCTTGCGGGTGCGGCGGGCGGCCACGGTGATCTTGCCGGTGCTGAGGCGTGAGAGCAGGAGGAACGCCGCGGCGGCGGCGATGACGACGACGGCGAGCAGCGGATCGAGCCAGAACATGACGCCGCCCATGGCCAGCAGGGTGATGCAGTTGGCGATCAGCGGCAGGCCGGCGCTGACGGCCACCTCCTGGAGCTTCCCGACGTCCCCCACGAGCCGCTGCACCGTATCGCCGGTGCGCGCCCGGGAGTGGTAGCCGATCGAGAGCGCCTGCACGTGATTGAACACGCGTGCCCGGAGATCGGTGGCCACGCGCGAGCCGGCGAGGGCGAAGGCGATGGTGGCGAGGAAGTTGAAGAGCGCGCGGAAACCGATGATCGCGATCAGCGCCACGCCGCAGACGATCAGCAGACCCGGGGTGGCAGCCGCTGCGCCGCCTGAGAAGTCGGCGCCGAGGCTCCGGGTCACGGCGTCCACCACGAACTTCACGGGCCACGGCTCGAGCACGCGGAACGCGACTTCCAGCAGGAGCGCTGCGACGCCCCCGGCCATGAGGGTGCGGTGCGGCCCGAGGTGCGGCCGGACCATGCGGAGGGTCCGGCGGAGCGGCGAGCCGGGCTGCCCGGACGGGCGTGCGCCGTCGGACGCGCTCGTGGCCTTCACTGCCGATGCGCCCCGCCTCACGGCGTACCGTCCACGATCGCGCCGAGCGCGGCGTCCCAGCTGTGATTCTCCGCCATGAGGCGACCGGCACGGGACATGGCCTGCCGGGCGATCGGCGCGGACGCCAGTCCGGTCAGCGCGCCGGCCAGTGCTGCAGGGTCGGAGGGCTCGACGAGGAGCCCCGTGACGCCGTGGTCGATGATGGCCGGGATCTGCCCCACGGCCGACGCCACCACCGGCAGCCCGGCGGCGCAGTACTCGTAGATCTTCAGGGGTGAGAAGTACTGGTCCTCCTCGCGGGCGGTGCCGGGGTACGGGGCGGCGGCGATGGCGCAGCCGGCGAGCATGCCCGGCATGTCCTCGGGAGCCACGGCGCCGGTGAACTCGACGTCCACCCCGAGTGACGCCGCGAGGCTCCGCAGGGATGCGGCCTCGGGGCCGTCGCCCACGATCCGCAGGTCCCAGGACCCGTCGGAGAGCGCTCTCGCGCGGATCAGGTCGCTCACGCCGTGCCACGGTTTCAGGGTGCCGACGAAGACGACGACGGGCGTGCCGTCCGCCTCCGGCGAGGGGACGATCCGCTGCAGGTTGACGCCGTTCGGCACCGTGCGAACGGCCTCGCGTGAGCCCGAGGGGGCGTGGCCGGCCACCCAGGCGCTGACCGGTTCGGACACGCACGCCACCGTCGTCGCCGCCTGCAGCTGGACCTTCAGTGCCTGGAGCGCCGCCTCCTCGTCGTGGAGCACGCGGTGCGTGCGCTGCTCGTCGATCAGGGGTGCGTTGACCTCGAGGTAGCCCGGCACGGAGAGTGCCGCGGTGATGCGGGCCAGTGCGTCGCTGAACAGCGAGTAGCGCTCGTAGACCGCGGTGACGCCGTCGTGCACGGCTTCGGCGGCCAGTGCCGCCGCGGCCTCCGCCTGCGCCCGCTCGCGCTGGGCGCCGGTGCCCTTCGGGATGGGATGGGTGACCACGCGCACCCCCGCGAGGTCGCCCGGCACGGCGTCGCCGGCGCGCGTGCAGTAGATCGTGACGTCCGCGCCGCGCGCGAGCCAGCTGCGCACGATCTCCTGGACGTGGACCGAGGCGCCCTTCGTGCCGAAGACGGGGATCCCCGGATCCACGCAGACGTAGGCGATGTGCGTCATGACGCCACCTCCAGTCGGGGTGCCACGGCGGCGTGGGGATCCTGCAGGTGGAGCAGGCGCCGCGCCTGCACGGTGGCGTCGAAGTGCTCCTCGATGAGGCGGCGCGCGGCCCGCGCCATCGACGTGAGATCGCTCGCGGCGCAGTGGGCGAGGGCCTCCACGAGATCGGCCGTGCTGCCGGCGCGCGTGAGGATGCCCGTGGCCGGACCGTCCGCGGCGCCGAGGAGCTCCGGGATGCCCGTGACGTCGCTGGCGATGCACGGCACGCCCGTGGCCATCGCCTCGAGGAGCACGGTGGGCAGCCCGTCCATGTTGCCGTCCGCGGCCACCACGCACGGAGCCACGAAGACGTCCGCCCAGCGCAGCAGCTCCACCACCTCGGCCTGCGTCCGTGGTCCGAGGAGGGTGACGTCCTGTTCGAGGCCCAGCGCGTGCACCAGCCCGAGGAGCTCCTCGTACAGGGGCCCGCCGCCGGCGATCCGCACGTCGAGCGCCACGCCGTCGGCCTTCAGCTGCGCGGCCGCCGTGAGCAGCAGCGGGAAGCCCTTCTTCTCCACGAGCCGGCCCACCGCGCAGACGCGGAGCACGTCAGCGCGCCGCGCCGGATCGCGGTAGGGGAAGCGTGCGAGTTCCAGCCCGTTGTAGACGCGGTGCACGGGAAGGTCCGCGCCGCCGGCGAGGCGCTGCAGGAAGCGCTCGTTGAAGTCGCTGACCGTGACCACGTGGTGCGCGCGGCGCATCAGGTCCAGGAGCACGGTGGTGTCCACCTCCTCGTGGAAGATGTCCTTGGCGTGTGCCGTGAAGGAGAACGGGATGTCCGCGAGGTCGCTGGCGATGGCCGTGACGCGCGCGGACATGGTGCCGAAATGCGCGTGGGCGTGCGTGATGCCCTGGCGCACGAACTCGGCGGCCAGGGCAACCCCCTGATGGACCTCCACCGGGTCCATGGGCAGCAGGTCCGGAAGGGCCCGCACGAGACGTTCCGTGAACCCGGGAACGACGGCGTGGCCCTCGCCGAGGAGGCCCCACGCCTCGAGGATCTTGCCCGGCTTGGGGACGTAGGTGACGCCGGCGCGCACCCTCGCGAGCTCCGGGTGGAAGCGCGGGTCCACGGGCGGTCGCAGCGAGAAGAGGCGGAGGTCCTCGCCCTGCGCCTCCCGCGCCAGGATCTCGGTGACGATGAACGTCTCGGAGAAGCGCGGGTACATCTTCAGCACGTACGCCGTGCGGGCGTCGAGCCTCGGGCCACGCTCAGCCTGCAACACGGGCGGACCCCCACTGCTCGCTCGGCACGTCGGTGGCGAGGAGATCGGCCGCGAGAGGTGCCACGGCCGCGAGGCCCGCGAGGTCGACGCCGGAGCGGTCCACCCGGGTGCCCGCCGCGTGCCGGAACCAGCCGGCGATCACCTCGGGGGAGACGCGGTCCGGATGGCACACGTCCACGATCTCGTGGCGGGCGAGCGCCTCGGCGCGGATCAGCTGTTCCAGGCGCGGTTCGATCCGCGGTACCACGAGGGCCGGAGTGCTGGTGGTCATGATCTCGCTCACCGAGTTGTAGCCGCCCATCGAGATGATGGCCGCTGCGCCCTCGATCTCGGCGAGGGCGTCGCGCACCTTCGCCACGACCCGCGTACCGGGCCGGGCGGCATGCTCCACGAGGCGGCGGTGCTCCTTCGGCATCTGCGGGCCGGTGATCACCAGGTGCTCGTAGCCCGCGGGCATCTCGGCCCTCGCCGCGGCGAGCACGAGGGCCAGTCCGTCCGAGCCACCGCCGGCCATCGTCAGGAGGTAGGGCTTCGTGACGGGCGTGGAGGGTGCACCCGAGACCCGGCCCGCGGCGAGGTAGCCGGTGTAGCGGATGAGCGGGGCCAGTGCCTTCGGGATCTCCCCGGTCTGCAGGGGGTCGTGGATGGCAGGGTCCCCGTACACCCAGAGCTGGTCGAAGGCGGCTGCGACAGCGCCCAGGTCGCCGAGCTTCTTCCACTCCTGCTTCACCACGTGCGGGCTGTCCAGCACCTCGCGCAGGCCGAGCACCACCTTGCAGGACGGGCGGTCGCGGCGGAGGTTCCCGAGGGCCTGCCGGAGTTCGCCGTCCACCCCGAAGGCGTGCCGGTCCACCACCACCAGATGCGGCCGGAAGTGGGCGAGCACCGCGTCGATCATGTCGGTCCGCAGGCTGATGAGGCTGTCCTGGCCGATCGAGAGGTGGCGGGGCCGGTAGCCGCCGTCGCCCTTGCGGATGCCGGGGAGCACCACCCAGTCCCAGCCGTTCGGGACGTCGAAGCGCGTGGCGGAGGACTCGCCCGTGACGAGGAGGCCCGTGACCTTCCGGCCCGCCGGCTGACCCGCGGAGAGGGCGTGCGCGAGGGCGAGGTTGCGGCGCGTATGCCCGAGTCCCTGGGAATCATGGGAGTAGAGGACCACTCTGAGTTCTGCGGGCTGTGAGCGTGCCATCGGTGTTCGCCTTCTTGCCTGTGGGACGGGGAAATGGTGTTCCCCTATTCAGACAGCGCTCCATGAGCCGAAGGTGAGGGCCGCATGAGAAGGTTCTCATCCGGCGTACCGCACGTCAGGTGAGGTGCCAGCCGGAGAGGTCGAGGTGCCGGTCCGCCCGCTGCCGCGTGGCGCCGATGAGTTCCGCGTTCGGCTCGTCGACGCGCTGCACCCATGCCTCGGCGGCCTCGGGCGTCTTGCCGAACAGCACGTGCCGCGCCACGAGCCGTTTCCGCCGCTCGGCGGGGTCCACGTCCACGAACCACACCTCGTCGAGCAGTGCCGCCGCGTCCCTCCACCCCGGGGCCTCGAGCAGGAGGTAGTTGCCCTCCGTGACGAGCAGGGACGACGACGGCGGCACCGGCAGCGCGCCGGCGAGCGGCTGTTCGAGGTCCCGCTCGAAGGCCGGCACGTACACCGTTTCCGCCGGGCGGGCACGGAGCCGCGCGAGGAGGGCCGCGTAGCCGTGGGCGTCGAAGGTCTCCGGAGCGCCCTTCCGGTCCAGCAGTCCCAGCCCGCGGAGGGCCTGGTCGGCCAGGTGGAAGCCGTCCATCGGGACGATCGCGTGCTCGGCCGGATCGAGGGCCGCGATCGCCGTTGCCACGGTGGACTTACCGGCGCCGGGTGCACCCACGATGCCCAGCATCACGCGTCCGCCGTCGACGGCGCGGGGCAGGAGCGCGCGGAGGTCCTCCGCGTCCGTCACCACCACGGATGCCATGCATGATCTCCCGTTCGTCCTGTCCGCCCCTCATCATGCCCCGTCCGTGCGGCGTGCGCGCGGCAGAAAAGGTATCACCGGGAAATTTTCCCCCACGCAGGTCGACGCAGGAATATCCTTCGCCTACGGGGGCGGAGGACCGGCCTCGTGGCGCGGGAGGGCGCAAGCCCTCCGCACGGCGGTGATGCAGGGGCGGCGGTGTAGCGACAGCTGGTGTGCCCTGCCGCTGCCCGGACGGGTAGGGAGCCGCACCAGATGACAAGCGAGACCGACGACATGACGGACGGCCGACCGGGTGCGGACCTGACGGCGGGCGGACTGTCGCTGTTCGAAGCAGTCGTGGTGCACGCCAACGACGTCGTGCTCGTCACCGAGGCCGAGCCGATCGACGCGGAGGACGGTGGGCCTCGGGTCATCTACGTGAATCCGGCGTTCACGAGAATGACGGGGTACGAACCGCACGAGATCGTGGGCCGCACCCCCCGGCTCATGCAGTCCCCGGACACGGACCGCGCCGAGCTCGACCGCCTACGCGCGGCGCTCGAGACCTGGGCTCCCGTGGAGGTGGAACTTCTCAACGTCCGCAAGGACGGCGTCGAGTTCTGGGTCCAGCTCAACATCACCCCGCTGAGGAACGACGACGGCATCTTCACCCACTGGATCGCGATCCAGCGAGACATCACGGTGCGGCGGCACCGCGAGATCGCGCTGCGCTCGATGCTCGACAGCACGTCCGACCTGCTGCTGGTGATCGACGACGCCGGCTGTGTCACCGCGGTCAGTGCGGCCTCCGAGCGCGTCCTCGGCCACGACCCCGAAGCGCTCCGCGGATCGGACTTCACCGCGCTCGTGCACCCGGACGAGCGCGGCGCCGTGCGGGAGCTCCTGCGCGACACCGAGCACCGATGCCTCGGCGCGCGGGCAGCGGCGACGGCGCGCGTGAGTGCGGCCGACGGTACCTGGCGGTGGCTGGAACTCACGGCCGTCGACCTCGAAGGACTCGCCGCCGGGAGCATCGGCGTCGCCTGCGCCGACGTGACGGAGCACCGCCGGGTCCAGGCGGCGCTCGAGGAGGTCAACGGCCGCTTCCGGAGCGCGTTCGACGACGCCCCGATCGGCATGGCCATCACGGATCTGTCCGGCGGCTTCATCCAGGTCAACGCCGCGCTCTCCGATCTCCTCGGGCACCCCGCGGCGGAGTTGCTCACCCTCTGCGTGCAGGACGTGACGCACCCCGACGACACCCAGCACGCGGAGCGCCACCGCCTCGCCCTGACGCACGGCGACCACGACAGGCTGCGTCACGAGACGCGCTTCCTCCACGCCGACGGCTCGGTGGTGGGGATCCTCCACTCCTCGTCCGTGGTCCGGGACGCCGAGGGCCGGCCGACCCTGCTCATCGACCACATTGAGAACATCACCGAACGCCAGGTCCTCGAATCGAGGCTGCAGCACCAGGCGCTCCACGACCCGCTGACGGGGCTGCCCAACAGGGCGCTCTTCATGGACCGGCTGAACCGTGCGCTCAGCGCCGACCGCACGGACGGCGGGCACGTGGCCGTCCTGTTCTGCGACATCGACCGGTTCAAGACCATCAACGACACCTACGGTCATCACATCGGCGACCTGGTGCTCACCACGGTCGCGCAGCGCGTGCAGTCGGTGCTGAGGCCCACGGACACCGTGGGCCGGCTCGGCGGTGACGAGCTCGTGATCCTCTGCGCTTCGGCGGGCCAGGAGCAGGCAGAGCAGACGGCGTCGGACCTCCGGACCGTGCTCGCCGATCCGATCATGATCAACGGGGCCTCCATCGTCGTCACGATCTCCGTGGGCATCGCGCTCTCCTCCCGCGGGCAGGTGGACGGCGAGCAGTTGCTGCGCGACAGCGACGACGCCATGTACGCGGCGAAGAACTCGGGCAAGGACCAGTACTCCGTGTACGACCAGGCCAACGCGCGGAGCAACCGCAGGCGTCTCCTCCTCGCGGCGGACCTCGCGGGCGCCATCGGGGGCGACGAGCTACGCCTGCACTTCCAGCCGCAGATCGACCTGACGACCGGCGCCACGGTGGCGCAGGAGGCCCTCGTCCGGTGGGAGCACCCTGTGCACGGTCTGCTCATGCCCGTCGAGTTCATCCCCCTGGCCGAGGACGCCGGCCTCATGCGGGAGCTCGGCCGGTGGGTGCTGGAGGAGGTCCTCGCCCTGCAGGCCGCCCGTATGGCGCCCCCTGCCCGCAGGGCGGGCGATGCCGCGGAGGCGCCCGTGATCTGGCTCAACGTCTCGGCCACCGAGCTCGACGACGGCGCGTTCGTGGCCGATGTCGAGGAGGCCCTGGGGCGCCACGGCCTCCGCGGGTCCTCGATCGGCATCGAGATCACCGAGAGCGTGCTGATGACCAACCTCTCCCGCGCGCACTCGAACCTCGCCCTGCTGCGTTCCCTCGGGGTCCAGCTCGCCATCGACGACTTCGGGACCGGCTACTCGTCGCTCTCCTACATCGGCCAGTTCCCCGTGGACACCGTGAAGATCGATGCCTCCTTCGTGGCGGGCCTGGACAGTCCGGCGCGCCGCCGCGAGTCCTTCGCGGTGGTCACGGCCGTCATCAGCCTCGCCCACTCGCTCGGCCTCACCGTGATCGCCGAGGGGATCGAGTCCGAGACCCAGGCGCTCATCCTCCACGGCCTGGGCTGCGACGAGGGCCAGGGGTACCTGTACGGGAAGCCGCAGCCCTTCGGTTTCTGAGCAGGAACCGCGACCCAAGGATCGACGACGTCACGACGTCACGACGGCACGTCGGCACGTCGTGCTTCCGGTCATCCGGTGATGTCCTGGCAGGTGAGGCCGAGGGTGGCCTGGTTCTCACCCTGCCCTCCTATGGTCTTTGTCACATCACCTTCGAGCATCCGCCCTTCACCGTCCGCGCCATTGCGCGAAAGCGCGCGGAACGGAGGCGATCGGCCGAGTAGGGCGAGCGGGCACCCGAGTAGTCGCGTGAACGTGCGATGAACACGATCGGCTTTCGTAGGTGTCTGCTACTCGTGTGCAGGCGCGACGGCGCCCGTTAGTTTGATGACGGTCCTCGCTGGCGATACCGGCGCTGGAGCAACACTGCCCTTCCGTCGGAAACCGACTGAAGAGAGCCCACCCCTTCGCGTCAGGGTCGACGCACTCTCTCCGTCACATCTCACGCACGCCGAGGTCCTGCAAAGGCACGATCGGCCAGGGAACCCCATGACCTCGTTCGCCTCGCTCTTCCACGACTCCTTCACGCGCCACCGCGCCATCATCATCGTTCTGGCGCTGATCCTCACGGCGCTCGTCCCCTCCGCCGACTCGATCCTGCCGACCGGCTGGTCCTTCACCCTGCTGGCGCTCGGTGCGGTGCTGCTCATGGTCGGCGTCCTGCTGGCCTCGCGGCCCTGGACGTCGCGTGGAAGCGGGGAGCGCGTAGCTCAGGGCGAAGGGAGGCCCGGGGCCGGGCTCCTGCTCTATCTCTCGCCCGTCATCCTGTTGAACCTCGTGTACCCGATGGTCAGCCCTGCCATGGCGGCGGTGAACGTGGGCGGCGTGCAGCTCACGCTGATCGTGCTCGCCTCGTCGATCACCGTCCCCTGGCTCGCGCAGGCCGCGTGCCTGCCCGCCTACCGGGCCATCGGTGACCTGATGGCGGAGCGCAACATGACGGCGATCACGCGCCGGTTCTGCACCACGTGGCCTGCCATGTTCGTCCAGGCACTCCCTCTCGTGATCGTGTTCGCCGTGCCGTTGTGGCTCGCCACCCAGTGGTCCCTGACGGCGCTGGCCACCTACGCCGCACTGTGCGCACTCCACCTGCTGTTCGTGCAGTCCCTCGTGCTCGCCAATGTCGGCGACCGCAGGGGGTTGTGGGCCCTCGCGTGGCTGGCCTACGCGGTTGCACTCTTCACCGCTCCGACGCTGTGGTGGCTCCCGCCCCTGCTCGGTGCTCTCACGCAGATCGTCGCGATGGGCCGAGGGCTGGCCGCCGTCAGCTTCACCCGACGCCTCGGTGCTCGCGACTTCTCGACCGACCTCGTGCGGGGGCTCCTCCTCGGCGCCGTCCTCTGGGCCGACAAGTTCGTGCTGTTCCTCATCACGGACGGAGACTTCCAGGTGGTGGTCGTGTTCCTGGCGATGCTCCCCGCGGTGATCGCCTACAACTACTACTTCGTGAACCTCGCCCCCCGCGTGGACGCAGCCGTCGCATCGCTGCACCGCACCATCGCGGAGGACCCGCTCACCGTGTTGGCCACGCAGTCGAAGCGGCTCAGCCGCACCGTGGACCGCGCCGTCCTCAGCACCGGCGCCGTCGGCATGGTGCTCACCCTCGTCATCGCACTGCTCCTCGAGGGGCTGGCGCCCGTCAACGTCCTGCTGTCCGTCGCGGTGGGCGTGGCGTCCTGGGCCTTCATGATCCTCACGCTGCTCAGCTACGAGCTCGACTACATCGGCGAGAAGATCGTCCCGCAGCTCCTCGGTGGCGTTCACCTCGCCCTCTGCGTAGCGACCTTCCTGTGGGCCGACGCGGCGCAGAGCGCCGGCGGTGCGGCACTCGCATACTCCGCGCTCGTCGTCGCGGACCTCCTGCTGGTGGGTCTCGCGTGGTCGCTCTACAAACGCCACTGGACGCAACCGGAGTACACCCTGTTCTGGCGTCACGCCACCTCCTGGTAGCCCTGCCCCACCTGCTGCACGCCCTCACACCGCTCGACTCTCTCCGCGAAGGAAGCACCATGTACGGCTTCACATCATCGAAGGCCCGCCGAGCTGCTCTCGCGCAGACGGCCGGGCCCGTTCCGAAGGCACTCGCCGCCGCGCAGGCCCAGTACGAGGACGTCGACGTCGCGATCGTCATGGAGTCGACCTACCCGTACCTGAAGGGCGGCGTCTCGGCGGTGGTGCATGACATCGTGACCCACAATCCGGATCTCACCTACGGGATCATCCACATCACCTGGGACTCGGATGCACCCCACGAGGACCTCTACGGCATGCCGGACAACGTGGTGTGGGTGCGCCCGGTGTACCTGAGCATGCAGGAACACCGCCACGACTTCATGGCGGCCACGGCCAAGGATCTCGGGATGAGCCCCGCCGAACGCGCAGCGCTGGCCGATCGCCTGTTCGACGCCCTGTACGCGCTGTCCGAGCACCGCGAGGTGGAGCCCCTGTGGCAGCTCATCGACGAGGGCTTCAACGAGCGCACCCGTCAGTACCCGCTCTGGGCCCTGCTCGGAACGCGCGAGTTCATGGAGGCCCTCTCGGTCCGGATGCCGCAGCTGGACCTCTCGCTCGCGAACTCGTTCTGGACGCTCCGCAACTTCCTGTCGCTGGCCTTCGCGATCCTCGGGGACACCATGCCGAAGGCCCGGGTCTACCACGCGCACACCACGGGCTATGCAGCCCTCCTCGGAGCGGCGGCGGCGCGCGATCACGACACGTCCTTCCTGCTCACCGAGCACAACCTCTACGTGAGGGACACCGTCAACACCCTGCTCGATCGGAACATGGCGCTCTCCATCACCTCGGAGGACTACCGGACGTTCGACGTCACCGCGGAGCAGCGCGCGTGGATGGCCTGGTGGACCGAGATGGGCCACTTCTGCTACCCGAGCGCCTCCCTCATCACCTACCTCTACCCGACCGCGATCACCGAGGCCGCGCGCCTCGGAACGGACATCGACAAGGCCGTCGTGGTACCGAACGCCATGGTCATCGAGGAGTTCGAGGAGAAGTACCGGGCGCGGTTGGCGGCACGGGAGGTCATCGCCAGGAGCGGTGACGAGCACGTCTGGAAGCTCGTTTACATCGCTCGGCTGGTTCCGATCAAGGGGCTGCTCGACCTGCTGTCGAGCATGGACGAGCTCCGCCGCCATGGATTTCCGAACCTGCACCTGGACGTCCTCGGCCCCACGGAGCACGTGCCGGAGTACTACGAGGCGTGCCTCGCGAAGATCGAGAGCCTCGGCCTGCAGGACCACGTGACGATCCACGGCACCGTGAACGTCCGCG
Source organism: Arthrobacter sp. TJ-236 (assembly GCF_058269235.1). Classification (NCBI taxonomy): domain Bacteria; kingdom Bacillati; phylum Actinomycetota; class Actinomycetes; order Micrococcales; family Micrococcaceae; genus Arthrobacter; species Arthrobacter sp. TJ-236. The sequence goes on from NZ_JBZCNI010000003.1 coordinate 359,017, forward strand.
ACATGCTCGACCAGTTCGATCTCCTCGTGCTCCCGAGCTACAACGAGGGTCAGCCGATCGTGGTGCTCGAGGCCATGGCAGCTGGCATTCCCACCGTCGGCACCGAGGTCGGCGGCATGCGTCAGCTGATCGGGGACGACCTCTACACGACCGACGGACGCACGGTGGGTGCCTGCGGGGAACTCGTCGTGGCGGGCGACGTCCAGCAGATGGCCGACAGGGTGCGCGCCGTCATCGGGAACCGAGCCCTCTACGCCAGGTACGCCGAGAACGCCCGTACGCGCGTGCAGGAGTTCTTCCAGATGCACGAGATCATGTCCTCCTACAACCAGATCTACCGGACCGTGGGCGATATCGCCGACCTCCAGGAAGTCATCGTCAGCGACTTCGAGGACCTGACCCGGGCGACCTCGTGACGGGAGTGGGTGCCTGGATCAGGTACGGGGACCCGCTGCTGCCCGGGCAACTCGCCTTCGCCGCCGAGCACTACCGCGCGGCGATCCTCCAGCCCTGGGAGACCGAGGCGGCGATCGAGCTCAAGCGGCTCCGCCCGGACATGACGGTGCTCTGCTACAAGTGCCTCTCCTCGGCGCGCGACTACGAGCCCGGTCCCGTCTTCAGTTCCGGCGTGTCCCACGGCGAGGCCGAGAACGCCGGTGGTCGGGGGAGGGACGGCGCCACCTGGTTCGCGACGCGCCCCGACGGCAGCCGCATCGAGTGGGAGCGGTATCCCGGGCACTGGCAGTTGCAGGTCTGGAACCCGGAGTATCAGCGGCGGTGGGTCGAGAACGTGGTCGAGGAGCTCCGTGATTCTCCGTTCGACGGCGTCATGGCCGACAACGACGTCTTCGAGGACTACTACGGCTTGCGCCCGCCCCTGAACGGTCTCGCCGACATGGCCGCGATGCGCGCTGCTCTCGGTGACCTCGTCCGCTCGGCCGGCACGGCCCTGAATGCCGAGGGGAAGATCCTCGTCCCCAACATCGCCGAGTCGCGCCGCGAGGACGGCCGGTGGGAAGAGCACGCGGCCTTCGGTGGCGGGTTCGAGGAGGTGTGGCTGGGCTGGAGCCCCGTGAACCTCTTCGACCCGGTGACCGCCGAGGCCCAGCTGCACCAGGCGAAAGGCCCTGGACTGTCGATCTTCCGCGTCCCGACCGATGGTGACGACCAGCACCCGAACGTCGCCTACGGACTCTCCGCCTTCTGGATCTTCGGCGAGGGACGAGGCGCGTACGCAGCCACCGCTCACGACGACTACAGCCGAACGCAGCACGCGCCCGAACTCGACTGGCAGCTCGGGGCGCCGCGCACCGCGCCCAAGGGCAGGAACCACGCCTGGTGGCGGGAGTTCGACGGCGGGTTCGCAGCGGTGAACTTCAACGAGGACGGCCGACGGCGCCGCAAGGTGAAGATACCAGCGGGGATGATCGACGCCGCAGGGGCGCCTGCGCCGTCGTCCGTGGTTCTGCCCCCGCACCGGGGCGTAATCTACCGCCGCGCCACCTGACGCCAAGAGGACCTGCGCCTGCGACAGTGACGCATGTGTGAGGTTCTCCTCAGGATTTACCCCATGTGCCTCCCACGGCATCCGGGTGCCGCCCTCGTGGTCCACGCTGTGGGCATGAGACCGATCGCCGCTGGGGCATCCTTCGTTTCGATGGCACTCGCTGCCGTCCTCGCCCTCTTCGCCCTCGCCGTCCCCGCGCAGGCGGCGGACCTGACGTCGAGTACCGGGCAGAAGCTGCCCGCGTACCTGCAGGGCTACCGGCAGGGCCAGCTGCTCTGCCCGGGGGCTGCGCTGACGGGCAAGGTCTCCGTCGCGATCGTGGATCCCATGATGGCGACCACGGACGCCCCGGGGGATTGCACGCTCTCCGACATGAAGGCCGCCAACCCCGGCACCACCTTCCTCGCCTACCTGAACATCGGCGCCATGCGGGACTTCGAGTCCTGGAACGGTGTGTTCCAGAACTCCTGCGCGGACACCGCGACGGCGGCGGGCCGCCAGTTCGCCGTCACCACGACCAACCCGAAGGTGGCGCGCACCGACGACGGCTTCGCCGGGTATCCGGGTTTCTCCTACCTGACCGTCGCCGATCTCTCGCCCGCCTACGCGGACGCGTGCGCGGCCACGGCCCGCACCATGCTCAGCACCGACGCCCAGCGCGGCACCACGAACGCTGCTCCCGCGCGCTTCGACGGCATCTTCCTCGACGACGCCTCGATGTCGCCGTCCCACGGCCAGGACATGGTCGACGTGGGTCAGTGGGGCCCGTGGGCGGACGACGACGCCTACGGCCGCGCGCTGATCGCCGCGGTGCAGCGCTTCGACGCCACGCTCACGCGCACCATGGGCCGGAACGTGCCCGTGGCCGTCAACCTCGGCGTGTACCCGGCGTGGAGCAACCAGGTGAACCTCGCGAAGCAGCTCGCAGCCACGAGGAGCGTGGACTTCGCGCTCCGGGAGCATGTGGTGGCCAGTGGTTCCGGGCGTCCGTTGCCCGCCGTGGACCTCTCGCAGTCCAGGGTGGCGCACCGTGCGATCACCGCGGCAGGGATGCCGGTGATGGAGCACGATTACTCCGTGCCGCTGCGCGAGTTGCCGACGACGTCCTACCGCCAGGGCACGGACATCGGGTACTCGGCGCCCTGCCTCCGCGACACGTACGGCACCAAGTTCACCGTCACCGCGTACGGCAAGATCCGCAGGACCCTCGATCACCGGATGACCCTCGGCCACCTGCTGCAGGCCCGCACCGTGGCGGCGCGCAGCATGACCGCCACGCTCTCCCAGGCCGAGCCCACCTGCCAGGACAACGCGTGGGACGACGGCTCCCACTTCGAGGACGTGACCGCCGCCTCCGTCAACGCGCTCGACACGCAGGTGACGGCACTGACCGCCGCCGTCACGTCCGGCGCCTACGCCACCGCGGACCCCGTGGACCTCGCAGGCATCACTGCTGTGAAGCTGTCGTCGGGTGCCGTCGTCGCAGTCAACACGACCCTCGTCAACAGGACCGTCACGGTCCACGGCAAGACGCTCACCGTCCCGGCCCGGTCGGCGACGATCGGCTGATCAGGACCCGCGCTCCTCGTCAGGAGCGGCTCCCGCTCGCCGCTCGGTCCCGCAGGTGCGTGGGGAGGGTCGCCCCGGGGGCCAGGCTGCGGATGCGCATCAGCTCGCGGGCGTGCTCGTGCAGCCGGCGGTCCTCCGCGGACACCGGCTCCCATGCCGGCACCGGCACCGCGGTGCCCTCGTCGTCGCGCGCCACCATGACGGTCAGGCACGTGGTGGTCAGGTCCATCTCGCGGGACCTCGGGCTCCCGGACCGGACGTGCACCGCGACGTGCATGCCCTTGGTCCCCGTGTACACGAGGCGGGCCTCCACCTCGACGACGTCCCCGATGCACAGTGCCTTCAGGAACCGCACCCCGCCGGAGAACACCGCCACGGTGTCGCGGCCGCACCAGCGCGTGGAGCAGACGTAGGCCGCCTCGTCGATCCAGTCCATCACCGTGCCGCCGTGCACCTTGCCGCCCCAGTTGACGTCCGTCGGCGCCGCGAGGAAGCGCAGCACCGTCCGCTCGGCCGTCCCGGCATCGGTGTACTCCTGGCGGCGCATCTCCTCCACGATCCGCTTCCGCACGTCCACGCGAGCCACCGCGTGCTCGCTGTCCAGCCGCTCGGCGTCGGTGCCCGGCTCGAACGCGGGGACCGGCACGGGCCTGCCGTCCTCGCCGACCGCCACGAAGATCACGAGGCACTCGCTCCGCCTGCCGCCGTCGTCGCCCGTGACCGACCCGGACGCCACCGAACCGGAGGAGACGCGCGCCCGGATGTGCATGGAGGACGTCCCGGTGTGGATGATCGTGGCCTCCACCTCCACGAGATCGCCGACCATCACGGGGTCCGCGAAGTGGATGTTGCCCACGTAGGCGGTGACGCAGTAGGTCTTGGCCCACCCCACGGCGGCGGCGTAGGCGGCCTTGTCCACCCATTCGAGCACCGTTCCCGCGTCCACCGTGCCGCTGTGGCCGAGATCCGTGGGGGAGGCGAGGAAGCGGAGGGTCACGGTGTTCGGCGCGGGGCTCATGGCGTCCATTGTTCGCGCCTCAGGCCTGGAACCAGGCGAGCAGCAGCGCGTCGAGACGCGCCTGGCGCGCCCGGGCGTCCGCCAGATCGGTGAAGGTGACGGTGCCGCGGTCGGCGGTGATCTTCCGCAGCAGTCCCGAGGGGTCGGCGAAGGTGAAGGAGTCGACGTCGTCGCGCGTCCGCGCGCCCCGGTGGAGGACGAGGTGCACGCCGTCCGTGGCGCGGAGGTTGAACGTCACGCGGTCCTCGCCCTCGTGCACGTAGCTCGGTGCGCTCCACTTCACGTGCTCCTCGATCACGAGCGGCAGCGCCAGGATGGACGTGCGGACGAACATCAGGGCGTCCCGGAGCGGGTGATCCGAGCGCTCGAGGAGGGTGTCGACGGCGGGCGAGGGTTCGTTCATGCCCCAGTATCCCCACGCGGCGCCCGCCACCGGTAGGTGTCAGCCGGCGGGGGCGACGTCGATCACCGTGACGCCGCCCACCGTGCGGTCGTCCGCCATGGCGAGCATGGCCGCGGGCACCTCCTCGAGCGGGATCCGCCGCTCCACGAGGTCCTGCGGCCGCAACCGCCCCTCCGACACCAGGTCCATGAGCCCCGGGTAGTCCCGGGCCGGCATGCCGTGGCTGCCGAGGATCGAGAGCTCCCTGCCGATCACGGCGCCCATGGGGATCACGGGTTCCGCGGGGAACAGTCCTATCTGGACGTGCCGCCCGCGGGGCCGGAGGGCGAGGATCCCGACGGCGGCGGTCTCCTCCCGACCGAGGGCGTCGACGGACACATGGAAGCCTCCGGCAACCGCCGCGCCGAGTGCGGCCAGGACGTCCGAGCGGGACAGCCCGGCGGAGTCGATCGTGGTGGACGCGCCCACACGCGCGGCGCGCGCCAGGGCGTCGCCGTCGATGTCCACCGCGGTGACTTCCGCGCCCAGCGCCACGCCGATCATCACGGCGCTCAGGCCCACGCCGCCGCATCCCACCACCACGAGGTGTTCGCCGGCCTGCAGCCGGGCGTGGTGCACGAGCCCGCGGTAGGACGTCGCGAAGCGGCACCCGAGCAGGGCGGCGGCTCCGGCGTCGAGGGACGCGGGGACGGGGATCAGGTTGGTGTCGGCGTCGTGCAGCGCCACCTGATCGGCGAACGAGCCCCAGTGCGTGAACCCGGGCTGCGTCTGATTCCGGCACACCTGGCCGTTGCCGGAGAGGCATTCCGGGCAGCGGCCGCACGCGCAGACGAAGGGTGTGGTGACGCGGTCACCGACCGCGAAGCGCTGCACGCCGTCGCCCACGGCCGCCACGGTGCCCACGAGTTCGTGGCCGGGTACGTGCGGGAGGGAGATGCCGTCGTCGTGCCCGAGCCAGCCGTGCACGTCGCTGCGGCAGAGGCCCGTGGCCTCCACGCGGACGACGACGCCGCCCGGCGGGGCCGTGGGCTCCGGCACCTCACGGAGTTCGGCGAGGGCGGAGAACTGGTCGAAGCAGACGGCGCGCATCGCCCCATTCTGCCCCGCAGTGGGAGATGCGATGACCGCCACGTGCGGCCGGACGCCGGTGCCCTCCGGTCCGTGATGGAGCGGGGGTCACCGGCAGTGTTCAGCAGAGATCGCCGTCCCGGCCGAGTGACCTCCCGCGCGGTCAGGCGTCTGAGGACGACTGTCAGCCTGAATACGGAATTTCTTCCTCACGCGCCCGCAGGCTGGTCAGCCCGCGTGCAGCCTGTGGCGTTCCCGACGGTCGGAGACCGTATCCGTGGCGAGGCTCAGGCCCAGCCCGAGTGCCACCAGGGCGACCATGACGACCGGCAGGACCTCGAGGCCCACGCCCTCCAGCAGCAGGCCTCCGAGGAGGGCGCCGCCGCCGATCCCGATGTTGAACGCCGTCGTCTGGAGAGCGGCGGAGAGGTCGCGCAGGCGGAACGAGGCCGTACGCAGCATGCGTGTCTGCAGCAGCGCCGGGATGCCGCCGAAGGCAGCTCCCCAGACGATCACGGCGGCGAGCACCACGGCCCGGTTGCCGGTGGCCAGGGCCAGCACGAGGACGGCGGCCATGACCACGAGAACCACGCCGACGAACGCCTTCCGTGGGAAGCGGTCGGCGGCGTACCCAGCCCCGAAGAGTCCGATGATGCCGGCCCCGCCGTAGAGGAACAGGACGAGTGCCACGGAGCCCGGCTCGAACGTGGAGACCTCGGTCAGCCAGGGTGCGATGTACGTGTAGAACGCGTTCTGCCCGGTCAGGAGGATGAGGATCACGGCGCAGAGCAGCATGACGGCCTTGAAGCTCGGGTCGCGTCGCAGGGGCACGCGCACCTCTCCGGCAGCGCGCTCCACGCGGTGGTTGACGGGCGGCAGGAACTTGATGATCACGACGGCGAGCAGCGCCACCACGACGCCGATGACGGCGAAGGCGGTGCGCCACCCGAGAGTGGTGCCGAGCGCGGTACCGACCGGGACGCCGGCCACGAAGGCGGCCGTGCCACCGCCCGCGGTGATGGCGACCGCCCTGCCGAGCTGGTGCGGCGGTACGAGGTGGGCGGCGTACGCGGCGACCACGGCCCAGAACAGGCCGTGCGCGAGGCCGCCGAGGATGCGCGCGCCCACCAGCACCCCGTAGGACGGCGCCAGGGCCGCGAGGACATTGGCCACGGCGATGACCGCGAGCACGATGACGATGAGCCGCTTGCGCGACACCCGCTGGGTGATGGCGGCCAGGGGAGTGGTGGCGACCACGACGGTGCCGGCGAACACGGTCACGAGATAGCCGGCCGTGGAGATGCTCACGTCGAGGTCGCGTGCCATGGCGGGCAAAAGGCCCGTGGGCAGGAACTCGCTCGTCACGGTGACGAAGATGGCACCGGCGAGGGAGAGCAGGCCCAGATAGGGGAAGGGAGCGGTGGTGGTCAGCTGCGGAGAGGTCACAGGCACGGGGAACCGATCATCGGGTGGGGTGGGCATCGTCCCGGCGGCGCCGTCGAACGCCGGGAGCAGGCTGTCGCCGGGCCGCTCCGGGCCCGACTCCTACGCGCAACACCGTAGCGGGCGCAGGAATTCCGCGCCCGAGTATCGTCGGGGACCGCTGCCCGTCGTGGGGCCTGCGTATCACGGCCGGGCGGCTACATCTTCGCTGTCCCACCGGTCAGAATTGGGCTCAAGTATTCTGCGGCAAATGTCCGAGTGGTCAGTACACTGAACGAGTAGCCAAGGGGGGCTGCTCGTTCACGGCAAGGCGGGGGCATGAGACCAGCTGTACGAGTGCAGGACTGCGTGAAGGTTCATCTTGCGTCCCGCGACGTCCTGACGATCGCCGGCCTCAAGCAGCTCATGAAGCCCTGTTCCTTCATCACGGTGACCGGGACGAGCGCATCGGAGCAGGGCACGCTCGTCGCCCTCCGCTCCGCCGTCCCCGATGTCCTGGTCATCAGCGCCGCCGACGAGCGCGAGATCCACGCCCTGGCCCGCGCAGCCCGCTCCGTGGCCGAGAACCTCAAGATCGTCGCGCTGGCGGACGAGAAGCTCGCGCCCCTTCTCGCCGCGGGAATCCGGACCCGCCTCGAGGGCATCCTCGTGCGGGGCGGCGACCATCTGGAGGACATCGGCGCCGTCCTGCGGATCGTCCACCGCGGCGGTCGGGTGACCTCCGAGTACCACGAGGCGGTGCCGGCGTCGGCCGCCCCGCGGGTCAATCCTCGCCTGGCCGCCCGGTTGAACTCCCTGACCGGCCGCGAGACCGTCATCCTGCAGGATCTCGCGAAGGGCCGCACCAACGCGCAGATCGCCCAGCCCCTGCATGTCAGTGTGGCCACCATCAAGGCCGACCTCGCGAACATCATGCACAAGATGGGCGCAGCCGGTCGCGTGGAGCTCGCGGTGCTGGCCGCGCAGTGCGGTCTCGTGGGCGAGGGCAGCATCGCCCGCTCCGCCGGGGAGGGTGACCGCCGCTCACGCCGCCCGGACGACGTCGGTCAGTTCGCCTGACGCGGCCCGCCATCAGCGCTGCTCGCCCACCCGCTCCTCGATGGCGTCAGCGGCGTCGTCCGCCTGATGATCGACGACGAGCCTGAGGCCCGGCCCGGAGTCCCGCTCGTCGAGCTCCTCCCGTAGTTCCTCCTTGCGGGAGGAGGTCTCGGCGTCCACCTCGCCCGCCGTCGCCACCTCGTGCTCCATCTCGCGGTGCACCTTGCTGTTGAGGATCTCGACGTCGTCGGTACGCAGCCTGCGGAGATCCGCGGGGAATGGTTCGTCAGGGGTGATCCGGCTCTTCATGCTGTGTCCTTCCGCGTACCGGGACCCGCCCCGGTGACAGCGAGAATGCTAGGTCGCGACAACCGGGTGCGACAAGCAGGGTACTGAGCGCTTCGAGAACGCGGGCCGTCGCGTTCCGGGCGCCGCCGGCAGGATCAGTCCCGGCGGCGTCACGGCAGGTCTCAGGCGAGCAGGGCGGCAACGACCACGAGCGCCGGGATCGCCAGGACCGACGAGAGCAGCACGGTGTCCCTCGCCAGGGGGATCCCGCGCCCGTAACGGCTGGCGAACATGAACACGTTCTGCGCCGTGGGGAGGGCGGAGACCACCACGGCGCCGAGCAGCATGGCGCCGTCGAGCCCGAAGGCGAAACGGGCCACGAGGTAGGCCGCCACGGGCATCAGGGCGGTCTTCAGGAGAGTCGCGATCACCACCTGCAAGCGGTCCGGGCCCGCCTTGAGCGGGCGGCTCCCGGGCAGGGACATGCCGAACGAGATCAGCACCATGGGGACGGCGGCTGCGCCCACCAGCGACACCGCATCCCACACGGGGACGGGCGGCTGCACGCCGGTCGCGGCCACCAGGACGCCGAGGATCGACGCGATGATCATCGGGTTGCGGAAGGGCTGCGTCAGGACCGCCCGGACGGACGGCTTCCGGCTGGAGCTGAGGTCGAGGACCGTGAGGTAGAACGGCGCGAGCACCAGGAGCTGGACGAGGAGCACGGGCGCGATCAGCGTCGGGTCACCCAGCGCGTACACGGTGATGGGGATGCCGATGTTGTTGGCGTTGACGTAGGAGCTCGCCATGGCGCCGATCGCCGTCTCGGCGGCGGGCCGCCGGAAGAGGAAGCGGCTGATCAGCACGTAGAGCCCCGCGATCGCCAGTGAGGACAACAGGGCCACGGGAACGTAGGCGGAGAACACCGTGCCGAGATCGGCCTCGGCCAGCACGGTGAACAGCAGGGCGGGGTTCGTCACGAAGAACGCCACCTGGTTGAGGGCCTGGCCGGCCTGTGGTCCGCCGATCACGAGGCGGCCGGCGACGTAGCCGACGAGGATCACCGCGCCGACCACCGCGAACCCGCTGAGCAGACCGAGCATCCCATCTCCCTCCGCGCCCCGTTCCTCCCTCGAACCTAGCGGGTACGGGCCTGCGCGCACCTGTCGCGTCCTTCCACGCGGTCCGCCGCGGCGGGTGCTCCTTCCCGGGGGATCTGCACCCGCGCAAGGGAACATGTGCCCCGGGTCCGCCGCCCGGCGAGCCCGGCAACGGCTCCACCACCGGGTGGAACCCGCTCCCGACCGCGAACCTCCCGTGCCAGACTGGACCCATGCTCGTAGCCTTCAGCGTCGCCCCGTCCGGAACCTCCGAGATCTCACGCGAGAACCCCGAGGGGTCGGTGCACGACGCCGTGGCCGCCGCGGTCGCCGTCGTCCGTGAATCGGGACTGCCGAACCACACCGACGCCATGTTCACCACCATCGAGGGCGAGTGGGACGAGGTCATGGCCGTCGTCAAGAACGCCACCGAGGCCGTGGGCCGCTACGGCAGCCGCGTCTCGCTGGTGCTGAAGGCGGACATCCGCCCCGGCCGCACCGGCGAACTGACCGGCAAGCTGGAGCGGCTCGAGGCGGCGTTGGCCGAGCAGGAGCAGTTCGAGGGTCACTCCTGATCCACCCGGCTACTAGGCTGGAACGGTGACACAGCTTCCCTCGCCGACGCTGCGGTACCTGATCCGGCCTGCCGGCGTGGAGGATGCCGAGGTCTACGCCCGCACCCACGTGGCCGGTCTCCACGAGACGTACGAGCGCATCATGCCGCGCGAGTACCACGAGTACTACGACGCCGAACTGCCCGCGATCATCGAGCGGCGCCGCGCCGCTCTCGAGGAGTCGGAGCGTACCCCCGGGAGCGCGCAGAGCTGGCTGGCGTTCGACGACGACGGCGAGCCGGTGGCCGTCGCCACGTCAGGGCCGGGGCGCGACGACGACCGCCCTGACTTCGAGCTCCACCACATCTACACGCTGCGGTCCACGCACGGCAGCGGGCTGGGCCAGCGGTTGCTCGACACCGCGATCGACACGCGGGGCGCGTACCTCTGGATCCTCGACGGCAATCCGCGCGCCGAGCGCTTCTACGTCCGCAACGGTTTCCGCCCCGACGGCACGTCGATGCTGTGCGGCCCCACCTGGCACTACCGTCCCATGTTCCGCATGGACCGTCCGGATCAGGGGTGACGGCGCGGGGTCAGGGCCCTCGCCCGGAGATCGGTGAGTTCCCGATCGACACGGGGACCTGCGAGCTCGAACCCGATCCGTACAACCCGAACGGCTGGGTGCTGCGCATCAACGGCGTCCCCAGCTCCCACATCGACGTCGCGGACCCGCTCCGGCTCGACTTCGAGTACATGCGCTGGATCGCGTCCCTCGTCGATTCCCGCTTCCCCGCGACATCCCGCCTGAGGGCGCTGCACCTCGGCGGCGGTGCGTGTTCCCTGGCGCGCCGGTTCGCGGCCTCGCACCCGCAGGCCCGGCAGGTGGTCGTCGAACTCGACGGCCGGCTCGCGGAACTCGTGCGCGAGTGGTTCGACCTCCCGCGGGCACCGCTGCTGAGGATCCGCGTCGGCGAGGCGCGCGCCGTCACGGAGTCGCTGAGCGAGGCGAGCCGCGACCTCCTGATCCGCGACGTCTTCGCGGGTGCCGTGACGCCGCCGCCGCTGACCACGGCCGAGTTCACCCGGGTGGCCAAGCGTGTCCTCGCGCCCGACGGCGTCTACGTGGTCAACTGCGGCGACAGCCCCGACCTGAGGACGGCCAAGCGCGAGGCGGCGACCATCGCCGCGGAGTTCGCGCACATGGTGATCATCGCCGACCCCGCCATGCTCAAGGGCAGACGCTTCGGCAACGTCATCATCGCCGGGAGCGATGCCCCGCTCGGCGGTTCCCCCGGCCTCGTCCGTGAGCTGCTCGGCGGCGGCGTGCCGGCGCAGCTCTGGCAGGACGCCCGGGTCAGGGCCTTCGCCGCGGGAGCGCAGGGCCTCGCCGATCGACCCTCCGGCGTGCCACCGGCAGAGTGAACCCCGCACGGTGATCGACGCGACGCGATTCCCCGCCCGGGGTTCTCCTCCCACTGAACTTGCACGGTGGAAGTGGGCGTGCTCGGCAACATCGGTATAGCGGTCCTCGTCTCCGTGGCCGTCCTCTCGCAGCGCGTGGGGGTGGCCGCGCCGTTGCTGCTCGTGGTGGTCGGTGCGGCGGTGGCCGACTTCGCGTTCGCCGTCGTCGTCGCCGTGGTGGTCGGCTACGCGGTGGGCGTGCTCACCGGGTACGTCCGCTCGAAGCTCGGAGATCCGGTGCTGGACACCGCCCTCTCCCTCGCCGTGCCGTTCATCGCGTTCATTCCCGCCGAGGAGCTGAGCGCCTCGGCGGTACTGGCCGTCGTCGTCGCCGGGATCTACACCGGGCACCGCAGTGCCAGCCACCTCGACGCCCGGGCCCGCATCAGCGACAACGTCAACTGGCGGACCGTCCAGTTCCTGCTCGAGAACGGCGTCTTCCTGCTGATCGGGCTCGAGATCCGCGGGCTGCTGCAGAACATCGACGAGTCGCTGCTGACCGTCGGGCAGACGGTCATGATCGGGCTCCTCGCCACCCTGGTGCTGATCGCGCTGCGCTTCTTCTGGGTGTTCCCCCTCGTGCTGCTCATGCGGAAGCGGCCGAGCAGGGCTGCCCGCCGGTCGCTCCAGCTGCGCCGGGCGCTGGGGCGCCTGAAGAAGGTACCCACGCTAGACGCCCGGCAGGAGCGGCGCAAGCGTGCCCTGACTCGGATGTACGAGCGGAGGCAGGCGGACCTCGACCTCGAACGGCGTGAGGGGTTCGGCTGGAAGGGCGCCACGGTGCTCGGCTGGTCGGGGATGCGCGGCGTGGTGACCCTCGCCGCGGCGCAGTCGCTGCCGTCGTCGTTCGCGTACCGCGAGCAGCTCGTGCTGATCGCGTTCACGGTGGCGGTCACCACCCTGCTGGTGCAGGGCAGCACCCTGCCCTGACTCATCCGGGTGCTCAGGGTCGAGGGGATCGACGTCGAGTCGGACCGCGAGGAATCGGCCACCCTGTTCGACGAACTGCGGACCGAGGGGCTGCGGGTCCTCGAGGATCCGGCGCCGATTGTCGGCGAGGGCGAGGGCGTGGAGGTGGACCAGGACGTGCTGGACCGCGTGCGGACGGACACGGGGATGCGCTCCGAGTTCGAGTGGGAGAAGGCGCGCCTGCCGGAGCAGAGGCTCGTGCGCTCCCCGCACCGCCAGTACCGCGACCTCCGGCTCGCCGTCCTCGACGCCGAGCGGCAGGCGCTCCTGGCCGCTCGCGCGCGCGGCACCTACTCGTCATGTGTCCTCGCGAAGGCCCAGCGCATCCTCGACGTCGAGGAGACGCGGTTGCGTCCGCGGCGGGCCGTCCAACTGAGAACCATCGTGCCGGCGAGGCACGGGCTCGAGGACCTCGTCGGAGGAGGTGCTCCCGAAGATCATGCTCACCGAGTGGGCCATCAGGCGTCGAGGCGCCACTGGTCCAGATGTACCTTCTCTCCGCGTTGGGTGCCGAGAGACCTCCCCACCACCCTGAATCCCGCACGAGCGGCCACCCGTTCGCTCGCGGTGTTGTCGGAGATGGTCTCGAGCATCACGACGGCGAACCGCTGGGCGAACAGCCATTCGTTCAGGAGCCGCACGGCGAGAGTTGCCGTGCCACGGCCCCGACCGCGCGGGGCCAGGACGTAGAAGACCATCGGCATGGAGACGTCGAGCAGTCCCATTCCCGCGGTGCCGACCGCGACGCCGTCCACCACGACCGCATAGCGGCCGGCCAGGCGTTGCTCGTGGCGTTCGTGCGACCGGATGATCCGGCGTCGCGCGCTTGCCTCGTCGAGGTCGGAGGGGTAATAGGTCCAGCGCGGCACATCGGGTACCCGGCTGAGCTCGTACTCGAGCCGCCAGTCCTCGTCCCGGAGGGTGCGCAGCGTCAGCGGGCCTCGGCGCAACTCATCGGGCAGGGCGACGGGGAACACGGAGCTCCACTCCTCGGGATGGTCGGGCGGTGGTGCCGACAGGCTACGCCACAGCCCGCCCTGCCGCTCGTCACGGCTCACGGCTCACGGTGGGGGAGCACTGCGTTCCCGGCGCACTGACGTCTCCCGCCCCATGATTCCCGATCGCCGGACGCCCCGGATGACGGCCACCGCGAAGGCGATCCGGGCCGTCAGCAGGACCGACCAGATGTACTCCGGTTCGCCGAGTCCCAGCCCTGCCAGGACGAGCAACGCGGGGAGGGTGAACGCGCAGCTCACCAGGAACAGGGCTCTCATGCCGAACGTCGGCGCCTCGATGATCTTCATGGAGGCGAAGAGAAAGCCCGTCACGGGTTCGAGCAGCAGCTGGGCCGCGAGCAGCCCCACGAGGACGAGGCTCACCGATTCCGGGAGGATCCCCGCCACTTCGAGCAGGAGGAGCACGACGGCGCCTGCGGCCAGGAGTGCGGTGACCACGACCAGCATCCGGCGGACCAGCTCGCCTTTCAGCTCACCGGCGGCGACCGAGAGGCGGCCGCCGACCATCCCGAATTGCTTGAGGGGCAGCACCAGTGTCCTCACGAGTGCGGTGGCGGTCAGTACCGCGGCGCCGGCGTCCACGTCCTGCCACGTCGCCACGAGGCCGGCGGTGAGGAAGACCGACATCAGGATCAGTCCGTCCGCCGCTGCTGCTGCCACGGGAGGCACCTGCCTGAGGGTCGCCGACGGGGCCCGGAGGACGGTGGTGAGCGCCTCGCGCCACAGCCCATCGAGTTCCGTGTCCCAGGCACGGCGGACGGCTCGGGATCTCAGGACGAGCACCGTGGCGTCGGACGCGGCGTTGACGAGCGCCACGCAGGTGAGAGCGAGCACCGCGTTCTCAGGGACCATTCTCGTGACCACGATCGCCGAGGTGAGGGCGACACCCGCCGAGATCAGGCTGAGTTGCAGGACCTTCCCGTCGGCGTTCCTGACCTGCAGCAGGCCGGTCTGCCAGGAGGTGAAGACGGTCGCGACGAGGCTGATGATCGAGACGTACCAGTAGACGACGAACTGGACCGGGTCGATCCCGCCGAGCACCGAGGGAAGGACGACGCCGGCGGTCACCGCGACCACCGTGATCAGGCCCGCCCCGGCGAAGGCCACCGCTCCGCGCTCGATGGCTATGGCACGCGCACCGGCTCCGCCCCGGAGCTTCTTGATCGCGAAGACCGTCGTGATGTTCAGCCCGACCAGCGCCACGATCGTGAGCCCGAGGAACTGCGAGGAGAGACCGAGCGTCGCGGCGGCGGCCGGCCCGTAGGTCGCCCCGATCAGGAGCAGCAGCACGGAGGCGCGCGCACCGGGGATGAACGTGGCCAGCGCCGCGATCGAACCGAGCCGCAGGAACTGCTTCATCGTGCACTCCTCGGGGCGCCATCGTGCCTGATTCGCTTCTCCACCCAGGGACGTCGTCCCGGCCGCGAGCCGACCTGCCGTCGTCGCCCATCCCACTCTGCCGCATCGGAACGTGGGCATGTGCTCAGCTGCCCACGGAAGGAACGCCCACCGTGGGAGGGTCCGAGCCCCCCGAAGTCAGAGCCCGCGGAGTCAGAGCCCCCGGAGTGAGAGCCCGCGGACTCAGAGGCCGAGGAGTTCCTCGATGGGCCCGAGTCCGAAGAAGACGACGAACGCCGCGGCAACGGCCCACATCAACGGGTGCACCTCACGGCCACGGCCCTGGATGGCACGGATCAGGACGAAGGCGATGAACCCGGCGCCCAGGCCGTTCGCGATCGAGTAGGTGAACGGCATGAGGATGAAGGTGAGGAACGCCGGGATGGCGATGCCCCAGTCGTCGAAGTCGATGCGGCCCACCTGCGCCACCATCATGAAGCCCACCACCACGAGCGCCGGGGCCACGGCCTCGAAGGGCACGAGGCTGATGAGCGGGGTGAAGAACATCGCGAGCAGGAACAGCACGCCGGTCACCACGTTCGCGAGGCCCGTCCGGGCGCCTTCGCCGATGCCCGCACCGGACTCGACGTAGATCTGGTTGGAGGAGACGGACCCGGCTCCGCCGGCCACGGCTCCGAGCGCGTCGACCACGAGCACGCGGTTCACGCCCGGGATGTTTCCCTTCGCGTCCACGAGCTTCGCCTCGTTGGCCAGGCCCACCATGGTGCCCATCGCGTCGAAGAAGATGCTGAGCAGGATGGTGAAGGTGAGCAGCAGCGCCGCGGTCCCGCCGAGGTGCCCGAAGGCCCCGAACAGGCTCACGTTGCCGATCAGGCTGAGGTCCGGCACGCCCACCCATGCTCCGGAGGGCAGTTCGGGAACCACCAGTGACCATCCGGCGGGGTTCGGTTCCTGCCCGGGTGTGAAGCTCGGCCCCACATCGAACACGGCCTCGAGGACGACGGCGAGAGCGGTGGCGGCGAGCACGCCGATGAGGATGCCGCCGCGCACCTTGCGGACCACCAGCGCGATGGTCAGGATGAGGCCGACGACGAACACCAGCGTGGGCCAGCCGATCAGCACGCCGCCGAAACCGAGACCCACGGGCACCGTGGTGCCGGCGACGTCGGGCACACGCCGCACGAAGCCCGCGTTGACGAGCCCGATCAGCGCGATGAAGAGTCCGATCCCGACCACGATCGCCGTCTTCAGGCTCTCGGGTACCGCGTTGAACACGGCCGTTCGGAACCCGGTCAGCACCAGGACCAGCATGGTGAGGCCAGCCAGCATCACGAGGCCCATGATGTCCGGCCACGTGAGCCCGGGATTCGTGGCGACCGTGATGGCCACGAACGCGTTGACGCCGAGGCCGGTGGCCAGCGCGAACGGGTACTTGGCCCAGGCGCCCATCAGGATGGTCAGCACGCCGGCCACGAGCGCGGTGACGGCGGCTACCCGCTCGAACCCGAGCTCCGCTCCCGAGGAGTCGGCGCCCGCGAGGATGAGCGGGTTCAGCACCACGATGTAGCTCATGGCGAAGAACGTGGCGAGGCCGCCACGGATCTCCCGGGAGAACGTGGACCCCCGCTGCGTGATGTGGAAGTAGCGGTCCAGCACGGAACCGGTGGTGAGCATGGGGATCCTTGGGCGGAAGGGGCGTGGACGGTCGCAGGAATTCTATCCGGCGGCCTGTGACGAACGTGTTTCGCCCCCTCGTCGGCCGGAGGTGCTGCACGGGCTGTCGAAGCCGCCGGTCCAGCGGGCCCTCAGGGTCTCCGCGTAGGCTAGTCGTATGGCTGCCCTCCCGTCCCCGCCCGCACAGCGTCCCGAGCCCGCGGAGGCCGGTCGCCGTCGTCGCCCGGCCCTGGCCCCCCTCGTCACCGCCGCCCTGCTCGCGCTCGCGGTGTTGATCGGTGGGAGCGCCCCGGCCAGCGCGCACGACGAGCTGACGGGCACCACCCCGGCCGAGGGTGCCTCCGTGGCCGTGCTGCCTCCCAGCCTGGAACTGAACTTCTCGAACGTTCCCTCGGGCCTCGGCGCCCAGGTGCAGGTGGTGGACGAGTCGGGTACCGACTGGGCTGATGGGGCCGTGCAGATCGTGGACCGCACCGCCACCCAGGCCCTCCGCGCCGGTGCGCCGGCAGGGGAGTACACGGTGAATTGGCGCGTGGTCAGCTCGGATTCCCACCCGATCGAGGGTTCGTTCGTGTTCACCGCGCAGCAGGGCTCGACGACGGTGCCCGACGCCGCCGGTACCGCGGCTCCCGTGGAGACACAGGAGGACCAGGCGGGCGAGATCCAGACGGCGGGAGTGAGCGATTTCCCGTGGAGCATCGTGCTCATGATCGCCGCGCTGGTGGCGATCGCCGTCGCACTCGCGGTCACCGCGCGGAAGCGGTTGGGCGCCGGTCGGCAGTAGCCCGGAACGCCCTTACAAGGAGCGCGCAACGCCCCTGGCAGGAGCTCGCACAGGGCAGCTCCTGCGCTACAGGGCCGGTTCGGGACGCGATCAGGCGAGTGCGGTGTGGAGCCTCGACGGCCGTCAGGCCCGCAGGATCAGGCGCGCAGCGGGGAGATCGCCGCGAGCGGCGGGGTGAGCCGGTTGAGGGCGGAGGGTCCCTGCGCCACGATGGCGTCGCTGACCAGCTTGGCCTGCCGGACGATCTCCCGCGTGGTGGGTGTGAGCATCTCGCCCACGCCCACGAGGTGGAGCCCGATGGAGCGGAGCGCCGCCTTGAGGTCACGGCCGATCGCGATGCCCATCGATCTCAGGAACTTCCGCAGTTCGTTCTGCGGGTACTTCGTGAGGACCACGTGATCGGCGAGGAGCACGCCGTCGGCCGTCTGGACCGCCCACTTCTTGCGGCCCACCGGGGTGGTGAGGAGTTTCGGGTGTCCGATGATGCTGAGGTGCTCTGCCACGGTGGTCTGGCGGACGTCGAGCTGGTGGGCCGCGGCGTATCCGCGGAGCAGGCGCATGAGCTCCGTGCGTTCCGTGAGGGAGATGGTGTCCGTCATGACGGTGCGCATGGCGCCGGAGTCGGCGCATTCGAGGCTCTCCACGACGATCGAGTCGATCCCGCGGCGGCTGAGCTCACTCGCGACGGCGAGGCCGGAGAGCCCTGAACCGATCACCACGGTGCTCGTGGACTCGGCGGCCTGGGGCATCGCGGACGCTGACCGGGCCGGGTCGAGCGGCAGGGAATTCACCAAAGAACCTCCACGAAGCATTGGTTCCGTACGGCCCGGCGCCTCTTCCGGGCCGTACGGACTCTTGGCTGCGAACGGGTCAGCCAAGAGCACTACGCGCGGGGTTCGTCCCGGAATTCGGGAGACCCCCGCAACGGGTCACTGAAGACTATAGAACTTCGAGGGTGGTGGATAGACCGATCCGGACCTCGTGCGCTACAAAGGGTGGACCCGCTGCGGCACGTGGTGGGAGTGGGGCCGAGGGAGGTCTGCCGTGGGCAGTGAACACGCACGAGGGTCATCGCCGGAGTCCCGGCCGGCGCCGGTTCCGCACGGCGTCGTCGTCGGCGTCGACGGTTCGGACCAGAGCACCTGCGCCCTGCTGTGGGCGGCTCAGGAGGCGGCGCGTCGCCGGGCTCCGCTGTACGTCGTGACCGCCTACACGGTGCCGGTCTTCGCTGCCTCCAGCATGGACGCCGGGTATGCGACGGTGGACGACGACGTGATCCGCGAGAGCGCGCAGACCGTCCTCGCCGAGTCCGTCCAGCACCTCGACGGCATGGACCTCGAGGTCCACACGCGCATCGAGGCCGGTGACGCCGCGGGCGTGCTGCTGGACCTCTCGGAGGACGCGGAACTCATGGTGGTCGGGTCCCGCGGCCGCGGAGGCTTCGTGGGAAGGCTCCTGGGGTCCGTGAGCAGTGCGCTCCCCGCTCATTCCACGTGCCCGACGGCGGTCATCCCCGTGTGCACGGGGGCGCGGCTCGGGCGGCCGGACCTCGGGCAGAAGTCCGCGAAGGCCGGGAGGGGCCGCATTGCGCCTCCCGCCACAATGGAGGACGTGGTGGTGGTGGGCGTCGACGGTTCCGAGCAGGCGCGGATGGCCTCGCTCGTCGCCGCCGAGGAGGCGCGCGCCCGTGACCGGAGCCTCCGTGTGGTCTGCTCGGTGGCTCCCTTCAACGGTTCGCTGGCCTGGGTGCCGGCACCCGTGGACCGCGAGGCCCTGCATGCCGACCTCGCCGTCCAGCTCGCCGCCGGCCGTGACTGGCTGCAGAGCCACTACCCCGACGTCGAGATCACCGTGGAGCTCAAGGACGGCCCTCCCGCTGAGGTGCTGATCGCCGCGTCCGCGACGTCCGAGCTGCTCGTCCTCGGGACGCGCGGCAGGGGAGGGTTCGCGGGCATGCTCATGGGGTCCACCAGCCAGGGGGTGCTGCATCACGCGCGAGGCCCGGTGCTGGTGGTCCCGGACCGCCCGGACGCGCGCCTGGAGGACCGCAAGCGTTTCGGCCCGATGGTGCGCTGAGCGCTCGGTCAGCCCCACCCGAGTTCGTGGAGGCGCTCGTCGTCGATCCCGAAGTGGTGGGCGATCTCGTGGACCACCGTCACCAGGATCTCCTCCACGAGGTCGTCGCGCGAGTCGCAGAGCCGCATGAGGGGGCCGCGGAAGATGCTGATGCGGTCGGGGAGGGAGCCGGCCTCCCACCAGGAATCGCGTTCGGTCAGCGGGGTGCCCTCGTAGAGTCCGAGGAGTTCGGTGTCCGCGGGTTCGCCGGGCGCCGGTTCGTACTCCTCAACCACGAAGATCGCCACGTTGTCCATGGCCTGGGCGAGATCGTCGGGTATGCGGTCGATCGCGTCGTCGACGGCTTCCTCGAACTCTTCCCGGCTGATCTCGAACGGCACGCCCTGATCGTACCGACCCGCGCCGCACCCGCCGGTCAGGCCGATCAGGCGCGAGGCAGGGTCCGGGAAGCAGATTTTGTGGATCGGGAAGCGAGCCCCTATAGTTTTACAGGTCCACGACGGGGAGAGACCCACCGGAAGAGCACGTGTCCGGGGAGTCGCAGGAACCCCTCCCGTGGGTCCGGGCCCCCATCGTTTAGCGGCCTAGGACACCGCCCTTTCACGGCGGCAGCACGGGTTCGAATCCCGTTGGGGGTACGCAGGTCATCGCCTCTAGGGGCGGTCGGTCGACCGGACAAGTGCTGGTAGGCTGAAAAGCCTGCACACGTGAAAATGCAGTTCGCAAGGCCCTGTAGCGCAGTTGGTTAGCGCGCCGCCCTGTCACGGCGGAGGTCGCGGGTTCAAGTCCCGTCAGGGTCGCTCAGGCGGCCGGAATCCTCGAGGAAACCGGCTCGGCTGGAGACGGTGATCATCACTACGATGGTCGCAAGGCTCTGTAGCTCAGTTGGTAGAGCGTTCGACTGAAAATCGAGAGGTCACCGGATCGACGCCGGTCGGAGCCACGTCGAGAAACCCGCACTTCCCCCAGGGAAGGCGGGTTTTTTCGTGTCCCCGAAAGCCTCTCTCGGCGGGGACCTGGGCGTGCTGCGCCTCCCCGTCGGCTCGCGGCAGCTTCTCCTCGCAATCTGGGAACGTTCCCAGTAGGTTCGTGAACGTCCCTGTTCAACGAAGAAGTTGGAGCACGCGCATGCCGCAGTACCCCTCCCCGTTCCTCCGCCGGCTGGTCGCGTCCCTCGCGGTGACCGCCGTCGTCCTCAGCCCCGCGCTCCCTGCCGCGGGCGCCCCCGCGCCCGGAAGCCCGACCACCGTGAGCCCGATCGCGCCGGCCGCGGAGGGTGCCGCATCGGTGAACCTCGATCTCTCCGGTACCTGGAAGTTCGTGGCCGGAGATGCCCTCGAGTACGCGGACCCGGCCTTCGACGACGCCGCCTGGACCTCCCTGCAGGTCCCGCAGACCGACGGCGCCCCCCAGTTCGCCGACTACGACGGCTTCGGCTGGTACCGCCTCACCTTCGACCTCCCGGCCGGTGCGGACGGCCAGAACCTCGTGGCCTCCCTAGGGTTCCTCGACGACGTCGACGAGGCCTTCCTGAACGGTGTGAAGATCGGCGGCTCGGGATCCATGCCGCCGAACGCGCAGAGCCAGTGGTTCGAGCAGCGGCTCTACCCGGTGCCCGCCGACGCGCCCGTCTTCGGCGGCACGAACACGCTCGCCGTCCGGGTCTACGACATGTCCGGCGGAGGTGGCTGGTACCAGGGCCCCGTGGGGATCTTCTCGAAGGACGCCGTGCGCGAGGAGGTCTACGGCATCGCCGGAGCGCCCGCGGACACGGCGACCACCGCCTGGGTCACGGACCTGCTCGAGCAGCAGGCCGATGCGCTCGCCCGCGGCGACGTGGACGCCTACCTCGAGACCCTCGCCGGCGGCTACTTCCACGACGGCCGCGACCTCGAGCGGCGTGAGCGTGAACTGCGCGACTGGGTCGCCGCGTCCGGGACGCTCCGGCTCGACGACGCCGGTGTGGAGGTCATCGCGTCCGAGGACGGGCGCCTGCTCGTCGACACGAACCGCACCATCTCCGGCACGAAGGACGGCGTCCCGTTCGACTTCCAGCCCCGCACGCAGGAGTTCCTGACCATCGACGCCGCCACGCGGACCGAGAGCGGCAACCTCTCGCGGTTCTTCCGGGACGCCGTCGAGTCCGACCTCGAGGGCGCACGGCGCGAGTACGTGACGTACCTGCCGCCGTCCTACCTCGAGGAACCGAACCGCGAGTACCCCGTGGTGTACCTGCTCCACGGCGTGAACGGCGGCAGCCGTGAGTGGGAGCCGCGTGACTTCGGCGCCACCCTCGACGCGCTGTACACCTCCGGCGGGCTCGAGGAGTCGATCGTGATCATGCCCGACGGCGAATCACTCTGGTACGTGGACAACGAGGGCGGCACGCCCTGGCGCAGCATGTTCATCGACGAGCTGATCCCGCAGGTCGACGCCGAGTACCGGACCATCGCGGACCGTGAGTTCCGCGGCCTCTCGGGCGTGTCCATGGGCGGCTTCGGCGCGTATTCGATCGGTCTGGCGCATCCGGAGCTCTTCTCGTCCCTCGCCTCCCACATGGGCGCGCTGAACCTCGCGCCGGCCGTGGTCGGCGTGACCTCACCCGGCGGACCCGCGGGGCAGTCGCTCTCCCCGCTCGCCGACGTCGCCGCGAGGACCACGGAGCAGCTCTCGCAGTACGACTTCTTCTACGACGCCTGCGAGGAGGACGACTTCCGCTTCGACAACGCCGTCCGCTCGCTCGACGGCCTGCTGACGGCCAAGGGCGTCCCGTACACCTCGGCGATCTACCCCACCGGACGTCACAACGACGAGTGCTGGGTGCCGCGCGTGGCGGACTCCTTCGGCCTGCACTCGCACCACGTGCGTGAGGTCCTCGAGGCCGACACCACCGCTCCGACGGTGGCGCTCTCGCTCGATCAGGCCTCGCGCACCGTGAGCCTCTCGGCCACCGACGCGTCCGGCCTCGCGCGCCTCGAGTACTCCCTCCGCGCGAAGGGCCCGTTCACGGAGTACATGGAGCCCATCGCCCTCGGCAAGGGAGCCGCGACGGTGTACGTGCGCGCGGTCGACGCCGCTGGTAACGCCGGCGCCGTCACCGAGGAGAAGTTCCTGCCGCCGAAGGCGAAGGGCGGCAAGCGCTGACCACGGGCCCTGCTGGGAGGAAGGTGCACGGGCGCCCTCCTCCCAGCGAACTCCGGGGTGGTTCGCCTACCATCACAGAGGGCCGTCACGGCGCTCCTGCTGTTGCCTCTGGGAACCATCGAGGAGAGTAGTGGGGGTTCCGCGCGTTGTACCCCTGGTGCCGCACCGCGCGCCTGGAGAACCCGCACCATCCGAGAACGCACCGAGAACGCACCACCGCGAACGTACCGAGCACGCAGGGGCACGTGCCGTGCGCTCACCGAGTCGAGAGGGCACCCGTGAGACTGCTGTATCCCGCCGTCGGGCTCTGCGTCCTCTCGTTGGCCCTGACCGGATGCAGCACCGGTGGGTCCGCACCCACCGAGACCATGCTCTCCATGCCGGCCAGCCCGTCTCCCCCCACGGAGCCCCAGGCGCCGACCCCGGACCCGCAGGCGGGTGACGCCTCGGGAACCGGCCCCGACGGCGGCGCGCGGCCGGATGCCGTTCCCGCCACGGCGTCACCGCACTGCGTGATCGTGGCCGGCGGGGTGACCACCGCGATGCTGGCGCCCCTCACCCTCCGGTCCGAGAGCGATCCGAAGGAGCTCGTGGCACTCCGGCAGCAGATCCTCGACCTCCGCGGGAAGGTGCCTGCCGACCTGCAGGACGACTTCGAGGTCATGGCGGAGTCCGTCGAGGCACCTCCGCGCGGTTCGGGTACGTTCGACGAACGGTCCTTCCGGGACGCGATGGTCCCCGTGCAGGACTGGCTCGCGCAGCACTGCGCCCACTCCTGAGGACACCGGTGCGTCGGCCGCCCGAGGCCGCTGCCCGACGTCGATGAGTAGCCCGCCGCAGGACGTCGGTGCGTCGGCCGCAGAAGGCCGCGCCGGTGCGTGCGCAGTGGCTTAGGCTGGGCTCACGCGAAAGGGGACCGTCCGATGATCGATCAACCGAGTGCACCGCCGCCGCTGACCGGCGTCGCGCCTGCCGGGAGGACCGTGATCGGCGATCCGGCGGCGGCGAAGATCGCAGCCATCGCCGCACGAGCCGTTCCCGGTGTGTACACCCTCGGGGCGGGGAGCGGCAGAGCGCTCGGGGCCATCCGTGACGCCGTCGGAGCCTCCGATCTCTCGCACGGCGTGAAGGTGGAGGTGGGCCAGACCCAGCTCGCCGTGGACATCAGCCTGATCGCCGAGTACGGGTACCCGCTGAACGTCCTTGCGGACACCGTCCGCGCGGCGGTGTACGACGCCCTGACCGATCTCGTGGGGCTGGAGGTCATCGAGATCAACGTGGAGGTGCTCGACGTCCACTTGCCGCAGCCCACGACGTCGGACGCGCGCGCCGAATCACCCGCCGACTCACGCGCGGGTTCGAGGTCAGGGGCGCGATCGGACTCCGGGTCGTTCCCCCAGCGATCGGTGGAGCCGAGCGCCCGGCCCACCGGAGCCACCCCCGTCACGATCGTCGAGTGAGGACACCATGACTCCCACCACCCTCGGCATGCTGACCGGGGCGGTCCTCGCCTTCGCCGCGCTGATCTTCGGCTTCTGGGGCTTCCTGCTGACCCTCGTCCTGGTGCTCTGCGGCGCCGTCGTGGGGCGTGTCGTGGAGGGCAAGCTCGACGTCCGCGGCGTACTCGACGCCCTGTCCGGCCGACGCTCGTCGTCGTGACGGCGGAGCCCTCCCTAGCCGACGCGCCGTCGGCACGCCCGCGGACGGCGGCGGGGCACAACCGCATCACGGGCCAGGCCCTCACCAGCACGGCCAGGGCCGTGGCGGGCGAGGTGCTCGGCGTCGAGCCCTCACAGGTGCGGGTCACGCTCTCCGACGACCGCGGTCTGCTCGCCCTCCTGCTCGCGCTGCCCCTGTCCGTGCCTCCGCTGACCCGCGTGCTGGAGGATCCGGCCGTGGTCGGAATCTTCGGCGGCCCCCTCCGGGAGCGCGCCGAAGCCGCTCGTTCGCCCATCCGCGAGCGTGTGCAGCAGCTCACCGGGGCCCACGTGAGCCGCGTGGACATCCGCGTGGTCGGGACCACCGTGACGAGAGGCGCGAGGGTCCGGTGAGCGTCCCGCCCGCCGACCGCGCGACGGCGCCGCACATCGCGCGGCTCGTGCGCCGCGAACTGCACTCCTCACGCGCCGTTACCTCCGTCGTCACGGCCGCACTGCTTGTGCTCGCCTGCCTCGTCCTTCTGTTCGAGGTGCTCCTCGAGGCAGCGCGGGACGAACCGTTCCTGCTCGACCTCGACGCCGCGGCGGCCTGGCTCGGGGCCCTGCCCGGTGGCGTGCCCCCCTCGCTGCTCGGGGCGGGGTCCGCGCTTCTCCTCGTCCTGGGCGCACTGCTCCTGATGCTGGCCCTGCTGCCCGGCAGACGGGCGCGCTACACCATCCCGGACGGGCGGGCCGCCGTCGTCGTGGATGCCGAGGTGGTGGCGTCCTCCCTGGCGCGCCGCGCCCGGCTCGCCGCCGGCGTCACGCCGGAGCAGGTCCTCGTGACCGTCGCGAGGTCCTCGGTCTCCGTACGGATCAGGCCCACCTCGGGTATCCCGGTGGACGCCGAAGCCGTGCGGCTCGCGGTCGCCGACGATCTCGAGCGCGCGTCCGTCAGCCCGCAGCCACGCATCTCCGTGCAGGTCAGCGAGTCAGGGGTGATCGGCCAGTGAACACCACGCCGCGTCTGCTGAACAGGCTCGTGCTCGCCGTCGTCGGGCTCCTCTGCCTGGCCGCCGGAGCGGCAGGGATAGCCCTGCTCGTGCTCCCCGGTGCCGCCTCGTGGTGGGGAGACGCCGCGCCGCGGGTGGGGGAGACCCTGCAGGGCGTCCGCGTGGACACGACGGCCGCGGGGCAGCCGGACACCTGGTTGTGGATCGCTCTCGCGGCCGGGCTCGTGCTGCTGATCGTGCTCCTCGTCCTCTGGGTCCTCGCGCAGGGCAGGGGCCGCGCCGGAGTGTTCCTGACCGGGGCGGACGGCCCTACGGGGCGCGGCACTGCCGGCAGCAGCGGCTCTGAGGGCACTGAGGGCACTGCCGGCACGGTCACCATTTCCGCCGCCGCGGCGGAGCAGGTCCTCAGGGCAGCGCTGCTGGAGCGGCCGGATCTCGTGGGGGCGTCCGTGAGCACGTGGTTCGTGCGCGGCGTACCGGGGCTCCGCGTGCGGGTGCAGCCGCGCAAGGGCACGCCACCCTACGAGGTGGCGGCGGAGGTCTCGCGGCTGGTGGAGGCGCTGGACGCCGTCATGGGTACATGCGTGCCCGTGCTGATCAGCATCCGGACCGGAAGCCGTGTGCGGTGGTCGAGGGCAGAGCGCGTCGTCTGAGGTGTGAGCCGGGTCACGGTTCCGTATCGATCCCGGGAT
Organism: Arthrobacter sp. TJ-236; assembly: GCF_058269235.1. NCBI lineage: Bacteria > Bacillati > Actinomycetota > Actinomycetes > Micrococcales > Micrococcaceae > Arthrobacter > Arthrobacter sp. TJ-236. The sequence goes on from NZ_JBZCNI010000003.1 coordinate 384,833, forward strand.
ATCCACAAGATCGCTGGATGTAAGCGCTTACTGTTGCGGAACCGAATCAGTGAGGCGGCACACGACCGGTAGGGCGGCAGCGACGCCATGAACCCTCGAACGGTGTACCGCACGACAAAGGAGTCTGTTTCAATGGCGAACATTCGCTCACGGAAGTTTGTGCTGCCGGTTGCGGCACTCAGCGTTTCCCTCCTCGCCCTCGCCGGGTGCGGTTCCGAAGGATCCGACGGCGCCGGCGCAACCGACGCAGACTGCGCCGACTACGAGTCCTACGGGACCTTCGACGGCGCCGAGGTCAGCGTCTACTCCACGATCGTGGACCTCGAGGCGGAGCGCCTCGAGGAGTCCTGGGCCGACTTCAGTGAGTGCACCGGCATCGAGGTCGCCTACGAGGGCTCGAAGGAGTTCGAGACCCAGATCGGTGTCCGTGCCCAGGGCGGCACCGCACCCGACCTCGCGATCTTCCCTCAGCCCGGTCTCCTGGCCGACCAGGCACCGAACCTCAAGCCGGCGCCCCAGGCCGTCTCCGATCTGGTGGACGAGAACTGGTCCGCGGACTGGAAGACCTACGGCACCGTGGACGGCACGTTCTACGCGGCGCCGATGCTCGCGAGCGTCAAGGGCTACGTCTGGTACGTCCCGGCTACCTTCGAGGAGAAGGGCTGGGAGGTCCCCACCACTTGGGACGAGATGCAGGAGCTCACCGAGAAGATCGCCGGCGAGGATGAGGAGATGAAGGCCTGGTGCGCCGGCTTCGAGTCCGGTGAGGCGACCGGCTGGCCCGGGACCGACTGGGTCGAGGACGCAGTGCTCCGTGAGCACGGCCCCGAGGTCTACGACCAGTGGGTCACGCACGAGATCCCGTTCAACGACCCCAGGATCGTCGACTCGTTCGACCGCGTGGGCGAGATCCTGAAGAGCGACGACTACGTCAACGGCGGTTTCGGTGACGTCCGGTCCATCCTCTCCACGGCGTTCGCCGAGGCGGGTCAGCCCGTACTCGACGGCTCCTGCGCCATGCACCATCAGGCCTCCTTCCAGGCCGCCAACTGGCCCGAGGAGACCGTGGTCGCGGAGGACGGCGACGTGTGGGCCTTCATCACGCCGCCGATCGATGCCTCGCAGGGCACCGCGATCACCGGCGGCGGCGAGCTCATCGGAGCCTACGCCGACCGTCCCGAGGTCCAGGCACTCCAGACCTACCTCGCCAGCGCGGAGTTCGCCAACACCCGCGTGGCCCTGGGCGGGGCGATCAGTGCCAACACGGGCCTGGATCCCGAGAACGCGCAGTCGGAACTCGACCGTCAGTCCATCGAGCTGCTGCAGGACCCGAATACGGTGTTCCGCTTCGACGGCTCGGACCTCATGCCCGGCGCCGTCGGTGCCAACTCCTTCTGGAGCGGCATCGTGAACTGGATCAACGGCTCCTCCACGGAGGAAGTCACGCAGACCGTCGAGGACAGCTGGCCCTCCTCCTGATCGGGTAGCGGGACGGGTGGCACGCCAACTCCGGTCGGCGTGCCACCCGTCCGCACCTGCTTCCCCTCGACACCCGCACCCCAGGAGGCCCGGCCGTGGAAGACATTGCAGAAAAAGGTATTCAGGTGGTCATCGGGCTCGCGGTCTTCGCCGCGATCATCGGACTGATCATGCTCGTGGTGGATCGTGCGCCGAAGTCCGGCAGAGAGAAGATCCAGGTGGCGGCGTTCCTCGCGCCGGCACTGATCCTCCTGGCGGTCGGGCTCGTGTTCCCGGCGCTCCAGACGTCCTACCTCTCCCTCACGGATCGCAACGGCGACTTCGTGGGGCTCGACAACTTCGTATGGATGTTCACGCAGGCCGAGGCTCTCGTGACCCTGCGGAACACGGTGATCTGGGTGGTCCTCGTGCCCCTCCTGGCGTCGTCGATCGGTCTCGCGTACGCGGTGTTCATCGACCGCGCGCGCGGCGAGAAGGCCCTGAAGGCCCTCGTGTTCATGCCCATGGCCATCTCGTTCGTGGGAGCCGGCGTGATCTGGCGCTTCGTCTACGCGTACAAGGGCCCGGAGCAGGATCAGATCGGACTGCTCAACCAGGTCCTCGTCTGGTTCGGCCAGGAGCCCAAGCAGTTCCTGCTCGATGCCCCGGAGAACACCCTGTTCCTCATCGCGGTCATGATCTGGATCCAGACGGGCTTCGCCATGGTGGTGCTCTCGGCCGCGATCAAGGGCATCCCGACCGAGATCGTCGAAGCGGCACGGCTCGACGGCGCCAGCGCGTGGCAGCAGTTCCGCAACGTCACCATCCCCACCATCCGTGGCTCGCTGATCGTCGTGGTTACCACCATCACGATCGGCACGCTCAAGGTCTTCGACATCGTCCGGACCATGACCGCCGGTCAGTACGAGACCTCCGTGGTGGCCAACGAGATGTACACCCAGGCGTTCAGGGCGGGTGAGCCCGGTAGGGGCGCTGCGCTGGCGCTGGTCCTGTTCCTCCTGGTGCTGCCCGTGGTCGTGTACAATGCGCGGCTGCTCCGCAAGCAGAAGGAGATCCGATGAGTACGGTGCCCCTCGAGAACAAGGAGCCGCTCCTGCCCGAGGTCGTCGAGGAGACACCGCAGGAACGCCCCACGATGCAGAAGCGCGTGAAGCAGCGCCTCACCTCGCGCCGCGCGACCGCTGCCGCCGTGATCATCGCGATCATCTGGACGGTGCCCACGTTCGGCCTGCTGATCTCCTCCTTCCGCCCGGAGGACAACATCAAGGGCAACGGGTGGTGGAACGTCCTCACCGACCGCCAGTTCACGCTCGAGAACTACGCCGACGTGCTGAGCCCCGGCGGGAGCCAGTCGCCCAACCTGCTCTCCTACTTCGTGAACTCGCTGGCGATCGTCATCCCCGGCACCATCTTCACGCTGGTGCTCGGGGCCATGGCCGCCTACATGTTCGCCTGGGGGAGGTTCCGGGGCAAGGACGGCCTGTTCATCTTCGTCTTCGCCCTGCAGATCGTGCCCCTCCAGATGGCCCTGATCCCCCTGCTGCAGCTGTTCACGCAGGTGCTCACGATCGGCGACTTCCAGCTCCTGCCGTCCGGCACGTACGCGCAGCTCTGGGTGGCGCACACCATCTTCGGCCTGCCGCTGGCCATCTTCCTGCTCCACAACTTCATCGCGGAGATCCCCGGCGAGGTCATCGAGGCGGCTCGGGTGGACGGTGCCGGTCACAGCACCATCTTCTGGCGCATCATCATCCCCCTGGCCACACCGGCGCTGGCCTCCTTCGGCATCTTCCAGTTCCTGTGGCTCTGGAACGACCTCCTGGTGGCGCTCGTGTTCTCGGGCGGAGGCGCCGACGTCGCGCCCATCACCCAGCGCCTCGCCGAGATCCAGGGCTCACGCGGTGGCGAGTGGCAGCGGCTCACGGCGGGGGCCTTCGTGTCCATCATCGTGCCGCTGGCCGTCTTCTTCGGCCTGCAGCGCTACTTCGTCCGGGGCCTGCTCGCCGGAGGCCTGAAGGGTTGAGGGTATGACCAGCATCGACGACGTCGCGGCATCCCTCGGGGTGTCCACGGCCACGGTGTCCCGCGCCCTGCGCGGGCTGCCGGGCGTGGCCGAGCAGACACGCGAGCGGGTGACCGCGACCGCGAGGAAGCTCGGCTACGTGCCGTCGTCGGCGGCATCCGGGCTCGCCTCCGGCCGCACCATGGCCATGGGCGTGCTGGTCCCCGTCATCGATCGATGGTTCTTCTCGGCCGTGCTCGAGGGAGTGGACCGCCGGTTGCGCGCTGAGGGCTACGACCTCATCCTGTTCAGCCTCGGGGGCGACGGCGTCAACCGCGACCGCGTGTTCCACCGCTCCATCCTGCGCAAGCGCATCGACGCCCTGCTGGTGATGTGCATGCATCTCACCGACGAGGAGCGGGAGGCGGTGCAGCAGCTCGACTACCCCACGATCGTGATCGGCGGGGCGGTCGAGGGCGTGCGCCATGTCGGCATCGACGACGCCCAGGCCGCCCGCGACGCCGTCTCCCATCTCATCGCGCTCGGCCACACGGACATCGCGCACATGCGCGGCGGCGGGTCCTTCGACATCGACTTCGAGGTGCCACGGATCCGCGAGCAGGCGTTCCGGGACGTGATGGGCGAGCACGGTCTCACGGTCCGTGAGGAGCGGCAGGCCTTCGGTGACTTCCGCTTCGGTACCTCCCGCACCGCTGCTCTCGATCTCCTGGCCGACCCCGCCGACCGGCCGACGGCGGTCTTCTGCTCCTCCGACGAGATGGCCTTCGGTGTGCTGACGGCCGCTCGGGAACTCGGGGTGGCAGTACCGTCCGAGCTCTCGGTCATCGGTATCGACGACCACGAGTTCGCGGCACCCCTGGGTCTCACCACCATCCGCCAGGATCCCGGGGAGCAGGGCGCGTACGCGGCGGACCTCCTACTCGGCGAGCTGCTGCGGAGCGCTCCGCCCGACTACCCGCCGTCGCGCCCGCACGCGCTGATCGAGCGGTCGACCACGGGGCCGGTACCGAAGTAGAGCGGGCCCGGCCCGGCCCCGTCAGGACGCGCTCGCGGCCTCGCCAGGACGCACGAGCAAGCCGGTCAGGACGGGCTGGCGGCCTCGCCAGGACGCACGAGCAAGCCGGTCAGGATGGGCTGGCGGGCTCGTCAGGAGATGCGAGAGGGCCTGGTCAGGACGCGCGGGCGAGCTGCCGGATCGGGATCCAGCGGGAGGCGAGCCTCCGGTAGGACGCCGCCGCACTCAGCATGTCCGCCTCGGCCAGGCTCTCGATGCCGAGCCGCACGTCCATGGGGGAGTCGTCGGGGAACACGCGATCCGCCACCGGCCCGTAGTCCACCTCCACCACCGCGTCCCGGTGGAACAGCTCGAGCCACTCCACGATGTCCGTCAGCTCGTCGAGCAGGTCCATCTCCGGTGCCCCGATGGCGAGCTGCGCCACCGAGCGCCGGCCGCGATCGATGCAGTCGCCGATCTGCGCGGTGATGCGCACGGTGAGGACGCGGCCGTCGTCCTCGACGACCTCCGTGAGATCGTCCTCGTGGATCAGCGCGAACCAGGCGAAGGGGACGCCCCAGGTGGCCGAACGGGTATGCAGCTTGGCCACGGAGTCGGCGAACGTGTCGGGATCGAGCCGCGCCTGGTGTGCCTCGCGCGCCGTGTCCGGTACCAGCACGTCGATCAGCGGGCCGCGGAGGTTCTGGTCGAGGGACTCCGCGGCGAGGGTCGTCCGGACAGCGAGCTGGTTGGGGCAGTAGTAGGGCGCCGTCGTCCCGCTCGTTCCGGGGAACTGCGTGACCCGGACGAGATCGGGCTCGTGGTGCGGGAACGGGTCCGAGAGCGTGCGGAGGACGCGGCGCAGGGACTGCTCGTGGTCGAGGCGCTCCGTCAGCTCGCGCTTCCGGTCACGCTGCTCGAGGATGGCGAGCTGCTGGGCGTCCGAGAAGGCATCGAGCGGCTCGTAGACCCGCAGGTGGGACACGTAGGGGAAGGGCCCACCTCCGCCCACGGGGCTCACGGGCCGCTGAGTTCCACCACGACCGGCGCGTGGTCCGAGGCGCCCTTGCCCTTGCGCTCCTCGCGGTCCACGAAGGCGTTCGTGGCGCGCTTTGCCAGGGCGGGGGAGCCGAGCACGAAGTCGATGCGCATGCCCTCCTTCTTCGGAAAGCGCAGCTGCTTGTAGTCCCAGTAGGTGTAGAGGCCGGGGCCGGGGGTGTAGGGCCGGGCGAGGTCCGCGAAGCCGGAGTCGAGGAACGCCTGGAAGGCGGCCCGCTCAGCGGGGCTCACGTGCGTGTAGCCGCCGTTGACGAAGAGGTCGATGTCCCACACGTCGTCGTCCTGCGGGGCGATGTTCCAGTCACCCATGAGGGCGATCTGCGCCTCGGGGTCCTCGGTGATCCACCGCTCGGCATGCCCGCGCAGGGTGTCCAGCCAGTCGATCTTGTAGGGCATGTGGGGGTCGTCGAGGGCCCGGCCGTTCGGGATGTACAGGCTCCACACGCGGACACCGCCGCAGGTAGCGCCGATGGCCCGGGCCTCCTGCACCGCCTCGGTGCCTGGCTTGCCGAAGGTGGGCTGGTCCGGGAAGGTGCGCGTCACGTCGTCGAGCCCTACCCGTGAGGCGATCGCAACGCCGTTCCACTGGCTGAGGCCGAAGTGCGCCACCTCGAAGCCGGCGTTCTCGAACAGGTCCCAGGGGAAGTTCTCGTCCTTGCACTTCGTTTCCTGGATGGCCAGGACGTCGACGTCGGACCGGTTGAGCCAGGCCTCGACGCGGTCGGCTCGGGCTCGGAGGGAGTTGACGTTCCACGTGGCGATCTTCACCCGCCCTACGTTACCAACGGCGCTGTTTACTCCCGCCACCAGGTGTCGAAGACGGTCACGGGTACGGTGCGCTTGTGCCGCGTGATGTAGTAGCGGTGCTCGATCGCCTTCGCGGCGTCGGCCTCCACCTCGCGGCCCTCGAGGTAGTCGTCGATCTGCTCGTAGGTCAGGCCCAGCTCGTGCTCGTCCGCCTGGCCCGGGGAATCGTCGAGCAGGTCGGCAGTGGGGATCTTGTCGTAGAGGGCGGCCGGGGCGCCGAGCTCCTCCAGCAGTGCACGGTTCTGGCGCTTGTTGAGGCCGAACAGGGGCAGGATGTCCGCTCCGCCGTCGCCGAACTTGGTGAAGAACCCGGTGACCGACTCCGCGCCGTGGTCCGTACCGACGACCAGCAGGTTGTGCTGACCCGCCACCGCGTACTGGGCCACCATGCGTGCGCGGGCCTTGGTGTTGCCCTTCGTGAAGTCGGAGATCTCCTCGCCCGTGGTGTCCACGAACTGCTGCTCGAAGCCGTCCACGGCACGCTCGATGTTGAACACCTTCGAGGTACGCGGCTGGATGAAGGCGAGTGCCGCCTGGGCGTCCTCCTCGTCCTTCTGTACGCGGTACGGCAGCCGGAGAGCGATGAAGTCGGCGTCGAGCCCCTCCGAGCGGAGCTCGTCGACGGCGAGCTGGGCGAGCTTGCCCGCAAGGGTGGAATCGAGCCCGCCACTGATGCCCAGGACGAACCCGCGTGTGCCTGTGGACCTGACGTAGTCCTTCAGGAAGCCGACCCGGCGGCGCACCTCGGCCGCGGGGTCGATGGTGGGCTTGACGCCCATGTCCTCGATGATCTGTGCCTGGAGTTCACGCATGGTCCAAGGCTACTCCCGCCGCATTTCTACAAGGTTACGAATTCGACGGAGATCACACCCCGGTCCGGTCCGCCGCGGCGGATGGGCCGACCCGGGGGTACTGCACCCCCCCAAAGGAGCAGTACCCCCGGGTCTGCGTCCCGGACGAGGAGAGCTCAGCCCTCCTGGCTGAAGGCGGCGTCGAAGGACGTCTCCGACGGCGCGAAGTCGAACGTCTTCAGGAACGCCAGCGCCTCGGGTGCTCCCTGCAGGCGGTCCATACCGGCGTCCTCCCATTCCACCGAGATGGGCCCGGTGTAGCCGATGGCGGTGAGGGCTCGGAAGCTGTCCTCCCAGGGCACGTCACCGCGGCCGGTCGAGACGAAGTCCCAGCCACGCCGCGGATCGCCCCAGGGCAGGTGCGAGGACATGATGCCGTTCCGGCCACCGCCCATGCGCATCTTCGTGTCCTTGCAGTCCACGTGGTAGATCCGGTCCTTGAAGTCGGAGATGAACGCCACCGGGTCGATCTGCTGCCACATGAAGTGGCTCGGGTCCCAGTTGAGGCCGAACGCGGGGCGGTGGCCGATGGCTTCGAGGGTGCGCTGCGTGGACCAGTAGTCGTAGGCGATCTCGGAGGGGTGCACCTCGTGGGCGAAGCGCACACCGCACTCGTCGAAGACGTCGAGGATCGGGTTCCAGCGGTCGGCGAAGTCCTGGTAGCCGGCTTCGATCATGGCCGCCGGGACGGGCGGGAACATGGCCACGTACTGCCAGATCGAGGAGCCGGTGAAGCCGACCACGGTGTCCACACCGAGCTTCTTCGCGAGCCTCGCCGTCAGCTTCATTTCCTCGGCGGCGCGCTGCCGGACGCCCTCGGGGTCGCCGTCACCCCACACCTTCGGGCCCACGATGGCTTGGTGCCGGAAGTCGATCGGGTCGTCGCAGACGGCCTGACCCTTCAGGTGGTTGGAGATGGCCCAGACCTTCAGGCCGTTGCGCTCCAGGATGTCAAGGCGGTTCTGGATGTAGGCGTCGTCGTCCCAGCGCCAGGCGTCCAGATGGTCGCCGGACACGGCGATCTCGAGGCCGTCGTACCCCCACTGGCCCGCGAGTTCCGCGACCTTCTCGAAGGGGAGGTCGGCCCATTGGCCGGTGAACAGGGTGAAGCTGCGGGTCATGCGTTCTCCTTGAGGAACGAGCGGGTGTGCGTGTCGGAACCGACGAGGACGACGGCGCTCTTGGCCGCCGCGCTCTCCTCGACGGCGGCGAGGACGCGCTGGATCTGGAGCCCTGCCTCGAACGAGGGCTGGGGAGGTTCGCCGGACCGGATGGAGGTGAGGAAGTCGCGGAGCTGGTGCGTGAAGGTGTGTTCCCAGCCGATGATGTGGCCCTGCGGCCACCACGCGTCGAGGTACGGATGCTCGGGTTCGGTGACGAGGATGCGGCGGAAGCCCTGCTCGGTGGCCGGCCCCGCGGTGTCCATGAACCACAGCTCGTTGAGGTTCTCGAGGTCGAAGCGGAGGGCGCCGCGCTCCCCGAACACCTCGATCCGAAGACCGTTCTTCACGCCGGTGGCCACGCGCGAGACCTCGACCGAGGCCACCGCGCCGCCGGAGAGGCTCGCGGTGACCCAGGCGGCGTCGTCGACGGTCACGGGCTCCTGCCCGTGCGGCCCCGGACGCTCCTCCACGAAGGTGTGCAGGCGGCCTGAGACCTCGGTGATGGCGTCCCCGGTGAGGAACTGCACCTGGTCCAGCGCGTGGGAGGCGATGTCGCCGAGGGCGCCCGAGCCGGCGGTCTCCTTGCGCAGCCGCCACGTCATGGGCGACGTCGGGTCGGTGAGCCAGTCCTGCAGGTAGGCGACCCGCAAATGGCGGACGCGCCCGAGACGGCCGTCTGCGATGAGGGACCGGGCGTGGGCGAGCGCGGGGATGCGCCGGTAGTTGAAGCCCACCATCGACTGCACACCGCGCTCGCGGGCCACGGCGGCGGCGGCGACCATCTCGGTGCTCTCCGCGATGCTGTTCGCGAGCGGCTTCTCGACGAGGACGTGCTTGCCGGCCCGCAGGGCCTCGATCGCGATCTCGGCGTGCAGGTACCCCGGCGTGCAGATGTCCACGATGTCGACGTCGTCCCTCGCGATCACCTCCCGCCAGTCCGTGGCGAAGCCCTCCCAGCCGTAGCGGGCGGCCGCCTCGGCGGTGCGCTCGGCGTCACGGCCGACGACGACGCGGCGCGCCACGGGCGCGACGTCGAAGTGGCTGCCCACGGCGCGCCAGGCGGCCGAATGGGCCTTGCCCATGAAGGCGTAGCCGATCATCGCGACGCCGAGCGGTGTCGGGGCGGGTCCATCCGGTACCTGACCGGAGAGGGGGGATGTCATGGTGGGCTCCAAAGGGGATGGTGGCGGGCTACTTGACCGAGCCGGCGGACAGGCCTGCGACGAGGTGCCGCTGGACGAACATGAACCCGATGAGCACGGGAAGCGAGACGACCACGGAGGCCGCCATCAGCTGGTTCCAGTACACATCGGTCTGGTTGGCGTAGGCCTGCAGGCCGATCGCGAGGGTCCGGGTGTCGTTGTTCGTCAGGACCGAGGCGAAGAGCACCTCGCCCCACGCCGTGATGAACGAATAGACGGCGACGGCGATGATGCCGGGCTTCGCGACGGGGATGACCACGCGGATGAAGGCTCCCGCGCGGCTGGTGCCGTCGATCATCGCCGCTTCCTCGAGTTCCCGCGGGATCGACGCGAAGTACCCCGCGAGCATCCAGATGGCGAACGGCAGCGTGAAGGTCAGGTAGGTGATGACCAGGCCGGTGTACGAGCCGTTGAGCTGAATGCCCACCGTCCGCTGGATCTGCGTGAAGATCAGGAACAGCGGCAGGAGGAAGAGGATGCCGGGGAACATCTGCGTGGAGAGGATCACGAGGCTGAACGAGCGCTGACCGCGGAAGTTCAGGCGTGCCACCGCGTAGGCGGCCATGATGGCGATGATCACCGAGAACACGGTGGCCAGTGTGGTGACGATCAGGCTGTTCTTGAAGTAGTGCGCCAGCGGGACGGTCTGCCAGATCTCCACGTAGGGCTCGAGCGTGACGGTGGACGGGAACCACCTGAACAGGCCGCGTACGTCGGCGAGCGGCTTGAAGCTCGTGACCACCACCACGTACAGGGGCAATGCCACGAGGATGAACAGGAAGGTCAGGCCGATCCGCCGGAACCAGCGGAACCCGGGTGTCTCAATCAATGTCTTTTCCCTTCGGGAGGACCATGCGCACGTAGACGATCGAGGCGATGAAGAGCAGGACGAGCAGCAGTGTGCTCATCGCGCCTCCCAGGCCGAAGTTCCAGTTGGAGAACGAGTGCTGGTAGATCAGCGGCGAGATGAGGCGGGCGGACTCCGGCGGGGCCGCGCCGAACAGGACGAACGGGACGTTGAACTGGTTGAAGATCCACAGGCTCATGACGAGCAGCAGGACCCCGTTGGCGGGCCGGATCATGGGCAGCGTGATGAGGGTGAACTGCTTCCACAGGGGAGCGCCGTCGATCGCCGCGGCCTCGTAGACGTCCTTCGGGATGTTCTGGAGGGCCGCGAGGAGCATGAGGAAGGCGAAGGGCCACATCTGCCACGCCGTGACGATCACCGTGACCCAGAAGGCGTTGCCGCCGAGCAGCCAGAACGGCCGCTCGGCGAGGAGCCCGAGGTCGTCCACGAGGATCTTGTTGATGGCGCCGTCGCGCTGGCTGAACATGAACGCCCACGCGATGGTGGCCACGTAGCTCGGCAGGGCGTAGGGGATGAGGAAGAAGGTACGGAGGAAGCCGTTGCCGCGGAAGGAGCCGTGCAGCAGGATGGCGGCCATCATGCCGAGTGCCCAGACGATGGCGAGCACGACGACGGTGAACACGAGGGTGCGCCCGAAGCTCGCGAGGAACTCGCCGCCGATCGGGCCGTTCGGATCGAGCCCTGCGACGAAGTTGTCGAGACCCACGAAGGGGGCCCGCAGCCAGTTGCGGATGTTGAGCTGGCTCAGCCCGAGGAAGGCGATGTACACGCCCAGGATCATCGGGACGATGTGGATCAGGAGCTCCATGATCACGGCCGGAGCGATCAGGATGTAGGCGAACGGGGACTTCCGTTTGCGGCGGACCGCGGGGGCCGGGCGCGGGGGGATCTCGGGGCCGCTGCCGGCGGCCGGTGGCTTGTCGACCAGTTGTGACATGGGTGCTCCTCGTACTGCGCGGGTCGGTCGTCCAGCAGGTGCCCGGAGGCCGGGCACCTGCTGGTGACGGGGAGTTACTGGGCGGCTGCCATCTGGCTGTTGGCGTCCTCGAGGGCCTGCCGGATGTCCGCTTCGGTCACGGTCCCGGTGGCGGCCTGCGCGAAGAGGTTCTTCATCGCGGTACCCACGAGGGTCTCCATCTGGCCCTCCTGGCTGATCAGCGGCATGGGCTTGGCGTTGTTCTCGAGGATGCTCTGCTTGAGCGTGATCTCCTCGGACTGGAACGCCTCGTCCTCGTAGGCGGCGGTCAGCACGGGCAGGGCCGTGAAGGCCTTGTTGAGGTAGACCTGCTCCTCGTCGCTCGTGAGGTGTGCCGCGAGCTGCAGTGCACCCTCCTCGTTGTCCGTCTCGGCGAACACGCTCAGGTTGATACCGGCGACGTGGCTCATGGTCGCCTCGTCGCCCGTGGCGTCCGGGTTGGTCAGCGGCACCGGGGCGGCGGCGAAGTTCTCGAAGCCACGGGCGTTCAGCGTCTTGGCCGGGGCCTGGTCGAAGAACATGGCGGCGTTGCCGGCCGCGAAGTCCTCCACCATCTGGCTGCCACCGGTGAACTCCGCGTTCGACGGCGAGACCACCTTGTCGGTCGCCATGAGGTCGATCCACTGCTTGACGCCGGCCACCTGCTCGTCGCTCGCGAACGTGGGCTCGCCGTTCTCGTCGAAGAGCGACCCGCCCTGCTGCAGTCCGCGGACGAAGGCCTGGTGGGCGTTGTTGGAGATCGAACTGCCGGCCAGGGAGACGCCCCACTGGTCGATCTCGCCGTCACCGTCGGTGTCGATGGTGAGCTTCTTCGCGGCCTCCACGAATTCGTCCCAGGTCTCCGGGGGAGCCTCGATCCCCGCTGCGGCGAACATCTCGGTGTTGTAGTAGAGCGAGTAGCTGAGCCCGTAGAGAGGAATGGAGGTGGGTGTCTCCCCCTCGGCGCCGCCCGTCGACCAGCTGCTCTGGATGAAGCGGTCCTGGCCACCGACGGCCTCCAGCGCCTCACCCTCGAAGGGCAGGAACGCGCCGGTCTCCTGCAGCGTCGTCGCCCAGGTGTTACCGATGTTGAGCACGTCGGGGCCCTCGCCGCTGCTCACGGCGGTGAGGATGCGGTTGTAGAGGTCCGTCCAGGGGATGACCTCGAGTTCCACCTCGATGCCGGTCTCCTCGGTGAACCGGGCCAGGGACTCCTCGAGCACCACGCGGTCGTCCTCGACCGTGGTGCCCTGGTTCGAGGCCCAGTAGGTCAGCGTCTCTCCAGAGGAGGCGTCCCCCGATCCGGAACCGCAGGCGGCGAGGCCGGTCATTCCGAGACCGAGGACGGCGAGGGTGGACAGGGCCTTAAGAGATGGTTTCACGGTTGATCTCTCCTTTGAGTAACACCGAGGTGGCAGGTCCGGGGCTCGCGACGAGGCGGGCGGCTGGGCGCGGATGGAGCTGCGTGTGGCGTCCGAACTTAACTGGTTCAGTCACGGTACGACCACTTCTGCCGAGGGTCAATCAAAAGCTGTTGGTGTCTTGACAGAATCCGTGACCGGGGCACCGGATGACGTACTGGGGCGTGTTGCGCGGAGGAAGGCGAGCCCGCTCCGGGCGAGCTCGTCCTGGCTCGGCGCGAGGGGGCGCCAGATCGCGGCAGCCGTGGCGATGCTCGCGTTGTGTGCCGTGAAGCTCTCGATCACCAGGGCGCCGTCGTACCCGACGTCGTCGAGGGCGGGGAAGATCCCCGGCCAGTCGGTCTGGTCGCCGCCCGGCGCCCCGCGGTCGTTCCCGCACACCTGCAGGTGCACCAGGTGCTCACCAGCGGCCCGGATGGCTTCGGCCGACGAGCGCTCCTCGATGTTCAGGTGATAGGTGTCCAGCGCCAGCCCCACGCCCCGACCCAGGAGCGGGCCGAGTGCGTCGAGGGCCTGCTCCACGGTGTTGACGAGCGAGGTCTCGTACCGGTTCAGGGGTTCGATACCGAGCACGACGCCGGCGGCCACCGCTCGGTCGGCGAGGGGCTCGAGGGCGCCGCGCAGGTCCGCGTAGGCCCGGTGGCGCTCGCCGTCGTCCATCCGCCACAGCCGGCCGGTGGAGGAATAGAACGGACCGCACACGCGGGTGGCGCCGATGGCACCCGCGAGGTCGATGCACGCGGCGAGGTACTCCTGGGTGCGGCGGACGACGTCGTCGGGCGCGTCCACGAGGTCCCGCCCGGGCGCCATGGCGCCGACGACGAAGGGCGTCAGACCCGTCCCCTCGAGGGCGTCCACGACGGCGGGAGCCGTCAGGTCACCGATGGTCTCGAGGGGGAGCTCGACGGCGTCGAACCCGAGGTCGGCGATCTTCCGCAGCAGGGGAGGCAGGTCCGCGTCCCTCAGCGGTGACGTCCACACCCACGTGTTGACGCCGATGGCGCGTGCTGACACCGGCCTGCCTCCTTCCTACTGCGTTGTCGCGGAGCGTGCGGATCGCGGACCGGTCAGGGGATCTGGCGCTCCTGCCACACGGTCGGGTAGCCCGCGAGGTCCTCGCCGCCGAACTTGGCGTAGTGCCCGTCCGGCATGCCCTCGTTCGCGGTCAGGAACTCGCCCCGCTCCTCCTCGGTGATGGGCGACTGCGGCAGCACCCACTCCGCGGGGACCTCCTCGCCCGCGAAGATCTTCTCGAGCGCCAGCAGCGGGGTGCGCCACTGGAAGTTCGAGTAGACGGGGGCCAGGGCGTCGATGCCGGTCTCGTCCCACTTGCGCAGGAAGCTCATCTCGTCCTCGCCCGTCATCACCGGGAGGTCCGCCCCGGCGTCCTCGAAAGCCTCGATGGCCGCGACCGCGCCGTCACCGGCGTCCATCCACACGCCCTGGACGTCGCCCGTGGCGAGTTCGTCCGCGATGATCGACTTGATCTCCACGGGGTCGGCCCCGGTGAAGTAGTCGACCGCCTCGATGCCGTTCTCCTCGAAGATGCGCTCGGCCGCGGCCCACCGCTGCTCGAGGACGTCCACGCCGGGCAGGATCCTCAGGGCCACCACCTTGTCGCCCTCCTCGAGCCGCTCGCTCAGGAACTCCGCGGTGTCGATGCCCCAGGCGAAGCCGCCGATCGGGTGGATGAACGTCACCGCGCAGTCCGTCTGGACACCGCGGTCGAAGACGACCACGGGCTTGCCCGTCTCGCAGGCGCGCTCGACGGCGGGGGTCATGGCCGCCGTGGAGTTCGGCGAGATGATGAACGCGTCGCAGTCGCCCTCCGCGATGAAGTAGTCGATGTCCGCGATCTGGGTGTTGTCGTCGTCCTGCGCGTCACGCGTCTCCATCTCGGAGATCACGCCCGACTCCTGCAGGGTCTGCAGCTGCTGGTTCATGGTGATCCAGCCGGTCTGGCGCCAGGGGTTGGAGATCGAGGCGTTCGAGAAGCACGCCTTCTGCGGCCCCTCGGCGGCGAAGGCGGAGGTGTCCGTCATCTCGCCGTCGATGTACTGCAGGTAGGGCTGTGCCGGATCACCCTCGAAGGTGGCCGAGCGCTGCTCGTCCTGCTCGTCGTAGACGGCCTGGTCGAACCACTCCGTGCTGTCCTCCGACGGCTGCTCGGCCGCGGGGGTGGCTTCGCCGGCGGTTTCCTCGGCCGCCGGAGGGTTCTCGATGGACGAATCGGTGGTGCACGCGGTCAGGGCGAGCAGCGACGTCGCTGCGATCACCGTGACCTTGCTCAGGATGCTTCCACGCATCATGTTCCTTCCTCGTGTGTGCCCGGTGCGGGCACTGCTGGTGCGATGGGACGGTGGGGATCATGGGTGCGGCTGCCGGCGCCACGGCGCTTGCGCTGCCAGTTCTGCGCCGCCGCCGCGACGGCGAGGACGATGATGGCGCCCTGCACGCTGTCACGCCACGTGGACTCGACGCCGAGGAAGTTCAGGAGGGTGAAGAGCAGCTCCAGCGCGAAGGCGCCGGCCGCTGCGGAGAGCACCCAGCCGCGGCCGCCTCCCAGCACCACGCCCCCGAGGACGACGGCGGTGATCGCGGTGAACTCGTACCCCTGCCCGACGGACGGGTGCACGCCGGCGTAGCCCACGAGGATCACGCCCGCGACGGTGGCGGCGAGCGAGGACAGCATGAAGGCACGGGTACGGACCCACCACACGGGTGCTCCGGTGAGGGCCGCGGCGTGCTCGTTGTCACCGACGGCGACGAGCGTACGGCCGTAGGGGCGGCGCATGAGCCAGGCCGCGGCCGTGGCGAGGACCACGAGGATCAGCACCGGGTAGGGGATCACCTCGAGCACGGGGACGTCCTCGACCGCGCCGCGGCCGATCTGCCGGAAGCTGTCCGCCGGGTTACCCGTGGCCGCGCCTCCCGTCCAGAAGAGCACGAGCCCGAGGAGGGCCAGCATGGTGCCGAGCGTCACGATGAAGCTCGGCACCCTCAGGAGGGTGGTGACCAGCCCGTTGACGAGCCCCACGAACGCACCGAACACGAGCATCAGCGCCAGGACCGGCACGGTGCGGGACTCGTCCTCACCCACGAGGTTGCCCGCGATGATCACCTGCGCGGTGACCACGGAGCCCATGGAGAGATCGAACTCGCCGGAGACGATCACGAAGTACTGCCCGATCGCCGCGATGGCTATGGGGGCGACGCGCCCGATGAAGCGGATGAGGGAGCCGGGTTCACCGAAGGACGGGTTCGCGGCGATCACGGCGACGAACAGGACCGCGACGAGCACGAAGATGGCTCCGCTCGGTGTTCTGAGGGCCCGGAGCACGCGCTCCCCACGTGAGCTCCGGTTCTGCTCGAGGACGGCGGTCCGGTCGGCGAGGACGCTCATGCCGTCACCCCGTCGCGAGTGCCCGCGCCGTGGTCGCGCGACCCTCCGTCGTCGGGCCGCGATCTTCCCGCGCTCGGCGGGCGGGCGTCGTCGTCGCCGCGGCCGAAGCGCGCCTGCCGATGGACCGTGCGGCGCCGGGCGTAAACCGCGACCGCGACGACGATCACGATGCCGCGCACCACGTCCTTGAGGAACGGGTTGATCTGCAGCACGCTCATGATGTTGTCCAGCATGGCGAAGATCAGCACGCCGCCGAGGGTTCCCACGAGCGAGCCCTTGCCGCCCGCGAGCAGCGTGCCGCCGAGGACGACGGCGGCGATGGACAGGAGGTCGTACCCGCCCTGCGAGCCGATGGTCGGGCTGCCGACGCCGAGGCGCGCGGCGAGCAGGAGCCCGGCGAGGCCAGCCATGACGGAGCAGATCACGTGGGCGGCGATGACGGGTGTCTGGGTCCGGACGCCGCTCATGCGGGCCACCCCGGTGTCACCGCCCACCGCGTACATCGCGTGGCCCAGCCGGGTGGAGGTGAGCATCAGGAGGACCACGCCGGCACACGCGAGCATGATCAGGGTCGAGACGGGTACCGGCCCGATGCCCGTGGCTCCGATGAGCCGGAAGGCGAACGGTGCCTGGCCCGAACTGCCCTGGTACGTGGAGCCGAGGTAGCCGCTGACGATCAGGCCCATGCCGAGCGTCGCGATGAACCCGTGCACCTTCAGCCCGGCCACCACCGCTCCGTTGACCAGCCCGATCAGTGCGCTGATCAGGAGGGCGGTGAGGACCGCGGGCACGATGTTGCCGGGCTGGTTCGCCATGATGCCCGCGCCGATCAGGCTGGAGAGGCTGATCACGTAGGGCACCGAGAGATCGAGGCTGCCGACGAGGATCACGAGGGTCTGCCCGATCGCGATGAAGCCGAGGATGCTCGTGCCCGTCAGGATGTCGGAGATGTTGCCGGTGCTGAAGAAGTTCCGGCCCGTGGTGCCCACGAGCACCGTGCCGACCACGACGGTCAGCAGGGCCACGAGATAGACGATGTTCGTGGAGGTCAGCCGGGTCACGAGTGCACCCCCCGCGCTCCCGTGGCCAGCTGGAGGACCTGTTCCTCCGAGGCACCCGCGGACAGCTCGCCCGCGATCCGGCCGTCGCGCATGACCAGCACCCGGTCCGACATCCCGAGCACCTCGGGAAGCTCGCTCGACACCATGAGGATGGCCTTGCCTTCCTGCGCCAGCCGGCGCATCAGGGTGTAGACGGCGACCTTCGCGCCGACATCGATCCCGCGGGTCGGTTCGTCCAGGAGCACCACCCGGGGGTCGATGGCGAGCCACTTCGCGAGGACGACCTTCTGCTGGTTGCCGCCCGACAGGTACTGCACCTCCTGGTCGAGGTCGCGGGCCACGACCTCGAGCGACGAGAAGACGGCCGGTGCTCCTCGCCGGGCAGCGGCGGTGCGGCCCGGATGGACCGACCGCACCACGCTCAGCGCGTTGTCGAGGATGGACTGGTTCAGGCTGAGCCCCTGTGCCTTCCGGTCCTCGGTGATCAGTGCCACCCGGTGGCGGATGGCCTGCCTCGGGGAGACAGGCCGGTAGTCGCGGCCCTCGAGCCTCATGCCGCCGCGGGTGAAGGGGGCTGCGCCGAACACCGCCTCGACCAGTTCGGTGCGGCCGGAGCCCTGCAGGCCCGCGACACCGACGATCTCCCCGGCACGGAGGGTGAGGTGCACGTCGTCGAGCTGGTCGTTGCCGGCACCCGTGATCTCCAGCAGGGGAGCGCCGACGAACGTCCCCGGGAGTGCCTCGGGGAAGTAGGCCGAGATGGGCCGGCCGACCATCGCACGGACCAGCGCGGCGTCGTCGAGCTGTGCCGCGGGTACGGACGTGACCACGCGGCCGTCCTTGAGGACGGTGATGGTGTCGCAGAGGTCGAAGATCTCCTTGAGGCGGTGGGAGACGTAGAGGATCGCGGTGCCGCGCTTCCGCAGGCGATCGATGATGCCGTACAGCAGTTCCACCTCGGCGCCGGCGAGCGCCGCCGTGGGCTCGTCCATTGAGATGATCCGGGCGTCGTAGCTCACGGCCTTCGCGATCTCCACGATCTGCTGCTGCGCCACGGAGAGGGAACTGAGGGAGGCCGTGGGGCGGATGCTCGTGATCCCGAGGTCCGCGAGCAGGTCGGCGGTGGCCCGGTTCATCGCCGCGCGGTCGACCAGCAGACCCTTGCGGGGTTCGCGCCCGAGGTAGATGTTCTGCGCGACGGTGCGTTCGGGCAGCAGGTTGAACTCCTGGAAGACGGTCGAGAGACCGGCTCGGCGTGCCTGGATCGGGTGGGTGAAGACCACGGGCCGGCCGTCCACCTCCACCGTGCCGGCGTCCCGCGTGTAGACGCCGGCGAGGAGCTTCATGAGTGTCGACTTGCCCGCACCGTTCTCGCCGACGAGTCCGTGGACCTCGCCCGGCAGGAGGTCGAGATGTGCGTCCTGGAGGACCGGCACCCCGAAGAAACTCTTGGAGAGTCCGGTGACCCGCAGGATCGGGGTCGGGCGTTCGCTGATCGAGACTTCGTCGTCCACGCGGTCACTGTGACATGCCTCACGCACTTTTGTCGAGGTTCAGTCAAAAGATGCTGCATGAACGTTACGGCTCCGGGGTGGGGCCAGTGGAAGTGCCGGGTGCTTTACTGAAAGAGTGCTCCCCTCTCCATCGATCTCGGCCGTCAACAGTGGGTCCGCGGCCGGCAGCGACACCGCGGCCGGCAGCGACACCGTGACCGCGCGTGATGCCGTGACCGCGCGTGATGCCGCGGCCGTGCGGCGGCCCGCGGTCACCACGGGCTCGGGTGCGAGCGAGATCTTCCAGGTCCTGCGGGACGGGCAGCCCCGCACCCGGGCGGAACTCGCCTCGGTCACCGGCCTCGCGCGGTCCACGATCGCCGCCAGGATCGACGCGCTGATGTCACTCGGCCTCGTGGCTCCCTTCGGCGGAGCCGCCTCCACCGGCGGTCGCCCGCCGTCCCTGTTCGCCCTCAACCCCGGTGTCAAGGTGGTCATCGGCGCGGACCTCGGCGCCACGCACGCGCTCGTGATCCTCGCGGACCTCGCAGGGCAGGAGCTGGGCCGCAAGCAGCAGCGCATCAGCATCGGTGACGGACCCGAGGTGGTGCTGTCGTGGCTGACCGCGGCCATCACCGATCTGCTCGCGGTTGCAGGCCGCTCCACGGACGAGCTCGCGGCCGTGGGCATCGGCCTGCCCGGCCCGGTGGAGCACGACACGGGACGCCCGATCAACCCGCCGATCATGCCGGGCTGGGACCGCTTCGACGTGCCCGGCATGATCCAGCGCGCCTTCTCCGTACCCGTTCTCGTGGACAACGACGTCAACATCATGGCCCTGGGGGAACTGAGCGCGAGCTGGCCCGACGTCGCAGACCTCATGTTCGTGAAGGTTGCCACCGGCATCGGCGCCGGCCTGATCCTCGGCGGAGTTCTGCAGCGCGGTGCGCAGGGTACGGCGGGCGATCTCGGGCACGTCCAGGTGGCGCGTGGCGGCGACACCATCTGCCGGTGCGGGAACGTCGGGTGCCTCGAGGCCATCGCCGGAGGCCCCGCCCTTGCGGCGGCGCTGAGCACTGTGGACGGTCCGCCGCTCACGGGTGGCCAGGACGTCGTCGAGCTGGTGCGGTCGGGTGACACCCGGGCGCTGCAGGCCGTGCGGCAGGCGGGGCGCGATATCGGCGAGGTCCTGGCGGCATGCGTCAACCTCGTGAACCCGTCCGTGATCGTGATCGGCGGTTCGCTCGCGCAGTCCGGCGAACACCTCCTCGCCGGCATCCGGGAGGTCGTCTACACGCGGTCGCTCCCGCTGGCCACCGAACACCTGCGGATCGTCCCGTCGGTGTCCGGGCAGAACGCGGGCGTGGCGGGAGCGGCCGTCCTCGCGATCTCCCACGCGCTGTCACCCGAGGCCATCGACGCCGCCAGTGCCCGCATGACGGCCTGAGCCGGGCGTCGGCCTCCATTACCTCCGACGTCTGAAGGCCTGAGCCGGGCGTCGGCCGGACGCAGCCCTCGTGAGCCGGCCCGGTACCGGCCGGACGCGAGCACCTTTTGCGTCTGGCGGTGGCTCCTGACCGTGCGTCATTCTCGCCCTCGTCGTCGAACTCGGGGTGTTCGGCTGGGTAATGAGCGTGTCGGCGCGCAACACGCCGGCGGGAGCGGCAGTGTGCCGGGAATGACCCCGGATCGCGCACGGCGAGGTCAGGGCGGCCCGTGCTTGATGCCCGGGCGACACAAGCACGGTGTGTGGCGTGGGCCCGCCGAGGGAGTGCGGCGTGGTGGGCCCACTCAGGGAGTGCGGCCCGCCTTCCGTCGGACTAGCGCAGCACGCGCCCGCGAAGGACGGCCATGATCTCGGCAAGAACATCGTCGGCGCGGAACATGATGTCCTCGTAGCCATACCGGAGGACGAGGTACCCGCCGATGATCGTCGCGTTGTTGCGACGGCGGTCCCGTCGGCGAGCTCGACGGTCCGAGTGGTACGCGTCGCCATCAACCTCGACCACGAGGACGCCCTCCACCAGGAAGTCGACCCGACCCACGCCGTCGAGCTGGACCTGCTCCCGCACCTGGAGCCCAGCACCCTCGAGCATGATGCGGGCCACCACTTCGAGAGCGGAATCGGCTCCCCCCGTCACCAGAGTCAGGGCTGCACGCGCCGGCCCGTTCCGGTTGCCCGTCAGGCGGTCGAGGAGGAACTGCCTGGTGGTGTCTCCACGCCGAAGCGCACTCTCCACCATCACGGCTGCCTCCACCGCGGGAAGGCAATGCAGGGCGTGAACGAGGACGTCGACACGACCGACCATGGGCCTCGTCGGGTGCGCAGGCACGGTCAGGGGTCTGTGGTGCGACGTGCAGCCCGGAAGGCGGCTGTGCGCGTGGAGGTGATGGACATGCGGCGCGTGGAGGGCCCACAGGTCGTACAAGGAGGCCGCAGAGACGCACGTGAGCTGAGCGTCGTTGACCAGTGCCGCGACGAGGCCGGCCGGGGCATCGGGAAGCGCGAGAACGCCGCGTCGTACGCGGAGGACGACGCCGGTGCGGACCCCGAACGCGATCTCGCTGCGTGTCACGCCGAGGTCGAGGAGCCTGCCGGTCCGGGACACCGACCCCACACTGCGCAGCGCGCCGACGACGTCCATGGTTCATCCCACCAGTCGGACAGGCCCTGCCGTCATCTTGGAGAGCGCTATGTGCACAACGGTGCTCGACGGAGTCGTCGGATCGTGCGGCGCAACTCGGGGACTTCGACGACCTCGAGGGGGTGTCGCGCGGGGCCGCGCCTGTGAACGCGCCGCTCCGGGCTCGAATCACCCCGACGACGGCGCAGGACCCGACGACGGAAGACACCGACGGCGCAGGACCCGACGACGACGGAAGACGGAAGACACCGACGACGACGGAGTCGTCGACGACGACGAAATCGGCCGCGACGACGCCCTGGGCGCCGGCAGCGGCGTCGGCCGGACGCAGCCCTCGCGAGCCCCTCGGTAGACTGGCCGCATGACCGCCGAGACCCCCGCGCAGACCTCCGACCGCTCCCGGCTCCTCGAACTCATCAAGGAACTCGCCGTCGTGCACGAGCGCGTCACGCTGTCCAGCGGCGTCGAGGCGGACTACTACATCGACCTCCGTCGCATCACGCTCCACCACGAGGCATCGGGGCTGGTGGGGCGCGTGATGCTCCGGATGCTCGACGACGCCGGCATCACCTTCGAGGCGGCCGGCGGCCTCACGATGGGCGCCGACCCCGTGGCCACCGCCCTCATGCACGCGGCCGCCGCCGCGGACCGCCCCATCGACGCGTTCGTGGTCCGCAAGACGCAGAAGACCCACGGTATGGCCCGCCAGGTGGAGGGCCCGGACGTGGCCGGACGCCCCGTCGTCGTCCTCGAGGACACCTCGACCACCGGCGGGTCCGCACTCACCGCCGTCGAGAGCGTGCGCCGCGCGGGCGGTGACGTCCAGGCCGTGGCCGTGATCGTGGACCGGAGCACGGGATCGAAGGAGCGCATCGAGTCCGAGGCCGGCGTTCCCTACCTCTTCGCGTTCGGCAAGGACGAGCTGGGCCTCGCCTGACGGGCGTTCCCGACTGACCGGACGGGGCGGAGCGAGGTGGACGACGACGCGCGGGCACTGCTCCGAGCCCGCGCGTTCCGCGAGAGTTCCCGGCGCTCCTTCCTGATCGGAACCGCAGCGGCCGGCGTGCTCACCGCCGACCTCGCCTTCACCCACTACATCCAGTCCCAGCGCGACCAGACGCGCATCCTGCCGCTGGACGACGACGGCGCCCGCGCGCGCTTCCCGAACGACCGCTGGGTGCTGTTCCCGGGCTACAAGACCAGCTGGGAGGAGGGTCTCTGGATCCTCAACTCGCTGCGCCCCGCGCTGGTGCGGAGGGGTCAGCTCGCGGTGATGGGGTACTCCAACCGGGGCCTGGACATCAACAACGTGGTGGCCACCATGACCCGGTACGTGGAGAACTTCCGGCTCGAGAAGCTCTATTTCTACGGGCACAGCTTCGGTGGGATGGTCGCCGTGGAAGTGGCCGCCCGCCTGCGGGACCGCGGCATCCCCGTGGAGCTGGTGCTGCTCGACTCCTCGCCCTCCAGCCGCTTCGACGTGCAGGACCAGCGCATGTTCGACGGCGTGGTGCTGCTCTACGAGGCCGGTGTCCGCGTGCCCATCAGCGTCCGCGGTACCTACGAGCTCGGTGAGCGGATCGTCCACAAGAACGAGCGCACCTGGAGCCAAATCGTGGACCAGACACTGGAGCAGCTCTCGCCGCTGGCCCCGAGCACGGAACTCATCCAGTCGGAGTCCTCGTACATCTACCACTACGACGCCGCGCGGTTCCGGCTCTCCCTGGGCGACACCCGGGTGGTGTTCGCGGGCAACCCGGGCGACGGCGTCGTCACCTACGAGACCGCGCGCGCCGGGTGGGCGCGGGCGCTGCCCGACAACGTGCGCTCCGTCGACTACGTCACCGAGGGGGCGCTCCCGGCGCACGCGAGCCCGCAGTGGAACCCGGGCATCTACCGGGATGTGGTGGACGCCGTGCAGCGCGCGTATGCACCCGTCGGCCGCAGCGGCGGGTCGAAGCGCGCCTTTTGAGCGAAGAGAACCGGCGAGACGCGACCGGTCAAACCTGGTCGATCAGGTCCGCCACCGAGTTCACGATCTGCGCGGGCCGGAAGGGGTAGGCGTCGATGTCCGCCGGCTGGGTGATCCCGCTGAGCACGAGGACCGTGTGGAGGCCGGCCTCCATGCCCGCGATGATGTCGGTGTCCATGCGGTCGCCGATCATCGCCGTGGTCTCCGAGTGCGCGTCGATCTGGTTCATGGCGGAGCGGAACATCATGGGGTTCGGCTTGCCGACGATGTACGGGCTGCGGCTGGTGGCGGCCGTGATCATGGCGGCGATCGCGCCGGTGGCGGGCAGTGGGCCCTCCTTCGACGGCCCGGTGACGTCGGGGTTCGTGGCGATGAAGCGGGCGCCGTCGAGGATCAGTCGGACGGCTTTCGTGATCGCCTCGAACGAGTAGGTGCGGGTCTCGCCGAGCACCACGTAGTCCGGGTCGGTGTCCGTCAGGACGAACCCGGCCTCGTGCAGCGCCGTCGTCAGCCCCGCCTCGCCGATCACGTACGCCCGGCCGCCCGGTAGCTGGTCACGCATGAACTGCGCGGTGGCGAGGGCCGAGGTCCACAGGTTCTCCTCCGGGACCTCGAGGCCGGAGGCCTTCAGGCGCGCGGCGAGGTCCCGCGGGGTGTAGATGGAGTTGTTCGTCAGGACGAGGAACCGCTTCGAGGTGGCCACCCACCGTTCGATCAGCTCGGCCGCGCCGGGGATGGCGTGGTTCTCGTGCACCAGCACCCCGTCCATGTCGGTGAGCCAGCATTCGATGTGTTCGTTCTCGCGCATCGCGTCCTCTCCTGGGTCCACCGTGGTCCGCCTCCGCCAGTCTCCCACTTCGACGTCGTGCATGCTCGGATGGCGCCGGACCGCCCCCGTACCCTTGAGCAGTGCATGAACCAGGGAGAGTGGACGAACCAGGGCGGGAGCCGGACGCCGCGGCGGGGCCGGGCGCTCAGCATGTGCCCGCAGCGGAGGCGGGTGCCGAGGCTGCAGCGGAGCCGGTGGCCCCGACGGTCGGCGTCGGCCCGTGGGAGGGCGAGTGGCCCGAGGGCGATCACTGGGACCGCGAGCTGCTGGCGCACGGCGACACGCGGAACGTCGTGGACGCCTACCGCTACTGGTCGCATGAGGCGATCGTGGCGCACCTCGACGAGCGCCGCCACGGCTTCCACGTGGCCATCGAGAACTGGCAGCACGACCTCAACATCGGCTCCGTGGTGCGCACGGCCAACGCCTTCATGGCACGGGAGGTCCACATCATCGGTCGACGCCGGTGGAACAAGCGGGGCGCCATGGTCACCGACCGCTACCAGCACGTCCGGTACCACCCCACCGTCGCGGACTTCACCGCATGGGCGGCGGATGAGGGACTGGCCGTGATCGGGATCGACAACTTCCCGGATTCCGTGCCGCTGGAGACCTACGACCTGCCGGAGAGGTGCGTCCTCGTGTTCGGCCAGGAGGGCCCCGGGCTGACACCCGAGGTGCACGAGGCGGCGGAGGCAACCCTTTCGATCGCGCAGTTCGGCTCCACCCGGTCCATCAACGCGTCCGCTGCCGCCGCCATCGCGATGCACGGCTGGGTGCGGCGGCACGTGTTCGGGCAGCACGTCTGAGCGGACCGGCGGCTGCGACGGACCCCTGCGACCGCCCGGGCCGCTCGCTAGGATGAAGCCAGCACTCACCACCACGAAGGAGTACGCAGCATGCCTATCGCAACCCCTGACGTCTACACCGAGATGATCGACCGCGCGAAGGCGGGCGGCTTCGCCTTCCCGGCCGTGAACGTGACCTCCTCGCAGACCCTGAATGCCGCGATGCGCGGCTTCGCCGAGGCCGGCTCCGACGGCATCGTGCAGGTGTCCACGGGCGGTGCCGCGTACTGGTCCGGTGCGAGCGTCAAGGACATGGTGGCGGGCTCGCTGGGCTTCGCGGCCTTCGCGAAGGAGGTGGCGAAGAAGTACGACGTCAACATCGCCCTTCACACCGACCACTGCCCGAAGGACAAGCTCGACGACTTCGTGCTGCCGCTGCTCGCCGCCTCCGAGGAGGCCGTGAAGAACGGCCACGACCCCATCTTCAACTCGCACATGTGGGACGGCTCGGCGGAGACCCTCGAGGAGAACCTGCGGATCGCCCGCGAGATCCTGCCCCGGGCGGCCGCCGCGAAGATCATCCTCGAGGTCGAGATCGGCACCGTGGGCGGCGAGGAGGACGGCGTCGAGAACGCCATCAACGACAAGCTGTACACCACGGTGGACGACGCCCTCGCCACCATCGACGCCCTCGGCGCCGGTGAGCACGGCCGCTACATCACCGCCCTCACGTTCGGTAACGTGCACGGCGTGTACAAGCCCGGTGGCGTGAAGCTGCGCCCCGAGATCCTCAAGGACATCCAGGACCAGGTGGGGCGGAAGCTCGGCAAGGACAAGCCCTTCGACCTCGTGTTCCACGGCGGCTCCGGCTCCTCGGACCAGGAGATCGCCGACGCCGTCTCCTACGGCGTCATCAAGATGAACATCGACACCGACACCCAGTACGCCTTCACGCGCCCCGTCGCGGACCACATGCTCCGTAACTACGACGGCGTGCTGAAGGTGGACGGCGAAGTGGGCAACAAGAAGACCTACGACCCCCGCGTCTGGGGCGCCTCGGCCGAGGCCGGTCTCGCGGCGCGCGTCGTCGAGGCCGCCGCATCGCTCGGTTCCGCAGGGAAGAAGCTCTGATGTCCGACGAATTCCGGAAGAACCTGCTGGGCCCCGAGCCCACGTACCTGCCCGAGGAATCCGCCGTCGTCGACCGCCTCGCCGCGGGCGACGAGGCCGTGGACCTCGCCGCCAAGCACCCGACGTCGTCGCTCGTGTGGGCAGTCCTCGCGGACGAGGCGTACGCCGAGGGACGCACCATCGAGTCCTACGCGTACGCCCGGACCGGGTACCACCGCGGGCTCGATGCGCTGCGCCGCAGCGGCTGGCGTGGTGCCGGACCGATCCCGTACTCGCACGAGCCGAACCGCGGTTTCCTCCGCGCGCTCTACGCGCTGGGCCGGGCTGCGGCATCCATCGGGGAGATCGAGGAGGCCGAGCGGATCGCGGTGTTCCTCAAGGAGTCCGATCCCGAGGCAAGCGCGCAGCTCGCACGCTGATCGGACACCGCTGACGATCGACACGCAGAAGACGGCCTCCCGTTCGCGGAGGTCGTCTTCTCTGCTGTCAGGGCACTCGACACGTGAGTAGCTGCCGAGCGGTACTCGTCCTTGCCAGGGAAGACGAGTAGTGCACTTTCTTGTGTTCCCGCGAAAGCCCGAACCAGAGTGGGGAGTCCACGAGTACGGAGAAGAGGCGGCAGGGCAATGACGACGAAGGTCGATACGGGGCGGCTCTACACGGTCGCCGAGGTGGCGGCGATGATGCGCGTCTCGAAGATGACGGTCTACCGACTGGTGCAGGCGGGTGACATCGACTCCATCCGATTCGGGAGGTCGTATCGCGTGCCACGGCGGGCCGTGCAGAAGTACCTGGAGTCCCTGAACCCGGGAATGGACTACTCCATCTAGCGTGTTGTATCGAGAAGCTCGCTTTTTCGGTTGAATAACGATAGCTTTGTGCTGACTTCCAGTACAAAGGAGCCCTCATGGGAAGATTCACCGTTCTCGCGCTGCGCATCGTGCTGTGCATGATGTTCGTCGGCGCCGCCTTCATCCAGACCGTCGTCGCATCGCTCATGACCATCGATCTCGCCGACGCCGACCCCGACGTCGCCCTGATCCGGACACCCCTCGTGATCCTGACGGTGCTCGCCATCCTCGCGTTGCAGGTGGCCATGGTGTGCGTCTGGGGCCTCCTCACGATGGTCCGGCGCGGAACGGTCTTCTCCGCCGACGCCTTCCGCCTCGTGAACATCGTCATCGGCGCCTTCGCGGCGTCGAGTTTGCTGACATTCGGACTCGGCGTGGCGCTCGCTCCCGGCGAGGCAGTGGCACCCGGGGTGGTGCTCCTGATCGGCGGGGTCGGTGTGTGCATCGCGGCCGTGGCGCTGATCGTGCTGGTGCTGAAGGCCCTGCTCCTCCAGGCCGTCACCACGGACACGGAGGCGCGGAAGCTGCGCACCGAGCTCGACGAGGTCATCTGATGCCCATCGTGGTGCGGATCGACGTCGAACTGGCGCGACGAAAGATGAGCGTGGGCGAGTTCGCCGACCGCGTGGGCCTCACGCCGGCCAATGTCGCCGTCCTCAAGAACGGCCGCGCGAAGGCCGTGCGCTTCAGCACCCTGGAAGCGATGTGCAGGGTGCTCGACTGCCAGCCGGGAGATCTGCTGGAGTGGATCGACGACGACGACGCCTCATCGGGTGCGTCATCGGGTGCTTCCTCCGATGCGGCCGACCGCCCGTGAGAAGCCTCGACCGGTTCTTCCCCGCCGCACCGGGCCCGGGGGAGCCGGGGGACTCCGGGTTGTTCGGTCCAGGATCCACCGCATGGCGCGTGGCATGTGAGCGGGTGATCCTGGCGGGAGGCCCCGCCGCGCTGCTGTTGCAGGTGGCGCATCCCCTCGTGGGAGAGGGGGTCCGTGCCCACAGCGGGTTCTCCACCGACCCGCTGCAGCGACTGCGCGGAACCCTCGACGCCGTCCTGACGGTCACGTTCGGTGACCGGGCGCAGGTGCGGGCGGCCGCAGCCCATGTCGCGCGGAAGCACCGGCCGGTGGAGGGCGTCCTCCCGGAGGCGGCATCCACCGTGCCCGCCGGCACGCCCTACCGCGCCGTCGATCCCGGGCTCTCGCTCTGGGTCTTCGCCACGCTCGTCTGGAGCGCCATCGAGGTGACCCACATCTTCCTCCGGCCCGTCCCACCCGAGGAGCGCACGCGCTACTACCTCGACATGACGCGCATGGCGCACTACTTCAACGTCCCGGATGCGCTGCTGCCCACCGACTACGCGGGCCTGGAGCGCTACGTGAACCAGCAGCTCGAGGAGGTGCTCGACGTCGGCCCGACGGCCCACCTGATCGCGCAGCAGATCCTCGCCCCGGATCCGCCGATCGTCCCGCGCCGCCTTCGGCCCCTGGCCTCGATCCTCGCCGCCGGAGTGCTCCCGCCGCGGCTGAGAGCTGCGTACTCACTGCCCTGGCGCCGCCGGGAGCGGGTGGTGTTCGGTGCGGTCCGCCGGGCGACCCGGCTCGTCGTGCCGCTGCTCCCCGCGCGGATGCGGTACTGGCCCCACTACGCCGTCGCCCTGCGCAGGGTGAGCTGACCGCACCCCGGCACGGCGAGACACCTGGACGCGTGCCGTCGTCGGCGGCTTCTGCGCGCACTCGCGCCGACCAGCGGCGTGTCCCGGCTCGACACGCGGTCTCGCGCTCAGAAACCCTCAACGACGGAGGTCTCCGACGCCACGTGACGAGCAAGCCGCTGACGGCGACCGGCAGGAGCGACGGCGGCGCCGGCAATGACCCTGACCGGGTCAGGCCTCCGGGCGCCGGATGGTGGTCGTGACGGAGCAGAGCATCGGCCGGGGCGGCGCGGAGCTGAAGCCGAACTGCACGGGAGGGCTCACCGGGGCGAGGAGTCCGAGGTCCCTGCCGCGGAAGGACACCGTGGCCCCGGCGATGGCGCGCGCGGAGGTCACGCCGTAGTACTCCGTGCGGCCGTGGCCCGCGGAGCCGGCTGTCGCCACACCCTTGATCAGTCGCGAGGCCACCGGGTTGATGAGCGTGAGCCATCTCGGGTGGGTCGCGAGCCCGGTCGGCACGAGTCCGAGCAGCCGCCCGAGCAGCGTCACGCCGCCCACGCCGGCGCGTACCCGCAGGTCGCCGGCCTCGACGACCAGGCGGTCCGAGGACAGCGAGGACGTCACAGGAGTGATCACGACGTCGTCGAACGTGTAGGTGGCGCTCACGTAGTCGGCGATCTCCCGGGTGGGCGCGATGAGCGTGCGGGTGCCGCCGGCGTCCTCCATCATGACGTCCGTGAACGCGCCGAACGGCGAAGCGTCCCAGCGCCCGATCACCAAACGGATGCCGGAGGTAGTGCCGATGCCGGCGATGTGTCCTTCGAAGCGGTCCATGCCCCCATTGTGCACACGCCATGGCCAGGGCCGCGGGCTCCGGCCGGCCCCTCCTCGACGCCCCACGAGCGCCTCCGCTAAACTCGGACGGTAAGAGCCCCAGCGACCGCGTCTTCAGCGAGCGGACGGTTGGGGCATTCTGATGAACGGCCTCCTCGACCGCGCTCCACACGGCGGGCGGCCGTACCCGATGGGAGAGGATCCCATGCCAGCCATCGTCATCGTCGGCGCCCAGTGGGGCGACGAGGGTAAGGGCAAGGCCACAGACCTGCTGGGAGGCCGCGTCGACTACGTCGTGAAGCCGAACGGCGGCAACAACGCCGGTCACACCGTGGTCGTCAACGGCGAGAAGTACGAGTTGAAGCTCCTTCCCGCCGGCATCCTGAGCCCCAACGCCGTGCCGATCATCGGCAACGGCTGCGTGATCAACCTCGAGGCACTCTTCGAGGAGATCGACGGGCTCGAGGCACGCGGCGCCGACACCTCGAAGCTCCGCGTCTCGGCGAACGCCCACCTCGTGGCGCCGTACCACCAGGTGCTCGACAAGGTCACCGAGCGCTTCCTCGGCAAGCGGGCCATCGGCACCACCGGCCGCGGGATCGGCCCCGCCTACATGGACAAGGTGGCGCGCCTCGGCCTCCGCGTGCAGGACGTCTTCGACGAGTCGATCCTCCGGCAGAAGGTCGAGGGCTCGCTCAAGCAGAAGAACGAGCTCCTCGTGAAGGTCTACAACCGGCGCGACGTCGAGGTGGACGAGGTGGTGGACTACTTCCTCTCCTTCGCCGAGCGCCTGAAGCCACTGGTCATCGACGCCACCTACGTGCTCAACGAGGCGCTCGACGCCGGCAAGGTGGTGCTCATGGAGGGCGGCCAGGCCACGTTCCTGGACGTGGACCACGGCACCTACCCGTTCGTGACGTCGTCGAACCCCACCGCCGGTGGTGCATCGGTGGGCTCGGGCATCGGCCCCACCCGCATCAGCCGGGCGGTCGGCATCATCAAGGCCTACACCACGCGTGTGGGCGCCGGTCCGTTCCCCACCGAACTCTTCGACGACATGGGCATGTACCTCCAGACCAAGGGCGGCGAGTTCGGTGTGAACACCGGCCGTCCGCGCCGGTGCGGCTGGTACGACGCCGTGCTGGCGCGCCATGCTGCGCGTGTCAACGGCTTCACGGACTACTTCGTGACGAAGCTCGACGTCCTCACGGGCATCGAGAGCATCCCCGTGTGCGTGGCCTACGACGTCGACGGCGTGCGGCACGACGAGATGCCCATGACGCAGACGGAGTTCCACCACGCCAAGCCCGTCTTCGAGTACTTCGACGGCTGGACCGAGGACATCACGGGCGCCCGCACCATCGAGGACCTCCCCGAGAACGCGCAGGCGTACGTCCGGGCGCTCGAGAAGATGTCGGGCACCCGCTTCTCGGCCATCGGCGTGGGCCCGGACCGCGACCAGACGATCGTGGTCAACGACCTCATCGGCGACTGACCGTCGGCACGCCGATCCACCGGTACGACGACGAAGGGCGGCCCCCGCGGGAGCCGCCCTTCGTCGTTCACGAGTGCATCAGCGTCAGAGGTTGACGGTGATCTCACCCTCCTCGCGGAGCCGCTCGATGAGCACCTGCGCCGCGGCGGTGGTCTTCTCGCCCGTGATCTGCTCCTCGATCTGGGGCCTCACCTCGTCGATGGGCGGGATCGGCGTGGCCGTCTGCCCACTGGCCTGCTGCTGTGCCACGGCGGCGTCGTAGGCCTCCTGGACCTCCTGATCGGTGGGCGCGGCGTCCCCCGCCTCCTCCGTGAGCAGCGCGTCGAGCCGCACCTGGTCGGCGAGCTGGCTGTCGAACTCCTCGCCCTCGAGGCCCTGCTCGGCGAACGCCGCGCGCAGCTCCTCCTCGGAGGCGAGCTGGCTCGCCTGCAGCAGCTCGTCGATCGCCGCCGCGCGTCCCTCGGGGGTCGCCTCGATACCGCGGCGCTCGGCCTCCTGGCGGAGGAGCTCCGCGCTGACGAGGTTGTCCGCGACGGACGTCTTCAGCTGGTCCTGGTCGAGCTCCTGCCCGGTGGCCTGGGACTGCGCGGCCGCCTGCGAGAACTGGCCCTCGTAAGTGGTGGTGAAGAGGTCCTTGCCGATCTCCGTGCCGTTGACGACCGCGACGACGTCGGGGACGCCTTCGAGGTCCGGCTCCGGCGCGGGTGCCTGCTCGGGTGCTGCCGATTCTCCCTCCGCGGGAGCCTCGGCGGGAGCGCTGGTCGCGGCGTCCTCCGCCGCAGGCTCCTCGGACGCGCTGCAGCCGCTGAGGAAGAGCATCGATCCGACGAACGCGGTGGCCAGCAGACGCCGTCCCGGAAGTGGTGTCCTGGTGGTCTTCATGTGCCGTCCTTGCCTTGCGTGCATGGTCAGCGACCCAGACTAACGGGCATCGGTGACAGGCACCGCCGTCCCCGCTGGGTGCACGCTGGGAGTTGCCGCCGCCGGGGGCGTGCTACCAGCCCCAGGTCCCCGCGCCGCCCTTGAACGGACCGACGATCGCGGCCGTGATCCAGCCGCCGTAGAAATCGCCCTCCTGCGCCTGCACGAGCTCGCCGTCCACGGTGCACGCGTCCATCTGCGAGGGGTAGATGGCCGCGCGCGTCGCGAGTTCCTCGTAGCCCCGCACCGGCGAGGGGTAGGTCCACGCGCCGCGGGGGCTGCGGGCGTCCCCGGCGACGACGTCGAAATAGCTCGCCGCTCCCTTGAACTCGCAGTGCGTGGTGCCCTGCACAGGGGTGAGCACGCCGGCGGCGAAGTCCTCGATCGGCAGGTAGTACACCGGGGGGTGGCTCGTCTCGAGCACGCGCACCGCGCGGTTCGTCCGGACGATCAGTTGTCCGCCGAACCTGACCTCGATGGTCGCCGTACTCGGCTCGATGCGGGGCGGCCTCGGGTAGTCCCAGACCGATTCCTGGCCGGGGCCGGGCGTGATGCGCGTCTTCTTCATGGGATTCCTCATGCGGGGAACGCTACTCCGGCCGTCGGACCTGCCCGCGCGGGCTCCCCTCCCGGCGGGCGGGTGCAGGCAGATCCGGGCGGGTTCCACGGCCGGATCTGTACGCTGGTCGGACAGCGCATCGGGGAGGCACCAGGGAGGCATCATGAAGGTCAGCGTGGGGCAGTTCAGGCCGGTGGGCGACGTCGCCGCGAATGTCGCCGTCATGCGGGAGCTCGCGGCGGAGGCCGCGTCCGCGGGGTCGGCGCTCATCGTGTTCCCCGAGGAGTCCATGATGACCATCGGTAAGGTGGACGGCCCGCTGCGCGAGGCGGTCGAGGCCCACTGGACGTCCTTCGTGCAGCAGCTCTCGTTCGTCGCGGCGAAGAACGGCATCGCCGTGGTCGCCGGTGGGTACGAGGCGAGCGGCGAGGAACGGCCCTACAACACGCTGGTCCTCATCGACGCGACCGGCCGGATCGTCGACACGTACCGCAAACTGCACCTGTACGACGCTTTCAGCTACCGGGAGTCCTCGCGCATCAAGCCGGGCGACGGCGGCGTCACGGTGGCCGAACTCGGCGACCTCCGCGTGGGCCTCATGACCTGCTACGACATCCGCTTCCCCGAGCAGGCGCGCGCCCTCGCCGACGCCGGGGCGGATCTGATCTGCGTCCCCGCGGCCTGGTTCAAGGGCGAGCACAAGGTCGACCACTGGGAGACGCTCCTGAAGGCGCGCGCCATCGAGAACACCGTGTGGGTCGCAGCCGCGGGCACGTCGAGCGGCCACACCATCGGCCATTCGGCGATCATCGATCCCATGGGCCTGCCGCTCGTCCACCTCGACGACGAGGAACGCGGCGTCGTCACGATCGACGTCACGCGCCGCCGGGTCGACGACGTCCGCGAGTTCCTCCCGGTCCTGCGGAACCGCCGATTCGCACAGAACGCCACCCTTGTCGACCCGCACTGACAGCGCGCTCGCCGCGGAGACCGGCGCGGGGGCGGGGACGACGTCGTCGGTCCCGGCCGTCGCGGAGCGCCCGGAGGGGACGCGCGCGGCCAACATCAGGGACGTGGCGAGGCGAGCGGGTGTCTCGCACCAGACGGTCTCGCGTGTCATCAACGGCCACCCGAGCCTCCGCGCCGAGACGCGCGACCGCGTGCTCGCCGCCATGGACGCGCTGAAATTCCGCCCCAACCGTGCTGCACGGGCTCTGGTGACGAGCCGCTCCACCACCCTCGGTGTGCTGGTCGGCAAGGGCTTCGAGTACGGGCCGGCCGCGAGCCTGCAGGCGATCGACAGTGCTGCGCGCGAGGCGGGCTACGGCGTGGACGTGGCGCACCTCGACACGGTGGACAGCGGCTCCATCCGCGCAGCGCTCGACCGCCTGCTGGCCCACGGAGTGGACGGTCTGATCATCCTCGCGCCGCAGACGCAGACGCTCGGGGAGATCGACCGGCTCGCCATGACGCTGCCCTTCGTCACGGTCCACTCGGCCACGCAGCACGACGACCACCGGCTCTCCGTGGACCAGTTCGGGGGAGCGGTCCTCGCCACGCGGCACCTCCTGGAGCTCGGGCACCGGCGGATCGCCCATGTGGCCGGCCCGGACGGGTGGTTCGAGACGGACGCTCGGGTACGGGGCTACAGGACCGAGCTCGCCGCGTGGGGGCAGGAACCCGAAGCGTTGCTCTCGGGGGACTGGACCGCGGAGTCGGGGTACCGGGCCGGTCTCGCCCTTGCACAGGACCACGGGATCACCGGCGTGTTCTCCTCGAACGACCAGATGGCACTCGGCCTCCTGCACGCCTTCCGCGAGAGCGGGCGGCGTGTGCCGGAGGACGTCAGCCTGGTGGGCTTCGACGACGTCCCCGAGGCCGCGTACTACGCTCCGCCCCTCACGACCGTGCGGCAGGACTTCCCGGAACTCGGCCGGCGCTGCGTGGGGCGCCTGCTCGCGCTCGTCGACGCCGCGGGCAGGGACCCCGCGGGACCCGATGGCGGTCCGGCTGCCGCGGACGGTGATCTCACAGGTCCGGGTTCCGCCGTCGGGACGGTCGCTGCAGGAGGCCGATCGTCCGACGTCGTGCCGGAGCTGGTGGTGCGGGCGTCCACGGCTGCCCTCATCGCCGAGACCCCCTCGTTACCCGTAAGGCATTGACAGGCCGGGCGATCGCCCCCCTACACTTGGCAGAGCGGATGTGAACGGTCACATTCGCAGCCGATCCACCAGAGCATCGCAGTGCGGGCTCGAGAAGAACAACGAGGTCCTTCCCTTTGAGCGACTCCAGCACGGGCCACGCCCGTCCTACGGACACGGCCGCGGGCTCCCGGCCCACCTACGTCATCGGCGTCGACTACGGCACCCTGTCCGGTCGCGCCGTCGTCGTCCGCGTCTCCGACGGCGCCGAACTCGGCGCCTCCACGCTCGAGTACCCGCACGCGGTCATGGACACCACCCTCGCGGCCACCGGTGAGCAGCTGCCGCCGGAGTGGGCCCTGCAGGTCCCGTCGGACTACGTGGACGTGCTCCGCACCACCGTCCCGGCCGCCGTGCGGGAGGCGGGCATCGACCCGCAGGACGTCATCGGCATCGCCACCGACTTCACCGCCTGCACCATGGTGCCCACCCTCGCCGACGGCACGCCGCTCAACGAGGTGCCGGGCTACGAGGGCCGCCCCCACGCCTACGTGAAGCTGTGGAAGCACCACGCCGCCCAGGGCCAGGCCAACCGCATCAACGAGCTCGCCGCCGAGCGCGGCGAGGCGTGGCTGCCACGCTACGGCGGACTCATCTCGAGCGAGTGGGAGTTCGCCAAGGGGCTCCAGCTGCTCGAGGAGGACCGCGAGCTCTACGACCGCATGGACCACTGGGTCGAGGCCGCCGACTGGATCGTCTGGCAGCTCACGGGGGAGTACGTGCGGAACGCCTGCACCGCCGGGTACAAGGGCATCTACCAGGACGGCGCCTACCCGTCGGACGAGTTCCTCGCCGCGCTCAACCCCGACTTCGCAGGGTTCGCCCGCGACAAGGTGGAGCACACCATCGGCGCTCTCGCCTCGAAGGCGGGCGCGCTGTCCCAGGAGGCCGCCGGCTGGACCGGCCTGCCCGCAGGCATCGCCGTCGCCGTCGGCAACGTGGACGCCCACGTCACCGCGCCGGCCGCGCAGGCCACCGATCCCGGCCAGATGGTCGCCATCATGGGCACCTCGACCTGCCACGTCATGAACTCGGACCGCCTGGCCGAGGTGCCGGGCATGTGCGGCGTCGTCGACGGCGGGATCGTCGAGGGCTTCTACGGCTACGAGGCCGGCCAGTCCGGCGTGGGGGACATCTTCGCGTGGTTCGTCGCGAACCAGGTACCCGGGGAGATCAGGGACGCCGCCACCGCCCAGGGCCTCAGCGTGCACGAGTACCTGACCGAGCAGGCGCAGACCGAGCCCGTGGGAGCCCACGGCCTGGTGGCGCTGGACTGGCACTCCGGCAACCGTTCGGTCCTCGTGGACCACGAGCTCTCCGGCACCATCGTGGGACTCACCCTCGCCACGAAGCCGCACGAGGTCTACCGCGCCCTGCTGGAATCGACGGCGTTCGGCACCCGGAAGATCGTCGAGACCTTCAACGCCTCCGGCGTACCCGTGACCGAGTTCGTCGCCGCCGGCGGGCTCATCCGCAACCCGTTCCTCATGCAGGTCTACGCGGACGTGCTCAACATGCCCCTCTCCGTGATCGGCAGCGCGCAGGGCCCCGCGCTGGGCTCCGCCATCCATGCAGCCGTCGCCGCGGGCGCCTACGAGGACATCCACGCGGCCGCCGCAGCCATGGGCCACCTGAACCGCGCGGCCTACACCCCGGACCCCGAACGGGCCGAGGCGTACGACGCCCTCTACCGCGAGTACACCGAACTGCACGACTACTTCGGGCGCGGCGCCAACGACGTCATGCACCGCCTGAAGGCCCTGCGCCGCTCGGCCCGTACGGCTCCCTCGCCTCAGGAGGTCTCCTCGTGAGTACCTTCACCCCCGAGATCGACGCCGCCATCCAGGCGGTCCGCGAGGACGTCGCAGCCCTGCACGCCGAACTGGTCCGCTACGGGCTCGTGGTGTGGACCGGCGGCAACGTCTCCGGCCGCGTGCCCGGCGCGGACCTCTTCGTCATCAAGCCCTCGGGCGTGAGCTACGACGACCTGACGCCCGGGAACCAGATCCTCTGCGACCTCGACGGCAACGTCATCGCCGGGAGCACGGGGTCCGAGCGTTCGCCGTCGAGCGACACCGCCGCCCACGCCTACGTGTACCGGCACATGCCGGAGGTGGGCGGCGTCGTGCACACCCACTCGACCTACGCCGTCGCCTGGGCCGCCCGCGGCGAGGCCATCCCCTGCGTGATCACCGCCATGGCGGACGAGTTCGGCGGGGAGATCCCGGTGGGCCCCTTCGCGGTCATCGGTGACGACTCCATCGGCCGGGGGATCGTGGACACCCTCACCGGGCACCGCTCCCGCGGAGTGCTCATGAAGAGCCACGGCCCGTTCACGATCGGCAAGGACGCGAAGGACGCCGTCAAGGCCGCCGTGATGCTCGAGGACGTGGCCCGGACCGTCCACATCTCCCGCCAGCTCGGTGCGCCCGCCGGCATCCAGACCGAGCACATCGACTCACTCTTCGACCGCTACCAGAACGTGTACGGTCAGCCCGCAACCCCAGGAGCCCCCGCATGAGCCCGCTCAGCACCACTCTCGATGCCTACGAAGTCTGGTTCCTGACCGGCAGCCAGGACCTCTACGGCGAGGAGACCCTGCAGCAGGTCGCCGAGCAGTCGAAGGAGATCGTCCGGATGCTGGGCGAGGCCGGCCTCCCCGTGAAGATCGTGTGGAAGCCGACCCTGAAGGACTCCGCGTCGATCCGCCGGATGGCGCTCGAGGTCAACGCCGCGGACAACGCGATCGGCGTCATCGCCTGGATGCACACGTTCAGCCCCGCCAAGATGTGGATCGCGGGTCTCGACGCGCTCCGGAAGCCCTTGCTGCACCTGCACACGCAGATCAACGTCGCCCTGCCGTGGGCCGAGATCGACTTCGACTTCATGAACCTCAACCAGGCCGCCCACGGCGACCGCGAGTTCGGCTACATCCAGTCGCGCCTCGGCGTTCACCGGAAGACCGTCGTGGGTCACGTCTCCAACCCGGACGTCAGCGCGAAGGTGGGCACCTGGCAGCGCGCCGCTGCCGGTTGGGCCGCCGTGCACGAGCTGAAGGTCGCGCGGTTCGGCGACAACATGCGCAACGTCGCCGTCACCGAGGGTGACAAGACCGAGGCCGAGCTCCGCTTCGGCGTCTCGATCAACACGTGGGGCGTCAACGATCTCGTCGCCGCCGTCGAGGCGCAGTCCGAGACCGACGTCGACGCCCTCGTGGCCGAGTACGAGGAGACCTACGACGTCGTCCCCGAGCTCCGCCGCGGCGGTGACCGGCACGACTCGCTGCGCTACGGCGCACGCCAAGAACTCGGCCTGCTGTCCTTCCTCGAGGAGGGCGGCTTCGGCGCCTTCACCACGAACTTCGAGGACCTCGGGGCGCTCCGCCAGCTACCCGGTCTCGCCGTCCAGCGGCTCATGGCCAAGGGCTACGGTTTCGGCGCCGAGGGCGACTGGAAGACCGCCGTCCTCGTGCGTGCCGCGAAGGTCATGGGCGTGGGACTGCCCGGCGGCGCCTCGCTGATGGAGGACTACACCTACCACCTCGTGCCGGGGGAGGAGAAGATCCTCGGAGCTCACATGCTCGAGATCTGCCCCACCCTCACCACGTCGAAGCCCTCCCTGGAGGTGCACCCGCTCGGGATCGGCGGCAAGGAGGACCCTGTGCGGCTCGTGTTCGACACCGATTCCGGTGCGGGCGTCGTCGTCGCGATGTCCGACATGCGGGACCGCTTCCGCCTGACCGCCAATGCCGTCGAGATCGTCCCGCCGGACGCTCCGCTCCCCAACCTGCCGGTCGCGCGCGCAGTGTGGAAGCCGGAGCCGAGCCTCGAGACCTCCGCAGCGGCGTGGCTCAGCGCCGGCGCCGCGCACCACACCGTCCTCACCACCGCGGTGGGCCTCGAGGTGTTCGAGGACTTCGCGAACATCGCCCAGGTGGAGCTGCTGCGGATCGACGCCGACACGAAGCTCCGTGACTTCCAGCGCGAACTACGCTGGAACGCCGCCTACTACCGCCTGGCGCAGAAGCTGTAAGACCACTCCCACACAGCCGGCATCGACGCCGGGAACCACTCACAAGAAAGTTCCACCATGAATCGGAAAACCCTGGTCGGCATCGCGGCCACCAGCATCCTGGCCCTCAGCCTCACTGCCTGTGGCAGCCGTGGCGGCGGGGACACCCCCGCCGAGGGCCAGGCGCCCGAGGACATCACCATCGGCGTGGCCATGCCCACGCAGCAGTCCGAGCGCTGGATCGCCGACGGCGAGAACGTCAAGAGCCAGCTCGAGGACCTCGGCTACCAGGTGGACCTCCAGTACGCCAACGACGACATCCCCACGCAGGTCAGCCAGATCGAGAACATGATCAACGGCGGCGTCAGCGCCCTCGTGATCGCCTCGATCGACGGCACCACGCTCACCAGCGTGCTGGACCAGGCCGAGACGCAGGAGATCCCCGTCATCGCCTACGACCGCCTCATCAACGGCTCGGACACCGTGGACTACTACACGACGTTCGACAACGAGGAGGTCGGCGTGCAGCAGGCCACCTCGCTCCTCACCGGCCTCGGCATCCTCGACGCCGAGGGCAACGAGACCGGCGAGACGGGACCGTTCGACGTGGAGCTCTTCGCCGGCAGCCCGGACGACAACAACGCGACGTTCTTCTGGAACGGCGCCATGGAGACCCTGCAGCCGTACCTGGACGCCGGTACCCTCCGCGTGCCCAGCGGCCAGACCGAGTTCGAGCAGGCGGCGATCCTCCGGTGGCTGCCCGACACGGCCCAGGACCGCATGGAGGACCTCATCACCGTCGGTGGCGGCGAGCGTCTCGAGGGTGTCCTGTCCCCGTACGACGGCCTGTCCATCGGCATCATCTCGGCCCTGACCTCCGGCGGGTACTCCGCTGACGAGCTGCCGGTCGTCACCGGCCAGGACGCCGAGGTCGGCTCGGTGCAGTCCATCATCGCGGGTGAGCAGTACTCGACGATCTTCAAGGACGTCCGCGAGCTCGGCAAGCAGGCCGTCACCATGGTGGACGCCCTCATGAAGGGCGAAGAGCCCGAGGTCAACGACACAGAGACGTACGACAACGGCGTCAAGGTGGTCCCCTCCTTCCTGCTCGAGTCCGAGATCGTCACGGTCGACAACTACGAGACGGCCCTCGTCGAGACCGGCTACTACACCGAGGACGACCTGCAGTAGTCGTTCCGCTTCTCCTGACGATGCCTGTGGCTCCGTACCTCCCATGGTCCGGAGCCACAGGCATTGGACCTCGCCCGGCCACTGCCGGGACTTCCACTCAAGTAAGCGAGGCGTGACCATGGCGGACAACATCCTCAGGATGCACCGCATCACCAAGACCTTCCCGGGCGTGAAGGCACTGCAGGACGTCAGTCTCGACGTCGAGCGCGGCGAAGTCCACGCGATCTGCGGAGAGAACGGGGCCGGGAAATCGACCCTCATGAAGGTGCTGTCGGGTGTGTACCCGCACGGCACGTACGACGGCGAGATCGAGTTCGAGGGCACGCAGGCGGAGTTCAAGGACATCCGCGACAGCGAGCGGGCCGGCATCGTCATCATCCACCAGGAGCTCGCGCTCTCGCCGTTCCTGTCCGTCGCGGAGAACATCTTCCTCGGCAACGAGCGTGAGAAGCGCGGGTTCATCAACTGGAACGAGACCAACGTGGAGGCGGCCAAGCTGCTCCGTCGCGTGGGGCTCGACCTGAACCCCGTGGTCCGCGCCGGTGACATCGGCGTGGGCAAGCAGCAGCTCGTGGAGATCGCGAAGGCGCTCTCGAAGAACGTGAAGCTGCTGATCCTCGACGAGCCCACGGCCGCGCTGAACGACGAGGACTCCGCGCACCTCCTCGGACTGGTCAAGGGACTCCGCACCGAGGGCATCACCTGCATCATCATCAGCCACAAGCTCAACGAGATCCGCGAGATCGCGGACTCCGTGACCATCCTCCGGGACGGGCGCACCATCGAGACGCTGAGCCTGCACGACGGCTCGGTCACCGAGGAGCGCATCATCAAGGGCATGGTGGGCCGGGAGATGGGCAGCCGCTACCCCGACCGCACGCCCGTGATAGGCGACGAGGTGCTGCGGGTGGAGAACTGGACGGTGCACCACCCGCAGGAGAGCTCGCGCGTGGTCGTGGACTCCGCGAACATCTCTGTGCGGGCCGGGGAGGTGGTCGGCATCGCCGGTCTCATGGGCGCGGGCCGTACCGAGCTGGCCATGAGCATCTTCGGGCGGAGCTACGGCTCGAACATCACCGGGACCCTCTACAAGAACGGCTCGCCGATCACGACGAAGTCCGTGGGCGAAGCGATCAAGCACGGCATCGCCTACGCCACCGAGGACCGCAAGAAGTACGGGCTGAACCTGATCGACGACATCAAGCGGAACGTCTCGGGAGCCGCCCTCGGCAAGCTCGCGAAACGCGGCTGGGTGGACAGCGGGCAGGAAGCCGTCGTGGCCGGGGACTACCGGAGGTCCATGAACATCAAGGCCCCCTCCGTCACCGCCATCACCGGGAAGCTCTCCGGCGGCAACCAGCAGAAGGTGGTGCTGTCCAAATGGATGTTCTCGGACCCCGACGTGCTGATCGTCGACGAACCCACCCGAGGGATCGACGTGGGCGCGAAGTACGAGATCTACACCATCATCAATCGCCTCGTCGGAGAGGGGAAAGCCGTGATCGTCATCTCGTCCGAGCTGCCCGAACTCCTCGGCATCTGCGACCGCATCTACACGCTCGCCGAGGGCCGCATCACAGCTGACGTGCCCATCGCCGACGCGACACCGGAACTCCTCATGCAGTACATGACCAAGGAAAAGGACTGACCCCGATGGCCACCACCGTCAAGGACCCGGCTGTTGCCATGCCGGCCCCTCCCACGAAGAACGGGCTCTCGTTCCTCACGAGCAGGCTCCGGCAGATCGGCATCTTCGTCGCTCTGATCGTCATCGTCACGCTGTTCCAGGTACTGACCGGCGGCGCCCTGCTGCAGCCGGACAACGTCTCGAACATCATCGTGCAGAACAGCTACATCCTGCTGCTGGCCATCGGCATGGTCATGATCATCGTCGCCGGGCACATCGACCTCTCCGTCGGGTCCGTCGCGGCCTTCGTCGGGGCGATGTCCGGCATCATGATCCAGGACTTCGGGTTCCCCTGGTGGGCGGCGTTCGTCGCGTCCCTCGTCATCGGCGGACTCGTGGGTGCCTGGCAGGGCTTCTGGGTGGCGTACGTCGGGATCCCGGCGTTCATCGTCACCCTCGCCGGCATGCTCGTGTTCCGTGGTCTCACGCAGATCGTCCTGGAGAACCAGCGCATCACCGGTTTCCCCGAGGAGTACCGCCAGCTCGGCGGCGGCTTCCTGTTCCCGGGGCTGTTCCCGCCCGAGACGAACTTCCTCGACTGGACAACCGTGGGGCTCGGCCTCATCGCCGTCGTCCTCCTGGTCGTCACCCAGCTCCGCGGACGCGCCACCCGCGCGCGCCTGAAGCTCGAGGACGAGCCGACGTCCTGGTTCTACACGAAGCTCGGCTTCATCGCGGTGATGATCCTCGGCGTGACCTACCTGCTGGCCGGCTCCCGCAGCGGCACGCCGATCGTGCTCGTGGTGCTGGGCATCCTGATCGTCGCGTACAGCGCCGTGATGAACAACAGCGTCTTCGGGCGCCATATCTACGCACGTGGCGGGAACCTGCAGGCGGCCCAGCTGTCCGGCGTGAACACCAAGCGCATCGACTTCATGCTGTTCGTCAACATGGGCGTGCTCGCGGCGCTCGCCGGCCTCATCTTCACCGGTCGCCTGAACTCCGCCGGCCCCGGCGCGGGCAACCTCTTCGAGCTCGACGCCATCGCGGCGGCGTTCATCGGTGGCGCGGCCGTGACCGGTGGTGTCGGAACGGTGATCGGGGCGATCACCGGCGGCCTCATCATGGGTGTGCTCAACAATGGGATGTCCCTGC
The DNA here is from genome assembly GCF_058269235.1 of Arthrobacter sp. TJ-236. Taxonomy (NCBI): domain Bacteria; kingdom Bacillati; phylum Actinomycetota; class Actinomycetes; order Micrococcales; family Micrococcaceae; genus Arthrobacter; species Arthrobacter sp. TJ-236. Next base: position 427,475 of record NZ_JBZCNI010000003.1, read on the forward strand.
TGGGGGTCGGGATCGACGTCCAGCAGTTCATCAAGGGCATGGTGCTGCTGCTCGCCGTCGGCTTCGACGTCTTCAACAAGCGCCGTGCCTCCAACGCCCTGAAGTAGCAGTTCGCAGGGTCCGAAGAAATCTTCGCCGACCACGTAACTTCTCCGGTGCGTGCGGCGATTACCAGTATGTAAGTGCCGCACCGAGACTTATCCCCCAACGGGTCTCGGTGCGGCCTTTCTCTTACCGGAGGCCGTACGGCCCCCGGTGAGGGGCAGCGGTTACGATGGTCTCGCCGCCCGCTCGAACAAGGACATGACCGTGGTCACACCGCTGCCTGACGATGCGCTCGCCCGCGCTCAGTCGGGCGAACCGGCGGCGCTCTCCCTGATCTACGAGTCCCTGGGACCTGCGGTCAGCGGGTACTTCACGGGGCGAAGGTCCGAGGATCCCGAGGCACTCACGCAGGAGGTCTTCCTGACGGTGTTCTCGAAGCTCGGCTCCATCACCGGTGGAACGGCGGGTCTGCGCGCTTTCGCCTTCTCGGTCGCCCACGCGAGGTACGTGGACGAGGTCCGCAGGAGGACCAGGGCTCCCGTCCTCGTGGGCTACGACGCCGAGGGCGATCATCGCAGCACCGCATCGGCGGAGACGGAAGTGCTCGAACGGCTCGATGCCCGCGACGCCGGGGGCATGCTGGCCGAGCTCAATGCCGAACAACGTGACGTCCTGCTGCTGCGGATCGTCGCGGGGCTGCCGATCGAGCAGGTGGCGACCATCCTGGGACGCTCGGCCGGCTCGGTCAAGCAGTTGCAGCGGCGAGGTCTGCTCAAGCTCAAGGAACTCGTTCACACCAACGAATCGGAAGCGTTATGACGTCTCGGAACAGCTCGCCGTCCGACCAGGTGCTGGAACTCCTGCGCGAGGCGGGCGTCGACGACGATCCCGCCCTCGTCCGGGCCGTCGAGGACATCGCACAGCTGGGCGAGGGGCCGCTCCCGGACGCCTCGGCCGAGCTCGCGCAGCTGATGGCCAGTGGCGGCAAGGCCTCGCGTGTGCGGCGCAGCAAGGGCCGGGTCACCTTCATCGGCGGTGCCCTTGCGGTGTCGATGGGGGTCGGGATGTCCGGAGTCGCAGCGGATCCCGTGCCCCTCCGCCACGGGTTCGACGACGCCGTCGACACCCTCACGCGCCACAGCCTCCGCGACGACGCAGCCCGGCTGCGTGCCTCGGGAGTCACCGGGCCCGACGCCGAAAGGCCGCCCTCCGGTGCGCCCGCCGTCGCCTCCTCCGGCCAGGCCGCTCCCGGCAGCGGCGCAAACGGTCCGTCAGCGGCTGCCGCCGGTTCGGCGCAGGAGGGATCCGCCGGTGCCCAGCCCAGGGAGGTTCCGCGTACCGCTTCATCCGTACGGTCCGTACCGTCCACCCCGTCCACCGCGTCGGATGCGACCGGCTCGTCTGCGGTGTCCGGGACTGCGGCGTCATCGGTAGCCGCTCCCGACGACGCCGGACGGGACGCAGGCGCGGCTCCGCCGCCGGCGCACCCCGGGGCCGGCACGGCGGAGGGCGAGGATCCGGCGGGAGCCGACGAGCGTGCCGACGAGCCGACACGTCCCGTCGACGAGATGTTCACCCTCCTCCTGAAGGATGGGACGGCCGAGGACGGATTCCTCAGCCCCGGCCAGGACGCCGGACAACCCGACCCCGGCCCGGTGTGGCTACGCGCCCCGGCGACCGACCCCGGCATGGTCGCCCTCCCGGCGGACCCCCTCGACGGCGAGTCCCCGTGGTTCGCGCTGTTCTTCGTCGGGGAGGACCTGTGGTGGGAGGCAGCGCCGCAGGACGGGGTGCAGGATGCCGAGCCGAGCGAACCGCTGTTCGGCGAGCCCGACCCCGACGTCGACACCCCGATGCCCGAGCCGACGGCCGAAGCGGTGCCGGTGCCGGAGTCGACGGACGGCGTCCCGCTACCCGACGCACGCGCCGATGCGGTGCCGGTGACCGAGTCGACGGACGGCGTCCCGGTGCCCGACTCACGCGCCGACTCGGTGCCGGTGGCCAATGCGACGGACGGCGTCCCCGTGCCTGGCTCGATGGAAGCCGCCCCGCTGCCGAGTTCGACAGATCCTTCCCCGGTACCTGGCTCGACGGACGCCGCCCCGATTCCCGACCCGATGGCGGAACCGTCGCAGGATACAGAGCCCGCGGACGCAGCCCAGCAGGAGCGCGGGATCCCTGCTCCTGCCGGGCCTCCCGCTCCTGCCGAGCCCTAGGCCCGCTCAGTACTCGATGCGCCCCTGCCGGTTGTGGAACTCGCCCGTGGGGCCGTCGGGGCCGAGGGTGGCCAGTGCGACGGTCGCGTCGGTGCCCTCGGTGATGGTCTGGTGACCGCTGTGGTGGTTGAAGTCGGTACTCGTGTACCCCGGATCGCTGGCGTTGATGCGCATGGCCGGCAGGTTCTTCGCGTACTGCACCGTGAGTGCGATGACAGCGGCCTTCGACGCCGCGTAGGGGATGGCCGGGACCGCGAACTCGTCGGTGCCCTCGGTACTGAGGTATCTCGCGAACCCGACGCCCGATGCCACGTTGACGATGACCGGGTTCGTCGAGCGGCGCAGCAGCGGCAAAGCCGCCTGGGTGACACGGACGAGCCCGATCACATTGATGTCGAGCACGCTGCGCATGGCGTCCGCCGAGAGGTCGTCGACGCCGTAGGAGGTCCCCAGGATCCCGGCGTTGTTCACGAGGACGTCGAGCTCGGGGAGGGACGAGAACGCTGCGTCGACGCTCGCCTGGTCGTCGACGTCGAGCTGGACGAGGTGGGCACCGAGCTTCTCGGCCTCCCGGCCCGTGGAGAGGTCGCGCATGCCGGCATGGACGGTGTGGCCGGCTGCGATGAGTCGGCGGACGGTTTCGAGTCCGAGGCTGCGGTTGGCCCCGGTGATCAGTGTGGTTGTCATGGCTCCACACTCTCCCGCCGCAGGGCGGACGCCAAGGTACCCTCCGACCGTGGGACCGGCAGTACCACCCGCGGGCGGCGCCCTCCACGGATGATGGGGTCATGAGTGAATTCGCGAGTGTCCTCCGGGCGTGGCGTCAGCGGGTGACCCCGGCCGAGGTCGGACTCCCTGCCGGGGCGGGGCGGCGGAGCCCGGGCCTGCGGCGTGAGGAGCTCGCGGCCCTGGCGAACGTGAGCGTGGACTACGTGGTGCGCCTGGAGCAGGGCCGCGCCACCCACCCGTCCCCGCAGTTGCTGAACGCCCTGGCGATCGCCCTGCGCCTCGACGCCGCCGAGCGCGACCACCTGTACCGCGTGGGCGGGGCCGCCCCGCCGTCGCCGGACATGGTGCCCCGGTACATCACGCCCGGGGTGCACCGCATCATCGACAGGCTCGGCGACGTCCCCATGGCGGTGTTCACGGCCACCCACGACATCGTGCTGTGGAACCCGCTCTGGGCGGCGCTCTGTGGTGACCCGTCCCGCCTCGTGGGCATGGAGCGCAACCTCGTGTGGCGGTACTTCACCTCCGGCCACGAGGGCGTGGACTTCGACCGGCAGCACGCGGAGGATTTCGCCGCCGACCTCGCCGCGGACGTGCGAGCGGCCACGGGCAGGTACCCGCGCGACCCGCACCTGCAGCGTCTCGTCTCCCGGCTGCGTGCGGCGTCCCCCGACTTCGAGCGTCGATGGTCGGAGGCGAGGGTCGCCGAACACCGGTCCAGCCGGAAGACGATGACGGACACGCCGGTGGGACCGATCACCGTGGATTGCGACGTCCTGTCCGTCCCCGGCGGGGACCTCCGGATCGTCGTCTACACCGTCGCGCCGGGCAGCGAGGACGAAGCACTGCTCGACCTGCTGAGGGTCACCGGGCTCCAGACGCTCTCACCCGAGCCGGTGCCGGACCCCGAGCGGGTGCCGGACGCCGTCAGGAGGTGAGCTGGCGCTTCGAGGAGATGACGCCGGTGTTGAAGCCCGCGAGGTTGAGGCCCCCGTGGAAGCGCGCGTGTTCGATCTTCAGGCACCGGTCCATGACAACGTTCAGCCCCGCGTCCTCGGCGGAGCGGGCAACGTCCTCGTGCCAGGAGCCGAGCTGCAGCCACAGCGTCTTCGCACCGACCGCCAGCGTCTCCTCGAGCACCGACGGCAGATCGTCGTGCTTGCGGAAGACGTCGACGACGTCGGGCACCTCGGGGAGGTCCGCGAGGGACGCGTAGGCGGGCTGCCCGAGGATCTCCTTCGCCACCGGGTTCACGAAGTACAGGCGGTAGGGCGAGGAGGACTGCAGATAGGTGGCGACGAAGTACGACGCCCGGGACGGCTTGTCAGAGGCGCCGACGATCGCCACCGACCGCGCACGGCGAAGGAGTGCCAGGCGCTCGGGAGCCGAGGGCCCCTCCCAGGTACGGATCGACTGCGTGCCGCTCATGCTCCCACTCCCACTGCGCGCGTCACCGATGCGTCGTCGTCGTTCTCGCCCGCCGCTTCCTGCGGCAGGTCGTCGAAGGCCTCGTCCGGGGTGTCGACGGCGAGGGTGAGCGCCTGGTCCAGGTCCCACAGGATGTCGTCGAGATCCTCGAGGCCCACGGAGATCCGCACGAGGTCCTCGGGGACGCCTGCCGCGGCGAGCTGCTCGGTGGAGAGCTGCTGGTGCGTCGTCGAGCCCGGGTGGATCACGAGGGTGCGCGCGTCACCCACGTTCGCGAGGTGCGAGGCGATCTGCAGCGACTCGATGAACTTCTGGCCCGCCTTCCGCCCGCCGGTGACGCCGAAGCTGAACACCGAACCCGGGCCCTGTGGCAGGTACTTGCGGGCGCGTTCGTGGTGCGGGTGGGATGGCAGCCCGGCGTAGTTGACGTACTCGACGCGCGGATCCGCCTCCAGCCACCGTGCGACGGCGAGGGCGTTCTCGAGGTGCTCGTCGAGGCGCTGCGCGAGGGTCTCCACGCCCTGCAGGAGCTGGAAGGCAGACATGGGGGAGAGCGATGGCCCGATGTCGCGGAGTTGCTCGGTGCGCAGCTTCGTGAGGAAGCCGTACTCGCCGAAGTTCGCCCACCACTGGATGTTGCCGTAGGAGGGCACGGGTTCGGTCATCATGGGGAACTTGCCGTTGCCCCAGTCGAACCGCCCGCTCTCCACGATCACTCCGCCGAGCGTGGTGCCGTGCCCGCCGATGAACTTGGTGGCGGAGTGGATCACGATGTCCGCGCCGTGCTCGATGGGCCGCACGAGGTACGGCGTACTGAGGGTCGAGTCGACGATGAAGGGCACGCCGGCGTCGTGGGCCACCTTCGCCAGCCCGGCGAGGTCCGCGATCTCGCCAGAGGGGTTCGCGATGACCTCGGCGTAGACGGCCTTGGTGTTCTCGCGGATGGCGGCGGCGTAGTCGGCCGGATCGGTACCGGGAACGAAGGTGGTCTCGATGCCAAACCGGCGCAGCGTGACATCGAGCTGCGTCACCGTCCCGCCGTACAGCTGGGAGGCGGCGACGATGTGGTCGCCCGCCTGACAGAGGGCCGCGAGGGTGATGAACTCCGCACTCATGCCCGACGCCGTCGCCACCGCACCGATACCGCCTTCGAGGGACGCGATGCGCTCCTCGAAGGCCGCGACGGTGGGGTTGCCGATGCGGGAGTAGATGTTCCCGTACTTCTGCAGCGCGAAGAGGTTGGCGGCGTCATTGGTGTCCTTGAACACGAACGACGTCGTCTGGTAGATCGGGACGGCACGCGCGCCGTGCGTGGCGTCGGGAGTGCCGCCGGCGTGGAGCGCGCGGGTGCGGAAGCCGAAGGAGCGGTCAGCCATCAGAAGCCTGCCTTGCTGGTCTGGAGGGTGGGAGGGAGCGCGAAGTCGACGCCGGCCTTGCGGGCGGCGTCCGCCTCGAGTTCGCGGACGATCGGGAGGATGTCCCGGCCGAACGCGGCGACCTCCTCCTGGAAGTGGAGGTAGCACGTGAGGAAGAGGTTCACGCCGATCTTCTTGTACTCGACGATCCGCTCGGGCGTGCCGATGAGCTGCGTCCGGAAGCCGTCGTTGTACTGCACGAGGTCCTCGAAGGAGGAGTCAGCCCACATGCCCTTGCCGTCCTTCGTGGAGGCGCCCGCCTCCTGGACGGCGTCGCGGAACCCCTCGACGGCCGGGCGGTGCGCCTTCGCGACGATCTCACGGAGCGTCTCGCGCGCCTCCTTCTCGGAGTCCCGTGCGATCACGAAGCCGTTCAGGCCGAAGCGCGAACGGCGGCCCGCCTCGAGGGCGGAGGCCTGCACGCCGGCGATGTTCTCCTTGAACCCCTCGAGGTCCTTGCCATTGGAGAAGTACCAGTCGGCCACGCGGCCAGCGGTGGCCTGGGCGGCCGTCGAGTTGCCGCCGAAGAAGATCTCGGGGTGCGGCCGGCCGGGCACGTCCACAGGGGCCGGGCTCAGGGTGAAGTCCTTGATGTCGTAGTACTTCCCCGCCTGGCTGTAGCCCTGTTCCGTCCAGAGGCCGCGAAGCACGCGGATGAACTCCTCGGTGCGGACGTAGCGCTCGTCGTGCTCCAGCCACTCGAGGCCGAAGTTCACGAACTCGTCCTTCAGCCAGCCGGAGACGATGTTCACGGCGGCGCGACCGTTCGAGATGTGGTCGGCCGTGATGATGAACTTCGCGAGGACACCCGGGTGCCACATGCCGGGGTGGACGGCGGCGATCACCTTCAGCTTGTCGGTCGCCGCGAGGAGGGCGAGGGAGAAGCTCGTGGCCTCGTGCTGCTTGTCGGCGCCGTAGGACGCCGCGTACCGGGTCTGCGAGAGCGCGTACTCGAATCCCGCGTTCTCCGCGATGCGGGCGAGATCCCGGTTGTACTCGAAGTCCCAGCTGGTGCGCTGCTCGATGGTCGAGACCACCAGGCCACCGCTCACGTTGGGCACCCAGTAGGCGAACTTCAGGGGAGTGGACAGGTCTGCGACGCTCATGGATCCTCCATCGGTCTGGCAGTAGCACCCTACTGTCGCCGCGGTACGCGGAGGCCAGGGTTGCTGCGGCGTCAGTGAGCCAGATCTCTCAGCCGCTCGGGATGGTCACTCCCGAGTCTGACAGCCGCTCCGGGGGGATCCAAACAATGTGTCTCCCCACGAAGAGGCTCTCGATGCAGCGACCGTGCCGGTTCCGCGCAGGAATCACGCAAGTTCGCGCGCGTCATGCGAGGACGCGCCCGAGCACGTTGACTTTGCTGTCGCCGTCGCTCCTCATGGTGCTGGGAGCGCCTCCAGCCGGGGTTGAGAGGCTCACCCGTCATCGACACGTCCCACTCGAGGAACACCATGAAACGCCTCACCACGGTGCCGTCGCGCGCCCGGAAATTCGCCCTTCTCTGCGCTGCCATCACGGCAGCCACCCTCCTGACCGGCCCAGCCGCGGTCGCAGCTCCTCCGGTCACCGGCATCAGCGCGCCGACCGTCCTCGCGCCCTACCCGGGTATGGGGTTCTACACCCCGAAGCAGGGCCACGCCGCGGACTCGCAGCGGCAGGTGGACGGCCTGCGGACGAGCGGCAACCTGCTGCAGGCCGCCAGGTTGAGCTCGATGATCGCCACTCCCACCGCCAGCTGGCTGGTGGGTGGCACGCCGTCGTCCGTCACCGCGCAGGTGCAGAGCACCACCACGGCAGCCGCGGCGAGGAACCAGATTCCCGTGTTCGTGGCCTACAACCTGCCGTTCCGCGACTGCTCCCAGTACTCGGGTGGGGGCGCGCTCGGCCCCGCAGAGTACCGCCGGTGGATCGACGGCCTTGCAGCAGGAATCGGCCAGCGCCCCGCACTCGTGATCCTGGAGCCGGACGGGCTCGATCTGATCCCGTGGCACACCGACGTACGGGGTACGCAGGACTGGTGCGCGCCGTCCACCGCATCACCCGCGACAGCTGCGGCCGAGCGCTATGCGCTCCTGAACTATGCCGTGGACACGCTCTCGGCGCTGCCGCGGGCCACCGTGTACCTCGACGGCGGCCACAGTGGCTGGCTGGACGTCGGCGATTCCGTGAGCCGGCTCGTGAAGGCCGGCGTGCAGAAGGCGGACGGCTTCTTCCTCAACGTGTCCCACTTCGAGACCACGGAGAAGCAGCTCAGCTACGGCAGTTGGGTGTCGAAGTGCATCCACTACGCCACCAACACGGCCGACGGCGGCACCCGCCTCGGCCGGTACACGGACTGCGCGGGCCAGTACTACCCGGCCTCTCCCACGGACGTCAGTACCTGGGGTAAGACCGACGCCTGGTACACCGCGAACGTGGACCAGGCGGCGGGAGCGCCGACGGCGGCCCGGCCGCTGACGCACTTCGTGGTGGACACCAGCCGCAACGGCAAGGGAGCCTGGGCTCCGCAGGCAGGGGCCTACCCCGACGCCGAGACGTGGTGCAACCCTCCGGGGCGCGGACTGGGCTACAAGCCGACGACGACGACCCTCCACCCGCTCGCAGATGCCTTCCTGTGGATCAAGGTGCCGGGGGAGTCCGACGGGCGGTGCACGCGCGGGCTGGATCGCGGCGGCGTGGACCCGGCCTGGGGGCGGATCGACCCCTCGGCGGGAGCCTGGTTTCCGGAGCAGGCCCTGGGGCTCATCGCGAACGCCGGTCCCACGACCAGGCGGTAGTTGACGGTCAAGGCGGTGGTGTACCTGCTTGCGTGGAGACCTTCCTCCCGCGCACGCGCTGAAGGTGCACAGTTGGGTAGTCTCGACTGGGAAGCAGCGAGGCTCAGGGGGAAGCGCGTGTCCTACATCAGTGAGGAGATCCTTGGCGTTGCCAGGAGTTCGTCGAACTTCGGCGCGCTAGAGGAGATCGAACCCCTTCTCGCAATCTACGGCGCGGGCGCCGAAGGGACCATCTACACCGATCCCAACGGGGCATTGATCAAGTGCCGCCAATTCGGTGAGGTACTGACCGAGCAGTTGCTTCGCCGGACCAGCACCGTTGTCGCCAGCACCAAGCAGGTGGACCGCATCAGCGCGCTCGCCTCCGCCGGAGTGCTGCAGGCTGGTCCGATCACCGCTCTGCACACCATCCGAAGGACCGGCAACGACGCGACCCACAGCCACCTCTTCAGTACCCGACTCGCTTTGGAAGCCCTGCGGGCGTGCTGGGATCTCGGCGATCTGCTGTATCGGGCGGTGACGGGCGACCGATCCGTTCGCACCTTCGTGCCGCCGAGGTCAACCCAGAATCCGGTTGCGGGGACCTCTGAGGACAGAGCGCAGCAGACCGTCATCGACCGCCAGTTGCTCGCTAGCCAGCAGGAGCTCGCGGACGCGCTGACAGTGCTGGACAACGCCACCTCCGTTGCGCAAGCGGAGGTGCAGGCGCGGGAGGATGCTGAGTCACGGCTCGCCGTCGTACTGGAGCAGCAGGCCGCCGCCGCTGCAGAGCTTTCGAAGCTGCAGAGCCAGCTGGCCGCGCTGCAGGCGGCGCAACCTCTTGTGACTGAGACGCCGGACAGGCCAACCGTCGCCGCACGGCAGGCCTTCATCGAGAGGGCACGTGCACCCCGTCCCTTATCCGAGGTGCAGGCCCGCAGGAACATCGACCGAATGCTTCGTGCGTCCGGCTGGGTCATCCAGGACTACCGGGACCTCGCCCCGATGGCTGCGCCCGGTGTGGCGGTTCGTGAGTTCCAGCTGAGGTCGGGATACGCGGACTACCTGCTGTATGTGGACGCGAAGCTGGTGGGCGTGCTGGAAGCCAAGAAGGAGGGCGTGACACTCACGGGGGTGGAGTGGCAGACGTCGAAGTACGCGTCCGGGCTTCCGGCCGAGGCTCAGTTGGCAACGTGGCGGCGGGACTCGCCGCTCCCGTTCTGTTACGAATCGACCGGTGCCGAAACAAGGTTCACGAATCTGCTGGATCCGGACGCCCGGTCGCGAGAGGTTTTCAGCTTCCACCGCCCAGAGACCATGCGGAAGTGGATGGACCAGGCGGATGCAGCACCCGCGCAGCCGACGTTCAGCGCGCGACTCCTCGGGATGCCGGGGTTGATCGAGGAGGGACTGCGTCCCAACCAGATCGAGGCCGTACGGGGCATTGAAATGTCGCTGAAGGATCACCATCCGAGGGCACTGGTGCAGATGGCCACCGGAGCAGGGAAGACCTTCACGGCGGTGACCGCCGCCTATCGGCTGATCAAGCACGCTGGTGCCTCCAAGGTGCTGTTCCTGGTGGACCGCAACAATCTGGGGCTTCAGGCGGAAAGCGAGTTCTCGCTCTACCAGACCCCCGATGATGGTCGCCGTTTCGGGGAGGTCTTCCCGGTGCAGCGATTGGCAGGCCGCACAGTCGCCGATTCCAGCAGTGTGGCCATCTCCACTATCCAGCGCCTGTTCCGCATGCTTCAGGGCGAGGACCTGCCTGTGGCAGACGCCGAGGATGACGAGAACGACGACGGCGAGCCGGCCTTGCCGGTCGACGTCACCTACTCCGCATCGCTGCCGCCTGAGACGTTCGATCTCATCATCGTGGACGAGTGTCACCGCTCCATCTACGGCAAGTGGCGTTCCGTGCTCGAGTACTTCGATGCGCCTGTTGTAGGCCTCACAGCGACGCCGACCAAACAGACGCTCGGTTTCTTCGACCAGAATCTCGTCAGTGAGTACCCGTACGAGAAATCCGTGGCCGACGGCGTCAACGTGCCGTTCAACGTGTTCCGCATCAAGACCCGGATGACGGAGCAGGGTGGGACCGTCGAGGCCGGCACGGTGGTTCCGCTGCGTGACCGTGCGACCCGGCACAAGCGGTACGAGGAGCTGGAGGAGGACTTCTCCTACACGGGGCAGCAACTCGGGCGGACGGTCATTGGCAAGGACCAGATCCGTCTGGTGCTGCGGACCTTCAAGGATCGGCTCTACACGCAGATCTTCCCGGGGCGAAGCTACGTTCCGAAGACGTTGATCTTCGCCAAGGATGACAATCACGCGGACGAGATCGTCCAGCAGGCGCGTGAGGTGTTCGGCAAGGGCCAGGATTTCGCCGTGAAGATCACCTACCGCTCGAGGAGCCAGGGCAACGATCCCCAGCAACTCCTGCAGCAGTTTCGGACCAGCCCCACCATTCGGATCGCAGTGACTGTGGACATGATCGCGACCGGCACCGATGTGAAGCCGATCGAGTGCGTGTTCTTCATGCGCGAGGTACGTTCGGCGGTGTACTTCGAGCAGATGAAGGGCCGCGGCTCACGCACCATGGACGAAGACACCTACGCGGCGGTGACTCCCGACGCGCAGCCCGGTCTTACGAAGGATCGCTTCGTGATCGTCGACGCGGTGGGAGTGACCGAGTCGCCGCTTGTAGACGCAACCCCCATGGACCGAGCCGCGAAGCCGGTGTCGCTCGAGAGGCTCCTCGAGAAGGCCGGTGCTCTGACGATCACGCCGGACGAGGTGTCCACCCTCGCTGCTAGGCTCGGGCGCCTCGCCATCCAGCTCAAGCCGAGCGAGGCGGCCGAGATCGCGGACGTTTCCGGCGGCGTGACCCTGCGGGAGATTGTGCAGGGTCTAGCCGCTGCTTCCGACAACGATGCGGTCGAGAACGCGCGTGAACAGGGCGGCGAAGACGCCGTGGGTCAGCTGCTGCGCTCTGGAGTGCAACCGTTGGCCGCCAACGCCGAGTTGCGGAAGAGGATTCTCGATATCCGCCGTGCAAAGGACATCGTCTTCGACGAGGTCAACGCCGACGAGCTGATCAGCGCCGAGCCGGTGCTGGAGGATACGGGCGCGAAGTCCCGCATCTCGTCGTGGCGGGACTTCCTTGAGGAGCACAAGGATCAGATAGCAGTTCTTCAGCTTCTGCATGGCAGTGCCGCCGGCCGTCCTACGTATGCGCAGCTGAAGGAACTGGCCGAACGTATACAGCGAGTCCCGGCGCTGCAGTCAGTCGACCTGCTCTGGAGTGCGTACGACGAACTGGGCGAACTTGCCGACCCGCTTCACAAGCCGTCCGTCACCGACCTCGTGACGATCCTGCGGCACGAACTCCTGAACGACGACGACGGCCGTATACGCGCGTTCTCGTCAATTATCGAGGAACGCCTCGAGGAGTGGCTCGGCCAGCAGTCGCAGCGAGGAGTCGCGTTCAGCGCCGATCAGCTGTGGTGGATTGGGCGAATTGCTGATGTGGTGAAAACATCGGTGACCGTGCAACTAGACGACCTGACCCGTACCCCTTTCACTGAGCGCGGTGGCCCCTTCGGCTTCAGCCGGGACTTCGGGGGCGACGCCCGCAAGCTGTTCGTCGAACTCAGCGAAGAGCTGACTGCGTGACGGGTCAGAAGCCGCTACCGGACGGCTGGGCTTGGTCGACACTTGGCGAAGTTTCGGAGAATCTGGATCGATTTCGAAAACCCATAAGTTCTCATGAACGGGCTAAGCGTCCAGGTATTGTGCCCTACTACGGTGCGAGCGGACGGGTGGGGACGATTGACACTCCGATATTTGATGAGGACCTGCTGCTGCTCGGCGAGGACGGCGTTCAGTTCTTCAACCGAGACAAGACAAAGGCATACAGGGTGTCGGGTCCCTCGTGGGTCAACAACCATGCTCACGTCTTGAGGGCTAACGGCGCTACTTCGAATGCGTTTCTCCATCATTATTTGAATATCTTCAATTACGTGGGCTACGCGAATGGAACTACGCGACTCAAGTTAACGAAATCGTCGGCGGAATCCATCCCCGTTCCAATACCGCCGCTGGCTGAGCAGCGGCGCATCGTCGACGCACTTGAGGGCCATCTCTCCCACATCGACACCTCCTCCGGGCTAGTCGCGGTTTCGATGGCGCGAGCTAAAAGACTTGCAGTCGATCTCACTCGCTATGTAGCTTTTGGTGTTCAATCTCAAGCCTTCGCTGAGGACCCTGTGAGTTCTGACACGGATGACGGTGATCTTCCGGGTATTCCTGCAACATGGGAGTGGAAGCGTCTTGAGGAAATTGCAGATGTTGTAGGTGGGATCACGAAGGATTCGAAAAACCAAGTAGATACTGAGCTTGAGGAGATTCCATACCTGCGAGTCGCAAACGTGCAGTCGGGATACATCAAGCTTGACGTCGTTACTACCATCCGTGCCTCCGAAGCGAAGATTCGGAAACTGCTTCTGGAGCCGGGTGACGTGCTACTCAACGAAGGTGGAGATCGGAACAAACTCGGGCGGGGTTGGGTGTGGCGGGGTGAGATCGCTCGATGCATACATCAAAATCACGTATTTCGAGTACGAATGCGCGAATCTTCACTCAAGCCCGAGTTGCTGGCATGGCACGCAAATTCCTACGGACGAATTTGGTTTGAACGGAACGGAAAGCAAAGTGTTAATCTGGCTTCCGTAAGTCTGTCTGTCATCAAGAAATTTCCGGTGCCAGTGCCCCCACTCGGTGAACAGGCCAGCATGGTGCAGCGTGTGGTTGAGGACGTCGAAAGGGTCGCTCGTCTCACGGCAGAAATTGACAGGGTGAAGGCCCGGAGTGAGCGTCTTCGGCGCGAACTGCTGGATAGCGCCTTCTCAGGCGCGCTTGTTGATCAGAATCCGGACGATGAGCCCGCTTCGGTGCTCCTTGAGCGCATCGCCGCTAAACGAGCTGACCACCCGGCGCCTAGCCGTCGTCGTGCTTGCGCCGCAACCGCAGCTAGTGCTTAGCAGGGTTGGTTTATTCGTCTGCAAGCTGGCGCGCAGCGCGGTTCGGGGACGGCATGGACGACCCGTTCAACGGAAAGATTGGGAATCCCTCGCCAAAATTTTCCGATTAGATACCCCTCTAATCGTAAGATTCTTGCCAGAAGCGTCTAGTCTTTCGGAAGAGCCGCAACGCCGAACCGCTCGGAGGAACCATGTTGAACAGTGAGCCGATCGAGCGCCGGGAGTATCTGTTACGCCGAGTCACGGAGATACTGGCAAGGATCGAGGCCGGAGGGACCATCGGGGTTCGGGAGAGCGAGGCCATTGACTTCAAGGAGGAAGCCGGTCGCCGCGGGAGGAACGGTGAGGTTCAGCCAGGGGACAAGCAGAACAGGGAGGCTGCCATCAAGCTGGCGGACGAAGTCTGCTGCATGGCTAACACCCCCGGAGGTGGCGCGCTGATCCTAGGTATTCAGGATCGCGACCTAGAAGTCATCGGCACTGAGCTCGACGCCGAGTGGCTCCGACACACCATCTACGAGCAGGTGGACATAGCTCCGGTGGTCGAAGCACGCACGGTCCGGGGCCAGCGGCTGCTCGTCCTTCTTATTGCTGAGTCTCCGGAGCCCATAGAGGACACCTCGAACAAAATCCGATGGCGGGTCGGTGCCAATTGTGTGCCCGTTGACCGAGCGGAGTGGTGGAGTCATCGGCAGCGGGCTGGTGATTACGACGAGATGGCGAGACTCACTCGGAGCACAATGAGCGACGTATCGCCAGAGGCCGTAAGCATTGCCAGGATTAGCGCTCGAGGCGGTGCTAGCGAGGATGTCTTGGTCGACAAGTCTGCCTCGGACTTCCTTCGGCTGCTGGGAGCCCAAGCTGCTGACGGGCGCCTCACGCAGGCGGCAAGACTTGTCTTCTGCAGAGCCGGAAGGCCATTGATCACTCTCACCTCCCTGGATGTGCACGGCGGAGAAGTGACCAGCTTCATCGAGGGCGATCCCGAGCAGTCGCTTCTGGAACAGCTTCAGAACGTAGAGACACGGCTGGACGTCCTCAATGGAAGCACCACCCTCTCCGGCAACTTCTCCGAACCGAAGGTGAGGGACATCCCCTCGCGGGCTGTCCGGGAGGCGGTGCTCAACGGGTTGATCCACAGGGACTGGAACTCGCCATTGCCAACGGAGGTCACTTGGGTCGACTTCGATTCGACGCTGGTGGTCAAGAGTCCCGGCGGGTTTAGCGGGGGCATCAACGAGACCAACCTGCTGGGAAACCGACATGCAAGGTATCCGGCGCTCGCTGATCTGTTCCGGGCGCTCGGCATGGTCGATAAACAAGGCGTTGGTGTGGACCGCATGTACCAGTCGATGATCGTGCTCGGGCATCGGCCTCCGAGTATCGTTCAGACCGCCGGCCCGGCTGTCCGTTGCACGCTGATCGGTGGGAAGCCGGTGGTCCCGATCGTCGAGATGGTGCGGTCGATCCGACCCGAGGCCAGGCAGCGTGACTACCGCGTGGCCATCATCCTGGACGGGTTACTGCATCATCCCTTCCTGACGTTGGAGTCAACAATGAAGCGCCTTCAGACCGACAGGATGTCGGCTGAGGTGGCACTGCGAGCTGCAACTAGTTCCACGGTCGGGAATGCGCCACTCGTGCGTCAATACAAGGACGTGTGGGTGCTTGGTTCCGCGACTTTCATGCTGGCGAAGCGGGCGAAGAGCGGCATTCATGCGGCTCGCTTTCTTGAGTACGCGAGCACAGATCGAGATTCTGCTCGCGAAGTCATAGCAGCGTGGTTGCTCAGCCACGATGCGATCACCAGCGGTGATCTCGTCGAGATCACCCGCGTCTCGAGACCGACTGCCACCCAGATCCTCAGCGAATTACATGGGAGCTACCTCTCGAGGGAAGGATCCGGACGTTCAGTGCGGTACCGGCCAGCAGCCTCCTCCTGACGCCCGACCAATCACCCCTTCTCTACAAGCGCAGCACCGAAGGAACCACTGAAGATGACCAGCAATCCCGCAGAACTCCGCCGCCTCGTCGACAAGCTCTGGAGCTACTGCGACGTACTGCGCGACTCCGGTGTAGCTGCGATCGACTACGTGGAGCAGTTGAGCTTCATCCTGTTCCTCAAGATGTGCGACGAGCGCCAGAACAACTCTCTGGTGCCCGAGCCGGTGTTCCCGCCGCACCTCGACATCTCGTGGGACCGCCTGGCGTCGCTGAGCGGCGATGCGCTTGAGACCGAGTACCAGCGCATCCTTCGTGAACTGGGCAAACTGCCCACGAATCTCGGGGTGGTGTTCCGTAAGGCCCAGAACCGCATCCAGGAGCCTGCGCTCCTCCGGAAGCTCATCAAGGACCTGATCGGCTCGGAGGCGTGGTCGGTGGGCGGTGACGTCAACGGGGACGCCTACGAGGCCCTCCTGCAGCGGTCGGCGTCCGACGTGAAGTCCGGAGCTGGCCAGTATTTCACGCCACGAGCGCTTATCCACGCCATGGTTGAGGTCATGGCCCCGACGCCGGCGGACACCATCACCGATCCTGCCTGCGGAACCGGTGGCTTCCTGCTGAGCGCCATCGAACATATCGAGAAGCATCACGGCCGGCACATGACGCCCGAGCAGCGCCGGGACCTGAGCGAGGGGCGCACCGTCCGAGGCGCGGAGTTGGTCGACTCGACCGCCCGGCTCGCCACCATGAATCTGTTCCTCCACGGCGTGGGGCGCATCACCGGTGATCCCGTCATCGATGTTCAGGACGCATTGGCGACCACTCCTGGCCAGCACTACTCCCTTGTGCTGGCAAACCCGCCATTCGGCAAGAAGTCCTCCATCACCGTGGTGGGAGAAACGGGCAAGGCCGAGCGTGAGGACGTCTCCTACTCGAGGCAGGACTTCTGGGTCACGACCACCAACAAGCAACTGAACTTCCTCCAGCACATCGCAAGCCTGCTCAAGCGCGACGGACGAGCCGCCGTCGTCGTGCCGGACAACGTCCTCTTCGAGGGCGGCGTCGGCGAGACGATCAGGGCTCGCCTCCTCAAGGAGTTCGATGTGCACACGCTGCTGAGGCTCCCCACCGGAATCTTCTACGCCGGAGGCGTCAAAGCGAACGTGCTGTTCTTCGATCGGAAACGCGCGCGCCCGGAGAAGGCGTGGACGGAGAAGCTCTGGGTGTATGACTTCCGCGTGGGTCAGCACTTCACCATGAAGCAGAACCCGCTGCGGGACGAGCACCTAGCGGACTTCGTGGAGGCGTACAAGCCGAGTGACCGTTCAGGGCGTCAGGAGTCGGAGCGATTCAAAGCCTTCACGTACGAGGAGCTCGTCGCTCGTGACAAGCTCAATCTCGACATCACCTGGCTCAAGGATCCAGCCCTGGAGAACGCGGACGACGGTGTTCCGCCCGAGATCATCGCCGCGGAGATCGTGGAGGACCTGCAGGCTGCCCTGCTCGAGTTCCAAGCTGTCGCGGACGCATTGGCGGAGCGTGCCGCGACAACGGCTCGGCGGCGCGCAACAGACATTCACGAGAACGTCCTTGCGCCCTCCAGCGAAGCGTAGGTCAGACGGGATGGACGGATGGCGGAGGGCAGCGCGGGTTCAGGAGCGGCGCTTCTGGAGCACCCTCGTGATCGTCGGCGCGCTCCTCAGCCTCACGCTGGTCAGTAGCCTCCTCCTGACCGCGCGAGTCTCCGGCGGCAGCATGTCGGCGGGCTTCTACGTGCAGCAGGGTGTGCTGCTCGCGGTCAGTGCGATGGGCACGGCCCTTGCCGTCCGCCGCTGGCGTCGCGTCCGCCGATGAGGGCTTGTGCGGGCCCCGGGCACCTCCTGGCGGAGGCCTGTCAAGAAGGCCGGCGCCAGATGGTACGTCCCGTTACGCAAATGTGACAAACCGACGAGGGTCCGGCTAGGGTCACACCAGCGTCTCCGTCCACGTGAGACGCTTCCGGACGGATTGCCGAGCCCTGCCGCCGACCGGAATACGTCCGCACACACGAAAGGCAGGGACGGGGGAACCATCAGTTCCACCGGGCGCCCAGGTTTCCCTGCAGGCGTCCTCGGGGTTAAGTCGCACACCACCGCCGTATCCAGCGGTGTCCGCGGCCGGGTGACTCCCATCCGAACCCGACAGCTCACCCCGCAGGCATGGGAGAGGTACAGAACCATGTCACGAATCACTTCACCGGCACGCCACAGGGCCGACGTCGAGGGCAACCTCGCACTGCAGGCACTCGGCCGCATCGCCGGCGCGCACGCAACGACCGTCGGCCGCCCGGTCGCCGTCATCGCGGTCACCTCCGGCCTCGCGTTCGGCGCGATGGGAACGGCCAACGCCGGCACCTACACCGACGCCGCGACGAACTACACCTCGGTGGCCTCCACCGTGGCGGCCACTGCTGTCGCCGGCTCCACGCACACCGTCGCCGCCGGTGACACCCTGGGTGCCATCTCCGCACGCTACGGAGCGGACCTCACCTCGGTCCTGACCGCGAACGGCCTCTCGCTCGCATCGGTCATCTTCCCCGGTCAGTCGATCACGATCCCCACCGCCGGATCGGCCGTCACCGCGCCGGCCCAGACGGTGTCCGCTCCGGTTGCCGCTGCACCTGCGGCTCCTGCCTACCAGCAGGCCGCCGCTGTTGCACCGGCCGTGTCCACGGCGCCCGGGTCGGGTGTCTACCTGGCCTCGGCAGCGATCACCCCGGTACCCGTGCACGCCTCGTCGGTCGCTGCAGCGCCCTCGGGCAATGCGGCAGCGGCCATCCTCGGATCGGCTCAGGCGCAGCTTCGCGCCGGCGCCGTCCAGGACTGCACCGTGCTGGCCGAGAAGGCACTGCGTGCCGCCGGGATCTCCGTGGGCGACCTCGGCCCGGCTCAGTTCTTCCAGTTCGGGGCCCGGGTGTCCGCCCCGGCTCCCGGGGACCTCGTGATCACCGGCGGTCACGTGGCGGTCTACGCCGGTGGCGGTCAGGTCATCAGCAGCGGCATGAACGGCATCAACGCCACCATGCAGCACCCCCTCTCGGACCTCCCGGGAGCATCCTTCGTGCGGGTCGGCGCCTAAGCGTCCGAACGAACCGTTCGATCCTTGAACGGGAAGCGGCAGGTGCTTGGACGGGGCGCCTGCCGCTTCCTTCGTTGAGAGATCCGGATGAAGGGCTCGACGACGACCACCGCGCGGTTGAGGCACTGAGCCTGCGCTGGGGGAGTCGTCCGGGATGCCGCGCAGGACCAGGTGATGAGCATCCGCCATGTCGGTTCGACCGCCGTACCGCGGCTCCTGGCGAAGCCGGTCCTCGACGTCGACCTCACCGCCGTCGACTTGTTCCGCGAGACGCTGTTTCTCGCACCCCTCCACGGCCTGGGCTTCAGATTGATTTTCCGGGTCGAGATCGCGGGGGACCCCCACCTCCACCTGACCCTGGGATCGCCGAACACGAATCTCCACGTCTGGGGTCCGTCGGCCGTCGAGCCTCGGAGGCATCTGCTCTTCCTCGACCGGCTCCGGTCCAGCGACGCGGATCGGGAGTACTACGCAGCCGCCAAGCGCGAGGCGATCCTCGACGGCGAGGGGTCCTACAACGACCTCAAGGCAGCTGCCGTGTACGACATCTACGAGAATGCCTTCCGCGCGGACCCCCTCCATCCTCACGATGCTCGTCCGCGCTCGGTCCGATCACCCGGATGAGGAGCGCCTCGCGGCGAGGACGTCCTGGATACCCGGCACGCACCCCTCGTTCTGCAGCGACGTGGTGTCGCCGAGCGCGGACCCCTCGTAGAGCTGCGTGAGCAGGCGCCGCATGATCTTGCCTGAACGCGTCTTCGGCACGTCCTGCACGACGACGACGGCGGCCGGGCGCGCGATCGGCCCGATCACCGCGGCCACGTGAGCCCGGAGGATCCCCACGACGTCGTCCTCAGGGGCTGCCCCCGCCGCCAGCACCACGAACGCGACCACCGCATGCCCGGTCAGAGGATCCGCGACGGGACACGCCCCCGCCTCGACCACGAGCGGATGGGCCACGAGCGCGGACTCGATCTCGATGGTGGAGAGGCGATGCCCCGAGATGTTGATGACGTCGTCCACGCGCCCGAGGATCCAGGTGTCGCCGTCGTCGTCGTACCGGGCGCCGTCACCGGCGAGGAACCAGCCCTGCGCCGCGAAGGTCCGCCAGTACGCGTCGAGGTAGCGCTGCGGATTCCCCCAGACCGTCCGTGCCATGGCAGGGCCGTGGCGGTCCACGACGATGAACCCCTGGACGCCGGGGCGAACCGCCTGCCCGTGCTCGTCCACGATCCGCGTGCCGACCCCGGGCAGGGGACGTGCCGCGCAACCCGCCTTGAACGCGGTGTCCGAGGGGCTGGGGGAGAGCACCGTGGCGCCGGTCTCGGACTGCCACCAGGTGTCGACGACGGGAACCTCGTCCCGCCCCAGGTTCCGGCGGAACCACCGCCACGCCTCCGGGTTGATCGCCTCGCCCACGGTGCCGAGCACGCGGATGCTCGAGAGGTCGTAGGTGTCGGGGACGCCGTCGGGGAACCACCCCATGAGCGAGCGGACCAGCGTGGGCGCGGTGTAGTAGCTCGTGACGCCGTAGCGCTCGATGATCTCGAGGTGGCGGCCCGGGTGCGGAGTGTTCGGCGTACCCTCGAAGATGACCTGCGTGGCGCCGTTGGCGAGCGGGCCGTAGAGCTCGTAGGTGTGCGCGGTGACCCACGCGAGGTCCGCGGTGCACCAGTGCACGTCGGCGTCGCGCCGCGACGGGTCCGGGTGGCCGAACAGGTGCTCGAAGCTCGACGCGGCCTGCGTGAGGTACCCGCCCGTGGTGTGGACGAGCCCCTTCGGCTTCCCGGTGGTCCCCGAGGTGTACATGATGAACAGCGGTGTCTCGGCGTCGAACGCCTCCGGCTCGTGGTGCGCGGACGCGGTGTCCACGACGTCGTGCCACCACGCGTCGCGGCCTTCGGTCCAGGCGACGTCGGACCCGGTGCGGCGCACCACCAGCACGTGCTCCACGCTCTCCACGCCCGCGACGGCGGTGTCGGCGTTGTGCTTCACCGGCACCGCGGTGCCTCGCCGGTACTGGCCGTCGGTGGTGACGAGCAGCTTGGCCCCGGTGTCCTCGACGCGGAAGCGGAGCGCCTCGGCGGAGAAGCCACCGAACACGAGCGAGTGGACGGCGCCGATCCGCGCGCAGGCGAGCGTGATCACCACCGTCTCCACGAGGACCGGCAGGTAGATCACCACGCGGTCGCCCCGTCCGATGCCGAGCGCCACCAGCGCGTTCGCGGCGCGGGACACCTCGTCCTGCAGGTCCGCGTAGGTCACGGAGCGGCGGTCATCGGGCTCACCCTCGAAGTGGAGCGCCACGCGATCACCACGGCCCGCGGCGACATGCCGGTCCACGCAGTTGACCGCGGCGTTCAGTGTGCCGCCGGCGAACCACTCGATGACGGGCACGCTGAGCGTCCCGTCCTCCTGCGGCGTGGCCCGCTCGAACGTGTGGACGGTGTGCCACGGCGTGCTCCAGTCGAGCCGCAGGGCCTGTTCGGCCCAGTACGCGAGGCGCTCGGCCTCGTCCTGCGGGAGGTGATCGACGCCGTCGGCGCCCTCGGAGTCGACGGGCGACGGCGTCGTTGAGGCCTGGCCTACGCCCATCGGCGCACCGCCCAGCGCTCGGCGACGCCGAGCAGGGCGTCCGTGGTCTTGCCGATGATCGCGAGGAGCACGATCGCCAGGATGATGCGGTCCACGCGCCCGTTCTGCTGCGAGTCCACGAGGAGGAACCCGAGACCCATGGAGGACGCGATGAGCTCCGCGGCCACGAGGAACAGCCACGACTGCGCGAGCGCGAGCCGGAGGCCGCTGAAGAGCGCGGGCACGACGGCGGGGAGCTGCACCGTGACCAGCAGGCGGATGCCGTTCAGGCCGAAGGCGCGGGCGGCTTCCACGAGGTTGCGGTCCACGTGCCGGAGCCCGAGGTAGAGGGTGGTGAACACGGGGAAGAAGGCGCCGATGGTGATCAGCGTGACCTTCGAGTCCTCGTTGATGCCGATCCACAGCACCAGCAGAGGCACCCACGCCAGCGACGGCACGGCACGCAGCGCGCCGACGGTGGGGGTCAGCAGCACATCGGCGATCTTCGACAGGCCCAGCAGGGCGCCGGCCAGCACTCCGAGGAGCGACCCGATGAGGAAGCCGAGCACCACGCGCTGCGTCGAGATGAGGATGTGGTTGGCGAGCTGACCGCGCTGGATCAGATCCACGGCCGCCTCGAACACGGCGGTCGGCGAGGGCAGCTGCGAGGCGCGGAAGAAGCCCGAGGCGGTGCTGAGGTGCCAGGTGAGGAGGATCAGCGCGGGGACGAGCAGCCCCAGCAGGACGGCCAGCAGGCGGCGCGGGGCTGGCAGAGCCCGCCGCGCCCTGTCACCGGTCACCGGGGACCCGGCGGCCTCCATGCCCTCTCGCGAGACCGGGATCGCCACCTGGTGCGGTATGTCGGCACTCATGAGCCGGCGCCGATCGCAGCCGGGTCGGCGTTCTCCACGAGCGAGGTGTCGAAGAGTGAGGCGAGGGCTTCGTCGATGGCTTCCTGGCTCTGCACGTCACCGGTCTCGACGAACACGGGGCCGATCTTCTCGAGCACGGCGCGCTGCGCATCGCCCGGGGCGGGGTCGACGTCGAGATTGGTGCGGTCGATGATCACGGAGTTCGCCACGGCGGGATCGATCGACGCGACCTCCGCGAGGATGGCCGCCGTCTCCTCGGGATTCTCCTGCGCCCACTCCCGGGCCCGCTCGTACGCGTTCACCACGGTCTGCGCGACGTCCGGCTGCTCCTCGAGGAAGTCCTCGGTGGCGTTCAGGAAGCCGTAGCTGTTGAAGTCGATGTCGCGGAAGAACAGCTCCGCGCCCTCCTGCTCGGCCGCGGCCATGATGGGATCGAGCCCGGCCCAGGCGTCGACGGCGCCGCTGGCGAGCGCTGACCGGCCGTCAGCGTGCTGCAGGTTCTCGATGGTCACCTCGGACTGGTCCACGCCCGCCGCCTCGAGGGCCTGCAGGAGGAAGAAGTAGGGGTCGGTACCGCGCGTCGCGGCGATCGACTTGCCGCGGAGGTCCTCGACGCTCGTGATGCCGGAGTCCGGCAGGGTGACGAGGGCGGCCCACTCGGGCTGCGAGTAGATGTCAATGGTTTTGATGGGCGAGCCGTTGGACCGCGCGAGCAGCGCGGCGGATCCGGCCGTCGAACCGACGTCGATCGCCCCGGCACGCAGGGCCTCGTTGGCCTTGTTGGAGCCCGCGGACTGCACCCAGTTCACCGTGATGCCCTGCTCGGCGAGCTCGTCCTCGAGCCACCCCTGGTCCTTGATCACGAGGCTCAGCGGGTTGTAGGTGGCGAAGTCGATGTTCAATTCGCCACCCTCGGTCACCCCGCCCTCGGCCCCGGACTGCGTGGTGGAGGCGTTCTCACCCGCGAGGCAGCCGCTGAGACTGAGCGAGAGGCCGGTGGCGAGGGCGAGGGTGGGCAGGAGAGCGCGGCGGTTCATGGTGATCCTTCGGTGGAAGCGGAGGGGAAGCGGAAGGGAAGCGGAGAGGAAGCGAGGAGGGTGTCAGTGAGGGGGAGTGCGGGTGCGGCGGAGGCAGTGCGGGGGACCGGCGGCCGGTCCCGACGGAGGCGGTCCCGCGCGACGACGGCGGCGCCGTCCCGTACGGCTGGCCCGCCCGTCAGCGCGGGTGGGAGTGGGTCAGTGCCGGGTGACGCCGAGCATCGCGAGCAGGGAGCTGCGCAGGGTGCCGAGCTCGGCTGAGCTGCGGTCCCTCGGGCGCTCGCCCGGGACGGTCACGAGTTCAGCGATGGTCGAGCCCTCGCGGGTGCCGGCATGGCCATCCCTCGAGTCGGCGGCGGAGCCGGAAGCGCCGGCGGCGTCGCCGTTTCCTTCGCCGGCACCTTCTCCGCGGCCCAGCACGATGATGCGGTCGGCGAGCTGCAGGGCCTCGTCGACGTCGTGCGTGACGAGCAGCACCGTGGTGGGCTGCGCACGGTGGATGTCGAGGAGCAGGTCCTGCATCTTGATCCGCGTGAGTGCGTCGAGGGCGCCGAACGGTTCGTCGAGGAGCAGCACGCCGGGGTTGCGCGCGAGGGCCCGCGCCAGCGACGTCCGCTGGGCCATGCCGCCGGACACCTCGCGGGGCCGGTGCTTGGCGAAGCTGTCGAGCCCCACCAGCTGCAGCAGTTCCAGGACCTTCGCCTTGCCCGCGCTCGCGCTCGAGGACCGGGGCAGGCCGATGGCCACGTTGGCCTGCAGCGTGTGCCAGGGGAGGAGCCTCGGTTCCTGAAAGGCGACGGCGCAGCGCTCGTCGATGCCGCTCACCGGGGTGCCGTCGATCAGGACCTCGCCGCTGTCCGGGACGTCGAGGCCCGCGGCGGCGCGCAGCAGCGTGGATTTGCCGCAGCCACTGGTGCCGAGGATTGCGAGGATCTCCCCGGGTCTCACGTCCACGGTGACGTCGCGGAGGACCACGCGCCGGTCGCGGCCGGCGCCGAAGCTGCGGCCCAGGCCGGAGAAGCGGACGCCGAGGGCCTGCTTGGACGGCGTGCGGGTGGGGGTGGTGCCGGGTGCCAGAACTGTACTCATGGTGTCTCCATCGCTCCTGGCGGTAGCACCCTACGGTCCGAGCCTTCACCACCGCGTGCGGTGGTTCCCTTGGCTCGTTCCTCGATATCGCCCGGCATCAGGGGGATGCGGGCGACCAGGGTTGCTGCGGCGTCACTGATCCAGGTCTCTCAGCCGCTCGGGATGGTCCCCTCCATGAAACGCCGGGCGGGAGCAGGAGCAAAATGGGTGGGTAACAAAGGCTGTAACAAAAGCCGCGACAGCGGGCTGCGCACCAGGAGGAACCATGGCACACCGGAACGATCCCGAGGTCATCAGGAGACTCCTCACCGAGCACGGCCGGTGGGCCGTGGTGGGGCTCTCGAACAACCCTCGCCGCGCCGCCGTCGGCGTCTCACGCTTCCTCATGGACCGCCTCGGCATGGAGATCATCCCGGTGAGCCTGAAGGGCGACGACGTCCACGGGAAGCAGGGTTACACGCGGCTCGCGGACGTGCCGGGCACCATCGACGTCGTCGACTGCTTCGTCAATTCCTCCCGCGTGGGCGCGGTGGTGGACCAGGCCATCGCCGTCGGCGCGCGGGCCGTGTGGCTGCAGCTCGGGGTCATCGACGAGGCGGCGGCGCAGCGGGCCGCGGAGGCCGGGCTCGACGTCGTCATGGACACCTGCCCGGTGATGGAGGCCCCGGGGGCCTAGGCGCTACATGCGCTGGTAGCGGGAGCGGATCACCATGAACACGCCGTAGGCCATCAGCCCGAGGGCCACGGCCCCGAGGATCCACACGCCGAACGGCTGGTCCCGCAGGGCCTTGAGTGCGCCGTCGAGCCCCGTGGACTGGTCGGCGGAATCGGTCAGCACGGCGACGAGCACCAGGACGCCCACCACGGCGAGGGCGAAGCCCTTCGCGATGTACCCGACGGCGCCGAGGATCACGACGGCGCGGCCGGCAGAGCCGGCGGGCAGGCCGCTGAGCTTCTTCCGGAAGCGCCGGGTGGCGCCGCTGTACACGAAGTAGCCGCCGATGCCGAGGATGCCCAGGCCGACGGCGAACAGCAGTGCCGTGCCCGCGGGGTTGCCCATCAGGCCGGCGCTCAGTGAACTCGACTCGCTGCTGCTGTCACTCGAGCCGCCCAGGGCGTAGCGGCCGAAGGTGCCGCCGATGACCGCGTACACCGCTGCCTGGCCGCCGTTCTTCAGCCGATCGGTCAGCTTGTCCCTGCCGCTCAGGTGCCGTGCGCCGAAGAAGATCTCGCTGACCAGGAACAGTGCGAGGGCGATGCTGCCGACACAGCAGAACCACAGCAGGGCGGTGCCGCCGGGGCTGCCCGCGAGTTGCCCGATGGCGCCGCTCTGGTCCGCGCTGCCCGAGCGGCCTGCGGCCAGGCCGAGCGCGATGAGCCCGATCAGGAAGTGCAGGATGCCCGCCGCGATGTACCCGGCGCGCGCCGCGAGCTGGAAACCCCGTGAGTTGACGGCGTCCTCGGCGGCGTCGGACGCGGCGTCCGCAGCATCCCTGCCGCCGGTACGGGGATTCGACTTCGGTGTCATGCTGACATCCTGCCACCGACCACCACCGCCGAGGAGAGACACCCATGGAGCAGTTCACGTACGAGGAGCGCGGCGCGACCGACAGGCCCTTCCCCGAACCCCTCGAGGGCGGCTGGCCCGCGGGTTACACGGTGATGGTGCGGTCCCACGAGATCCCGACGCCGGATCCCTCCGCCGGGTTCACCGCCCTGACCGAGGGGATCCTCGCATGGGAGCTGCACCGCCGTGCGGGGCTCACCATGCGCTCGCCGGCCGACCGCGCGGCGCCCGGCGTGCGGGTGGTCCAAGGGTTCGGCGTGGGCCCTGCGCGCATCAAGGCGCCGTGCAGCGTCATCTGGTCCCGCGAGGCGCAGCTCGACGGCGCCGGCCGGGCGGTGCCGGGTCAGCGCGGCGGGTTCGGGTACGGCACACTCCCGGGCCACCCGGTGCGCGGCGAGGAGGGCTTCTACGCCGAACTCACCGCGGACAACCGGCTGGTCTTCATCTGCGCGGCCTACAGCGTGCCCGCGAGCCTCCTGTTCCGGCTGGCGGCACCCGTGACCAGACTGACGCAGCGGTACATGCTCTCGCGCTACGTCGCGGCCGCCCGGGAGCTCGCCGCCCTCTAGACCAGGGAGAGAAGGCCGATCAGCGCGACGAGCGGCGGCACGCCCTGAATGGTCGCGGGTCGCAGCAGCGACGTGTCGCTGAGCGCCAGCACCGCGGCGGCCAGGAGCATGGACCCCGCCGACAGCAGGATGAAGCCCAGCCCGACGGCGGACGCCGTGGCGCCGCCGGTCAGCATCAGCACCACGCCGCAGAGCGCCCCCAAGGCGAGGAACAGGTTGTAGAAGCCCTGGTTCCAGGCGAGGAACGCGGTGGTGTCGGCGTCGTCCTGGCTCGTGACACCGAAGACCCGCCAGGTGCGTTCCGCCTTCCACCGGAAGCTCTCCAGCACGAAGATCAGGACATGGACGAGACCGGCGATCGTCGCGCCGATCCCGGTCAGCAGCGGCAGGTGGAGTGCGTCCATGACGGCGAGACTACTCCCCGCCGCGCCGCACGCAGGGGCCCGGGCGCCCGACTCCGCGGCGAATCATCCCCGTAACGGAGGCGTAACCGGCGGCCGATAGCGTGATGAGCTCACCCGGCTGACAGGAGCGATCATGGACGACGTAACGGCGCAGGCAGCAGCGGAACACCTGTCGAGGGGGTTGGGCAGACGACGCTTCATGGGGGTCGTCGCCGCACTCGGCACCGTATCGGCCACGACGGCCATCTCCGCGCCGTCCGCCCTGGCAGCCCTTCCTGCAGCGCCCCCGGCGGCGCCGGGCAACTCGCCCGACGGACGAGGCGGACGTGGCGACGGCAAGCCGTTCGGCGAGATCCTGCAGCCGGGCCGCGGACGCATCCGCGGCGACGCCTATCTCTCCTCCCTGCCGGACGAGGTGCTCTGGGGCTACGTGCCGACGGTCGATGCCACACCCGTGATGTCCATGCGGTCCGGACGGACCGTCACCATCGACGCCCTCTCACACGAGGGCATCCTGGAGGACCAGGGGCGCGACCCCCTGGAGTACTTCGGCTCCCTCGGCGTCGACCGTTCGTCCGTCCTCCAGGACGCCGTGGACATCGCGGCCGGCTACCGTCGCACACCGCGCCGGTTCGACGTCGACGGCCCGCACATCGTGACCGGTCCCATCGCCGTCGAGGGTGCCGAGCCCGGTGACGTGCTCAAGATCGAGACGCTCGAGGTGCTCCCGCGCGTTCCCTACGGCGTCGTCTCCAGTCGCCACGGGAAGGGCGGGCTCGCCGTGCAGCCCGGGCCCACGCCGCCGGCCGGCATCACGCTCGACGAGGTCATGCCGCCCGTCGCGACCGACAACCGGGCCTCGGGCATCCCGTCCGATTACGGCAATGTCTCGGTGTTCACGCGGATCGAGCGCGGTCAGGGCGTCATGACCAGCGGCGACATGAGCGTGCGGTTCCCGCTGCGACCGTTCATGGGCATGATGGGCGTCGCTTTCGCCGACGCCGACGGGCTCACCGCGCCCGAGGCCAACTCGGTCCCTCCGACGCTGGGCGGCGGCAACATCGACATCCGTCACCTCGGCGCAGGGTCCACCTTCTACCTGCCGGTCCGGGCACCGGGCGCGCTGTTCTACGTGGGGGACCCGCACATGGGCATGGGCGACGGCGAGGTGGCGCTCACCGCCATGGAGGGGTCGCTACGCGGTACGTTCCGGCTCACGGTGTGCAAGCCGGGTTCCGGCGACGCACCCTCGGTTGCCTACTCCTACCCGTTCGGCGAGACGCAGGACGCCTGGATCCCGATCGGGCTGTCGGATCCCGACGGCCTCGCGGGCGGCGGCGTGTCCGGGGACCTGAACGTGGCGATGCGCCGGGCCATCATCAACGCGCTCGATTTCCTCGAGGAGGATCGCGGCATGGACCGGGCCGTCGCGTATGCCTACCTCTCGGCGGCAGCGGACTTCGCCATCTCGCAGGTGGTGGACCGGACAGTCGGGGTTCACGGACTGATCGCGAAAGCGCACTTCGCGTAGGGCGTCCGAGGCGCTGCACGGTTCACGCCGGTGCAGCGCCTTGTTCAGGAGTTACGCCGATGCGAAACCGTTACCTATCGGGAGTACTCGTTTTCATTGCGCGCCCTGTACGCGGCACCTAGGTTGAGAACAACAGCGATCGCCCAGGGTTTGCCGGGTTTCCTCCCAGCGCACTCCGGATCATGCGATCAGCGGTCATCACGCCAGCCGACAGTCCCTCACGGGGCCTCTGTCGGCGTGCCGACGCAGGCTGCGCCGTCGGGGATGGCCCGGGGGATTCTACGTGTTTCAGGAGACGCGCACACATGATCGTTGCAAAAAAATGGGCAGCTGCCGGATCGACGGCAACCCTTCTCGCCGGTGGACTGTTCCTCGGCGCCCCGATGGCTTCGGCCGCTCCCGGTGACGCAGCCTGCCTGCAGGCCTCGACGCAGTTCAGCAATGCCCTTGCCGCAGCCGGCATCGACGTCACTTTCGTGAACCAGTTGGAAGCCGCCACAGCCGCCGTCGTCGAGACGACCGCCAACGCCATCGCTCTCGCAGAAGCAGCTCTCGTCTCTGATGCTGCATTGGCTGCGGAGGCGGAGGTCGTCCGCACTGAGGGCCTGCTCGTTGCTGCAGGTGACATCACGCTGGCGGCGGAGGCAGACCTTGCGACTGCCGTGGGAGCTTCTGTACTGCCTGACCCAAACACAGATCCTGCCGTTATCGAGGCCCAGCAGAACCTTCTCGCTGCTCAGGATGCCGAGAATGCCGCCGGTCTCGAGTACGAAGCGGCCCTCGCTGCGTACGAAGCCGCTGTTCTCACCCCCGAGGTGCTGGCTGCAGAGCAGGCTGCTGTGGATGCTGCTGTTGAGGCCGAGGTTCTCATCGGACAGCTTAACGGCGATGAAGCCCTCGCCGCGCAGATCCTGGAGCTGTTCAAGGCGTTCCTCGCCGCGTGTGACGCCAGCGCCATCGGCGTCGATCCCGTTACGCCGGTCGTCGTCCCGACGACGCCCGTCGCGCCGGTCACCGGGACCGGCGGTGGCACGAACGTGGTCGTCACCACGCCGACCGGTACCAACCGCGGCGTCAACGTCCAGACCGCCGTCGCGGCCGAGGACAACAGCTCGGCTGTCGCCCTCATCGCCGCCCTGCTGGCAGCCGGTGTCGCCGTGACCGCGACGACCGCCGCTCGCATGCGTCGTCTCGAGCGCGCGCAGCGCTAAGCCGAAGCGCCGCAGCCCGCGGCGCTCCAGTTGCACCATCAGTACACTGCTGTCCCGGGTGGGTTGATCCTCGGATCAACCCACCCGGGACAGTGCACCATCTCCTCCAGCTCAGGACACCGCTCTCATGGACCAGCACACGCCTCGCGACGAAGCCAGCGAGCCCGAGTCCGCGCCGCCCGCGGCCGGCCGCACGCGGTTGAATCGGCGCTGGCTCGCGCTGCCGCTGGTCGCCGCCGCTGGTCTCGCGATCGCCGTCTCGGTGCTGCCCCCCGAATCGGCCGGCGCACCGCCGTCCTCCTCGACCACCATCTCTGCCGTCGCCACGCCGCAAGCCACTCCGGACGTCTCCGCTGCACCCTCGGGAGCGCCGTCGTCAGTTCCCGCGCCGGCACCCGCTCCGGCCGCTGCCGCCGGCCCCGCTGCCTCGGAACCCACGGGCCTCTCCTTCCCCGACGCGGGGATCGACATGGCCGTCCTCCCGCTCGCCCTGACGGACGACGACCTGGCCACACAGTCCCTCGTGCCGCCACTCACCATCGACGCCTACTGGCTCACCGCCTACGGCGTACCCGGCGGGGGCTCCACGAACACCACCTACATCGCCGGCCACAGCTGGGACGGCAAGGATGCCCCCTTCAACCGGCTGAGCGACGAGTCCCTCGTGGGTAAGGAGTTCACGCTCACCACCCAGACGGGCGAGATGACATACGTGGTGGACGGCGTGGTCACCCACGACAAGGACACCCTGAAGGACAGCGAGATCTGGAACATCGTGCCCAACCGCGTGGTCCTCATCAGCTGCTACACCGAGGATCCGTGGGGCAAGAACGTGGTCGTCACGGCGATGCCGAAGGCAGCCTGACCGCCCCGAACCTGCAGTACCCGAACGGGCGGAACGCCGCCACCTCGACGAGGTGGCGGCGTTCCGTGTGTGCAGGCTCTTCGGTGTTACTTCCTGCCCTTGCCCGGCTTCACATCCACCGTGGTGCACGAGGCGTCCCACTCCGAGGCCGGGACCACGGACGTGCAGCGGAACAGGGAGGGGTTGATGTTCTGCGGTGAGCGCCAGGCCTTCGTGCCCTGCTCGTAGTCGTAGGCGTAGGCCAGCAGGGTCTCCTCGCTCCACGCCGTCCCGAGGAACACGACGCCGGACGGGCGGCGGTTGGTCTCCGCGTAGCCCGACGGCACGATCACCGAGGGGTAGCCGGCCCGCGCCCCGACGCCGACCGTCGCCGAGTTCGAGACGATGGCGTCGAGGTCGTTGGCCGTGAGCACCGAGTCGATCGCCGCTCGCGATTCGGTCAGCCCCGCGGTGCGAGCCGCCTCGTACTGCGCCAGCTGTGCAGGGTCGGCCAGGTCCACGGCCTCCGAGTCCGTGAGGAGCGTCTGCCCGAACTTCAACGCGGCGGGGGCATTGGCGGTGTTGTAGGCGATGATGTCGCTCAGCGTGTCCATCGGTGCCTCCTCCGGGAGGCGCGAGAGGTACGCATTGAGGTCGCGCTCGAACTCCAGCGTCAGGATGTTCGGGGCGGTCGTGTTCCCCACGGTCACGGGTACGAGCGTGGCACCCTGTGCCCGCAGGGCGTCGAGGGCCGCCGTGTAGACGGGGTCCGTGGTGCTCGCGACATAGCCGAGACGGGTGCCCACGAGGGCGGTGTCGCTGAGGGCTGCGGTGAAGTCGACGTCGTCGCTCGGGTTGGCCGCCGTGGCGGGGTCCTCGGGGTCCACGCCTGTGATCGCGGTCAGGAGGGCCGCGGCGTCGTACACGGTCTTCGTCATGGGGCCGGCGGTGTCCTGGGTCGCCGAGATGGGGATGATGCCCGTGCGGCTCGCGAGGCCGA
Organism: Arthrobacter sp. TJ-236; assembly: GCF_058269235.1. Classification (NCBI taxonomy): domain Bacteria; kingdom Bacillati; phylum Actinomycetota; class Actinomycetes; order Micrococcales; family Micrococcaceae; genus Arthrobacter; species Arthrobacter sp. TJ-236. The sequence continues at coordinate 458,868 of NZ_JBZCNI010000003.1, forward strand.
CGGTCGGCTTCACGCCCACCAGGGAGTTCGCCCGGGCGGGGCTGAGGATCGAACCGGAGGTCTCGGTGCCGATCGTCAGGGTCGCCAGCCCGGCAGCCCCCGCGGAACCGGAACCGGCGCTGGAGCCGCTCGGCGTCTGGCTCGCGTCGTAGGGGTTGAGCACCTGCCCACCGAGCGAGCTGTACCCCGAGGGCATGCCGTTGGTCATGAAGTTGGCGAACTCGGTGAGGTTGGTCTTGCCGATGATGATGGCGCCGGCGTTCTTCAGCTCGGTCACGATCGGGGCGTCGGCGGCCGGGTACGAGTTCGCCAGAGCCACCGAGCCGGCCGTAGTGGGCATGCCCGCCACGTCGATGTTGTCCTTCACGAGCACCGGCACGCCGTGGAGGGGCCCGCGGACCGTGCCCTTCTTCCGCTCGGCGTCGAGCGCCTTGGCGTCGGCGAGGGCGGTCGGGTTGATGGAGCGCACGGCGTTGAGGTGTGGCCCGCCGATGCTCAGTGCGTCGATGCGCTCGAGGTAGGCCTGCACCAGCGCCTCGGACGTGAAGCTGCGTGAGGCCAGGCCGGCCTGCACCTCGGGGACGCCGGCGGTGCTGAGGTCGAGGGGGATCGGCTTGGGAGCGGCGACGGCGGGGCCCGGGCCGGCGACGACGGCGGCGGCGAGGATCCCCGCGGCGAGACCGGCGGTGACGCGGCGGGTGCGGGGCCGTGCGGGTGACAGGAGCAATGGCATGGGGGTGTCCTCTGCGGGGGATGGTGGGCTGGAGCAACAGTTCTGTCATCGAACCAGCGGGACATGTCGATGACAAGGCTCCTGTGTTTCAGGGCCGTTACGGCACGCCCGGACGGGCCGCCATCAAGAACGTGTAGGGGTTTGCGGGTGGGCCGTGAGGAAAACGTGAGGACGGCCGTTCCGTGCTCGCCGCGGGTATGTAATCGACTCCGTGCCTCCCGCAGGTGCCCGTCGGCAGGAAGCCGGCGGACGGAGAAAACGCAGTCCCCTGGAGTTCCTCGTGCAAGACGTCATCTATGTCGTGGGTGTTGCAGTCCTGTTCGGTCTGGTTGCCCTGATCGCCCGGGCGGTGGAGAAGCTGTGATCGTCTTCGACCTCATCGCCGTCGCACTCGGCATCGCCGCCCTCGGCTACCTCGTGTACGCGCTCGTCCGTCCCGAGCGTTTCTGATGACGCTCGCAGCGGCCATCCTCCCGCTCCTGACCGTCGTCGTCGTGCTGGCCCTGATCCACCGGCCCCTCGGCGACTACATGGCCCGCACGTTCACGGCGCCGAAGGACCTCCGCGTGGAGCGCGGCTTCTACCGGGTGCTCGGCGTGGACCCGGCGTCGCACCAGTCCTGGCGCTCCTACCTCAGCGGCGTGCTCGCGTTCTCGGCGGCCGGTGTGTTCCTGGTGTACCTGCTGCAGCGCACCCAGGCGTTCCTGCCCTTCTCGCTGGGCCTGCCCGCCGTCCCCGAGGGCCTCGCCTTCAACACCGCGGTCTCGTTCGTCACCAACACGAACTGGCAGTCCTACTCGCCGGAGGTCACCCTCGGCTACGCCGTGCAGGCGGCCGGGCTCACCGTCCAGAACTTCGTCTCCGCCGCCGTCGGGCTCGCCGTCGCGATCGCCTTCGTGCGCGGGTTCGTGGCACGGAGGAGCGGGACGCTCGGCAACTTCTGGGTGGACCTCACGCGTGCGCTGCTCCGCATCCTCCTCCCGGGCGCGGTGCTCGCGGCCCTCGTGCTGCTCGCGGGCGGTGTCATCCAGAACCTGAACGGGTTCACCTCGGTGACCACGCTGACGGGCGCGGTCCAGACGCTTCCCGGCGGACCGGTCGCCTCGCAGGAGGCCATCAAGATCCTCGGCACCAACGGCGGCGGCTTCTTCAACGCGAACTCCGCGCACCCCTTCGAGAACCCGTCCCCGTGGACGAGCGTGCTCCAGGTCATCCTGATGCTCGCCATCCCGTTCAGCCTCCCGCGCACCTTCGGCACCATGGTGGGCCAACACCGTCAGGGCTACGCGATCCTCGCCGCCATGGGCGTGATCTTCCTCCTCTCGCTCACCGCTGCCACCCTCGCCGAGCTCGGCGGCAGCGGCACGGCCCCGCAGGCAGCGGGCGCGGTCATGGAGGGCAAGGAGCAGCGCTTCGGGATCGTGGGCTCCACGCTCTACGCCACGGCCACCACGCTCACCTCCACGGGCGCCGTGAACTCGATGCACGACAGCTACACCGCCGTGGGCGGCATGCTGCCGATGATCAACATGATGCTCGGTGAAGTGGCGCCCGGCGGGGTGGGATCCGGCCTGTACGGCATGCTGATCCTCGCCGTCGTCACGGTGTTCATCTCCGGACTGCTCGTGGGGCGCACGCCCGAGTACCTCGGCAAGAAGATCGGTGCACGCGAGATCAAGCTCGCCAGCCTCTACATCCTCACCATGCCCACCCTCGTGCTCGCCGGCGCCGCACTCAGCTTCGCCGTCCCGGCCCTCCGCGCGGACATCGACGGCACGTCGATCCTCAACCCCGGGCTGCACGGTCTCTCGGAGGTGCTGTACGCCTTCACCTCCGCCGCCAACAACAACGGCTCGGCCTTCGCGGGCCTGACGGCGAACACCCCGTGGCTCAACACCGCACTCGGCGTCGCGATGCTCCTCGGGCGATTCCTGCCCATGGTCTTCGTCCTCGCACTCGCCGGCGCCTTCGCGGCCCAGGACCAGGTGCCGGCCACGGCGGGAACCCTGCCCACCGACCGAGTGCAGTCCGTCACCCTCCTCGTCGGTGTCACCGTCGTCGTCACCGCCCTCACCTTCTTCCCGGTGCTCGCACTGGGTCCGCTCGCGGAAGGACTCCTCTAGACCATGTCCACCCTCACCGAAACACCCACCGGCAGCAGCGACAGCGCTGCGCCCGAGGGCGGCCGCCCCCGGAAGGCGTCCGCGTTCTCCACCGCCCAGCTCGCCCAGGCCCTACCCGGCGCCTTCCGCAAGCTCGACCCCCGCCAGATGGTCCGCACCCCCGTCATGTTCATCGTCGAGGTGGGCGCGGTCCTCATCACCGCCATCGCCATCGCCGAGCCGTTCCTCGGCGGACCTCAGGCCTCCGGCGGCAGTGAGGTCCCGGCGTCGTTCACGTGGCTCATCGCGATCTGGCTCTGGCTGACGGTCCTGTTCGCGAACCTCGCCGAGTCGGTCGCCGAGGGGCGCGGCAAGGCGCAGGCCTCCAGCCTCCGCCAGGCACGGACCGGCACGACGGCGCGCGTCCTCCGCGACCACGCAGCGGACACGGACCCCGGCGCCCACGCGGCAACCGTCACCGAGGTGCCGTCGTCGGACCTCGCGCTCGGCGACGTCGTGGTGATCGAGGCCAACGGCCTCGTCCCGGGGGACGGCGAGATCATTTGGGGTATCGCCTCCGTGGACGAGTCAGCGATCACCGGCGAGTCCGCGCCCGTGGTCCGCGAGTCCGGAGGCGACCGTTCGGCCGTCACCGGCGGCACCCGTGTCCTCTCGGACCGGATCGTCGTGCGGATCACGAGCCAGCCCGGCGACACCTTCGTGGACCGCATGATCCGCCTCGTGGAGGGTGCAGAACGCCAGAAGACACCGAACGAGGTGGCGCTGAACATCCTCCTCGCCACGCTCTCCATCGTGTTCACCGTCGTCGTGCTGACCATCAACCCGATCGCCAGTTCCTCGGACGTCACCGTCAGCGTGCCGGTCCTCGTGGCGCTGCTCGTCTGCCTCATCCCCACCACCATCGGCGCCCTGCTCTCGGCCATCGGCATCGCCGGCATGGACCGGCTCGTGCAGCGCAACGTCCTGGCGATGTCCGGCCGCGCGGTCGAAGCCGCCGGTGACGTCACCACCCTGCTGCTCGACAAGACCGGCACCATCACCTACGGCAACCGTCGCGCCAGCGAGTTCATCACGGTGGGCGGGGCCGATCGGCGCGAGCTGATCGCAGCCGCCGCGCAGTCCTCGCTCAGCGACCCGACGCCCGAGGGCACCTCGATCGTGGACCTCGCGGTCACCGAGGGCTTCGTCCGTGAGGAGATCGACGGCGAGGTCATCCCGTTCTCGGCGCAGACCAAGATGAGCGGCGTCGACTTCGTGAACGGCTCCAGTGTCCGGAAGGGCGCCGGCAGCGCGGTCCGCGAGTGGGTGACGGCGTCGTCCGGCGTGGTCTCCGCCGAACTCGGCGAGGCCGTCGACCGCATCTCCCAGCTGGGCGGTACGCCGCTCGTCGTCGCCTTGCGCGACGCCTCCGGCAAGGCCCGGGTCCTCGGCGTCGTGTACCTCAAGGACGTCGTGAAGGAGGGCCTCCCCGAGCGCTTCGCGGAGCTCCGCACCATGGGCATCCGCACCGTCATGATCACGGGTGACAACCCGCTGACCGCCAGGGCCATCGCCGAGGAGGCCGGCCTCGACGACTTCCTCGCGGAGGCCACCCCCGAGGACAAGATGCGCCTGATCCGCAAGGAGCAGGAGGGTGGAGCGCTCGTCGCCATGACCGGCGACGGCACCAACGACGCCCCGGCCCTCGCGCTCGCGGACGTCGGCGTTGCCATGAACACCGGCACCTCCGCCGCGAAGGAGGCGGGCAACATGGTGGACCTCGACTCGGACCCCACGAAGCTCATCGAGATCGTCCGGATCGGCAAGCAGCTGCTCATCACGCGCGGCGCTCTCACCACGTTCTCGATCGCCAACGACGTCGCCAAGTACTTCGCGATCATCCCCGCCATGTTCATCGGAGCATTCCCCGGCCTCGCGACACTCAACGTGATGCAGCTGCACTCGCCGTCGTCGGCGATCCTCTCGGCGATCATCTTCAACGCCCTGATCATCGTGGCGCTGATCCCGCTCTCGCTGAAGGGCGTGAGGTACCGGGCGGCGTCGGCTTCGAGCACGCTCAACCGGAACCTGCTCGTCTACGGCATCGGCGGCATCATCGCGCCGTTCATCGGCATCAAGGCCATCGACCTCGTGCTGTCCCTCATCCCCGGCTTCTGAGTTCCCTCCCTCTCGAAAAGGTACGTCCATGGCTTCCTCCCGCAGCAGTCTCCGCCAGCTCGGCACGGCCGTCCGGGCGCTCGTCGTCCTGACGCTCGTCCTCGGCATCGGCTACCCGCTCGCCATCACCGGCATCGGGCAGGTGGCGCTCCCCGACCGCGCGAACGGTCAGCCCCTCACGCTCGACGGCGAGACCGTCGGCGCCGCGATCATCGGTCAGTCCTTCACGGACGCCGAGGGCGCAGCGCTCCCCGAGTGGTTCCAGTCCCGCCCGTCCGCGGCCGGCGACGGGTACGACGGCGGTGCCTCCGGCGGCAGCAACCTCGGTCCCGAGAACCCGGACCTCGTGGCCGCCATCGAGGAGCGCCGCGCCGCCGTCGCGGAGCTCGAGGGGGTGGACCCGGCGTCAGTCCCAGCGGACGCGCTCACGGCGTCGGCCTCGGGGCTCGATCCGCACATCAGCCCCGAGTACGCGCAGCTCCAGGTGCCGCGCGTCGCGACGGAACGCGGCCTCGCGGAGTCCGACGTCGAGGCACTCGTGAAGGAGAACACGCAGGGCCCCGACCTCGGGTACCTCGGTGAAGCGTCCGTCAACGTGGTGGAGTTGAATCTCGCCCTGGCGCGGCTGGACACTTAGGCCATGACACGAGGGCGGTTACGGGTTTTCCTGGGAGCGGCCCCCGGAGTGGGCAAGACCTACGCCATGCTCGAGGAGGGCCGGCGGCTCCGCGGTGAGGGGCGTGACGTCGTCGTCGCGATCGTCGAGACCCACGGACGCATCGCCACCGAAGCCATGGCGGACGGCCTCGAGGTGCTCCCGCGGCGCTCCGTGGACCACCGCGGCGTGCACCTCACGGACCTCGACCTCGAGGGCGTGCTGGCCCGGCACCCGGAGGTGGCGCTCGTCGACGAACTCGCGCACACCAACGCGCCGGGCACGGAGCACGAGAAGCGGTGGCAGGACGTCGAGGCCATGCTCGATGCCGGGATCGATGTCATGAGCACCGTGAACGTGCAGCACATCGAGTCCCTCAACGACGTCGTGGAGCGCATCACGGGTGTGCCCCACCGGGAGACCATCCCCGACGAGGTGCTGCGGCGTGCCGCGCAGGTGGAGATCGTGGACCTCACCCCCGAGGCGCTGCGCGGCCGGCTCACGGAGGGGTCGGTGTATCCCACGGGACGCATCGACGCCGCCCTCTCCAACTACTTCCGCGTGGGGAACCTCACCGCCCTTCGCGAGCTGACCCTCCTCTGGCTCGCCGACGAGGTGGACAGCGCGCTGCAGCGGTACCGCGCCGAGCAGGGCATCGATGACACGTGGGAGGCCCGCGAGCGCGTCGTCGTCGCCCTCACCGGCGGTCCCGAGGGACGCACGCTGCTCCGCCGTGGCGCGCGGATCGCGTCCCGTTCCTCGGGAGGTCAGCTGCTCGCGGTGCACGTCACCAACCAGGACGGCCTGCGCGACGCCGACCCCGCCGAGCTCGCCGCCCAGCGGGCACTCGTGCTGAAGCTCGGCGGTACCTTCCACGAGGTGGTGGGCGACCAGACGTCGAAGGCCCTCGTGGATTTCGCCAAGGGCGCCAACGCGAGCCAGCTCGTGATCGGCGTGAGCCGGCGTTCGCGGCTCGCGGCGCTGCTGACCGGCCCGGGCATCGGCGCCACCGTCATCCGCGAATCCGGCGACATCGACGTGCACATCGTCAACCACGGTGCGGCCGGACGGCGCTTCGCCCTGCCTCACGCCGGCGGGGCGCTGTCCGCGCGGCGTCGGCTGCTCGGCGCCCTGGTGGCGCTCGCGGGCGGACCGCTGCTGACACTGCTGCTCGTCCTGCTCCGCTCCGAGGAGTCCATCACCGGGGACGTCCTCAGCTACCAGCTCCTCGTGATCGTCGTCGCGCTGATCGGGGGGATCTGGCCCGCCCTCTTCGCGGCCGTGCTGTCCGGGCTCACGCTCGACTTCTTCCTCATCGACCCCGTCCGCACCCTCACCATCGGGGAGCCCGCGCACTTCACGGCCCTCGCGCTCTATATCATCAACGCCGTCCTCGTGAGCTACGTGGTGGACCAGGCGGCCCGGAGGACCCGGGCGGCGTCCCGCTCCGCCGCGGAGTCGGAGCTCCTCGCCACCGTGGCCGGCGGGGTGATCCGCGGGCAGGACACCCTGCAGGCCCTCGTGGCCCGGGCCCGTGAGGCCTTCGGGCTCGACGTCGCGCGGCTACGCGCGCTCGATGGCACCGTCCTCTGCGAGGACTCCTGCGTGCCGCCGTCGTCCTCGACGAGCGATCCCGTGGCCCTCCCCGTCGGGGAGGTAGCCGTGCTGGAGCTGGAGGGACGCACGCTGGAGGCCGCGGACCGGCGCCTGCTCGCCGTCATCACCGCGCAGCTCGAGGCCGCCCTCGAGTACCGCGAACTCTCCCGCGCGGCCAGCGCCGTGGGGCCGCTCGCGGAGGCGGACCGCGTGCGCACCGCCCTGCTGGCCGCTGTCGGGCACGACCTCCGACGCCCGCTCACGGCGGCGACCACGGCCGTCACGAGCCTCCGCTCCGCCGACATCACCTTCTCGCCCGAGGAGCAGGAGGCGCTGCTCGAGACCGCCGAGCAGAGCCTCGGCACACTCTCCACCCTCGTCACGGACCTGCTCGATGCCAGCCGCATTCAGGCCGGCGTGCTCGGCGTGGTGCTCGAACCCGTGCGGCCCGAGGACGTCATTCAGCCGGCCCTCGAGGAGCTCGACCTCGGGCCCGGTGACGTGGAGCTCGAACTGCCCGCGGAATCGCGCCTCCTCCTCGCGGACGCCGTGCTGCTGCAGCGCGTGGTGGTGAACCTCCTCTCCAACGCCGCCCGCTACACCTCGCCCGGGCAGGCGCCCATATTGTCCGTCAGCGACTTCGGCGGCCGGGCGGAGATCCGCATCATCGACCGCGGGCCGGGCATCCCCGATGATCGCAAGGACCAGGTGCTCCTGCCGTTCCAGCGGCTCGGCGACACCGACAACGACACCGGGCTCGGCCTCGGGATGGCGCTCGCCCGCGGGTTCGTGGAGGGGATGGGTGGCCGGCTGACGCTCGAGGACACTCCGGGCGGCGGCCTGACGTCCGTGGTCTCGCTGCCGCACGCGCCGCCCATGGACGCGCTCGTCGGGGCGGACGACGGCGCGGGAACCGCATGAAGATCCTCATCGCCGACGACGACCCGCAGATCCTCCGAGCGCTCAGCATCACGTTCACGGCATCGGACTACGACGTCGTGACCGCGGGCGACGGCGCCGCGGCCCTCCGCCGCGCGGCCGAGCACCATCCGGACATCGTGGTGCTGGACCTCGGGATGCCGCAGCTCTCCGGGATCGACGTGATCCACGGACTGCGCGGCTACAGCACGGTGCCCATCCTCGTGATCTCGGGCCGGATGGACTCGATCGACAAGGTGCAGGCGCTCGACGCCGGCGCCGACGACTACGTCACGAAACCGTTCCTGACCGACGAGCTGCTGGCACGGGTGCGGGCGCTCACCCGGCGTCGGCTGCCGCTCCGCGAGGAGTCCGGGGCCACGTTCGGGGACGTCCGGGTGGACCTCGTGGCGAAGTCGGTGGTCCGCACGACCGACGGCGCAGACATCCACCTCACCCGCACGGAGTGGCGACTGCTCGAGACACTGATGGTGAACGCCGGGCGGCTCGTGACGCAGGAGATCCTGCTCACCGAGGTCTGGGGGCCGCAGCACATCCGCGACACCGGGTACCTCCGCCTGTACATCCGGCAGCTACGGAAGAAGCTCGAGCGCGATCCCGGGTCCCCGCTCCATCTGCTGACCGAGGCGGGGATGGGCTACCGCTTCGTGCCCTAGCGGGGTGTTTGCGCGCCGGCGCCGTCGTCGTTCGCCTCAGGGGAGGCCGCCTTCATTCCTTCGGTGCAGACCCGGGGCATCTGTTCCGTTGCGGGGGTGCAGTACCCCCGGCTGTGGACAGCCGCCGCGGCGGCACCTCCCGGGGCGCCGCCGTCGTGTCTTCGCTGCAGACCCGGGGCATTTGCTCCGTTGCGGGGGTGCAGTACCCCCGGCTCTGGACAGCCGCCGCGGCGGACCTCCTGAAGGAGAGGCAGCCGCGGCGCCCGGATCAGCCGAAGTGCTTCGGCAGCGTTCCCTCGTGGGCCTCGCGGAGCTGCTCGAGCGGCAGGGTGAAGTAGCCCTGCACGTCGAGGGCGTCGATCTCCGTGTCCACCACCCCGATCCGGAGGGTGGGGAAGTTCCGAGCGGTGCACATGTCGTTGAAGCGCACCTCCTCGGAACGGGGGACGGCGACGACGGCGCGCGCCTGGCTCTCGCTGAACAGCGCCGTGAACGCGTCGATGCCGTCGCGCTCGCAGAGCTCGTCGAGACCGATCCGCGCACCGATGCCGAACCGCAGGGCCATCTCGCTGATGCCTGCCGCGAGGCCGCCCTCTGAGAGGTCGTGGGCGCCGTCGATCATGCCGTCCCGTGAGCAGTTCACGAGGATCGCCGCGAGCGTCTTCTCCGCCGCGAGATCGAGCGCCGGGGGCTGCCCGCCGAGGTGACCACGCAGGTTGGCCCACTCCGAGCCGGAGAGCTCGTCCGCCGTCGTTCCCAGCAGGTAGATGGCCTGGCCGTCCTCGCGCCAGCCCGACGGCGTGCGCCGCGCGACGTCGTCGAACACGCCGAGCACGCCGACCACCGGGGTGGGGTGGATGGCCACGCCGCCGGTCTGGTTGTAGAGCGAGACGTTGCCGCCGGTGACGGGCACGCCGAGTTCCCGGCAGGCGTCCGCGAGGCCACGCACCGTCTCGGCGAACTGCCACATGACCTCGGGGTCCTCGGGGGAGCCGAAGTTCAGGCAGTCGGTGACGGCGAGGGGCTCGGCGCCGGCGGTGGCGACGTTGCGGTACGCCTCCGCGAGGGCCAGCCGGGCGCCCTCGTACGGGTTCAGGTAGGAGTAGCGGCCGTTGGCGTCCGTGGAGATCGCGACGCCGAGCCCGGTCTCCTCGTCGACGCGGATGACGCCGGCGTCGTCGGGCATGGCGAGCGCCGTGTTGCCCTGCACGTAGCGGTCGAACTGGTCCGTGACCCAGCTCTTGGAGCACATGTTCGGGGAACTCATGAGGTCGAGGACGGCCTCGCGGAGGTCCGTCGGCTGCTCGGCCGCGAAGGCATCCGCCTGCACGGCGTCGAGCCATGCCGGGCGGTGGTACGGGCGCTCGTACACGGGTCCCTCGTGGGCCACGGTGCGGGGATCGACGTCGACGATCTTCTCGCCGTCCCACTCGATGATGAGGCGCCCGGTGTCGGTGACCTCGCCGAGCCAGGAGTACTCCACGGCCCAGGTGTCCATGATGGCCTCGAACGCCGCGACGTTCTCCGGCGTCACGACGGCCATCATGCGCTCCTGCGACTCCGACATGAGGATCTCGCCGGGCGTCAGGGACGGATCGCGGAGCAGCACCTTGGTGAGTTCCACGTGCATGCCGCCGTCGCCGTTGGACGCCAGCTCCGACGTGGCGCAGGAGATCCCGGCGGCGCCGAGGTCCTGGATGCCCTCGACCACGGAGGCCTTGAACAGCTCGAGGCAGCACTCGATGAGCACCTTCTCGGCGAACGGATCGCCCACCTGCACCGCGGGGCGCTTCGAGGGCTTCGAGGAGTCGAAGGACTCCGAGGCGAGCACGGAGGCGCCGCCGATGCCGTCGCCACCGGTGCGGGCACCGAAGAGGACCACCTTGTTGCCCGCGCCCGAGGCGTTGGCGAGGCGGAGGTCCTCGTGCCGCAGCACGCCGACGGCGAGCGCGTTGACCAGCGGGTTGCCCTGGTACACGGAGTCGAAGACCACCTCGCCGCCGATGTTCGGCAGGCCGAGGGAGTTCCCGTACCCGCCGATCCCGGCGACGATCCCGTGGACGAGGCGCGCCGTGTCGGGGTGGTCGATCGCGCCGAAGCGCAGCGGATCCATGACCGCGACCGGGCGGGCGCCCATCGAGATGATGTCGCGGACGATCCCGCCGACGCCGGTGGCCGCACCCTGGTAGGGCTCCACGAAGGACGGGTGGTTGTGGCTCTCCACCTTGAACGTCACGGCCCAGCCGTCGCCGATGTCGACGACGCCGGCGTTCTCGCCGATGCCCACGAGAAGGTGCTCCTTCATGGCATCGGTGACCTTCTCGCCGAACTGGCGCAGGTGCACCTTCGAGGACTTGTAGGAGCAGTGCTCGCTCCACATCACCGAGTACATGGCGAGCTCGGCCCCGGTGGGGCGCCGCCCGAGGATCTCCTCGACGCGCTGGTACTCGTTCTCCTTCAGTCCCAGTTCCGCCCACGGCAGCGCCTGGCCGGGCGTGGCCTCGGCGTTGGCGACGGTGTCGATGTTGAACTTCCGGGTCGCTTCCGCGGTCATCTCAGCCCACCAGTTTCTTGAGTACGGACGTGAAGATGCCGAGACCGTCGGTGCCCCCGCGGACGTCCACCGGTCCGCGCGCGGAGGAGTCGGGGCCGAAGCCGGCCTCGACGGCGTGCTCGGGGTGCGGCATGAGCCCGACGACGTTGCCCGCCGCGTTCGAGATGCCCGCGATGTCGCGGCGCGAGCCGTTGGGGTTCTCGCCGACGTAGCGGAAGACAACGCGGCCCTCACCCTCGAGCTCGTCGAGCGTGCGGACGTCCGCGACGAACTGCCCGTCCTGGTTCTTGAGCGGAATGACGAGCTCCTCGCCCTGCTCGTACTCCGCGGTCCAGAAGGTGTCGGCGTTCTCGACGCGCAGGCGCTGGTCGCGGCAGATGAAGTGCAGGTGGTTGTTCTTGATCATGGAACCCGGCAGCAGGTGGGCCTCCGTGAGGACCTGGAACCCGTTGCAGATGCCGAGCACGGGCAGGGCGTCGGCTCCGCCGGACGCCGCCTGCGAGATCTGCTCCATCAGCGGCGCGAAGCGGGAGATGGCGCCGGCGCGGAGGTAGTCACCGTAGGAGAAACCGCCGGGGATGATGACGGCGTCGACGTGTCGGAGGTCGTGGTCTCCGTGCCAGAGGTGCACGGCGCTGCCGCCTGCGAGGCGGACGGCGCGGACGGCGTCGCGGTCGTCGAGCGATCCGGGGAAGGTGACGACGCCGACGGTCACGCCGTTCAGGGCGCTGTCCTCGTCGTCCGAGGCCACGGGCTGCGGCCCGCCGATCAGGGGTGTCTCGATCGAGGCGGTCACTGGCCGTCCTCCTCGATGACCTCCACGCGCGTGACGTCCTCGATCACGGGGTTGGAGAGCAGCGTGGTGGCGGCGTGGCGGGCCTGCTCGAGGATCTCCTCCGTCACCTCGCCGTCGACCGTCAGTTCGAAGCGCTTGCCCTGGCGGACGCCGGCGAATCCGGTGAGGCCGATCCGGGGGAGGGCTCCGGCGATCGCCTTACCCTGCGGGTCGAGGATCTCGGGCTTGGGCATGACGTCGACGACGATCCGGGGCATCCGGCAACTCCTGTGAATGAGCGGTGGGTGTGCGGTCGCTCGGGAGTGCCGTCTCACGCCGTGTCTGGTCCAGCTGATGACGTCGGCGCTCCGCGAGCTTGCCCAACAAGTCTACCGGGCGCCGATGCCGGGCCGGGTCGCCCAGGCCTGCGCTGCCGCGTGCTCCTCCGTGCTTCTCCGCGCTACTGCGCCCCGGGTGTTCCGAGGATGTCCGAGACGGAGTTCCAGCGTGCGATCTGGCACCCGTCGGTCAGGGAGAAGGAGGCGGCGATGCGCGTGCCGTTGAGATCGCCGGTGATGCTCGCCGTCTGCGGGCCTCCGTACTGCTGCGTGCAGATGACGTCCTTGTTCGGCCGGGGGATGAAGAACGCCGCGCCGAGTCGCGCCAGTGTCGCACAGGCGGCGTCTGCGTTCGGATGGTCCGTGGCGGAGCCGACCACCCCGTCGGAGCAGTCGATCGTGTAGACGGTCGGCTGGGCGCCGGCGTCCTGCGTGATCGAGACGGTGAGGTCGGCCTGGAGGTCGGCGGGTAGCGCGGGTGCGCCCGACGACGGAGGCTGGGGTGTCATCGCAGGGGGCGTCGTCGAGGATTCGGACGTGGTCATCGTGCTCTCCTGCGATGTGGGGACGGCGGTGGGGTCAGCGGTGGGATCGGCGGCGGGGCCGCCCGGGGCGCACCCCGCGAGGGCGAGGGACAGTGCGGCGATCAGCAGCGCTGCGCGTGGCACCCGCTGGCGTCGCGGTGCGGCGGTCGACGTCGGAACAATGGATCTCACGGGTCCCCCTCGGCTGGAGTCACAGCGTAGCGGCTGGTACGGACTCAACGAACGGTGGCAGGGGGACGTCCCGGAGCCGGCGCCTGTCCCTCCACCGAAGGGCCGCGGACATTGACAGCGATGACGACATTGACAGTGACGACGACTGCGCCGCCGGTCCCGACATCATGTTGCAGTGAGTACCCGCTCCAGTTCGGCGAGCAGCCGCACCCGCAGGGCCTGGGATTCCACCGCGAACGCCCGCTGGTGCCTGACGTACTCCGCCTTGCCGTCGGGCGTCTCGATGCGGATGGGCGCATAGCCCCAGGCGCTGAGGTCGTAGGGCGAGGCCTGCATGTCCATCACGCGGATGCGCCAGGAGAGCTCGAAGCAGTCCATCACCAGTTCGCTCGGCAGCAGCGGCGTGAGTTTGTACGCCCACTTGTACAGGTCCATGTTGGCGTGCAGGCAACCCGGCTGTTCGAGGTCGCGCTGGTTCGCGCGGGTGGGCTCGAGTTCGTTGAGCGGCGCGGCCTCCGGCGTGTAGAAGCGGAAGGCGTCGAAATGGGTGCAGCGGATGCGCGCGGACTCGACCACCTGGTCCGTGCCGTCCGCCCCGAGGCGCAGGGCGAGGTACTCGTGGCGCACGCCGTTCGTGGCCGAGCGGTAGGCCATGGCCCATTCGTGCAGGCCGAAGCAGCCGAACTGTGCGGGGCGCGCGGCGGTGCGCGTGAGGATGAGGCGGGCGAAGTCCACGGCCTCGCGCCGCGCCTCCAGGAAGCGGCTCAGGTCCACCGCGACGCCGTCGTCGTGCTCCCGGTAGTACTTCCACCCCGCGCGTCCGACGGCGGCGGGCCCGGTCAGGAGGGTGCCGGCGCCCGGGTGCCAGCGCAGCAGCTTCCCGGGTTTCTGGCTGTAGTACGTGAACAGGAAGTCCTCCACCGGGTGCTTCTCACCCCTGGAGCGACGCCCGAGGTACGGGTCCGCCACGCGCGCCACACGCGCCTGATGGTGGCGCTCCCGCTCGAGCCACACGGCCTCCGGAAGGCGCGTCAGGAGATCGGACATCGCCCTCCTATCACCTTGCATCGGATTCGTAAACACCCTATGTAAATTCCGGATGACACAGCCCGATCCGTCTGGCCGCTGTGTGTTGCCTCGGGTAAGTTTAGCCTCGCCGCGGCGTCTGTGAGCGTCATCACACAGGTCGGGGGTCCTATCCAGGAGACCGCGGCACAGGGGGACTGGTCTCAGGCCGGCCCGCACTTTCACGAGAGGCACTACCTTCCTATGACACAACGGAGAAAAGTCGGGCAGGGGCGCAGCACCATGCGCGCCGCCACGGCTATCGTTCTGGGTCTGCCGCTACTGGTCACATCCACGGTCACGGCGCCTGCAGTCTTCGCAGCGCCGGTGCCGGTCACCGCGGTCACGCCCCAGAAGGCGCCCGTCAAGCAGCTCGACCCGACGCTCTACCCTGACGGCAAGTACATCGTGGTACTCGCCGACAAGCCGCTCGCCACGTACGAAGGTGGAGTCGAGGGCATCGCCCCGACCAAGCCCGAGAAGGGCAAGAAGCTCGACGTCGCTGCCGAGAACGTCCAGCAGTACTCGCAGCTCCTCGAGACGAAGCAGCAGGAGGTCGCCGCGGAGGAGAGCGTCGACATCAAGCGTACGTACACCGCCGCGATCAACGGCTTCGCCGCCGACCTCAGCACCGAGCAGGCCGTGGAACTCGCCAAGAGCGACGACGTCCTCCTCGTGGCTCCCGACGTCGAGAACGCTCCCGACTACTCCACCATCGACTTCCTGGGTCTGAACGGGAACAAGGGGTCGTGGAAGACCCAGTTCGGCGGAGAGAAGAACGCAGGCGCAGGCACCGTCGTCGGAGTCATCGACACCGGCTACGCCCCGGACAATCCCTTCTTCGCAGGCAGCCCTGTGAAGCCCCTGCGCGGCAACGCACAGCCCAAGGTCGGCGAGCCGTACCTCGACGCCGACGGCAACATCGCCATGCTGAAGACCGATGGCTCCACCTTCGTGGGCGAGTGCCAGGTCGGTGAGGGCTTCGACGGCAGCCTCTGCAACTCGAAGGTGCTCTCGGCCCGCTACTTCGCCGAAGCCTTCCTCGAGACGGTGCCGGAGGCCGAGCAGGCCCCCCAGGAAGTCATCTCCCCCGTGGACATCGACAATCACGGAACGCACACC
Organism: Arthrobacter sp. TJ-236; assembly: GCF_058269235.1. NCBI lineage: Bacteria > Bacillati > Actinomycetota > Actinomycetes > Micrococcales > Micrococcaceae > Arthrobacter > Arthrobacter sp. TJ-236. The sequence goes on from NZ_JBZCNI010000003.1 coordinate 474,297, forward strand.
GCCAGCACCGCCGCGGGTAACGCGGGCGTGACCCAGCGCGTGGACGGCAGGGACTTCGGCGTCTCCGCCGGCGTTGCTCCCGCAGCAAAGATCTCCGTCTACAAGACCTGCTGGGAGGATGACGATCCCAACACGGGCGGCTGCTACTCCTCCGCCTCGATCGACGCCATCAACGCGGCGATCCTCGACGGCGTCGACGTCCTCAACTACTCGATCTCGGGTAGCACCACCACGACGACGGACCCCGTGGCTCTCGCCTTCCTCTCGGCGGCCTCGGCGGGCATCTTCGTCGCGGCGTCCGCCGGTAACTCCGGTCCCACGGCCAGCACCGTCAACCACGGCGCCCCCTGGTTGACCACCGTCGCTGCCAGCACCTTCAACAACGAGCTGCAGGGCACGGCCGAGTTCTCGGACGGCACCAAGTACCGTGGCGCCTCGATCATGCGTGCAGGCGTTCCGGCCAGCCCGGTCGTCCTCGCGGTCAACGCAGCCGCGGCCGGTGCTGCCAGCCCGGCTCTCTGCGGACCGAACACGCTGGACCCCGCGAAGGTCGCCGGCAAGATCGTGGTCTGTGACCGCGGCGTCGTCGACCGCACCGCCAAGAGCGCCGAGGTAGCGCGAGCAGGCGGCGTCGGCATGATCCTCGTGAACCTGGTCAACTCGTCCACGGACACCGATCAGCACGTCATCCCGACCGTGCACGTCAACGCTCCCGAGGCTCTCGAGCTGAAGGCGAAGGTGGCGGCCAACCCCGCGATCACCGTTGCACTCAAGGCCACGGACACCACGGGCAAGCCGCTCCCGCCGACCCCGCAGGTCGCCGGATTCTCCTCGCGCGGTCCGCTGCTCGCCACCGGTTCCGACCTCCTGAAGCCGGACATCACCGCTCCCGGTGTCGCCGTCCTCGCGGGCGTCTCCACCGTCGGCTCGAACGGCGCGCAGTTCGGCTTCCTCTCCGGGACGTCCATGGCCGCCCCGCACGTGGCGGGCCTCGGAGCACTGGTGCTCAGCAAGAACCCCACCTGGTCACCTGCTGCAGTGAAGTCCGCGATGATGACCACCGCGTACCCGCTGAAGAAGGGCGACGGCAGCGTCGAGACCGATGTGCTCGCAGTCGGTGCCGGCCACATCAACCCCGCGACGGTGCTCAGCCCGGGCCTGGTCTACGACCAGACCCCCGATGACTACCTGCGCTTCATCGCAGGGACCGGCTTCCCGGTCGGCATCGACGAGATCAAGCCCGTCGCGGCCAAGGACACCAACGTGCCGTCCTTCGCGCTCGGCAACCTGACCGGCAAGACGGAGGTCACCCGCACGGTGACCGCCGTGACACCGGGTCTGTACCGCGCAACGTCCAACGTGCCGGGTGTGAAGGTCACGGTCACGCCGTCGATCCTCAACTTCAGCGCTGCCGGCGAGACCCGCACGTTCAAGGTCACCTTCGAGAACCAGAGCGCCGCGTTCGGCCAGTTCGCAGCCGGTTCGCTCACCTGGTCCGGCCAGGGCAAGAAGGTCACGTCGCCGGTGGCCGTCCGTCCGCAGGCCGCCAAGGCACCTGCAGACGTCGCCTTCGCGGGCGGAGCCTCCGGCAGCGGAACGTTCGATGTCACGTCGGGTAGCAACCAGCCTGTCCAGATGACACTGGACGGACTCGCCCGAGCCGCCACCACGGAGTTCGAGCTGGTACCCGGTGATCAGACCGACGTGAACGATGCCTCGAACGCCGTGCAGGAGGTCACTGTCCCGGCGGGGACGAAGACGGCGAAGTTCTCGGTCCTGTCGGGAGATCCGACAGCGGACTTCGACATGTTCCTGCTGACCCCCTCGGGCGCCCTCGCGGCGGTTGCGACAGCGGATGCCAGCGAGACCCTGGTCATCCAGAACCCCGCACCGGGCAACTACCGGATCATCGCGAACCTGTACGCGAGTACGGACAACGCGCCGACCACGGGAAACATCGAGGCGGTGCTCCTCAACGGCAATGAAGGCAACGCGTCGCTGACGCCGAATCCGTTCGCTCTGGCGAACGGCGCCACGGGTGCCGTGACCTTCAACTGGACCGGCCTCACCGCCGGTACCTGGGTGGGTCGCGTGACCTACGCCGGTTCCTCGGCCATCACGTACGTGAAGGTCACCGTGGACGGCGCGGGCAACGTCACGACCGAGCCCACCGTTGACCCGGCAGCAGTAGATCCGGGGGACAAGCTCGTCACGGGACCCCGCGAGGCCACCACGCCGACCGGGAACAAGTAACCCCTGAAGTGATCGCCCCTACCTCCGGGTAGGGCAGCGGGAAGGCCGGTGGATCATCGATCCGCCGGCCTTCTTCGTCTGTCCGGGCTTGTCCGGGCCGGTCGGTCCTTGCCCGGTGCCCGGGGCTGCCGGACCGGATCCGTCCGGAATGCCGACGTCGGGGTGATCGGTCGGGCGCGGGAGGTCCCACCCGGTGCGTCGCCGCCCGCCACGCTCGACGGCGTCGCAATCACCCCGGATCCGGCACGCGAGCAGGCCCTGGGATCGCTCGCCGGATGACGGTAGAAGCCGGTTGGAGCGGAACTAGCGGCCCGTACCCGCATACACCGTCGCAGCGGTGTCGCCGTCGAGCTCGAATGCCGCGTGGACGGCACGCACGGCGTCGTCGAGCAGATCCGCACCGGTGACCACGGAGATGCGGATCTCCGACGTCGAGATCATGTCGATGTTCACGCCGGCGTCGGACAGCGCGCGGAAGAAGCGGTAGGAGACGCCGGGGTTGGAGCGCATGCCCGCGCCGATCAGGGAGAGCTTCCCGATCTGCTCGTTGTACTCCACGGCCTCGAAGCCCACACGCGCCTGTGCCGCACCGAGGGCCGCGAGGGCGGCGGCGCCGTCGACGATCGGCAGCGTGAAGGAGATGTCCGTGCGGCCGGAACCGTGCGTCGAGACGTTCTGCACGATCATGTCGATGTTGGTGTTGGCACCCGAGACGATCCCGAAGATCTCGGCGGCCTTGCCCGGGATGTCCGGCACGCCCACCACGGTGACCTTCGCCTCGGAGCGATCGTGCGCTACGCCGGAGATGATGGGCTGCTCCAAGGGTTCTCCCTCTTGAATGGTGATCTGGTCGTCAGGGCTCGGCAGCACCCACGTGCCCTCGTTGTGGCTGAAGGAGGAGCGGACGTGGATGGGGACGCCGAAGCGCCGTGCGTACTCGACGCACCGCAGGTGCAGGATCTTCGCCCCCGACGCCGCCATCTCCAGCATCTCCTCGCTCGAGATGGTGTTGATCTTCTGCGCGGACGGCACCACGCGGGGATCCGCCGTGTACACGCCGTCCACGTCGGTGTAGATCTCGCAGACGTCGGCGTCGAGTGCCGCGGCGAGGGCGACGGCGGTGGTGTCCGATCCGCCGCGACCGAGGGTCGTGATGTCGTTGCTCTCACGGCTCATGCCCTGGAAGCCGGCGACGATCGCGATGTCGCCCTTCTCGATGGCCGTCCGGATGCGATGCGGCGAGACGTCGATGATCCGGGCCTTGCCGTGGATCGCGTCCGTGATCATGCCGGCCTGGCTGCCGGTGAAGGACTGCGCGGAGGCGCCTATCCCGTGGATCGCCATGGCCAGCAGGGCCATCGAGATGCGCTCGCCGGCACTGAGCAGCATGTCCATCTCACGGGCGTTGGACGACGCCGGGCCCACCTGGGCGGCGAGGTCGAGGAGTTCGTCGGTGCTGTCGCCCATGGCGGAGACCACGACCACCACCTCATGGCCCGCGGACTGCGTCTGGACCACGCGACGTGCCACGCGCTTGATGCCCTCGGCGTCGGCGACCGAGGACCCACCGAACTTCTGGACTATGAGGCTCATGCATCCACTCATGGGAGTTGGTCGACGGCGTCTGGACCGCCGTCGCGGCGATGATGGAGGGGCGGCAGCACCGGCGCCCGGTGACGCGGGCCGGGCCCGACGTCGGTGCCAGTGTAGCGGCGGGCCGATTACCCGCCCAAAGTCCGAGTCCGAATGCGTCCGGGGCTCGAGGACTGTGTTCTCGCCGCGGTCCCCGCCCGGACGGGCTGCGTAGCTTACCCTTCGTACATGACCAACGACTTTGGGGGAATCGTTGTCAGGGGGGTTGCGCGGAGCTTCGGCTCGGTGCAGGCCATCCGTGACATCGATTTCGTGGCCCCGCCCGGGGAAGTGACCGCTCTGATCGGTCCCAACGGCTCCGGCAAGACAACTCTGATGCTGATCATGGCGAGCCTGCTGGCCCCTGATCTCGGCTCTGTGCGCGTGGCGGGTTTCGACCCCGCGACCCAGACCGCGGAGGTGCGGCGGAGGGTCGGGTGGATGCCCGACACGCTCGGGGTCTGGGAATCCCTCACCGCCCTCGAAGTACTCAAGACCCTCGGTGCCCTCTACGGCATGAGTGCCGCGGACCGCGCGCAGCGGGCGGACGAGTTGCTCGCCGCGGTGAACCTCAGGGAATTCGGGCACCAACCGGCACGGGTGCTCTCGCGCGGTCAGCAGCAGCGCCTCAGCCTCGCCCGCGCCCTCATCCACGATCCGGAGGTGCTGCTCCTCGACGAGCCGGCGTCGGGCCTGGACCCCGGCTCGCGCGTGGAACTGAGGTCACTGCTGAGGAAGCTGGCGGCCGAGGGCAAGACGATCGTCGTCTCGAGCCATGTGCTGTCCGAACTGGACGAGATCGCCGACCGCGCCGTGTTCGTGAGCCGCGGGGAATCCGTCAAGAGCCAGACGCTCGACGAGGCCGGCACGCAGATGCGGCGGTACTACGTGCAGGCGGAACCGATGGAGGCGCTCGCCGAGGCGCTGCGGAGCCATGGCGTCCGCTTCGAGGCCCGAGGAGACTCCCGGCGCGAGGAGTTCCTCGTGCAGCTCGGTAGCACCGCGGAGGCCTCCTGGCTGCTGCGCACCCTGGTGATGGGCGACGTCGTCGTCACCGCTTTCGCGCCCTCCGGCGGCGCCCTCGAGGAGACCTACATGAGTCTGGACACCGACCGACTATGACCACCACCATCGACTCCACGACGCCCGTCGGGAACCCGCCGAAACTGCCGCTCGGAGCGGCCGTGAAGACCGTCTTCGCGCTCGAGATGAAACAGCGCCTGCGCGGCAAGGGGTGGTACTGGATGCTCGGCGTCTGGTTCGCCGTGATCGCCTTCATCTTCGTCCTCGGCAGCGCCGTGGTGGGCAACCTCGACAACGAGGGCGGGATCCTGTTCGATCTGCTCGTCGGCTTCGTCCTGTTCTTCGGGCTGCTCGTCTCGCCCGGGCTGTCGGCGAATGCGATCAACGGCGACCGCGCCGGCGGCACCCTGGCGATCCTCCAGGTGACCCTCCTGACACCGGGCCAGCTGCTCGCGGGTAAGTGGCTCGCCTCGTGGGCGGCGTCGCTGGCCTTCCTCGTGCTCAGCACCCCCTTCATCTTCTGGGCCCTGTTCCTCGGCGGGGTCAACGCGCAGGAGGCCGTGGTCTCACTGCTGATGCTGGCCATCGAACTCGCGGTGGTGTGTGCTCTCGGCGTCGGCGTCTCGGCGCTCGCGAACCGGCCCCTGTTCTCGATCGTCACCACCTACATGCTCGTCGCGCTGCTCTCCATCGGCACGCTGATCATCTTCGGCCTGAGCACGCAGCTGGTGATGGAGGAGCGCACCGTCTCGACGTCCTACCAGTCCTACCCGGAGTCCTCCATCGATCCCACCACCGGCGTGCCGGATCCGGGTGCTGAGCTCGAGTGCATCACCCAGACCTACACGGCTCCCTTGCCGAACACGCAGTACATCACGTGGATCGTCGCGGCCAACCCGTTCGTCGTGGTCGCGGACGCCGTCCCGTACAGCCGGCCGGAGGCGACGGGCGGTGGCCCACAGGGGTCGATGATGGGTGGTACCTTCTACGCTCCCGGCGTGATGGAGGGCATCAGCCAGCAGGTGCGTGCTGCCCAGGCGGGGCCCGATCTCGAGACCACCTGCGAGGAGTCGAATGCGGGCCCGCAGTTCCTGGAGCGTCAGATGCCGATCTGGCCCCTGGGGCTCGGGGTCCAGGCCGCACTGGCCGTCGTCGTCCTGCTCCTGGCCCGCCGGAAGCTCACCACGCCCGCGAAGCGGTTGGCGCAGGGCACGCGCATCGCCTGACGCAGCGGGTGTCGCCTGACGAGTGGGCGGATCGCCCCGGCTGACGGGCAGGGACATCCCTGACGGACGGCGGGACGATCACCTGACGGCCCGACGGCGGCCGCTCAGGTCATGACGCGGCGGCCCTCGAAGGCCCGCCCGAGCGTCACCTCGTCGGCGTACTCGAGGTCCCCGCCGACCGGCAGGCCTGAGGCGAGCCGGGTCACCGGGATGCCGATGGTGCGGAGCATGCGCACGAGATAGGTGGCCGTCGCCTCACCCTCGAGGTTGGGATCCGTGGCGATGATGATCTCCTGGATCTTCTCGTCGGAGAGGCGAGCGAGCAGCTCGCGGATGCGCAGCTGGTCCGGGCCCACACCGGCGATCGGATTGATGGCGCCGCCGAGCACGTGGTACCTGCCACGGAAGGAGCGCGTGCGCTCGACGGCGATCACGTCCTTGGACTCCTCGACCACGCAGATCATGCTCGGGTCGCGGCGAGGGTCGCGGCAGATGGCGCAGAGGTCCTGTTCGGCGACGTTGCCGCAGATGGTGCAGAACTTCACCCGTTCCTTGACCGTGGTGATCGCGGTCACGAGGCGCGCCATGTCCTCGGAGTCGGCTTCGAGAATGTGGAAGGCGAGGCGCTGCGCTGACTTCGGCCCTACGCCGGGCAGGCGTCCGAGCTCGTCGATCAGCTCCTGCACTGCACCTTCGTACACGATAGATCCTCTTCTGTCGGGGGACGGCGAAACGCAGCAAGGGCGTGGTCCTGCCTGTTCCATTGTCCGCCCTGCGGCCCCGCAGACCCGTCACCGTTCGCCCTCCGCTCAGAAACGGCTCAGCGGCCGGCCCGTGGAAGTCGGAGTGTCAGGTGCCGTCGACGCTGCGCTCCTCGACGAGCCGTCCGTTGAGGATGCGTTCGATCGCGGTGCGGCCCACGAGACCCGAGTCCTCGAGGGTCTCGTCGTCGGCGCTGGGTTCGTCCTCCACGAAGCGGAGGTCGACGGCGCCGCGCGCCGTCGCGGCCTCCTCGGCGCGCTTGCGTTCGGCCTCGTCGAGCAACTGCTGGTACCGGCTCACGGGCTTACGGCGGGCACCGTCGGGCGAGGGCACCGGTTCGGCGTCAGGTCCGGGATGCGGCGGCGCCGCGTGCGAGCCGGACGCGACCGGGCGGACGGCCGCAGGCGCTGCTCCGCGCCCGGTACCCGAGGACGATGCGGCGTCGTTCGGTGCGGTGTCGCCCTGCGTCCTCGTGATGAAACCGGGGACCATGGGACCGCGTCGTGGCGTGCCTATGGCCGGCTGAGCGGTGCTCGAGGGCGTCTTGTCGACGGCGAGGTCGGGACTCCAGACCACGGACCGTGAGGGTTCCTCGGCCGGGGCCGCTGCTGTCTCGTCAGGCGATTGGCGGGCTGCAGTCGGGGACGTCCGGGCCGGGTGCGAGCCATGGCCCCTGGCGGCAGGGGCACCTGCCGCGCCGGACGACGGCGATGAGGACGACGAGGGCGGCGGCGACGAGGGTGAGGACGACGAAGGTGGCGACGAGCGCGGTGCACGGGTGCCGGCGCCGGCGGGTGTGGGTCCCGCGCCGGGTGCTGCGGGGCGCTGGTTCGGGTCCTCGGGAACGGAACCCCACTCAGGCCCCGGATCGAAGGCCTCTTCGGGAGGTTCGACGAGGGCCCAGGAGTCGTCCGACATCGAAGGGTCCCACGCACCGACGGCTGCGGGGGAGGAATCGGCGCTCCCCGTCCGGCCCGGACGGGAGACGGTACCGGTCCGGTCGGCGCCACGCGCCTGCCGACGCGCGTCGAGGGGCGCCGCGGACTGCTGGGCGGGGCGAGGGCGATCGGCCTCTGCCCGGGAGTTGTCCGCGGGTGCCGACGACGGCGGTGTTCCGCCAGTCGACGTCGGTTCTGCCTCCGCGGGTCGCGACGAGGTGCTCCCGGTCTGCTCGGCAACGGTCGGCTGCGAGGGTCGCGACGGGGTGCGCTCGGTTTGCTGGCCAACCGACGAATGCGCCGGGTGCAACGAGGTGCGCTCGGTCTGCTCGGCAACCGACGAATGCGCCGGGTGCGTCGGGGCTGACTCCGGCGACCTCTGCGTCACGTCCGGAGCGGGAGCTGGGGCCGAGGCAGGAGCAGGTCCGGTTCCCGAGTTCACGGGCGACGCGGTAAGGGGTCCGATTTCCGCCGACGGAGAAGGCGCTGACGGACGAGCAGCAGCCGAGTCGGTGGTGGATCGAGGTGCCGGTGCTGGACCGAGTGATCGCGCGGGTACTGACGAACCACGAGGAACCGCATCAGTCTCCGATGTAGACGCCGGCACCACAGTGGCCGCTCGAGCAGGCGCTGACGTCGCCGCGGACCCGGGCGCCTGCGTCGCGGTCGGCGCGGCCGCAGACGATGTCACGGTGGGCGGCGCACCCGCAGAGGATGGCGCGGCGGTCGGCGTAGCCGCAGGGGCTTGGCCGGAAATCGGAGGGTTGGATGCGCGTCCGGTCGAGGGCGCTACAGGGCCGACGCCCGGGGTACTGCCCGGGGCCGAGTCACTGCCCGGGACTTTTGGGCCCGACTCACCCGACCCCCCGGCGTCGTGTACGGCCTCGATGGAGCAGGTGAGTCCGAGGACCTTGTGGATGGCCTGCTTGACGTTGTCCATGTGCGGGCCACGCTGGAAGCCGATGGCGTTGCCCTGGTTGGCGAAGGCGAGCACCAGCTGATTGCCCTCGAAGGAGCGCGGCTTCGCCGACACGTTGACGATCAGCCAGGTGGCACGTTTGATGTGCGCGACCTCATCCATGATGTCGGGCCATGCGCGCCGCACCATCTCGATGGTCCCGCCCGCCGACGGCTGACCCTGCGGCTGACCCTGCGGCTGCGGCTGGCCCTGGGGCTGGCCCTGCGGCTGGGGTCCTCGCGCGTCCCGCTGCGAACCGGCACCGGTATGCGGGCCGGGAGAGCTCGCATCTGCACGAGGATCCCGACCAGGGGCGCCTGGCTCGTCGGGGCGCTGCGGACCGGCGGAAGGGCCCTGCTGATCGCGCTGGACACCGGGACCCTGCGAGCCCGCATCCTCTCGATCACCCCAGCCGCCGGCGCGTTGTACGCCGCCGCTCGGTGGAGCGTCCGCCTGCGAAGACGTGGGTGCAGCGACGTCTGCTGGTCGGCCCGATGCCGCGGGCTCGGAGCGCTGATCGTCGGCATTCCTGCCCGAGCCGGCCCACGGATCGCCCGGCGTCACCGGTGCCGGCGGAGCTTCCTGTGGCGACGAAGCCGACGAAGCCGACGAAGGCGACTGCGTCGACCGTGCTGATGGACCGCCCGGTGCGGGAGCGCTCGGCTCTGCGGCCTGCTGACCTGACGGCTGCTGAGGTGCTGCGCCCTGACCCTCGGGCTGCTGCGGTGCCGCCTGCTGACCCGAGGGTTGCTGCGGCGCCTTGGACGTCGGGCCGGCGGTGGGCGCTTCCGGTTCGGCGAACGCCGAGGAGTTCGACACGCCCCAGCTAGCTCCCCAGTCGGAGGATCCTCCGTCGGCAGGTGTGCGGACGGCGGAGGGGACGGCGGGGGAGTGCGCGCCGGGAACGGCCGAGGGAACCGCAGGAGCGTTCGGATCTGCGGCGGGCAGGGCCCAACGCGCCGCGGCTTCCTCCGCCGTGCGGGGGACGTCGAGCCGAGGGCGTGCCGGGGCTGCCGGCGTCTCTGCCGGGACATCCTCGGCTGCCGGAACCTGACCCGTGCCCGCACCCGTCACGTCATCCGAAGCGGAACCAGAACCAGCCGTCGGTGCAGGCGCAGATGCGCCGGGAGAAGCGGGGTGAACAGGCGCCGGGCCGGACACGGCGGCCGGTGCGACTGGGGCAGTTGAGGCAGCCGCGGCACTGCCGCCGGCGTACTCGAGCCGCCGCTCGATGCGGTCCACGCGGGCGAGCGTTCCCCGCGCCGTGGCGTCCGCGGCGGGCAGGAGAAGGCGCGCGCAGAGCAGCTCGAGGTGCAGGCGGGGTGAGGTGGCCCCGGTCATCTCGGTCAGGGCGGTGTTGGTGACGTCGGCTGCGCGGGAGAGTTCGCCGGAACCGAGCTGGGTGGCCTGGATCCGCATGCGGTTGAGCTGGTCGTCGGGCACGCCGCGCAGGATCGACGCCGCGCCCTCCGGCACCGCGTTGATGACGATGAGGTCGCGGAACCGCTCGAGCATGTCCTCGACGAACCGCCGGGGATCGTGACCGGTCTGGATGACGCGGTCCACGGCGTTGAACACCGTGCCGGCGTCACCGGCCGCGATGGAGTCCACGACGTCGTCGAGCAAGGTGGCGTGGGTGTAGCCGAGGAGGGATACGGCGAGCTCGTAGTCCAGACCGTTCTCGCCGGCGCCGGCCATGAGCTGGTCCAGGACGGAGAGGGAGTCACGCACGGAGCCGCCGCCGGCTCGGATGACGAGCGAGAGCACGCCCGGTGCCACGGGAACGTTCTCCTGGCGGCACAGCAACTCCAGGTACCCCATGAGCGGCTCGGGTGGCACGAGCCGGAAGGGGTAGTGGTGGGTGCGCGAGCGGATGGTGCCGATCACCTTGTCCGGCTCCGTGGTCGCGAAGATGAAGAGGATGTGCTCGGGCGGTTCCTCCACGATCTTCAGCAGGGCGTTGAAGCCCGCCGAGGTGACCATGTGCGCCTCGTCGATGATGAAGATCTTGAAGCGGTCGCGGACCGGCGCGAAGGTGGCGCGCTCGCGGAGGTCGCGGGCGTCGTCCACGCCTCCGTGGCTCGCGGCGTCGATCTCGATGACGTCGAGGCTGCCCGAGCCGTTCCGCGCGAGTTCCACGCAGCTGTCACACACGCCGCACGGTGTTGACGTGGGGCCCTGGGCGCAGTTGAGGCAGCGGGCGAGGATGCGCGCCGACGTCGTCTTGCCGCAGCCGCGCGGGCCGGAGAAGAGGTAGGCGTGGTTGATGCGGTCCTTATCGATGGCCGCCATCAACGGACCCGTGACGTGCTCCTGGCCGATGACGTCCGCGAAGGTCTCGGGGCGGTAGCGGCGGTAGAGGGCGGTAGTCACGGATGAACCTTATCGGTTGGTGCTGACGGTTCGCATTCCCGTGCAGCGGGGGTGGAGGAGAGGTGCAGGGGGTCGACGATCCAGGGTGTCCGGGGCAGCCTGATCGGTTCGAACGCGGCCAGAGCCGCCTCGAGCGAGCGCGTCGGGAGGTGCAGCGAGTCCAGGATGACGGCGAGCACATCGGCCGGGGTGCGCCCGAGCAGTGCGAGGTCCTCGAGCGTCACGGCGCCGTCGCGCTTCGCCAGCCGGCGTCCGTCAGCCGTCAGTGCGAGCGGCACGTGCGCATAGGTGGGAACCAGCAGGTTCAGCAGCGACGCCACGTAGGCCTGGCGCGGTGCGGAGGACAGCAGGTCATCGCCGCGCACCACCTGGTCGATGCCCTGCGCGGCGTCGTCGACCACCACGGCGAGGTTGTAGGCGTAGACGCCGTCGTTCCGTCGTAGCACGACGTCGTCGACCGGCCCGGAGACGCGACCGGCGTAGAGGTCCTGAAACGTCCATTCCGTCACGGCGGACCGCAGCCGGAGTGCGGGAGGACGTACCGACCGGCGTCGTGCGCGCTCCTCGGGGGACAACCCGCGGCAGGTGCCGGGGTAGAAGCCGGGAGGGGCGTGGGCGGCACTCGCGGCCTCCGCGACGTCGCGCCGGCTGCAGAAGCACTCGTAGACGAGGCCGCGGTCCGCCAGCAGGCCCGCGGCCTCCGCGTACAACGCCGTCCGGTCACTCTGCCGGACCGGCTCGGCATCGGGTACGAGGCCCAGCGCGGCGAGCTCCGCGAGCTGTTCCGCCTCGGCGCCCGCCCGCCCGCGGTCGAGGTCCTCGATGCGGAGAAGGAAGCGCCGCCCGGAGGACCGCGCGAACAGCCAGGCGACGACGGCGGTGCGGAGGTTGCCGACATGCAGGCGGCCCGAGGGGCTGGGGGCGAAGCGACCGGCTCCTGCGCCAGTACCCATGGGACCTCCTGCCGTGCACTTAAAAGTGAAGACCCCCCATGCACCTGCCAGAGCCCGCTTACCCTTGCTACCTTCCGGTCCTGGGGGAGTTCACAGGATGACACCACATGAGGGGCCGGGAAAGAGTCTACACAGCGGTCCGGGGCGCCATCGAATCGGTGAGCGGGCCCGCGATTCGGCGGCAACCGCATGTGTGGGTATTCTGGAACCTGCTCCGAACGAGGAGGATTCGCCTAGCGGCCTATGGCGCACGCCTGGAACGCGTGTTGGGTTCACGCCCTCGGGGGTTCAAATCCCCCATCCTCCGCTCGAGTGATGGACCAGAAGGGCCCCGGTGACCACCGGGGCCCTTCTGCATGACTCGCGGATCTACGCCTGGGACGTGCCGGACACGCGGGCGATGCGCGCCTTCGCCGCCTTCTCGGCCTCACCCTCGGGGCCGAGGCCGAGCCGGATCACGCCGAGGACGAGGCGCACGAGGGTGCCGATGGGCAGCGGGACGGGTCCCAGCGAGGGCACCTTCAACCCCAGCAGCTCGCGGTGCCGCGGCTGGAGCGTGGCCACGGCGCCCGCGAAGAGGATCTGGTACCCGAGCCGCTGCGAGCGGGGGAGCGGAGGACGCCGGATGTAGGTGAGCGCCTCCTGCACCTGCTCGCTGTTCCTCAGCTCGCCGTCGAACGCCGCCAGTTGTGCACGGAGTTCGGCCTCGGAGCGCGGCGGGTCCTCGACTCCCATCAGTTCACCGGCCGTGGCCCACTCGGCCACGTACTGGTCCATGCCACCGGGCACGGGACCGCCGTAGGCCCGGTGCGCGGCGACGAAGGCATCCGTGAAGGCGAGGTGGACCCAGCGGATCAGATCGGGATCGCTGGCTGCGTAGGGCTTCTCGAGACCCCGGCTGTCGATGTAGGTGCCGTGCACGCGCGTGTGCAGCCGCTGCACGAACGCGGAGCCCTGCTGCGCCGCCTCGCGGGAGCCGTAGGTGACCGTGTAGATCCAGCGGATGGTGTTGGCCAGCCGGCCGAGCGGCTCCTCGCGGAAGCTCGAGTGGCCGTGCACGCCCGCCATGGCGCCCGGGTGCAGTGCCTGCAGCAGCAGGGCCCGGATCCCGGCCACGGTCGGAGTGATGGAACTGTGGACGCTCCAGACGGCCGAGCCGACGGGGAAGTACCCGGGGTCGTCGCCCTTCGCGAACTCGTACTGCCACTGCGGGATCAGGGGATCGCCGTCGGTGAAGGTGGAGCGGAGCTGAATCTTCCACGCATCGATGATTCCCATGGAGCAGTCCATCCTGTTGGTGACGTGCGTGCCCCGGCCGTCGGCCGAGAGGCATCCGCGTGCGCCGGCCCGAACGGCCGTCACTTCCTCCAACGTCGCCCCGCGCGCTTTTGCTCCGGACGCCTCCCATCCGCCGGAAGCCGCGGACGCCTCCCATCCGCCGGAAGCCGCGGAACGAAGCAGGAGCGCGTGGTCCACCCGCGTCACCCGTCACCCACCAGGGAGCAGTCATGTCCGCGTCCAGCCTGTACGAGATCGACCTCACCATGAACGACGGCGGCCACCGCTCCTTCGGGGAGTTCCACGGCAAGGCGGTCCTCGTGGTGAACGTGGCCTCCAAGTGCGGCTTCACCCCGCAGTACGCGGGGCTCGAGAAGCTGTACGCGACCTACGCGGAGCAGGGCCTGGTGGTCCTCGGCATGCCGTGCAACCAGTTCATGGGCCAGGAACCACTGAACGACGGCGAGATCGCCGAGTTCTGCTCCACGACCTTCGGCGTGACGTTCCCGCTCATGGTCAAGGGCGATGTGCGGGGCAAGGACCAGCACCCCCTCTACGCGCAGCTCACGAAGTTCAAGAACGGCGTGCTGCCCGGGCTGGTGAAGTGGAACTTCGAGAAGTTCCTCGTCAATCGCGAGGGGCAGATCGTGGCGCGCTTCGCGCCGACGGTGGAGCCGGACGCCCCCGAGGTCATCGCCGCGATCGAGGCCGCGCTCGCCTAGCCGTTCTGCCCGGGGCCGCCCTGGCCCAGCGATGCGACGCAGCGCGCGAGGAATGCCGCGCCCGCCTCCTCGTGGATGAGTGAACCCTCGGTGAGGACCTCGTACGGGGTGACGGGCACGCCGTCGGCCGGGCGGACGTCCACGTGCGCCACGTCGAAACCCTGCTCGTGCAGGTAGTCGGCCATGGCGTAGTCGGTGCGTGAATCGCCCACCGTGCGCCAGGTCCGCGGAAGCTCCATCAGGGGTGCCACGAGGGTCAGCCCGCGCTCGGCGCCGAGGTCCTTGCCCACGCGGACGGACTCGATGTCGGTGGAGATGATGGTCGGGTCCACGCGGAAGTCGATGCTCCCGCTGCTGTCCGGCTCCTCGCGGTCCAACCGGCAGGCGCCCATGTCGTGGCTGTGCAGGATGTCGAGGGCGTCGTCGTCGAACGCGGCCTGTCCCACGAGGTAGTCCACGTTCGTCGCCTCGAGGGACTGCTCCACGGACACCATCGAGAGCTTCGTCTCGTCGAAGAACATGAGGTGCGCGTACTTCTCCTCCACGAGGTCCCGGACGTCGTCCGCGAAGCTCGTGGGCAGGGCGAGGTCGCTGTCCACGAACACCTGCCCGGCGCCGTCGGCCGTGAACGAGAACCAGGTGGCGCCCTTCTCGCACACCGCGTGGAACGTGATCCCCGCGGGGATGCCGGCGGCCAGCATGGGCTGCATGACCTGCTCACGGATGAACGCATCCGACCGGCCGGTGTTGAAGACGATCGGCCACCCGGCTGCGGCGAGAGTCATCAGGTCTGCGAGGATCCCGGCGGGCACCGTGCGGGTCACAGGGCTCGCGACGGGACCGTCGACGTCGAGCAGGAGACCCGTCACGGGCCGCTGATCGTGGTCCAGGGGCAGGGCGGCGTCGGGCAGGTCGGTCGGTGCGTCCGTGGGCATTCCCCCATTATGTCCGGCCGCCGCGGGAGGCCTGTGCCTGGAGGCGGTTGACGCCCGGAGTGATCTCGCTCATACTCATGGAAACGTTTCCATGGGAACGATTACACGCAGAGGAACAGGCAAGGGAGCACGGTGCGATCAGTGACGATCCGGGATGTCGCCGAACAGGCGGGCGTCTCCACCGCGACGGCGTCGCGCGTGCTGTCCGGGCACCCGAGCACCTCCTCCGCCGCGCGCACCGCCGTGGAGCGGGCGGCGTCGAACCTCGGGTTCCGCCCCAACGCCCAGGCCCGCTCGCTCCGGATGACCACCACGCAGACCCTCGGGCTCCTGCTCCCGGACATCCGCAACCCGTTCTTCGCGGACCTCGCCCACTCCGTGGAGCAGCGCGCACGCGACTTCGGCTACCTCACCCTCTTCGGCAACGCGAACGAGAGCGCGGAGCAGCAGGAACGCTACCTGGACGTGATGCTCTCGCAGCGCGTCGACGGACTCATCGCCGCCCCGCAGGGTGACCGGGACACGCTCGCCGACCTCCTCGGGAGCGGCCTGCCCACGGTGTTCGTGGACCGCGTCATCGAGGGGGTGGACGTGCCGAGCATCAGCCCCGACAACGTCTCAGGCATCCGCGAGGCCGTGGACCACCTGACGGGCCTCGGTCACCGCCGCATCGGCTACATCGCCGGCCCGCAGTCCACCTCCACCGGGCGTGAACGGCTGCAGGCGTACCAGGAGGCCATCCGCGAGGCGCAGGCGGACGACGACGGCGACCTCGTCTTCATCGGCGACTTCCAGGCGGCCAGCGGTGCGGCCGGGGCGCATGCGCTGCTGGACCTGCCCGATGCTCCCACCGCGTTCCTCGCGGCCGACAGCCTCATGTCCATCGGCGCGATCGGCGTGTGCAACGAACGGGGGCTCGCCATCGGCTCGGACCTCGCGTTCGTGGGCTACGACGACATCGAGGCCTTCACGCTCCTGAACCCCGCCCTCACGGTGATCGCGCACGACGCCGACGCCATGGGGCGGGGCGCCGTCGAGATGCTCGCGCAGGTCATCGCGGGCGAGCAGGCCGAGTCGCGGGTGCTGCCCAGCCGTCTGATCGTGCGCGGGTCCACACCCGCGCGTCCCGCTGCACGTCCCACTACATGTCCCACTGCGCCGTTACCGAAGGGACCAGCCGCATGAGCGCCCCCATCCTCTCCCTCGAGAACGTCACGAAGTCCTTCGGCCCGGTGACGGTGATCGACGGCGTCTCGGTGGACGTGCACCCCGGCAGGGTCCAGGTGCTCCTCGGCGAGAACGGGGCCGGGAAGTCCACGCTCATCAAGATGATGGCGGGCGTCCACCAGCCCGACGGCGGGCGGATCCTCGTGGACGGCCGTGAGGTCACGCTGCCGGACACGAAGGCGGCCGAGGCACACGGCATCGCGACCATCCACCAGGAACTGAACCTCGTGGGCTCCATGAGCATCGCCGAGAACATCTCGCTGGGCAGGATGCCGAAGAGGTTCGGCCTCGTGGACCGCCGGAGGATGAAGGAGGACGCCCGGGCGGCGCTGGCGCTGATCGGGCTCGATCTCGACGTCGACCAGCACGTCGGCGAGCTCGGCATAGCCCGCCAGCAGCTCGTGGAGATCGCGAAGGCGCTCAGCCTGAACGCCCGCATGCTGATCCTCGACGAACCCACCGCAGCTCTCACGAAGCGTGAGATCGCGGCACTGTTCCGCGTCGTCGCGGACCTGCGGGCGAAGGACGTCGGCATGGTCTTCATCTCCCACCACCTCGACGAGATCGCCGCGATCGGTGACTCCGTGTCCGTGCTCAGGGACGGCCGCTTCGTCTCGGAGGTGCCCGCGTCCACGCCCGAGGACGAGCTGGTGCGGCTCATGGTGGGCCGCGACATCGCCCAGCAGTTCCCGCGACGCCGCGAGTACCGCGGGGCCGCGGACACCCTGCTCTCGGTACGCGGGCTCTCCACGAAGGGCATGGTCAACGACGTCTCCTTCGACGTGCACGCCGGGGAGGTTGTGGCGCTGGCCGGTCTGGTCGGTGCGGGCCGCACGGAGGTGGTGCGGGCCATCGCCGGCGTGGACCCCTACCTCACGGGCGAGGTCAGCGTGCGCGGCACGGCACTGCCCAGGCTCGACGTCGGTGCCGCCATCCGCGCCGGTGTGGGCCACGTGCCGGAGGACCGCAAGGTGCAGGGCCTCGTGCTCGGCGCGAGCGTCAACGACAACATCGGCTACGCCACCCTCGCCTCCACGGCGAGAGCCGGGGTGGTGGACTTCGCGGGGCAGCGTGCACGGGCTCAGGGGGTGGCGGACACGCTGCGCATCCGCATGCGGGACCTCGACCAGACCGTCGGCAGCCTCTCCGGTGGCAACCAGCAGAAGGCGGTCTTCGCCCGCTGGATCCTCGCGGAGTCCTCCGTGCTCCTGCTCGACGAACCCACGCGTGGAGTCGACGTGGGCGCCAAGGTGGAGATCTACGAGCTCATCAACGCGATCACCGCGGCCGGAGGCGCCGTGGTCATGGTGTCCAGCGAACTCCCCGAGGTGCTCGGCATGGCCGACCGCATCCTCGTGATGAGCGGCGGGCACATCTCCGGCGAACTCGACGCCACCACCGCCACCCAGGACGCCGTCATGTCCCTCGCCGTCCGTGACGTGCAGAGGGACCTCGAAGACCAGCAGATGAAGGACGAAGCATGAGCACGTCGACCACGCCCACCACAACTGCCCGGAAGCCCGCCGCGGGCGGCGCCCGCGCGAAGAAGTTCCTCGCCGAGAACGGGGCGCTGGTGGGCCTCGTGGTCCTCGGGCTCGCGCTGTTCATCGCCACCCCGGACTTCCTCACCGGCCCCAACCTGCTGAACATCGGCATCCAGGCCTCCGTGATCGCGGTGCTCGCCTTCGGCCTGACCTTCGTGATCGTGGCCGGCGGGATCGATCTCTCGGTCGGCTCGGTGGCGGCACTGAGCGCCATGGGATCCGCCTACATGTTCAGCACCGCGGCGCTGCCCGGGTGGCTCGCCCTGCTGGGCGGGCTGCTCTTCGGCACGCTGGCCGGGGCTGTGAGCGGGTTCGCCGTCGCCTTCGGACGCCTGCCCTCCTTCATCGCCACGCTGGCGATGCTGAGCGTGGCCCGCGGGCTCACCCTCGTGCTCTCCGACGGCCGGCCCATCGCCACCGCCCCCGCCGTCTCCTTCCTCGGCGGCAACGTGGGCGCGGTGCCCATGCCGATCGTGGTGCTCGTGATCGCCGGGATCGTGGCCGCATTGATCCTCAACTACACCGTCATGGGCCGGTACATGTACGCCGTGGGCGGCAACACCGAGGCCGCACGCCTCTCGGGCATCCCGGTCCGCCGCGTCCTGGTCACCGTCTTCGCGCTCTCCGGACTGTTCGCCGCGCTCGCCGGGCTGCTGCTCTCGGGCCGGCTCGACTCCGCCCAACCGCAGGCTGCCGCGGGCTACGAGCTCGACGCGATCGCCGCCGTCGTCATCGGCGGAGCCTCGCTCGCCGGGGGCGTGGGACGCATCAGCGGAACGCTCATCGGCGCGCTGGTCCTCGTGGTCATCCGCAACGGCCTGAACCTCCTCAACGTCTCCTCCTTCTGGCAGCAGGTGGTGATCGGCGTGGTCATCGCGCTCGCCGTCGGCATCGACTCCCTCCGCCGGAAGACCGGCAACCACTGAGACAGCTCCACCCGCACCACCCGTTCCACCCGCTCCACACAAACCTTCCCCACCCACACAAGGATCCGATGATGAACTCCTCCACACCCCTGAAGGCCGCGGCCGTCACCATGTCGCTCGCCCTGCTGCTCGGCACCACCGCCTGCAACCGGGGTGGTGACGCCGCTGCGGACGAGCAGACCGTCACGCTGTCCGTCTCCACGCTCAACAACCCGTTCTTCGTCGAACTGCGCGATGGCGCGCAGGAGGCGGCCGACGCCGCGGGCGTGACGCTCGACGTCGTGGACGCGCAGAACGACTCCGCGACCCAGACCAACCAGCTCGCCACCGCGGCGACCAGCGGTACCGACGGCGTGATCATCAACCCCGTGGACTCCGACGCCGCCGCCGCGTCCGTGGCTCCACTGGTCTCCGCGGACACGCCGATCGTCGCCGTCGACCGCGCGGTCAACGGCGCCGAGGTGGGCTCGCTCGTCTCCAGCGACAACGTGGCCGGTGGACGCCAGGCCGCCGACGAGCTCGCAAAGGCGATGGGGGAGCAGGGCACCGTGATCGTGCTCCAGGGTGTCGCCGGCACCTCGGCCAGCAGGGACCGCGGAGCGGGCTTCGCGGAAGGACTCGCGGCATACCCGGACATCGAGGTCGTGGCTCAGCAGACCGCCAACTTCGACCGGGCGGAGGCCCTGAACGTGGCGACGAACCTGCTCCAGGCCAACCCGGGCGTCACGGGTATCTTCGCCGAGAACGACGAGATGGCGCTCGGCGCCATCCAGGCGCTCGGCTCGCGCGCCGGCACCGAGGTGCAGGTGGTCGGGTTCGACGGCACCGCGGACGGCCTCGCCGCGATCGAGGCAGGCACCATGACCGCCACGATCGCCCAGCAGCCCGCCGAGCTCGGCAAGCGCTCGCTCGAGGTGCTGGTGCAGCTGCTGAACGACGAGACGGTCGAATCCTCCATCCCCGTGCCCGTCACCACGGTCACGGCCGAGAACGTCGCGGACTTCGCCTAGATGACGCACGAGTCGCCGGGCGTCGTCGTCGTCGGGTCCATCAACGCGGACCTCGTGGTCACCCTCGCACGGCACCCCGCACCCGGGGAGACCGTCCTGGGGGACACGATGACGGTGCTGCCCGGCGGCAAGGGCGCCAACCAGGCCGTGGCCGCCGCGCTGCTCGGTGCCGACGTGGCGATGATCGGCGCGGTGGGCTCCGATGCCTATGCGGACACCGCGCTCTCGACGCTCACCGAGGTGGGCGTGGACCTCCGCGCGGTCCACAGGGCCGAGGGCCTGACGGGCGTGGCGGTCGTGACGGTGTCCCACGACGGTGAGAACGCCATCGTGGTGCTCCCGGGCGCCAACGCGCTGATGACGCCCGACCTCGTGCGCGCCTCCCACGAGGTGATCGCCGGAGCCGCCGTCGTCGTCGTGCAGGGCGAGCTGCCCGCGGACGCCCTCGAGGCGGCCGTGCGGGTGGCCACCGGCCGCGTGATCGTCAACCTCGCACCCGTGATCGCCGTCGACACCGCCGTGCTCCTCCGCGCCGATCCGCTCGTGGTCAACGAGCACGAGGGCGCGCTGGTACTCGGACAGCTCGGCACGGACCCGTCCGGGTTGGACCACGAGGGCGTGGTCGGCGCCCTCCTGGCACACGGGTTCGCCTCCGTGGTCATGACCCTCGGGGCGGACGGTGCGCTCGTGTCCGACGGCGGGACGGTGCGCTCCGTCCCTGCCCCGCGGGTCACCGCGGTGGACACCACGGGCGCCGGGGATGCGTTCGTCGGCGCCCTCGCTGCGCAGCTCCGTGGCGGTGCCACGCTCGACGACGCCGTCCGGTTCGCCGTCCGCGTGGGTTCCTTCGCCGTGGGCCGCGCGGGCGCGCAGCCCTCCTACCCGGGGCCCGACGACGACCTCCCGGCGCTGCCGGACCTGCCGCCCGGTGTGGAGCAGGCCCGAAGCGCGGCGCAGCCCGACCAACCTCCAGCAGGGAAGACCACGTGAAGAAGGCAGGCATCATCAACGCCTCACTCAGCGGAGCACTGGCAGCACTCGGTCACGGGCATCTGGTGGTGATCGCGGACTGCGGCCTGCCGCTCCCGCCGTCGGCCGCCGTCGTGGATCTCGCGCTCGTACGCGGTGTCCCCACCTTCACCGAGGTGCTCGACGCCGTGCTCGCGGAGGTGGTGGTGGAGGGCAGCATGTGTGCGCGCGAGGCCGCGGGCTCGGTGGTCACGGAGTGGCTCGGCGCGCGCGAGCTCACGCCCCGCGAGATCTCCCACGAGGACCTCAAGGGGCTGCTGCCGGCGGCCAGGCTCATCATTCGCACGGGCGAGGCGACGCCGTACGCCAACGTGATCCTGCAGTGTGGCGTGGACTTCTGACGGCGTACCCGCACGCCTTCGAGCGCTCCACCAGCACGTCACGGGGTAACCATTGGGCCACGAATGGCCGCTGCAGGGCCCCCGCGTTCCATTGGCTGCACCGATTACCTAGTCTGTAGCAGTGATCTTCAAAGCAGTCAGTGACGGCCGGCCGTACCCGGACCACGGACACGTGACCCCCAAGGACTGGGCGGACGTTCCTCCACGGCAGGTTCGGCTCGACGAGTTGGTGACCACGAAGACCACCCTCGATCTGGAAGCGTTGCTGGCCGAGGACTCCACCTTCTTCGGCGACCTCTTCCCGCACGTGGTGCAGTGGAACGAGGTCATGTACCTCGAGGACGGCCTGCACCGCGCCGTCCGCACTGCACTGCACCAGCGGGCCATCCTCCACGCGCGGGTTCTCGTG
The DNA here is from genome assembly GCF_058269235.1 of Arthrobacter sp. TJ-236. Lineage (NCBI taxonomy): Bacteria > Bacillati > Actinomycetota > Actinomycetes > Micrococcales > Micrococcaceae > Arthrobacter > Arthrobacter sp. TJ-236. The sequence continues at coordinate 495,836 of NZ_JBZCNI010000003.1, forward strand.
CTCCATGACTGAGGAGCGCTCGTCGCGCCAGCAGAGACTCCAGGCCAAGCGCGATCCCACCGAGTGGCACGGCCACCGGATCGTCACCGAGACGGACCTCGGCGCCGTGTTCGAGGAGAACGACGCCGCCCGCCGGCGCCTGGCGTCCCGCCGCAGGATACGGCACGGGGTGGTTCTCTTCGTGCTGGTGGTGCTCCTCGCAGCGGCGGTGTACGTGGCCGTGGGGATCACACGCGGTGACATCACCGTGGGTGACCCCGTGGCGGCACCCACGCCCACCTCGACCTGCCCCGCCGGCCCCTTCGACTACCAGGACCCCAGCGCGATCACCGTGAACGTCTTCAACGGCACCACGATCGACGGCCTCGCCGGTACCGCCGCGGCCCAGCTGCGCGAGCGCGCCTTCGCCGTCCGCGACATCGGGAACCGTGAACTGCGCGCGACGTCGGTCACCGCGATCATCATCTCCGGCGAGGGTGGCCGGGCCAACGCCTTCACGGTGCAGCGGACCATCCCGGACTCCGTCTACGTTGCGGACGAGCGCGAGGACAGGACCGTCGACGTGGTCCTCGGGTCCTCCTACGCGGGCATCATCCCGCCCGAGGGCGTGGACATCACGCCGGCGGGGCTGAGCTGCGCGCCCGAGGAGGGGGCCACGACGGCGCCCGCCCCCGCACCGACGCCCACGGCTCCGTAGCGCCTGCCCCGGCATCCACGGCCCCGTTGCGCCTGGATCCGTTGGGTGGCCGGATCCCAGGAGCCGAGCCCCTTCCCGTCCGGGACGCCGCGGCGGGTGCTCATTGCCGGGGGTAATGCACCCCTGCAAAGGAGCAGTTGCCCCGGGTTCGTCGGGTCCCGGGCTTCCGGCTCCGGGCTTCCGGCTCCGGCCGTGCGACATCCGACGGCGACGACCCCGGCGTCATGCGCATCGGCGGGAAGTCAGACGGCGTCGCGTTCCGATAGCGCTGTGCGGCGCGAGCGCAGCGCCCGGCGCCGGACGGCCAACGGGTAGGCCGCCCACAGGAGGGCGACGACGGCGAGCAGGGCCGCCGCGACGATGACGCCCGCCGCGCGGCCCACCACGATGTCGAAGACGAGGCCCGCGGTACCGGCGAGGACCAGCCCCACGAGCACAATGGTGATCCGGATGAGCCACGAGGTGTGGCGCACGAGGGTGTCCTTGACCCGCAGGCCGAAGAGGACGCGGTGGAGGTTGACGGCCGAGAGCACCATGGCGGTGATGAGCGCGGACACGCAGACCAGGCACAGGTACACCGTGAGCTGCAGGCTGTCGAGGTCACTGAAGCGGCTCTGGAACGGCAGCGTCAGGAGGAAGCCCGTCAGGATCTGGATGCCGGTCTGCATGACGCGCAGCTCCTGCAGCATCTCCTGCCAGTTCCGGTCCAGCCGCTGGTTGCGGCTCTCGCCGCGACCGTCGTCGTCCGCCGGATCCGTCGGGGGAACGGGCTCCATGGGGTCCGCCGGGTCGTGGGGGGAGCCGACGGCCCGGCCGCTAGGCTCGGCCACCGCCCTGCCAGACGGCGTCGAACGGTGCGTTGGAGGCCATGCGGTTGCGGATGCCCTCGGTGACGAATTGCTTCGCGGTGCGGGCGGCCTCCAGCGGGCTCGCGCCCTTCGCGAGTTCCGCGGCGACGGCCGCTGCGAGCGTGCACCCGGCGCCGCTGACGGCGACGTCGCCGACCTTCGGGGCCGAGAGGACCTCGAGCGTGTCGCCGTCGTAGTAGACATCCAGGGCATCCGGGCCCTCCAGGCGCACGCCACCCTTGGCGAGGACCACGGCGCCGCTCTGCTCATGGATCATCCGGGCGGCCTCCTTGAGGTCCTCGAGGGAATTGATGGTGATGCCCGAGAGGGATTCTGCCTCGAAGTGGTTGGGCGTCACGAAGGTGGCCAGCGGAAGGATGTTCGCCTTCAGGGCCTGATCGGTGTCGAGGGCCGCGCCGGGCTCCTGCCCCTTGCAGATGAGCACGGGATCGAGGACCACGTTGTCCCACTCCTGGCTCTTCAGGGCCGTGGCCACGGTGTCGATGGTGGCGGGGGTCCCGAGCATGCCCAGCTTGACGGTGGTCAGCGGGTAGCAGGCCTGCACGGCCTCGAGCTGGTCGGCGATGACCTGCTGGTCCACGGGCACGAAGCGGTGCTGCCACTGGTTCTTCGGGTCGAAGGAGACGATGCAGGTCAGCGCCACGATCCCGTAGACGCCGAGTTCCTGGAAGGTCTTGAGGTCGGCCTGCGCGCCGGCGCCGCCCGTCGCCTCGGATCCGGCGATGGTCAGGGCGAGGGACGGGGTGGCTGCGGGGGTCTGGGTCTCGGGCATCCTCCTAGTCTGCCCGACGCGGCTCCGGCGCTGCCACCCGGTTCGCCGCGGGCTGCCGGTCACCGAGGATGTCGGCGAGCGCGGGGACGAGCGTCGGGTGCCCGAAGGTGAATCCGGCGTCAAGCAGTTTCCGCGGCGCCACCCAGCGGCTCTTGAGCACGAGCTCGGCCTCCGTGCGGATGATCCGCCCGCCGAGGTCCAGCAGCCATGCCGGCGTGGGAAGGCCCGCGGGGATGCCCAGCTGCCGGCGGACGGCGGCCATGAGCTCTGCGTTCGTCACGACGTCCGGGGCGGCGATGTTGACCGGTCCGTCGAGGGACGGGGTGTCCGCGATGAAGACGATGCCCCGGTAGAGGTCGTCGAGGTGCACCCAGCTGAACTTCTGATCACCGTGCCCCATGCGGCCGCCGAGGCCCACACGCGCGAGGTTCGTCAGGGGAGTCATGACGCTGCCCGGGCCGAGGACGATCGAGATGCGCAGGGCGACCTTCCGGACGCCGGACACGTCCGCGTCGGCGAGGGCCTGCTCCCACGCGCGCGCCACCGAGACGGAGAAGCCGGTGCCGAGCTCGCCGTCGTCCTCGGTCTGCGGGCGGTCCATCGCATGACGGTAGATGGTGCCGGTGCTCGAGTTGATCCAGCACGACGGCGGTGCGCCGCCGCCGGCGCGGCACAGCGCGAGTGCGCGGCCGAGCTCCTCCGTGGTGTCCACGCGTGAGGAGAAGATGGCGTCCGCGTTGTGCTTGTTGTAGCGGCAGTTCACGCTGCGGCCGGCGAGGTTGACGAGAAGATCGGCGCCATCGAGCGCGTTCGCGATGGCCCGGGTGTCACCCCAGACCACGGGGCCCGTGCGGCCGATCCGCCGCACCTCCACCCCCGCGTCCGTGAACCGCCGGGTCAGGTAGGAGCCGATGAAGCCCGAGGAACCTGCGATGACGACTGTCCTGACACTCATGGCGTCTCCTTCTGGCGAGCGGCGTGCTGCTGGGGTGGTTCGCGGATGTGCACCAGGGGCCAGGCGCTCGCGCGGGCCAGGGCGCCCGCGCCGCCGACGACGAGCGCCACGGGGAGGCTGTCCGCGAGGGCGGTGGACGGCGACAGCGCGGCGCTGATCACGAAGGCGACGACGGCGAACACCCCGAAGAACACCGCGACGTGCACCGCCTGGCTGCGGACGGGCCGGAGCAGGAGCCCGAGGCCGATGCCGAGCGGTAGCCCGGTGAACAGCCCGATCCCGAGGCCGTACATGAACGCGACGACGAGGAACGGTCCCGCGCCGGGCCCCGACGGCAACGCCAGGCCGACGGCGAGTGTCGCGACCCCGACGACGTAGCCGACCGCCACCGCACCCGGTCCGAAGGTGACGCGGTGCCGCGGAGGCGGCGGTCCGATGTCGTCGGGCGAGAACTCCGTTCCCGGCCCCGGACCGCCCTTCACTGCCGCGTCCCGTGGAGCAGCTGCACGATGTCCTCGACGATCTTCCGCACCACGGGCAGGCGCGAGAGGATCACGAGCTTCGAGATGAGGGGCGCTGCCTGGTCGATGAGGCGGCGCGTGCGCAGCTGGCCGGGCGAGGAGTCGTAGACCCAGAACAGCGTGATGGCCATGTAGGCGTACCAGAGGAGTTCGGGGAGGTCGTCGCGGATGGCGAGGGGCGGTTGGGGCCGGGACTGGGCGACGGCGATGCGGAACAGTGAGATGGCACGGGCCCGCGCCACGGCCGATTCGCTGCCGAAGGGGCTCGTGGTGGCCGAGGGTTTGATGGCGATGCTGATGAAGTTCGAGCCGAACTCGTGGTACGGCGCCATGACGTCGATCCCGGTGTTCAGCACCGTCTTCAGGAGCTCGCCGAGGTTCTGGCCGTTCCGCATCAGCGGTAGAGCGAGGCCGCGGTGTTCCTCCTGCAACGTCCGGTACAGCTCGTGGACGAGATCGTCCTTCGAGGAGAAGTAGTAGTACGCGCTGCCCGTCGAGACGCCGGCGGCAGTGGCGATGGCCCGCATGGTCGTCTTCTCGTAGCCGACCTCACGGAAGAGCCGGAGGGCGGTGGAGACCAGCAGCTCGCGGGTGGCTTCGCTCTTGGCCGTCGGGGTGGGCATCGGGGTCCTTTCGAACGTGTTCAATTTGGAGCGTAGCCGTTATTTGAACACGTTCAAACCTAGCCCCGATGGGGTCCGCCGCGGCGGGCGGTCAGACCCGGGGGTACTTCACCCGTGCACAGGAGCAAATGCCCCGGGTCCGGGGTGCAGCGGCCGACGACGTCCGACAGCAGGCGCCGGCGCCCTGCCGCGCGCTGGTCTAGGATGCGTCGGACTCGATGCGGCGCTGCGCGGAGGCGAGCACGGCACGAAGACGTGCTTCGAGTTCCGCCTCCCGGAAGAGGTCCGACCATTCGATCCGGATGATCGTCCACCCGGCCTCCGTGAGTATCCGTTCCCGGCGACGCTCCTGGAACAGCACCTCGGCGGTCGGCACGTCCCCGAAGTACTTCGATTTCCCGTCGAATTCGAGACCGACCATGAGGTCGCGCCAGGCGAAGTCGAGGCGGTAGACGCCGGCGCGGGTCCGTACCTCGACCTGTACGTCGACGGGTGGCAGGCGGAAGCGGTGCAGGCGGATCCGCGTCAGGGACTCGCCCGGCGACTCGGACCGGGCGTCCGCCGCGAGGAGCACCGGCCGGGCGCGCACGACGCCGCCGGCCGGTCCCAGGCGCTCGAGGGACGCGAGTGCGTCCGGCCGTGAAGCGCCCTGTCGGAGGCACTGGTCCGCGATGATCAGGGCCCGATCGCTCGGCAGGGTCCGCGCGCAATCGACCATGGTCCTCGTCAGGGACGTGACCGGAAGCCCGCGGAGGAGGGTCACGTCGTCGTCGTCGAGTTGCGCGCTGTGGTTGACGACGTCGGCACCGTGACTCGCGTTGGACGTGCGGGTGTGCTGCGTGACGTGCACGCCCGGCTCGGGCCGCCACAGCGTGAGCGAATGGAGCACGGCCGCGGTCTCGTGGCTGTAGACGTGGCCGACGGTCGGGCGTCCGACCAGGGAATGGTGGTGGGCGCGCGCCTGCAGCTCGAGACGTCCGACGGGGTCGAGCTCGGCCCAGTGAGTTGCCGCCACGTAGCAGTTCTTGCGCAGGCGCCTCAGCTCTCCGCGTGCGATCGCCCGGTGGAGGCGCTTGCGGCTGAGGCCGTCGTCGAGAAGCTCCTGGTACCGCCAGAGGATCTGCTGGGCCGACGCGCGGTTATGGGGCTCCGTCATCGCTCCACCGTCACAGTCGCGGACGGCCGCAGCACGCGAAGGGGCCTCGATGTGGATAAAGCGGCTCTGCCGGAGCGTCGACCCGCGGCATCTGCTCCGTCGGCAGGGTGCAGTTCCCCCGGGAAGAGGCACCCGCCGCGGCGGTCCGGACGGGAAGAAGGGAGGGGCGGCTGGGCGGCGGGGCGGCGTCGTGAGGGAAAATGGAACGACGGCGGCGACGGCGCTACGCGTAGTAGCGGCCCAGCACCTCGGCCTTGAGGTCGTAGAAGGTGCCGTCCTCGATGGCGGCCCGGGCGTCGTCGACCATGCGCACCACGAATCGCTCGTTGTGGATGGAGATCAGAGTGGCCGAGTTCATCTCCTTGGCCTTGTAGAGGTGGTGGATGTAGGCACGCGTGTAGTGCGTGCAGGTGTAGCAGTCGCAGCCCTCCACCAGCGGCGTGAAGTCCCGTTTGAAGCGCGAGTTCGAGAGGTTCCACCGTCCGTCGGGAGTGTAGAACGCCGAGTTGCGGGCCACGCGGGTGGGGGAGACGCAGTCGAAGGTGTCGGCGCCGTTCTCGATGCCTCTGAAGAGATCGTCCGGCTCGGAGATGCCGAGCAGGTGGCGCGGCTTGGCCTCGGGTAGCTCCTCGCTGCACCAGCCGAGGATGGTGCCCAGGTTCTCCTTCTCCAACGCTCCGCCGATGCCGAACCCGTCGAAGTTCATGGCCCCGAGATCGGCCGACGCCTTCCGCCGCAGGTCCTCGTACTGCGCTCCCTGGATGACGCCGAAGAGCGCCTGGTAGGGGCGGTGGCTCCGCTCGGCGGTGAGCCGCTCGTGCTCCGCGATGCACCGCAGCGCCCACAGCCGGGTCCGCTCCAGCGACTCCTCCTGGTAGCCCCGCGAGTTCATCAGCGTGGTCAGCTCGTCGAACGCGAACATGATGTCGGCGCCCAGCCGGTGCTGCACCTGCATCGAGATCTCCGGTGTGAAGCGGTGCCGGTCACCGTTGAGGTGGCTCTTGAACCAGACGCCGTCGTCGTCGATGTGCGCCAGGCGCTCCTTGCCGACGGCCACGCGATCATCCGCACCCGCCGACTCGGCGTCCACCGGCACGTCCATGGTGATGACCTTCTTGAAGCCCGAGCCGAGGCTCATGACCTGGAACCCGCCGGAATCGGTGAAGGTGGGGCCGGGCCAGTTCATGAACGCGCCCAGCCCGCCCGCCTCGTCGAGGATGTCGGCGCCGGGCTGCAGGTAGAGGTGGTATGCGTTCGCGAGGAGGGCCTGCCCGCCGAGCCCGGCCATCGCCTCGGGCAGGACGGCCTTGACCGTCGCCTTCGTGCCCACCGGGATGAACGCGGGCGTCCGGATCTCGCCGTGCGGCGTCGTGATGGTCCCGGTGCGCCCGTGCCGCCGTCCCCCGCCCGCCGTCGGCGTCGTCTCCTCGAGGCGGGAACGGACGTGGAACGAGAACGCGGACTGCTGGGACTGTGGATGCACCAACCCATTTTGCCAGCACGACGACGACGCCCCGGACGCGCCCGGACGCGCGGGCCGCGACAGGCTCAGCGCCGCGCGAGCTCCTCGTTCAGCGCCGCGACGGCGGCGAGCTCGGACGCGATGCGGCGGTCGAGGACCTCACGGCTGAGCGTCTCGGATCCGCCGTGTGCGCGGAGGTACAGCAGCACGCCGATGCGGAGTACGCGCCAGTCGCGCTCGACGTCGGGCTTGCCCACCGAGGACGCCCGCAGGATCTCGGGGTCGTACACGTTCGGCTCGTTGAGCTGACGCTGCCGGTAGACGGCCGCGGTCTTGGCGCGCAGCGGATCGGTCTCGGCGTCGTCGGCCACGCGCAGTGCGGCGGAGTAGCGGGCGGAGCGGGCGTCGTCCTCGCGCGTGAGGTACGCGGCGATGGCGAGCCCGCCCTCGATCCACTTCCAGCGCCCGAAGTTGCCGTCGAAGGGCTGCTCGGCCAGCAGATCGGCGATGGTCAGCGCCGCTGGGATGTCCGCCTCGTCGACGAACAGCGTGAGCGCGAGCTGGTGGAGGTCCTGCAGGTTGCTGCCGGCCTTGAGGTTGATGCCGCGGGTGAGGCGACCTGCCAGCTCCTGGACGTCGGGATTCTCCGCGTGCGCCTCGGCGATCTGCACGACCAGCTCCTCGGGTGACCCGCGATCCGCGGCGACCGCGGGTGCCGGGAGGGCCGGGGGGACGTCCGGCGCGGGGGTCGGAGGGAAGGCGACGCCGGTCGGCACGGTCTCGGTCGGCACGGTATCGGCCTGCACGGGATCGGGAAGCGAAGCATCGGTTGGTGCCGGACGGGGCGCGGCATCAGGCACGGGATCGGACGGGGGATCGGACGCCGACGGCCCGGCCACCCGGACCGTGGACCCGATCGCGATGGACACGGTGCGGCCGCCTGCGACCGTCGCCACGAGGAGTGCGGGTGTCCCGAAGTCGTCCTGCTCCACCGCGACCGCCGTGACCTCCGCGACGTCGTCGGACCCGGGGAGTGCCAGTGCGTCGCCGACTCCCAGGGCGTCCGCGGACACCGCGTGGAACCCCGCCGTGTTCACCATCATGTGCGTTGTGCCAACCTCTGCGATAACCCGTCGATGTACTCAGGCGCCCCAGCGCACCGCTATCACGATACGGTAACGCGCGGCACCCGTCAGGACGGGCTAGCGGCCCCAGCCGGCGTGCGCGAGGGCCTGGCGGAGGAGGTCCGCGCGGCCGCCGGAGAACTCGGCCTGGATGGACGGGCTCAGGGCCTCGGACGGGGTGAGCCAGGAGAGCTCGAGGGCGTCCTGCCGCGGGCTGCACTCGCCCGTGACGGGGATGAGGTAGGCGAGGGCGACGGCGTGCTGGCGGTCGTCGGTCAGCCCGGTCTCGGAGGGTGACGGGAAGTACTCGGCGATGGTGAAGGGCAGCGGCGAGGGTGAGAGCTGCGGCAGCGCGAAGGGGCCGAGGTCCTTCTCGAGGTGGCGCAGGAGCGCCGCGCGGATGGTCTCGCGGTACATGACCCTGCCGGAGACGAACGTGCGCATCATCTCGCCCTGCTCGTTGGCCTGGAGCAGCAGACCCACCTCGTTGACGTACCCGAGGGCGTCGCACCGTACCGGGATGGCCTCGACGTACACCATGGGCAGGCGGCGGCGGGCCTCGTAGAGATCATCCTCGGAGAGCCAGCCGGGATTGGGGTCAGGGGTGCGAACGGTCATACTTCAGTTCTACTGCAGGAGCGCGCTCGCGGACAGTCGGCGCGCTGTGCCCGGCCCCACACCGGGCGCGACGACGCCACGGACTGCTACTCGTGCTTCGTGTATCCGTAGAAGTCCTGCTGGCACTCGTTGATCCAGACCTCCGCGCCCCAGGGTGCGGGTACGCGGAGCGACCGTCCGTAGCCCTCGTCCACGACGACGGGCCGCAGCCCGCCGGAGGTCAGTCCCGCTGCGAGTTCGCGGACGTCGCCGTCGTACTCGAACGCGAGCTCGATGCCGGTGCGGGCCGCCGCGTGCGCGGCCACGAGCCCACCGTTCTTCGCCCGGAAATCGTGCCACGTGCCGGCGTCGGAACTGATGCGGGGTGTCGCTCCGACACCCCTCAGGGTCCGGACGGCCGGCGCGGTGTTGGGGGAGTACCAGAGCGTCAGGACGGAGAGCGGGGAGGGCGGCGCTCCCGTCTCCCGCGGCCCCTCGTCCGCGAGGAAGGAGATGCCGTCCGGGGCGGTGACGCGGGCGGCCAGGCCGTGGCCCTCCTCGGTGAGTACCACGGCCGTGCCGGCCTCGGCGGTGCGCCGCGCGAATTCCCGGACGTCCCCGACGTCGAACGCGAGCAGTGTGGTGCCGTCCGCGGGGCCATCCGCAGCGCAGGCGTGCAGCGCCACGCGGCCGCTGCCGGCGTCGAACACCGCGTAGGCGGGCGTGGGTGAGGGGTCGGCCGCAGGGGTGAGGCCGAGGGCCCGGAGGAACGCCGTCGCGCGGGTGGGGTCGGTCGTGTGGACGAGGGGTCGGACGCGGAGCATCAGTTCTCCTGGAGGTAGCTGCGGAGTGCCCGTTCCACGAAGGCGGACAGGCTGAGGGACTCGTCGATGCTGCGGTGCTTGACCTCGCGCACGAGGTCCGCGGGGAGATAGACGTTGAACTGCACCTTCGGTTCCGGGCTCATTCCTAGGATGCTAGCAATCTAGTAGCGGCACACGCAAGGCGCACCTACGGTGGGGACCATGACGGCCGAACGCCCCGAACTGCTGCTCCCGGATGCCGCTGCACGGCGCGCATGGCTCGAGGAGCACCATGAGAGCTCGCCGGGCGTGCGGCTCGTCCTGCACAGGAAGGGCGGTGCGACGACGCCGGCTACCTCGTCCGCTTCACGCAGCGCGGCGCCCGCAGCATCTGATCCGTCCGCAATCGCGACGGCCGAGGAGCCGCCGGACCTGATGACGGCGATCGCGACCGACTCCGCAGCGTCGGCGATGATCAGCACACTCACCTCACAGAAAAGGTATGCCTGATCTTCCGCCTCTCCCGGCTGAGGGCCGACGCTGCGAAGACGCGGACCATCGCGGGATCCGTGTGATGCTGTCCCGCGGTGAGGCCTTCCACCCGAAATAGGCGCGTGGGAGAAACGCAACCAGCTGTTGATCCTTGCGGATATGTTGCTTGTTCCTTGCGTCTGAGGCAACGCCATCGCGAGGTTTCGTGGTTATTCTCAAAAAGCTGAGGGCGGCCCTCCGACACACCTGATCAGAGTCGGCCGTCCTGAAGCGGGACTGCGTGGATGACGACGCGATCCCACCGGAACGCCTGGATGTACTGCTGGGTAGCAGGGGCGGCGCCGGTACAACTCAATCACTCGCATGTACCGCTTGGGCCGGAAGCCCGCCGCGGTGGTCTCAAGGGGAATGCTTTGTCGCATCAGCGCGCACGTCGGCGGTCTCACCGGCACTCAGGTTCTTGGTCCCTTCTGCAGCGCGTCCTCGCGATGTGCCTCGCGGTGGTCCTCGGGGCGGGCTCGGTGATCGCGCTGTCGGTCGCCACTGCTCCGAGCGCCTCGGCGGCCAGGCTCGCGAACGTCGTGGATGCGGGAAGCGGCTACTCGCAGACGTTCACGCAGCCCAACACGGAGAACGTCACCGGCACCTGGGCGCTCGCGGGTAACACCGTCAAGGCAGCCACCGGTGGAACCACCTCAACCCTTCCGGTACGCGGATCGACCGACGCGACTTTCTCGCCCTCTTTGCCGGCCGGGACTGTCGTGACCCAGCTCGACACGTCCGGCGTGGGTTGCGTGGCGGGAGGAAACACCAACGTCTTCTGCCCGCAGAACGGCAGCATCACCATCACCTTCAGCAAGCCGGTGAACAATCCGGTGCTGCACGTCGTGGGCCTCGGAGCGAACACCACGTCGAACGGTGCCGTCACGAGTACCTATTCGGTGTACGGCAACGTCACCTCCGTTCCTGCGGGCGCCACGCTCAGCCAGCCGCAGCCCGGTTCGACGTCGAGCCTCGCGGTGGTGAACGGCAACCGCTTCCAGACGGGCGTCAACCAGCCGAGCACGGCCTGCAACGCCGCCGTTCCGGCTGCCTGCGGCAGCATGATCATCAACGGCATCGGCCTCACCCAGGTGACCATCGCCACAGGTCTCAAGGTCTTCGGTGGGTCGGCCACGCTCACTGCAACCAACGTCGATCAGTGGAACGCCTTCGTGACCCTGCAGGACGTCCCCACCCCCACGGCCGTCGCGGACACCAACACGGTGAAGCGCAACACCCCGATCACCACCACGGTGCTCGGCAACGACGTCCCGGCGACGGGCAAGGCGCTCGTCCCCGGTTCCGTGATCCTCTCCGCACCGAGCATCCCCGGCGCCACGGTCAGCGCCGACGGAAAGACCCTCACCGTCCCGAACCAGGGCGTCTACACCGCGACTACCAACGGCCAGGTCGTCTTCACGCCCGCGGCCGCGTTCATCGGTACGGCGAGCCCTATCACCTACCGTGTCTCCGACGTCGACAACTCCACGGCGTCCTCGACACTGACCATCACCGTCACGGCCGATCCGCCCGTCCCGGTGGCGGACGCACCGACCACCACGCAGGGCGTGGCTGTGACCTTCGATCCGACGGTCAACGACAACGGTGTCGACTCCCCGATCAACAAGCCCTCGGTCCGCCTGCTGGACCCCGCGACCGGCCAGTTCGTCACCTCCCTCTCCGTCACGGGCGAGGGCACCTACACCGTGGCCGCCACGGGCGACGTCACCTTCACACCCGTGGCTGCCTTCGCAGGCACCGCCCGGCCCGTCACCTATCGCGTGGCCAACCAGTCAGGCGTCACCGCGACTTCCACCATCACCCCGACCGTCACGGGCGTAGCCCCCCGCGCCGCCGCCGACACCGCAACCACCGGCCAGAACAACCCGGTGACCCTGAGCCCGGCCGGCAACGACCGCCCGGGGATCGACGGCGGCACGCCGATCGACCCGGCCTCCGTGCGCCTCGTCGGCGCCAACGGTGCCCTCGTCACCGACCTCACCATCCCCGCGGGCCGGTTCATCGTGGACACCTCGACGGGCGTGGTCACCTTCACGCCGGCCCGTGGCTTCACGGGAACGACGCCCGCCGTCACCTATCAGGTGGCGGACACCCGCGGCCTGACCGCGCGGAGCACCATCACCGTCACCGTCAGTGCCGTCACCCCGACCGCGAGCGGTGACACCGCCGAGACCCGCCAGGGCACCGCCGTCACTCTGGACGTCGTGGCAAATGATCTCCCCGGCAACGCGAACACCGCCCTCGACCCGCGCACCGTGGTCCTTTCCGTGCCCGCGAACACCCCCGGCGCGGTGCTCTCCGCGGACCGGAAGACCCTCAGCGTGCCCAACCAGGGCACCTACACGGTCAATGCGACCACGGGAGCGGTGACGTTCACGCCCGTCGCCGCCTTCTCCGGTCCCGCGACGGCGGTGCCCTACACCGTGTCCGACGTCGACGGGCGCACCGCGACCGCGAACGTCACCGTCACCGTCACCGGCGTCCCGCCGCGCACCTCCCCGGACACCGTGGTCACCCCGCAGAACACCCCCGTCACCGTGAACCCGGCTGCGAACGACGCCCCGGGTATCGACGGCGGTACCCCCGTCAACGCCTCCTCGCTCCGCCTCCTCGCCGCCGACGGCACGGCCGTGACCACGCTGACGCTCGCGGGCCAGGGCACGTTCACCGTCAACACGGCCACGGGCGCGGTCACGTTCACGCCCGCCGCCGGGTTCTCCGGGCGCGTCCCGGACGTCTCCTACCGCATCGCGGACACGGCGGGCCTCACCTCCACCGGCCTCCTGACCGTCTCGGTCACGGCCGTGCGTCCCACCGCCAACGACGACCGCGGCAGCACCACGCAGGCCGCCCCCGTCACGGTGCCGCTCCTCGTGAACGACGCCGCGGGCAACGCGGCCACGCCGCTCCGTCCCGCCACCGTGCGGCTCTCCGCCGTCGGCGCGAGCGTGCCGTCCGCGGACGGCCGCACCCTGACCGTCGCCGGCCAGGGCACCTACACCGTGGACCCGACCACCGGCGCCGTGCGCTTCGTCCCGGTCGCCTCGTTCACCGGCGCCACGACGGCCGTCCCCTACACGGTCGCGGACGCCGACGGCGCCACCGCCACCGCGAACCTCGTCATCGACGTCGCGCCGGTCGCCCCGCGTGCGGCGAACGACGCCGTCGGGACCGACCAGAACACCCCCGTGACCTTCGCGCCCATCGCCAATGACCGCCCCGGCGTCGACGGCGGCAGCGCCCTCGTGCCCGGTTCCCTCCGCCTGATCGACGGCGCCGGCCAGCCCGTGACGGATCTGCAGCTGACCGACGGCCGATACGTCGTCAACACCGCCACCGGCGCCGTCACCTTCACCCCGCGCGCCGGTTTCTCCGGCACCATGCCGCAGGTCACCTACGCCATCAGCGACGCCGCGGGCCAGACCTCCCGCGCCACGATCGACGTGCAGGTCGCCGCCGCCACACCGGTGGCCAATCCGGACGCGCAGACGACGACGCAGGGCGCCACCACCACGCTCGACGTGCTCGCCAACGACCGCGCGGGCAATGCCAACACGCCCCTCGTTCCCGGGACGGTGCGCCTCGTCGCGCCCGCCGGGGCCACGCTCAGCGAGGAGGGCCGCCGGCTCACCGTGCCCGGCCAGGGCACGTACCTCGCCAACGCCGAGAACGGACGCGTCACCTTCCTCCCGCTCGCCTCCTTCACGGGCGACGCCACCCCCGTGACCTACCGCGTGGCCGATGCCAGCGGCACCTTCGCCGAGTCGCAGCTCAGGGTCAACGTCTCCGCCGTGGCCCCGCGCGCCGCGGACGACGCCCGGACCACGGCGCAGAACACGCCCGTGACCCTGGACCCCGCCGAGAACGACCGCCCCGGAGTGGACGGCGGCACCGCTGTGGTCCCGGACACCCTCCGGTTCATCGGCACCAACGGCCAGCTCGTCGAGAGCCTCACCCTCACCGAGGGCCGCTTCGCGGTGGACACCGCGACCGGTCGCGTCACCTTCACCCCGGCGCCGCGCTTCTCCGGCGTGGTGCCGCAGGTGCGTTACTCGATCGCCGACGGCAACAACCAGCGCTCCACCGCCGCGATCAACATCACCGTGACCGCCGCCGTGCCGGTCGCCGCCGATGACGTCGCCACGACACCGCAGGGCTCCCCGGTACCCCTCGAGGTGCTCGCGAACGACCGCGCAGGCAATCCGGCGCTGCCGCTCGTCCCCGACACCGTGGTCCTCTCCACCGTTCAGGGCGGCACGCTCTCGGCCGACCGCAAGCGCCTCGAGGTCGCCGGCCAGGGCGTGTACACCGTGAACGTCCAGGGCGTGGTGACCTTCACGCCGGTCACCGCCTTCGTGGGTAGCGCGCGCTCCGTGCCGTACACCGTCTCCGACAGTGCGGGCCAGACGTCGACGGCGCAGCTCACCGTCACCGTGACCGCCGTGGGCCCCCGCATGGTGGCCGATGCCGCCGTCACCGAGCAGAACACGCCGGTCACCTTCGCGCCCGGCGCCGACGACCTCCCCGGGGTCGACGGCGGCAGTGCGCCGATCCTCTCCACCGTCCGCCTCGTGGGTGCAGGTGGCGCGTCCGTGGAGACGCTGACCGTGAACGCCGGCGTCTTCACGGTGAACACCGCCAACGGCAACGTGACCTTCACTCCGGCGGCAGGTTTCACGGGCCTCGTACCGCAGATCCAGTACCGGATCACGGACGGCAACCAGCAGACCGGCACCGGGACCATCGACGTGCAGGTGACACCCGTCAGCCCTGTCGCGAACGACGACTCGGCGACCACTCCGCAGGCGCAGGCCGTGCCCGTGGACGTCGTCGCGAACGACCGCGCCGGCAACGCGCGGACGCCGCTCACCGCCGGCTCCGTGGTGCTCTCGGCGGTCAACGGGGAGCAGCCGACCGAGAACGGCAAGCGCCTCGCCGTGCCGGGCCAGGGTGTCTACAGCGTCGCGGCGAACGGGGTCATCACGTTCTCGCCCGTGGCCGCCTTCACCGGCGCCGCGACGCCCGTGACCTACACGATCAGCGACGCCGACGGCCGGACGGACAGCGCCGAGCTCAGTATCACCGTGACCGCCGCCCCGCCACGCGCCGTCGCCGACGCGACCACCACTCCGCAGAACACGCCCGTGAGCCTCGACCCCGCCGCCAACGACCTCCCCGGCGTCGACGGCGGCAGCGCCCCCGTGGCCGCGAGCATCCGCCTCCTGACCGCGCAGAACCTGCCGGTGACCGAGCTCACCCTGCCGGGCGCCGGCGTCTTCCGCGTCGCCGCGACCGGCACCGTGACGTTCACCCCCGAGGCGGGCTTCAGCGGCTCCGTCCCGCAGGTGCGCTACCGCATCAGCGACGGCATCGGGCAGTCCTCGACGAGCGTCATCGACGTCGAGGTCGTCGCAGCCCGGCCCGTCGCGAACCCGGATGCCGGGACCACGCGTCAGGGGACCGCGATCCCCGTGGACCTTGCGGCAAACGACCGCTCGGGCAACGCCGCGCTCCCGCTGGACCCCGCTTCGGTGGTCTTCACGGCGGTGGCCGGTGGCGTCCTTTCGGACGACGGCAGGACCCTGACCGTCGCAGGCGAGGGCATCTACACGCTCGACGACGGCGTGGCGATCTTCATCCCCGAGGCCGCCTTCGTGGGAGCTGCCCGCGCAGTGCCCTACTCCATCAGTGACGCGGCCGGACAGACGGCCTCCTCGCAGCTCCGCATCACCGTGACCCCCGTGGGGCCGCGCACCGTGGCGGACGCCGCGGTCACCGAGCGCAACACCCCTGTCACGTTCCAGCCCGGAGAGGACGACCTCCCCGGCGTGGACGGCGGCAGCGCACCCGCCCTCACCTCGCTGCGTCTCCTCGAGGGCGACACCCCCGTCACCACGCTCACCCTGACCCAGGGCGTGTTCACCGTGAACACGGCCGACGGCTCCGTCACCTTCCGGCCCGCCCGAGGCTTCACCGGCGAGGTGCCGCAGGTGCGGTACGTGATCGCCGACGGCAACGGTGCCACCGGGATCGGCACGATCGACGTGGTGGTCGGTGTCGCCGTCCCCACCGCGGGCGACGACGCCGCGCAGACGCGTCAGGGAACGCCGGTTCCGGTTCCCGTTCTCGCGAACGACCGCCCCGGCAACGACGCGACGCCGCTTGTCGCCGGCAGCGTGATCTTCACGGGAGTCGGCGGCGGCATCGTGTCCGATGCTGGCAAGACACTGACGGTCACCGGACAGGGCGTCTACACGGTGGACGCCGACGGCGTGGTCACCTTCACGCCGGTCGCCGCCTTCGTGGGCCCCGCCACCGCGGTCGAGTACCGCGTCTCGGATGCAGACGGCCAGACGGCCACGGCACTGATCCGCGTGACCGTCACCGCCGTGGGTCCGCGCATGGTGGCCGACGCCGCCGTGACCGAGCAGAACACCGATGTCACCTTCTTCCCGGGCGAGGACGACCTCCCCGGTGTCGACGGCGGTTCCGCCCCCGACCTCACCACCCTCCGTCTGCTGGACGGCGACACCCCCGTGGACACCCTGTCCCTCCCGCAGGGCACCTTCACGGTGAACACCGCCACGGGCGCCGTGACCTTCGACCCCGCCCCGGGCTTCTCCGGGCCCGTGCCGGAGATCCGCTACCGGATCACCGACGGCAACGGCCAGACCGGTGTCAGCACCATCGACGTCCTCGTCACCGCCATCACCCCGGTGGCCAATGACGATGCAGCGACCACTCGCCAGGCGCAGCCGGTCATCATTCCGGTGGTAGCGAACGATCGCGCCGGGAACGACGCGACCCCGCTCGTTCCCGGAAGCGTCGTCTTCACCGGCGAGGGCGGCGGAACTGTCTCGAATGAGGGCAAAACCCTCACGGTCGCTGGCCAGGGCACCTATTCCGTGGACGGCGACGGTGTGGTGACCTTCACGCCGCTCGCGCCCTTCACCGGCGCGGCGACCCCGGTGCAGTACGCCATCGAGGACGCCGACCGTCAGCGCGTCACCGCCGTGATCCGCGTGACCGTCACCGCCGTGGGCCCCCGCATGGTGGCCGACGCCGCGGTGACGGAGCAGAACACGAACGTCACCTTCTTCCCGGGCGAGGACGATCTGCCCGGCGTCGACGGCGGCTCCGCCCCCGACCTCACCACGCTGCGGCTGCTCGACGGCGACACGCCGGTCGAGACACTGACCCTCGACGAGGGCACCTTCACGGTGAACACCACCACGGGCGCCGTGACCTTCGACCCGGCCCCGGGCTTCGCCGGAGCGGTACCCGAGGTGCGCTACCGGATCCTGGACGGTAACGGCCAGACCGGCATCAGCACGATCGACGTCACCGTGCGGCCCGCCATCGCGCAGGCCAACGACGACCGCCGGGCCACCCCGCAGAACACGCCGATCACCGTCGACGTCCTCGAGAACGACGTCCCTGGTAACGCGAACACGCCGTTCGACGTGACCACCGTGCGTCTGCAGACCTCCGGCGGGATCGTGCCCTCGGCTGACGGCCTGAGCCTCACCTTCGCGGGTGAGGGCACGTTCAGCGTGGACCCGACCACCGGACGGATCACCTTCACGCCGCTGGCCGCGTTCACGGGAGCCACTCGCGCGGTCACGTACACGGTCTCGGACGTCGATGGCAGCTCCGACACGGCCACCCTCGTGGTGGACGTCGCCGCCGTGGCGCCCCGCGCCGCAGCGGACGCTCAGACCACCGAACAGAACACCGACATCACGTTCCCGGTGGTGACCAACGACCGCCCCGGAGTCACCGGAGGCGCCGCCGTCGTCCCGAACTCGGTCCGGTTCGTCGGCGCGGACGACACCCTCAGCGACACGCTCGAGATCGCCGGTCAGGGCGTGTTCACGGTCGGAGGGAACGGCGACGTGACCTTCGCCCCCGCGGACGGATTCACCGGCGCCGTGGACCAGATCCAGTACTCGGTCGCCGATACCAACGGTCTGCGCTCGCGCGCGACGATCGACATCACCGTCCAGATCGTGGTCCCGACGGCCAATGCCGACCTGGCACGGACGCCGCAGAGCCGGCCCGTGCTGATCGACATCCTCGACAACGATCTGCCGGGTAACGAGAACACGCCCCTCGATCCGGGCACTGTGATCCTCAGCGGACCCGGCATCGCCGGTGCCGAGGTCGGGGACGGCGGCCGTACCCTGGTGGTCCCGAACGAGGGCACGTACACCTACTCACCCGACGGCCCCTCGGCCGGTCTGACGTTCACGCCCGTCCCGGCCTTCACGGGACCCGCCCGCGCCATCAGGTACGAGGTCGCGGACGTCGACGGCACCACGAGTTCGACGACGGTGAACGTCACGGTGGATGCCGCAGCTCCGCGCGCCCTCGCCGACGGCTACTCCACCGGCCAGAACCAGCCGATCACGGTGTCGCCCGCAGCGAACGATCTCCCCGGGGTCACGGGCGGCAGCGCCGTCATCCCGAACACGCTCCGGCTGGTGGGTCCCGGCAACACCTTCGTCACCACCCTCGACGTCGAGGGTGGCAGGTACACGGTCGACACGGTGACCGGCGACGTGACCTTCACTCCGGACGTCACCTTCTCGGGCGGCGTGCCGACGGTCACCTACCGGATCACCGACGGCAACGGCCTGAGCAGCACGGCCACGATCGACATCGCCGTGGGGATCAGTGCGCCGCGGGCGAACAACGACGCCGCGCGTGCCCTGCAAGGTGAGCCCGCCGTCGTGAACGTCCTCGCCAACGACCGGCCGGGAAATGCGGGCACGCCGTTCGACCCGACCTCCGTGGTGTTCCTCGAGGTCGAGGGTGGCGAGCTGTCCGCGGATGGTAAGAGCCTGACCATCGAGGGCCAGGGGAGGTTCGAGGTGGCTCCCGACGGCGCGGTGACCTTCACCCCGGAAGCCGCCTTCGTCAACGATGCCACCGTGATCCGCTATTCGGTGAGGGACATCGGCGGCAATGTCGCCGAGGCCACCATCTCCTTCGGCATCACACCGGTGGGCCCCCGTACGGCGTCCGATGCCGCGTCGACCGGTCAGAACACGCCCGTCGAGATCGAGGTGCTCGCCAACGACACCCCGGGTGTCGACGGCGGCAGCGCCATCGACGTCGCCACGGTCGAGTTCATCGGTGCCGCGGCCGACGGATCCTTCACCACCCCGGGCGGGACCTTCCGGGTGGACGCGCGGGGCGTGGTCACCTTCACCCCCGCCCCCGGAGTCAGCGGCACCACGAGCGCCGAGTACCGTGTGACCGACGCCGCGGGTGCCACGGGGCAGGCCGTCGTCACGGTCCGCGTGGTCGCGGTGCGGCCGGTCGCGAACAACGACGCCGACACGACCGACCAGGGCGAACCCGTTCCCGTGATCGTGCTCGACAACGATCGCGCCGGGAACGCGGCCACCCCGCTCGTCCCCTCCAGTGTGCAGCTCGAGGCCGTCCCCGGCGCCGCGCTGTCCGTCGACGGCAAGGAACTGACCGTGCCGGACCAGGGCACGTACCGTGTGGGCGACGACGGCGTCATCACCTTCACCCCCCTCGCCGCCTTCACGGGCGGGGCCACTCCCGTCCCCTACGTGGTGTTCGACGCCGATCAGCAGCCTGGCCGCGCCACCCTCTCGGTGACGGTGGTCGCAATTCCGCCACGCGCCGTCGCGGACGCGGCCTCCACGCCGCAGAACACCCCTGTGACGCTGGACCCCGCAGCCAACGACCTCCCGGGCGTCGAGGGCGGCAGTGCGCCGGTCGCGGCGTCCGTGCGACTGCTCGACGGCGACCAGGCTGTCACGAGGCTCGCGGTCGACGGCGGTGTCTTCACCGTCGACACGGCGACGGGCACCGTGACGTTCACGCCCGACATCGCTTTCAGCGGGACGGTGCAGCCGGTGACCTACCGGGTGACGGACGGCAACGACCAGAGCTCGACGGCGACGCTCACCGTCGTCGTCCGAGGAGCCACTCCCGTGGCGAACCCCGACGTCGTCACCACGCGACAGGACCAGGACGCGATCATCCCGGTGGTCGCGAACGACCGGCCCGGCAACGCGAACCTGGCACTCGTCCCGGGGAGCGTCGTCTTCACCGGCGGCGGTACCGTCACCGACGCAGGCAAGACCCTCACCGTCGACGGTCAGGGTGTCTACACCGTGGATGCCGACGGTGTGGTGACCTTCGATCCGGAGCCCGGTTTCGTGA
>NZ_JBZCNI010000004.1:0-153082 GCF_058269235.1 Arthrobacter sp. TJ-236
TGTGCCGCTCGACCGGATCAACGAGGTCACGGACGACGACGATTCCTCGACGGAGACGCTCAAGCTCATCGATGCCGAGCTCGCGGCGAGCATCGAGAGACTGCAACGGGCCAGGGTCGAGATCCGCGCGATCCTGGCGGGCTCCTCCGTCGCGGGAGTTCCCGCGGGGTTCGAGGACGTGGCCTCGCACCTCTCCGAGCCGGACCGCTCGCTGATGCTCATCTACGAGCAGCTGTACGACGACGCCGCCATGAAGGATCTACGTGAACTCCTGACGGCCGATCCCGATGCGGCGAGCAAGGAGTTCGACGCCCTGTCCCCGGATGCCGAGGAGTCGGTGAGAGGCGACCTCGCGGTTCGTCTCGCCATCACGCTGGCCCGCACCATCGCCGACTACCCGTGGCTCCTCGACCCCGGGGAGCACCTGTCGAAGAGCCTTGCCGTGACGGAGCGGACGTTCCTCGAATCGGTCACCGCCCTGTACAACCCGGCGCAGCTGGACGTCCTCGCCCGTGCCGGCGAGATCGCGAAGAAGCTCCGGACACCCGACGAACCCTGAGGGTCGAGCGGCCAGGTTTGATCGCCCGACGAACAGGCGTCCTGCTGCAGCGCCCCCACCGTCGGCGGGGGTGCTGACATGGGCCAGTGGTGCGCGAATCGACCCGGTCCGACGGCGAGCCCGTACTGCTGGCCGATCACGACCGATCACGATGGAACGAGACCCCCATCGCTCGCGCACACGCAGAGCTGTAACGCGCCGCCCGGTTACGTCGGCTCGGCCGGCAGCCGCACGCCGCGATCGACGCGTGTCACACCGATGCCGAAACGGCACCCGAAACCGACTGGCCACAGGTCCTCGTTCTTCACGACGTCCTTCTCGGCTACGACCCATCGCCTATGTGCGGCTCAACCGCGCTGTCGCGCCGGGTCGGGTTGGAGCCCCCAACCGCCGCGCTCACCGAGATCGACACCCTCAGGAACGACCTCGAGGGTGCTCACATCTGGCACGCCGTGCGCGCGCACCTCCTGCAGGGGACCATCGTCGCCGCTTTGGGTACGGGCTGCTCGACACCGGGGCGCGTGAGGAGCCTAGGGATGCTGTTGATTTCCAGTCACCGCCCTTGACCGCGCCATCCGCATGCAGCTGCTGGTCCGATGGGAAGGGCTATCTGACGATCCCGCCGATCTGCTTGCGTCAATACAAGCCGAGGCGATTTTCGAGTATCGGCGATTTACAAGCTGTTCGGCCGCACGCGATCTACTTCGCACCACGACCTGCTACCAGGTCGTGGTGCGAGGCAAGCTGCGCTTCTGTCGTGGTCTCAGCGAGCGATGTCGAGCTCAAGCTGCTCATATAGGTCGGCTGGATCCTTGTCGAGGAACGACTTCACCCAACGCGTCCAATCGTCGGTCAGCACCTCAATGTCGCCGCGTTCAACGCCTTCCAGGAGGACGCGGGCGATGTCTGCCGGGTCCTCCTTCGGGCCGTCGTACCCAGCCGAGAATTCCGTGTCGAACGCTCCGGCGTGGACTCCGATCACTCTCGTCCCTTGACCCGCCAGCTCCAGCCTGAAGCCGTTGGTCAGTGCCCAGGCTGCCGCTTTGCTTGCGTGATAGCCGTTGGTGCCGGGGTAGGCGAACCATGACTGAGCTGAAAGGACGTTGACGATGGTTCCGCTCTTGGAAGCAGCCAGTGTTGGGGCGAATGCCCGCACCATGCGTAGGATGCTCCCGTAGTTCGTGTCCATCTCCGCTTCTAGGTCGGAGATGGGGCTGCTGAGGAGTGAGCCAGGGCGACTGATGCCGGCATTGTTGATCAGTAGAGTCACATCGGATGCTACGTGTGCCGCGGCCTCGATCTGTTGGGGGTCGGTCACGTCAAGGACGATGGGAACAACGCCCGGAAGGTCGAAGCCCAGGGGTGAGCGGACACCGGCGTATACCTTCGCGGCCCCGCGCTCGAGCAGTTGTGTGACGAGGTGCCGGCCAAGGCCACGATTCGCGCCGGTCACGAGAGCCACAGAGCCGGAGATGGATGAGGATGGATCAATATTTGAGTTCATTCCAGTACTGTAAAACCTGACGCTAACGTCAGATGCAAGTTCAGGATTGTCGCGAGGAGAACGCTGTGAGGATAGGTGAATTAGCTACGCGTGCCGGCGTGAGCGTTCGCGCTCTGCGGTACTACGAGGAGCAGAAGTTATTAGAGAGTGAGCGTACCGCCGGCGGTCAGCGTCATTACCCTGACAGTGCCGTGGAACGGGTCCGCTTTTTCCAGGCGATGTTTGCCGCTGGCCTCTCGAGCCGGCGGATCGCTGACATGTTGCCGTGTTTTGACAACGGCACGACGAATGCGCAGCAGCGGGAGATGCTTGCCGAAGAGCACGTGCGGATCAACGAGCGCATCGCCGAGCTGATGGACGCCCGAGGGCGACTTGAACAGCTCATCGTCGCGGCAAGCCAACGCGCCGCCTGATCCTCAAGCCCGTTCAGCTCCAGGTAGTAGTTAGTCGTTCAGTGGACCTAGCGACGCCGCAGGTCCGCACCAGCAGCGTGGGAGAGGCGAAAGCGATTCCTCCCGCGTTCTAGCCCGGGAACACAGTAATTGCGGATAGCTCGTTGATCGGTAGGTCGACTGAAACTGTCCGCTTCAACCCGTTCGATGGTGCGACGATCGTCCTGCAGCCTTCGCAGCGTCAGTTTTCCTGGCGGTGCCCCCAGCACGCGTCCACTTGAGGGCAGGTGTATTGCGGGCGAGATCGGATGTACAGGCGATGAACTCGGACGACGCACCTTCCCATGTCAGTTCTGCGATCCGGGGTGTGAGGTTGTTCTTGCTGAGGTGCGTCTGCGGCACCGGTGAGCCTGAACGAGCAGTACTGCGCATGCGAGGGCCGTCACTCCAGTGGGGATCGAGACAGCTGGAATGGAAGTGATCGTCGTGGTCAGGATGTTTGCGATCAGTGCTGCGATGAGCGCTGCCCAGAGGACGGCAGCGCGCCCGAAGCCGCGTTTTCGATCAGAAGGATTGTGAGTCATGTGAACTACGTCCAGGTCAGTGGGTTGGGTAGGGGTTAGGTCCGGGAGTCAGAGGCTGCGACGTTCCAGGGTGAAGGCGGCGCTGCCCAGCAGAAGTGCGGTCAGGACGGCAAGCCCTCCAAGAGTGGTTGAGGCGGTAACTGCATCGGGCGCGCTGATCAGGGCATGGGACAAGGTAGTCGGCATGAGTTGTGCCCAGATCGGAAGAGTGCCCGTGGCGATCTGGACGATCGCGAGCAGGATCGGTTCCAGGACGAGGACACCAAGCATGACGAGGACCGCGGTGAGCTGGTTTCGAAGCAGCAGCCCGACAGCGAGTCCGATCAGGCTCAGAAACGTGATGGCCAGGACGCCGCGGCCGAGTGTGCCCAGCATGTCGGGCAACGTCGCGGTCAGGGTCGCTCCGTCGAGGACCAGGGCAAGGAGCAGCGTGATGGCGGATACGAGGGCGAGGACGAGTCCCGTTGAGACGCCAATGATCGCGGTGGCTCCACTTTTGGCCAGGACGATTCGTGCGCGGCGAGGTTCGGCCAGTGCCGTGCCGACCATTCCTCCGAAGCGGAAATCACTGATTCCAGCGAGGACACCGAGGAGTACGACGGCGAGGAGGACGATCCCGATGGAACCACCAGCTCCGAGGGGGCTGAGGGCGGCCAGCTGTTCGGAGGCCGTCGTCATATCGATCACCGGCAGGTCACTGGTGACTTCTGGGCCCGCGGCTCCGCTCTCGACAAGGTAGGGCAGGAGAACGGTAGAGGTGAGCTGCGTGGTGAGCAGGCCCAGTACCGCAATGAGGATCGCGAGTTTTGTCGCGCGTACGGTGGTGAGTTTGAGGATTTCAGCGCGCAGCATGGGTGGTCCGTTCCGTGGAGCTGATCATAGAGAGGTAGAAGTGCTCGAGGTTTCCCTCGGACGCGGTGAGGGCTTCGGTGAGGGTTGTCGCTGAGCGCACCTGCCCATCGGCGATGATCACGATGTCATCGGCGATCTGCTCGACGTCGGCGAGGATGTGGGAGGACAGTAGGACGCTGCCGCCGTTGTCGGCGAAGGAGCGAAGGTATTGCTTGAGCCAGTAGATGCCTGCGGGGTCCAGGCCGTTCGCCGGCTCGTCGAGCACGAGGATCTTCGGGTCGCCGAGGATCGCTGTGGCGATGGCGACGCGCTGGCGCATGCCGAGGGAGTAGTCACGGATCCGGCGATCGGCATCGGCGCTCATACCGACGATCTCAAGGACCTCTTCCACGCGGGTTCCTGCGTGATAGCCCTGTGCGGCAGCGATCCGTAGATGTTGGCGTGCGGTGCGGCCGGGATGAAGGCCCCCTGCATCCAGCACTGCTCCGACAAGCCGGGTGGGATCGGACAGGTGACGGAAAGGACTACCGAACACCAGCGCCGTCCCCGAGTCGGGCGCGATTAAGCCCAGCAGCATACGAATCGTCGTGGTCTTCCCAGCACCGTTGGGCCCGAGCAGGCCTGTGACACGGCCGGCGTAGACACCGAAGCTTACGTCCGCGACTCGCCGGGTGCCACGAAAGGACTTCGAGAGGTGCTCTATGAGCAGTGGTTCATTTTCATGCTGGTTCATACCTCTAACCTGCCAGCCGTACTGCTTCAGTGCCCCAGCCGCAGGACCAGTCCTTCACTAGCCAAAAGGACAGTCCGCTCATTGCAGCATGGCCGACCCCTCTTCTCCTGGCCTCGGAGAAAGACTCTTATGGCAGGGACATTGTTTTCGGTCCGCGTCCCGGCCTGAAGGACGAGATCGATGAGTTCCCTCGACTCGAAGGTGATAACTCACCGATGAAACCCTGTGGTTGGTCGTGATGTGCCGTTGAAGTGAGCATGGAGGACGGCGATGGCACTGGCGAGTTCATCCTTCCTTTGTCATGAGTTGAGCGCCTGTGCGTCCGTGATTGACTTATACCGTGCTGACTATGCGAACCTGGCAAAAGGCTTTAGACGGCGTCCCCAGCACAATGACGGGGTCCGGCCAGCCACGCTCACTTCGACGCGTAGTTGTCGTCCCCGGCGTCGTTCTCGCAATCGTTGCCGTCTCCCTCATCATCGAGAGCATCGATACGCTGGAACCGCCTCAGCCGCTGCATCTGACTGCGCTTCAGGCGGTTCTTGCAACTGGGCAGGCTGCGGCACTTCTGTTTCGCTACCGCGCCCCAGAGCCGGTGTTTGCTGTTATCGTGATGCTGCAGACGGTTCTCCTTGTTACCGGCGGGGCGGATCTAGGGTTAGGGAGCCTGGCAGTAACAATCTCGACCTTCTACCTCGTTCGATGGGGAGATCGGCCCCGGAGTTGGTACGTCCTAGCGGCGCTTGCGCTGACGAGCAGCGTCGTCGTCCTCGGGTTGGCACTGGACGGAAGCGATACCCCCCCTCTGATTCCCGTCGCCTTGGTCGCCGGGCGCTTGGCCGCCGAGTACACGGCACCGGCTGTGGTCGCCGAACTCGTTCGCAACCGCTCTCACCTTGCCACTGCTGCGCAGGAGCGGGACGAGATGATCCGTCGTGAACAGGAACGGGATGAGGGTCAGCGCCGGCGTGCCGAGCAGACGGCCCTTGCCAGGGAGTTGCACGATATCTCGGGACATCACCTATCCGGCATCATCGTGACGGCACAGGCGGCAGGAAAACTGGCCGAGAAGGATCCGCTGCGCACACGCGCCATGCTTCGTGAACTCGAACACGAGGCCCAGACGATGATGATTGATTTACGCAGGACTGTCGGTCTGTTGCGCCCGGACCCGGAAATAGAAGGTGCCAACGGTGAGATTCGGACGTCCATTGGCATCCCGGGACTGAGCGATCTTCCGGAGCTGATCGACGCAGCCGTGCGCCGCGGCCAGAACGTCACACTCAGGACCACGGGGCACACGAATCAACTCGGGCCGATTGCCCAGGCGACCGTGTACCGGGTAGCACAGGAATCGCTGGCCAACGCCGCGCGCCACGCTCCAGGCGCTACATGCTCAGTGACGATCGAGTATCGACCCGAGGCCACTGTTTTCACCGTGGAGAACACCTCGAGCATCCACTACCGGGAGATCACTTACGCTCAGCCGAAACCGATCCATGAGGGTGCGCACCACGGTTACGGGCTTATCGGCATGCATGAGCGGGCAAAACTCATCGGTGCCCAGTTGACCACCGGGCGCATGCCGACCGGCGGCTGGAGCAACCGATTACGAATCCCCAACCTCGCCCAAGGAGCACCACCATCATCCGCGTTCTGATCGTCGACGATCAAGTTATCGTTCGTGCCGGACTGTCAATCCTGCTCGACTCAGCCGCAGACATCACCGTCGTCGGGGAAGCCGGAAACGGGCAGGAAGCTATCCGTTTAGCTACCGAGCTCCACCCCGACGTCATATGTATGGATATCCGCATGCCCGTCATGGATGGCGTGACCGCGACACGCAACATCTCCGCCGATGCCAGCCTGACCAGCGAGATTCTGATCCTGACCACTTTCGACATCGACGACGACATCTTCTCCGCTCTCGAAGCAGGGGCAGCGGGTTTCCTCCTCAAGGGCGCCGACGAAGACACACTGCTCACCGCCATCCGCTCGGTCGCCCAGGGCGACGGTACCCTCGACCAACGGCTCACACGTCGGATCCTGCGCGAATTCGTGCAGCGTCGACCACCGACTCCATCTGGGTTGAACGCCCCTCTTCCGACGCCGCTGACCGACCGTGAGATCGAGGTCCTGCAACTCCTTGCGCAGGGCCTTTCCAATACTGAGATTGCCGCCCAACTATTCATCGAACAGTCAACCGTCAAGTATCACCTGGCACACCTACTTCAAAAAACCAACTCTCGCGATCGTCTACAGGCTGTCCTTTGGGGCATCCGAACAGGGATCGTGAGCGTTCAGTAAGAGCCACACCGTTGATGTCGTAATCGAAAGCTCGGCATCCCGATCCGCCTTCGAAGATGGCGTGTGCCGTGCAGCACCTGCGGGCAGTCATACCTGCGCCTGAGGCAGTGCGGACCGCTTCCCTTAAACGGTGTGATCCACCGTGAGGGGAAAGTCGGTAGGGGAACGCCGGTAGAAGCGGCGCCTGGTTCGAGAGAGGAACCGGTTGCTGAACTCAATGTCCCTAGGGTTGAACTAGCTCACGGTATACCGAACACACCGGAGGGCGTAGCGCTTTGCCCTCCGGTGTGCCCTGGGGTGGGGCAGCAGATCTGGGAGTGCCTAGATCAGCGTGAACAGTCGGGCATCTCGACAGGCAACTCAAGATCGATCAGATAATTGGATGCCACCTCATTGACGCAGTCATTCGTACCCTTGCTCACGATGGTGTGCTCGGCTCCCTCGAGCGTAAGAAGCGCGCTATCGAGGGCTTCTGCCAGTGCAATGGCTCCGGTGTGCGGCGTCGTGGGATCGCCGGTGAAAGATATGACGAGAGTATCGGTCAAGCCGTCAATGTTCTGGGCGTAGGGGAAGCCGAGCGTAGGCTCCGACGGCCACTGTTCACAAGCGTCCCGCGCGCCCTTCGTAGGGTCGCCGCCACGGTCCATGAATGGGGCACTCTCGTAGGTCAGTTCGTTCAGCCGCACGATGTCGTCAGGTGAAAGGCGTTGCTCGTCCATACAGTTGATGGCGAAGGATGCCTCGAACTGGTTCTGATTGACCGCTGTACTGGGATTTGCGGTGCTTGCGGTCGCGTACTTCAGCAGAGCGTCGCCGCGGCCCTGCTTCACTTCGGCGATTCCAGCGATGAGGGTCGGCCACGTTTCGGTCGAGTACAGACCGAGGATGACTGCGCCGATGGCGGTATCGAAGTCCAACTCCCCATCGAGGGCTGGAACTGGTTCGTCGTTCAGGGGCTGCATGATTTTCTGGAACGCTGCAGTCGCGTCGGCCGGATCAGTACCCAGCGGGCACTGTGCGTCCTGGGTGCAGTCTGCAGCCATCGCGTCGAATGCCGCCTGGAATCCGGCGTACGTCGTCGAGAATCGTTCGACAGTAGGTAGCGTCGGATCAAAGGCTCCATCGAGGATCATTGCCCTGACCCGCTGGGGGAACTCCTCCGCGTAGACAGCGCCCAGGCGGCTGCCATAGCTTTGGCCGAGGAACGTCAGTTTCTCATCCCCCAACGCTGCGCGCAGGATATCCATGTCCTTGGCAGTCGTCCTCGTACCCATTTGTACAAGGGCGTCAGTGCCACCGGAGCCCTCTGCGCAGCGATCTAGCACTGCCTGGGTGTCCTCCTCTGTGAGGGACGGTCTTTGAGCGAGGGTGGGGAACAATTCGTCACCGCGAGTAGTGCCGTCCTCTGAGTAGCAATCAGCAGCGGGAGTGGTGGCTCCCACGCCACGCGGGTCGAAAGAAACGATGTCGAACTGCTGCGCGAGGCGAGTCGCTGACGGTGGCCCGCCAGGTGCAAGACCACCGAGCTGTGCTCCGAGTGCTAGGGTACCCAGCACTCCTGATCCACCGGGTCCTCCGGGGTTGAAGACGAGCGAGCCTGTTGCCTCGCCGGTTGCACGCATTCGGCTGACTGCGACGGAAGCGGTTGGACCGCTGGGCTCGTCGTACCGCAACGGAACCTTAAGGAATGCACAGTCTGCGGGGCTCGCGGCAAGTATTTCTGCTTCTCGAGGGCTTGTGGCGAAGTTTTCATCGCACTCACCCCACGCAAGTTCCTGTTCGTAGAACTCATCCAGCTCCGTGTTGATCTCGGCTTCCGTGGGCTTTGCCTGCGGGGTTCCCGACGTACACGCAGTAACCGTCATCATGGCAGTGATCACAACGGTCAGCAGTGTCCACCGCCGTCGGTCGCGCTGTACATGTGGGTTCTGGATCGGATCTCTCGAGGTCATCTCGTCATTCATGTTCACAGTTCACGGCCTGTTCTCACCACAGAGTCAAATGACCTCTTGGGACCGGCTACCTCTTATGCCAGTCCGCCTCCTACCAGAATGTTCTGGTTCGTCACCCACCGGCCGCCAGGGCTGGCAAGGAAGGCAATCAGCTCGGCAATCTCTTCGGGTTGTCCCAAGCGGCCGAAGCTCGAAAGCGACTCCGCCAGCTCAAGCATCTCGGGCTGGAATGCGTCCGTGTTTGTCGCGCCAGGAGAAACGGCGTTGACCGTGATGTGACGGGGGCCGAGCTCTTTAGAAAGCACACGCACGAATTGCTCCACGGCTCCCTTCACGCCCAGATACATGCCCATCTGGGGCAATAGCATCCGAGTGTTCACACTTGAGACCGCGATGATGCGCCCGTGTTCGCGCACCCGGCGAGCTGCTTCCCGGAGGGTCAGGAAGGCCCCTCTCAACTCTCCGACCAACTGCTCGTCGAAGTCCTGCGTTGTGAGCTCTGCGAACGGTCCGACATACTGCCGCGCGGCGTTGGCAACAACGATGTCCACGCCTCCGAAACGATCGATGGTCTCGTCGAAGAGCCCGATGAGATGATGTTCGTCTCCGACGTCACCTGCCTTGGCGAAAGCTCGGCCTCCTCCTTGCTTTATGAGGCCTACGACGTCTTCGGCCGCGTCATGACGCTCTCGGTAGGACATGACGATGTCAGCACCTCGGGAAGCCAGAGCAAGAGCGGTAGAGCGTCCGATTCCCCTCGAACCTCCTGTCACGATCGCGGTCTGACCAACGAGGTCCATCGATTCTTGCTTCAAGCGGTACTCCTAGAGGTTCAAACGGTCTGGCAAGTGTCATTTGTGACTCCGGTGCCGAGCGCGTAGTTATGAAGCGCGCTTGTGCGCGCATGCTTGCGGCACCTTGATGGCCGCTTAAGATATTCGAGCGGCGTGGTCTCGCACCCGGCCAATGATGATGATTGGACCCGCCGAGCCGGAGGCGACCCTTTGTGAGTCGCGGTTGGATGTGACCGGCGCACGTCCTACAGCTCAGCGAGATCGCGCTGAGCAGGTATTACCACGCATCGTTAGATGCGGTAATCCTCGCCAACTTCGAGGACTACCGGTTCCACTCCCACTTCCCGTGCCTTAACTTCGAAGCGATTGATCGCATCGGGGGCTTGGGCATAGAGCGGTGGATGGTCAAGTCCGTAGTGGATGGGGACTGCAATGGGAGCCCCGAGTAGGTACGCCGCTATTGCCGCCTCTTCGGGCAGCATCACAGCCGGTTGAGGGCTCGATGGGTGAATGTTGGGTACATCGACCAAGGTCGGACCGTTGATCGGAAGGAACGCCACGTCAATCGGGCCGAGCCTCCGGACTATCGACCACCAAAAGCCGTGGAACATAGTGTCACCGCCATGGAACACACGGGTGTTCCCGCCCTCGATGACCCAGGAGACTTGCGGGTCGCCCAGCCCGTCAATTGCAGGGCAGGCAGTTACCCGGAAGGGGCCCACGGTGCGGCTCTCCCACAGCGGTACGGACTCGGCCCTGACACCGTTGAGGCTCAAGGCGTTCTCCACCGTCGATTCATGGTGCCGGTCGCCGAAAAGCCCTGTGTCGGGTTCGGGGCGGTACAGAGGGGCTCCCGGAGCGAGTGCTCGTCCGAGCGCTTCAGCGTCGGTGTGGTCTGTGTGCATGTGCGACACCAAAGCCGCATTCGTACGTCCGGGACGAGATGGGGGAGTGAGAGGGAAATTGAATTCAAGATGCTCGGACAACGGCGTGTGATCCTCGAGGAGATCGACGACCAACACATGGTCTTCGAGCTCAATCTCGATACCAGCCCACCCCAACCTGCGTAACCTCATGCTCTTCCTTTCT
The DNA here is from genome assembly GCF_058269235.1 of Arthrobacter sp. TJ-236. Taxonomy (NCBI): domain Bacteria; kingdom Bacillati; phylum Actinomycetota; class Actinomycetes; order Micrococcales; family Micrococcaceae; genus Arthrobacter; species Arthrobacter sp. TJ-236. The sequence goes on from NZ_JBZCNI010000004.1 coordinate 10,767, forward strand.
GATTCCACGCACATCTAGCTCCGCCCATAAATTGTTCCGTGGGAGTAGCTGACGAAAGCCAATATTGGTGCATCAACTCCTCATAATCGGTTCATGTCCAAGCATGAGCCGAATCAGGACGAGGTGCACCTTGCGGACGGTTGCAACGGTGTAGGAATAACGCCAGGGCAAGAGGCGTCACTATCGCCTCTTGCCACCTGGGCGCCACCTATGGATCGCTCCGCACGTCACTTCGAACGTGACCTGATCATCTGATGTGTAGATGTGCGATTATGAGCTGTGGAGCAGTATTCGCTTTTGAAAGGCTTCCGCGAAGACCCCTCAGGTTACTGCTGCACTATCCGTCGCGATCTTGATTTTCGACCAGCGGTCCACGTCCACTGGAGGAATATCTGTCGCAACGCTTGTCGGATATCAGTCCAGGATTGCTGTTGCCTCGATCTCGACGAGCAATTCAGGCACCCATAGTGCCTCGACGCCGATCACGGTGATGGGCGGCAAGGGGGAGCTGTAGCCATCACTCTGCTGGGCACGCGCCGCCCCTTCGAGCACTTGAGCGCCCATTTCCGGCTTCCACCCCACGACGTAGATGGTCATCCTCGCGATGTCGCTTACATCGCCACCTGCTCCCTTGACCCCGAGGACGACGTTCTGCATCGCGGAGTGCACCTGGCCGGCAACGTCTGTCGCGGTCACTGCGCCTTCAGGAGTGACGGCGCACTGACCTGCAAGGAGGAGGAAACGCGTGCCGGTCGCTGATGCGACTGGGGCGTAATCGTCCTGCGCGAGCAATCCCTCGGGGCGACTGAGGCTGACTGTCATTGGATTTCCTTTGCTTGCCGATGTGGGTGGTCGATTTTTGGCGGGGTTCCCGCTCGACCCACTCTAGCAGTGCTAAAGTCTAACTGTCTAGCACCGCTAGATGCTCAGCTCATGCTGTTCTATCCGTCGAAGTGAGTTGAGGACGAACCGTACGTGTGCCAGACGCAGCTGCTCCTTCTCTTCCTCAGGCCAGGCAGACATTGGTGTGTCGATGAGTAGAGCTGCGAGGCCATGGCAAGCTGCCCAGACGTGCAGTGCGTCCCGGCGAGGACCCGAAGTCATGTCGAGCTGCTCGGTGTGTGTGGCGACGGCTTGCTCGAGAATTTCGAATGCTGCGAGTCCAGCTACGCCGCGCGCGGCCTGCGCCGGCCGTATCAGCTCCTCGGTAGAGGAGTTCAGCACTATGACCTGGAACAAGCCTTGGTGGTCTCGCGCGAAGTGCATATACGCGAGGCAGGCGGCAGCTAGACCTGAGCCTCTGGAGGACAGGGTGTTGGTAACCGCGTCGCTGAGAGCGTCGGCGAGTTTGGCGGTGGCGCGCCGGCTGACGGCGAGGAGTAGATCAGCCCTGTCCTTGTAGTGCCAGTACGCGGTTGCTGCGGAAACGCCTGCTGCTCGTTGAACGGCACGAAGTGATAAGGCGGAGGGTCCGGAGGCGGCAGTGATGTCGTAGGCGATCGTCAGGAGGCGCTCGGCAAGATCGGAGGTTGGAGTTTCAGGCATAGTCCATTGTGCGATGACGGACGGTGTCTATGGCAGAGCACAAAAGCCTCCGTTCCACGGAGCTATAGGTGAACGAGTTGTCGTGCTGGACTTGAAGAGGGTTGCGGTCGACGGACATTGGGTGTCGAGCAAGACGCTGATAAGGGGAGATTTGACGTGTATGACAGCAACATTCGCGGGACGGCGCAATGACTGCATGTGAGCCGACACTGGTCGAAGATGTGCTTCTCTTGCTTTTTCAACCGTCATCGGGTGCCATCGCCGGTGAAAGCACGTTGTATTACGTTCTTGGCGGTGCTGTCATCGCTGATCTGGCGTTAGCTGGGAAGGTGGAAGCCAGGCTTTCTGGTCACTTCTCGAGTACCCTGCACCCGATTGGTGAGGATTCGCCTGCCGATGAGCATCTTCGATCAGCATGGCAGCAGATGGCAGCTAAACCGAGAAGTGCGCAATCCCTGATCGCATCAATCGGTCCAGCGCTTCGAGCGCCGATACTGGAACGGTTAGTTGATCGTGGTGATCTGCGTCGTCATTCCACCAAAGTTCTCGGCATCTTCAACTCGACCAAGCTGCGTGTTGGGAGTGAGCGCCGCGAGGGGCTCTTGACTGCCATCCGAAACACCCTCACCGAGGGTAGAGAGCCGGACGCTCGAACCGCCGCGTGTATCGCTCTTCTATCCGCGAGTGGCACGCTTCCGCAGTTCAACCAGGAGATTCCTTGGAACACGGATGTCTATGTTCGAGGAAAGCAGGCCGAGCAGGGTGATTTGGGGGCTCAAGCTGCTGGAGCCGCGGTAATCCGAACGTTGACAGCAGTCACGGTTAATCCTGTGATTGCCTCGACTTTCCTGCGATCTGAGAACTGAACTGCTCAGCTCCGGGCTTGAGCCTAGCTGATCGTAGATCTGCTCAAAGGAGATTTTCTCCTACGACCCGACGGCGTGCTGGGCGGGCAACACATACTCCTCCAAACCCTACCAACCCCATAACCAGCACATCTTATGAAAGGGACCCGCCATGGACACGACAGACATCAAGAGCCGCTCGATAAAGACCTCGTTCATCTTCAACTCCTACTACCGAGTACATCCCGAGGACCGCCAGAAGTTCATCGATGCGGTGGCAGAGCACATCCCCCCTACCGCGCAGATGCAGGGATGCGTGTATTACGTATTCGCTGCCGACATCCTTGACCCCAACACCTTCCACCTCTCCGAAGGGTGGGAGAGCGAAGAGGTCATTGCGCGCCACCATCAGTCGGACCTGTTCCAGGAAGCCCTGAAGAAGGCGACGACGACGGTGCGGATCCTCGACAATCAGGGGCAGCGCTACGAGGTCGCCGCGCAAAGTGACGGTCGTCCGCCGCGCCTGAACTGACGTCGGAGCTCACACCTGGACACCATCCGTCGCTGGAGTTCCGACGCGGTTCGTGCCCTGTGTACTTGCGCGGAATGCCCTTGAGGTGGCCTTGTCTGGTGTCACCGAGTGATCGATGCTGTGTCTGAGCTGAAGTCCTTACTGCAAGCTACAACGGCAGTTCACTCCGCTGATCCTCCGGTGGGCCACAGGGCTAACCTCGCTATTTGCTTGCGGGAGACGCGGGATCCCTCTGTAAAGAGTAGGTCCAGGCATGTGAGCATGACATCCCAAGCGTTGTGTGTACCTGATGTGCCCTTGTCGCCAGCGCGTCGATGGACGGGGTAGCAGGCGGAGGGCAGCGGAGGGCAGCGGAAGGAGCAGTGCTGTGGCAGGTGATCAAGAATCTCCAACCGGGCAGATAGAGGTCGAGAACTTCTTCGTAGACCCTGCTTTCTCCCATCCGCTGATCTCACCAGACGGGTCACAGATCGCGTACCTGGCTTCCGCTCTAGGGCGGCGAAACGTGTGGGTTCGCGGTGTCGACCAGGACCATCACCACGCAGTACGCGTAACCCATGATTCCCGACGTGGCATCACAAGCTATTTCTGGGCGGAGGATTCGCGATGGTTGCTCTACCTGCAGGACACCGACGGTAACGAGGATTGGCACCTGTTCAAGGTCGATTTGCATGCCCCAGAGCAACCCGCAACCGACCTCACACCGCTTCCGGCGGGGTCACGGGTATTCGGAGCTGAACCGCTGCCATCAAGGCCAGACACTGTGCTCGTCTCCATGAACAAAAGACCGACGGCCATCGACCTGTTCCGCGTTGATCTGGTCACAGGGGAGACAGTCTTACATTACGAACAGACAGATCCGTCCGAGATCGTCCTATTGAACTCCCTTGGAACGCCGGCCTTCTCGACCAAGATGACCGTGGAAGGCATACTCGAGATCTTCGCGATCGACGACGATACTGACAGGCGTCGTCTCCTCCGGCGCCTGGGAGGTGCTGAGTACCCGGTGGGTGTACAGCCCCAGGTCGTAACTCCCGACGGTAAAGGCCTGTTGATCGGTGCGTATCAGGATTCTGATGACTTGCGTCTCCTTCGAATCGACCATGAGTCGGGCGAGGAAAACGTAGTTGCCGCCGTTGCCGGGCACAGCCTGGACATCCTCGGCACGATGGCACCAGGTCTTCTCCCTCCAACAATCTTCACCAGCCGGCGAACCGGAAATGTCATCGCCGCACGGTTCGTCGACGACCGGCCCCGCATCGAAGTCCTGGATGACACTTTTGCCGATGTATACGCTGAACTCGCAAAGCTCTCAGATGGGGTATTGGGCACGCTGTCATCTGACCTGTCCGAGCAGCGATGGGTCGTTACCTTCATCCACGACCGCGATCCAGCGGTGACCTGGTTGTACGACCACGCCACCGGAAAGAGCCAACTTCTCTTCCGCCCTTACCCGCAACTCGATCCGGCAAGCTTGGCGCCAATGACATCGGTTCGTCTGAACGCTCGTGATGGGCTCCCCTTACACGGGTTCCTCACTCTCCCCACCAGCAGCGGATTGGAACCACCTGCGCTCGTGCTTCTTGTTCACGGTGGACCTTGGCAGCACGACACCTGGGGCTACAACCCCCAGGTGCAGCTTCTGGCCAATCGCGGCTACGCGGTGCTCCAGGTGAACTTTCGTGGTTCTACCGGATACGGACGAACCCACACTGTGGCCGCGATCGGGCAGTTCGCCCGCGCGATGCATACCGACCTCATCGATGCCTGCGACTGGGCGGTCGCGCAGGGTCATGCCGACCCGCGACGCATCGGCATCATGGGAGGGTCCTACGGAGGCTACGCCGCTCTCCTAGCCGCTGCCATTGCTCCCAAGTACTTTGCCGCGGCGGTCGACTATGTCGGCATCTCCGACCTCGAGAACTTCCTACGGACCCTGCCTCCATTCACGCGCCCTTACAGCATCAATAGCTGGTTCAGGTATGTTGGCGACCCTGACGATTCCGCTGCTGCTGCCGAGATGTTCAAGCGATCGCCGATCTCGATGATCCATCAGATCACCATTCCACTGCTGGTCGCTCAGGGAGCGAATGATGCGCGGGTCGTCCAGGCTGAATCAGACAATATCGTTACACCGCTGCGCGAACGCGGCGTTCCGGTTGAATATCTGCTAGCCACTGACGAGGGCCATGGTTTCGATAACCCGGAGAACAACATTCGATTGCACCGTGCGATCGAACATCACTTCGCGGAAAACCTCGCTAACTGATATGGCTGATGTTCTTTTCGGTGAAGTCCTTCTCCGTTTGCACGCCGGAGGGCGAGTGCTCGGATAGTTCGAGGTCGACCGCGTCGATGTGGGGATTCCCCTGTAGCGCCCGTCGATGGGGCAATCAATCGGGACGCAGAACCGTCGCGGCGATCAGAGGGTTGACCGTGATGGCCGTCATTGTCCTTGTCACTGCAGATCCGGCAGCATCGGCGCCCCAGTTCCCCTTCTGGATCTGCTTGCCACGGGTGTAAACGTCTTCGCTCCAGCGGATTTCGGGGTGGAAATGTGAGAGGGTGCCGCTGGCCGAGAGAAGGGCAATGGACGCGGCGGTCCGGGGATCGGGATCCCTGCCTTCGGTCAAGGCTGCCCGGACGGGGTCGAGGATCGCTGCGCGGCGCCTACTCCCCAGTGCGAGGCTCGTCGAGTTGAAGATGCCGAACGTCTTCGTCGCTCGGCTGCTCAGATCTCCTCGAGTAATAAGGCGTTCCAGTAGTGGGGCACGAAGCACAGGACCGATAGATGCGAGCACCGACTGCACGTTTCGGGGCTTCTCCGCAATGTATTCCCACGCGGATCGGAGATGCTCATCGGCAGGTGGATCCTCGCCGAGTGCATGCAAAGTACTGGAGAAGCGACCAGCTTCCCTAACCTCCGCTCTCCCTTTTAAGGCGAGATCAGCGATCACGGCACCTCCCAGCACGTAGAAGAGCGTGGTCTCTCCGGCGATGGTGCCCGAGGACGGCTGAAACAGCAGAAGAAGCACATCCTCCACAAGCGTCGGCGCAGGAATCACACCATCGCTTCTACCTTCCGTCGTCGAAGGGCTCTCATGCTCACTGCTCATCATCGTCTCGCTTCCACCAAGGTCTCGAACAGGTCGTCAAATCTCGTATCCCACTCCCACCCCCATGCCTGACAAACACTTGTCAGCCGGATTGGACGCGGGACGATACAAGCACTCGACATCTCATCTGATGCAACACCCTGTTCCAGCCACATGGTCAAGGAAGAGTTGGCTCTCGGACATCGACACCTGATAGTCAGCTTGATGAAGAAGGTTCGATCGATTGCTTCGGAGTGTCCCAGGCACAGTCGGCGCAGCACCCACCGGCCACTGCTCGTTCCCGTATAACCACCCCAACTTGACCATGTACCCGGAACACGGTGTCAGATCACGAATACAGCGATGGAAACTTCAATGCCATCCTTCGACATTCGAGAGGAACGCGTGGTGGGTATTCGGCAGCATAAGGAACTGGAAGAGGACTCGGACGCTATCAGCTCAGCGAAGTTGGCAACTCGGTTCGAAGGAAGACGCCGTCCTTCGGCAGCGCCTATCGGCCCGGTGGGGGTGACGAACCTTTGACCAGCGCTGAACTTCCCCAAGATCGGCAGCCTCTCCGCCTTGAGCGGAGCGACAAGACCGCTGAGGCTCTCATCCACACCAGACCTTTTGGCGTGCACACCCTAATGCCACGGTGGAAGTCCCTGATAATCCTTGGTGCGGCACCATTGACCTTGCTCATCACGCAGATCCTTCTATTCCAAGTAGTCGTACAGATCGAGGGTCCTGCTGATTCACTCCGACCAGTGCTCACTCCACTGACGATTCTCGCGGTCGGCCTCAGCACCGCCATTGCTGCGCTCATCACAACAGCGCTGATGGCCGGCTTGTCAGGCACATCGTGGCGGAGCATGTTCCGACATAACCGGTCATTCGACTGGCATCGCCTGCGCACTTACACCTGGGGCGCAGCCGCGCTGGTCGCACTAGGAACCCTCGTCACGACGCACATCGCCCCCGAAACCACTGGTTGGGGCGACCTCGAAGTAGGAACCACTGCACTCCTCCTCATCCTCATGGCTCTGGTAGCAACTCCGCTACAGGCAGCAGGCGAAGAGGTGTTATTCCGCGGAGCAGTCGTGCCCGCAGCTAGCTCCTGGTTTCGTGGCGTGCGTCCGGCGATCATTTTCGGCATCATCGTCTCAGGCGCGCTGTTCGCCGTGGTTCACGTGTCGGTGGAGCCATGGTTCGTCAGCTACCTCTTCGTCTTCTCCGCCTGCACGGTGATCATGGGGCTCATCAGTGGAGGGCTTGAAGCCGCGATTGCGTTCCACGTCGCCAACAACGTCGTCGTGGGGATCCTCAACGCGCTGTTCTCAGGCGATGGCACCGCCGCGCTCGACCGCGGCGCCGACTCCGGGCCGGGGCCGGCCATGATCATCCTGATGCTCATGAACGTTGCGGTAGTGATCATGGTGTGGCTACTTGAACGTGCGAGACGCACATGACACTCGTCGGACTCCTCAACCGGCAGGCCCATCCGACCTGAAGGTCGAGGTGTCCTCGCATCCTGACGGCGTTCCGAATCCGTTGATTCGCGGGAAGGCCGATGATCGTGGAGCAGTGGATCCGCGGGATCAGCAGTAGCCGGCAGACGCGCTCGCCTCGAATGGTCCGGCGGGTCGGTGCTCGCCGGACCACTTTTCTTCGAGGCAAGCATCTAACATCGTCCACACGATGCGTCAGGCCTAGACCCGCAAACATTACCGTTGCAAAAGCCGCGAAGGGACCCTAGAAAAAATAATCCCAGCCCATTCGGACTGTTGTGTTGAGGTGTACCTCAACGCCACACATGTGAATTGCAGCGGTGATAAGCGTTGGTTTCGCAGTGCTGTGTGGCCAGACAAGCCGCACGAGTTCCTTCCCCAGCGCGGAGCTAATAAGCGAACTCGTGTGTGCCGAATGCCGAATTAACCTGAGAGTTTGGCCACTGCTGCTTCCAACAGCTAACGTTGAAAGGCACCATTTGGGAGATTCCCACTTAGACGGAAAGGTTTCTACTTGTTTGATCGACAGCCCTCTCCTACTAGGCATGCCCTTCTCGGAGCGGTGATGATTCTCGCCCTGACCGGATGCGTCGGTGCGCCGGCGCCATCAAAGGAGGCAGCACCAACGCCTACCGCTACCTCGTCCGAAAAATCCTCCTCGACCCCTACATCTGGTCAAACCCTTATCCAGAAAAAAGACCAGGTTGAAGCAGAAATTGCAGCGCTTGAAACGGAATTTGATGCACGAGTGGGTGTGAGCGCCATAGAGACGGCCTCAGGTGGAACGGTGACCTATGGGGCTGAGGAGCGGTTCGGGTACGCGTCCACTCTGAAAGTCTTCGCTGCAGCGCAGATGCTGCGTCAAGTTCCATCAAACGAACGAAATACCAGAATCACCTGGACGCAGGGCGATGTCGATGCGGCGGGATACTCGCCAGTCACTAGCGCGAGCATCGACGAAGGCATGACTCTTATTGAGCTTGCCGAGGCCGCCGTTCGGGCGAGTGACAACACAGCTATGAACCTGGTGCTTGAACATCTTGGCGGCCCGCAGGCACTCGATGTGGCACTCCAGGACCTGGGCGATAACACCACCGAGGTCGTCAACAAAGAACCCGATCTGAACATCATCGAAGTGGGCCAGCTGGCTGACACCACAACGCCGACCGCTTTTACCGCCCTGCTGGCATCGTTGCTCGAAGAAGGTTCCATGGCGCCAGCGGACCGCGCCATCCTGATCGAGTGGATGAGCGATAACGCCACCGGGGATCCGCTGATTAGAGCCGGAGCCCCAGCCGGGTGGCAGATATCAGATAAATCGGGCGGAGCAGGACCTATACGCAACGACATCGCCGTGGTCACACCACCTGGACGAGCCCCGATCATACTCACCATCTTCACCACCCGAAACGACCCCGCGCAGGACTACGACGATGCTCTCGTCGCACGAACCGCCACCACGGTCCTGACCGCCTTCTCCTAGGTCCGCGTCGGACCATACATTCGTTGCGGTGCTACTTGACGCGCCAGGTGTACCCCAACGCAACAGGAACGCGACTGGTCGAACGCGCCGAGAAGCAGTTGAGTCGCGATTGAGTGGGTTGCACTCCTAGGGGAAATGAAAATGACCGGTTGCAAGCGTCGACCCACTGGTGCCTGAACGGTGATCGCCCGTTTCAACGAGGCTCGCTATGCTGGGGCTCATGTGGACCTACTGAGTCTTCTTCGACTCCCATTCATGCGCCCCTCTGCGGCGCGATCGAAAGGTTCACCATGACCACCTCCCTACCTCTGGAGCGTGTACACCCAGCACGTCATCGGCGACATCTCAGGCTCCTGCTTCGCAGAGGGATCCTTATAGATCAGTAAGTGCGATATAGGTGGTGTATGGCTGGTCGCTGTCAGCGCGGCATGCCATATATCCGCGTCAAGGGCCGTGTCCGGGCTTGAACTAGCGCTGAGGCGCGGTGCGCTGATGTGGGGCGGAAGCCGTAATCGGCTTTAAGGCCTACTGACTGAGGATTTTCTGGGCTGCTTGTTGTTCCTCTGGGTAGATCCCGTTCCAGCCGAACCAGCCGTCTTCGGTCTCAATGACAGCCCAGGTGTCGCAGACGAAGACCGTGGGGACGAAGGGGTTGGGAATCCAGTCAGGCGTGAAGGTCGGGGCTGATTGGCGACGGACTTCGGCGCATTCGGTCATGTCCAGGGTGCTTGTACTCGCGGCCAGGAGTACTGCTTGTTCGGTTGTTGTTGCTGCTTGCGTTCTGATCATGGTCGCGTCCGAGGGAAGCCAGGGTGCGGATCGGTCCCAGTTCCGGTTGAGGTCCTGCACCGTTGCGAAGTCCGCACTAAAGCGGTTGGTCACCAATTCGCGCATTGTTTGGATGGGGCTACCGAAGGCCGAATCCTCGATTGCGTCAACAGCGGAATGGAAGAGGGGGGTGCTACTCAGGCTGATGCCGCATCCCAAGATGACTACACTAAGGACCCCAATGATAAGGGGCTGGATCGGGCTGTGGCTTGAGAGAGTAGGGTTCCCGTGCGAATCATCAGGCATCCGAATAGTCTAGTGCTAGGCGGGACCCTGGGTCAGGTGGCCCCACCCACCAAAGGAGCCCTAGTATCGGCCATCCAAAGGACCTCAACAGAAGCCAGAAAGTCTCGGGCTGAGGACTCGTAGGGACCGCTTGTCTACGGCGGCTGGCACGTCCACCCCGCATCACGAACCTACATGCACAGGCGTTCATGACTACGCATCAGCTCGTCGCCGTGAGTGTTACGTCAAGTACACCCTGCTCAACGACGTCCCTAGAGAACGGCTGCCCATCCGCCGGTATCGTGCATCAGGGATCGCGTTGATGCCCAACCACAACACCAGTGCTTCGAGCCAGCGTCGCTCGGTCAACGTGAACGGTCGGACGCTTTCATACCCCTCGCGTAACGCGAGTCGGGTGGCGTTGTTCGTTGGGCCCCATTCTGTGAAACGGGTGCTGAGATAGACGCTTGCCTGTGCGAGGTCGTTGACTCGGTTATCGACCTGCACGTCATCGAAGTCGAGGATCCCGACAACCTCAGAGTTCCGCGTGAGGATGTTGGCAGCGCGGAAATCACGGTGTACCAGTTGAGGCTCATCCTCCAAATCGGGTAGCTCGTTTACGAGTTCGCGGAGTCGCAGGGAGTCCTCGGGGGCCCATCCGCGATCCCGATCACTCAGCCAAGTCGTCACTCGATCCCGGAGGTTCTCCGGGATCGGTGCCATCATCACGATGTCGTCGGAAACTTTCTCGAGGGCTTGATGGACTCGTGCCAGCCAAGCGCCGGCCGAGAAAACTGCAGTACGGTCTTCAACATTCAGCCAGCTCCCTCGTAGTGCGGGAAGTACCGTCGTCGAAAGAGGCCCGATCGGCCCATTCAACACGATCCGATCACGACCTTCCCTCGTCGGAAGTGGTGGTGCCACCGGGATGCCATTGGTGGCCACTGTGCGCAGGAGTCGGGTCGACGCGTCCAGATTGGCAAACTTCTCTCGTGCGCAGGACAACTTCACGACGACCTCGCCCAGGTTGGTCTCCGCCCACGCGATCGCGTTCTAATCACTTATCACCAGCCGTAGGCACCTGACGAAGTCGAGGCCCCATGTCTGGTCGAGTACGTTGGAGATCCAACCGGCAGCTGCGTCGAACCCGTCAAAGCCGAATCGCTCTCTCAGTGCGGACGCTGGCTGAACTGATTCCCACAGCATCGACAATCCAAGGGGTAGTGGCTCCTGATCCCCAGTCATGGGAGTAATGCTTGCATCCTCTCGATCTGTTGCGTTGGGGTACACCCCAACGCAACTGCGCAGAACACGCATGATCGCGTTGCAATGAAGTCGTCATGAAGCCTGCGCAACGAGTTCCTGGCACGGTCTAAACATGACGCATCGCAGGGCTCCCAGAGACAAATGGTGAGCGCCGCTGGTCGCCGAGTGGACCCTTAACAAATCGCCGATAACATAGGTTATGTCAACCTATGTTGACGAAACCCCTACTCGCTGCTGCTCGAGCTGATCTGGTCAAACGCTGCGGTTAGGTCATCAGCGGCTGGTAGGGCGCGTTGCTCGGCGGCCGGCAGGTTCTCATACGTGTAGGTCGAGACGGCCATCGGCGAGTCCGATCGTCCCAGGGCGTAGCGGACGGTGTGGTCGTTCTTACTACCGCAGATCAGGATGCCGACGGTGTCGTTGTGTGCATCGCGGCGAAGCTTGTCGTCGACCAGGGCTACGTAGAAGTTGAGTTTTCCGGCGTACTCGGGCTGAAACCTACCCGTCTTGAGCTCGATGACGAAGTAGCGCAGCTGCTCGACATGGAAGAACAACAGATCAATATAGAAGTCATCGCCCTCTACCTCGAGGTGCACCTGTCGGCCGACGAACGCGAAGCCGGGCCCGAGCTCCCGGAGCGTGTCGACAATCCGGTCTGTGAGGGCCTGCTCGAGGTCGCGCTCGGCAACCTCCCCTGTTAACCCGAGGAACTCGAAAGCATAAGGGTCCTTGGCTACCTGCTGGGCCAGTTCGGAATCAGGAGAAGCAAGCTGCCGGCTGAAGTTCGACGACGCCGCCCCCGTGCGCTCCATGGTCTGGTTCATGATCATGTTCATCAGCACGTTCCGTGACCACCCGTACTCGACGGCCGCCGCGGCGTACCAGGTACGGGCTTCAGGGCCGAGGTTCTTGTCGAGGATCGTGCGGATGTGACCCCACGGCAATTGCGCCACAGGCTGTGGCGCAATTGACTCCCCCTGCCAGTGCTTGGCGAAGGTAGCCATGTATTGAAGGTTCCGGGGCGAGAAACCGGTCATGTCCGGGAACTCGCTGCGCAGGTCGGACGCCAGCCGAGCAATGACCTTACTCCCCCACCCGTCCTCATCCTGACGGGCAAGCACATCTCGACCAACACTCCAGTACAACTCGATGAGTTGCGTGTTCACTGTCCTCTGCGCTGTCGAGCGCGCCAGACGGACACGATTCTTCAGTCGAAGGAGGGTTTCCCCGTACTCATCTGGCAGCACGGCGTCCGATGAACTCATTGGCTCATTCTGGCAGCTTGGATCTTCCTCCGCCCCCACAGACGAGTAGGCCTTCCGCGTCATACCTGTCGCGAGGCCTCCACTGCCGCAGCGACCTTACGCCAAGTCAGATTCGCGACGACGCAGCGAACGATACATCCGATAGCGTGCGGAGGTCGGGGCCATAAGTTGCCCTACCAGCTCCCAGCCCCTGCAGAGCCTCGGCAGGGTCACGAGGAGAATATTCGTTTGATCCCAGCCCACGCGCCTCGCTGAGGGTTCTGAATGGTTAAGTTGACCTGCTTCGTCGGGTCTGTTGTTGCGGCTTGGTTGTAATAAGTGCTCGCCGCTTGGAAGTCCTCGGAAACGCGTCGTGCAGCGAGCCCAAAAGTCACGACGAAGATACTTACCAGGAAGGGCCACGCCCAGCCCAGTACTTCAAGCCAGTCAGCGCCGATAAGCACTGCATCGGACCACACCTGCGAGGTGTAGTTGTTGAGGAAAACTGGCAGTTGCACACCGAGCAGCGCGGCACCTGCTAGGAGCATGGCCTCTGCTTGGTAGCGCAAGCTTTGCGCTCGAGACGCTGTCGTTCGAGCGTATGCCCGACACAGGATCGGGCTCATCCGCCTGTCATCCGAGGACGCGGGGCTCGGCCATCTTCCGGGCGTCAACGGCCATTCCGCAGGCAGGCTTGCCAGAACCTCATCTGTCACGTTGATAGCGGGGAACCGAAGAGACTGTCGCCACGAGCGCCACGAGGAGTTCACCTGCCCATACAGGTAGCGAGCGAGCCAAATGAACAGGGCAAGCACAGCAACGATGATGAGTAGCACGGCAAGTATCACGATTGAACCTCTGGCAGATGAGGTGCGGGAAGAGTGAGCACGGGCCAAAGGCTCGAGAAAAGCGCCAGTCCGGCGGCGAGTATCAGAAGCACAAGCAACACAAGTCCTGCCGCACTCAACCAACTGTCGCTGAGTGCTGAAGGCCAACTCACATGTACAGCGACAAGGCAGCACATCACCATGCTCCAGAGAGCAGTTACTAGACTAGCGCCCCAAAAAAGGAAGCGAACAAAGGAACGATGTGGTGTGTTCAACTCGATTGGCTTAACCGATATAGCTACCGCATCCCGTGAGGGACGTGGTTCGTTCATGCTGCTCTCTTTCTTGCATCTGCGCAGCAAGCTGAGATACACAACTGGCATGGAGTGCACAAAGATTTGATATGAATCTGGCCCCGGTCAGCGACCGGGGCCAGGAAGCCTAGGCGGGATTCGAACCCGCGACCTCAGACTACGTATCAGGTAGGCGCTCTATCCGCTGAGCTACTAGGGCACGAAGTGCTGACGAGACTCAGCCGTTACTGAGAAGCGCCAGCGCTCAGTGCGAGGTAACGAAAAAATAGCATTGGACGGCGATTATTGCCACCTGGTGCTGTGTATGTCGACGCGTGCAACTCACTTGGTTGTTGCCGGCTGCGTATACGGCTGAGGCCGCCCGAGAAGTACTCGAGCAACCTCAGCCAACAGCCTCATCCCTTCCCCAAGGTTGAGGCTGCCTGTGATTTCGTTGCCTTGCTCGTTGAGTTCGAAGCTAACTTCGAGCCCGCCTTCGAGAGAGCTGCCTTTGAGGGCTTGCCACCTTTGCTCATAATGTTCACCTCCTTCGTCTGGTTCCGCACACGAGCATCGGGCTGGCGTCAGCCGCTGTACTAGACGGCTATGCCTTGCTCTTCAGCACCCAGGTCACGGCCTTGCCCGCATACGGAGGCATAACGTTGCCCCTCGCGATCGGCGCGGTCGTGCTCGGGGATCCCTGCACTGCCCACACTCCACTTTCCGGGCATTTCTCGCCGGTCTTCGCTGTAGCTCCAACGTTCGCCATCTGTTGATCCGATCTGTCGACTGCCCGGCCGGAGGAGGCCGGTGCAACCACTCTAGGCTGGAGCCCTGCGACTAAGCAAGCGTTTTACTTAATTTCCTAACAAGCCATTAGTGCTCGTACTACATCACAGCCGTAGCCCTATGTGCTTCGCGCGCCGTGCTTTACTCGTCGTATGTACTCTTGGGATGACGTCGGAAGCAGCTACCTAGACGACGCTGCGGGGCGCCTTCATGAGGTTGGGGTCGTTGAGTGGTTCCACCAGACCATTACGGATGTGTGGCGCATCAACACTGCCCGGTTCGAGCCTGACGCGCTGGGAGACACGGCTCGAGCGTTCGGGATCTTGTCCTCTGACAACATTCAGCAGCGAACGCTTGTCGCTTCGCGGTCGGAGTCTCCCCCGTGGCGGCGGGACGAAGTGCGGGTACGGAACCCCGAGGGTTCACTACTTGTCTCTGCGTGCTCTTTCGACCTACACGTTGTGAAGGCCCCGAGCACCCTCAGCAGGATCCCCGCATGGGAGCAAGACTTCAACTGGACATCGAAAAGCCAGACGCGGCTGTCTGCCGCGACCAGGAATGCGGCTCGCCTTGCACCTGTTCTCGGAAGTGAGAATCAGTTCGCCCTCTTCGATCAGTACCCCCAAGCAAACGCTCACTTGGCTGTTGAGGCTTGTAGGGATCTTTTCATCGTTTGGAGCGGCGAACTCGCGACAGGTCTAACGGCGGGATGGCTGGGCATCCCGCGCGTCGGAGACTCCGCCTGGCTGGCGGTCCAACCACTGTGGTGGGACGAACCCGACCTACGGGCGGGCGCGAGAACCAATGAAGGTTCCGACCAGCCTGCAGGACCGTTCGGGACGCAACGAGTTCCCGAACCGACAGTGAGCCTGAAGCCAAGACGAGGGAAAGAAACAAATGTCAGATGAGCCGGAGAAGCTTCAAGCGGCGCGACGCAGGCGCAGCGATGGCGTGGTCACTGACTTTGATGGCCAGCGACTTGCACTTGCACGCCGTCTTGCTCGCCTGCAGAAGACCACCTTGGCGGCTAAAGCAGGAGTCACAGCTTCTGCTATCAGCCAGTTCGAAAAGGCGCAAAGCAGACCAACACGCACAGTTGCTGCTCAATTAGCTTTAGCTCTGGGAGTGCCTCAAGAGTACCTCTTGCACGGACGTCCAATAGATTTCCTTTCACCTAGTGAAGCGCATTTCCGCTCTCTTCGCGCAACCCCGGCCCTTAGCCGTGACCAAGCGCTGGCATTCGCCGAGACAGCTTTGGCGGTCATTGACGTGCTCGAAGAGTATGTGCAACTTCCCGATGTAGCTATTCCGACGTCCCCAATAGGTGAGCAACCCAGTGCGACGGAAATTGGGACTGTTGCAAACTGTACTCGTACGGCTCTCGACGTAGGTCCTGGTCCTGTCCCTGACGTTGTGAGACTGCTCGAGGCGAAAGGAGTCGTCGTGCTACGCCTACCCGGCTTCATCGACCCTGGTGTCGACGCATTTTCAAGTCGGGCTGGCCAAAGGCCCATCGTTTTGCTCTCGCCTCAGAAGAATGATCGAGCACGAAGTCGCTTCGATGCAGCCCACGAACTTGGGCATTTGGTTATGCATGAGGGCGTTGAACCCGGTTCTAAGGTCGTTGAGAACCAAGCACACTCCTTTGCAGCAGACTTCCTTATGCCTAGAGACGAAGTTCTTGGCGACCTTCCGAAACGACTTGACTGGGATGCGATGCAACGCGCAAAGAAGAAATGGGGGGTTAGCCTCCGCGCACTCGCCTATCGCGCCCACACTTTAGGCGTCTGGTCTGATGCCATATATCGCCGAGCGAACCAGCAACTGACGGTAATGGGTCTTCCTGAACCTGGATCACTCGGACAACCTGAATGCCCGAGCGTGCTCGGCAAGGTGGCCTCTCTTCTGGGTCAAATTGACGTCTCGCTGCAAGACATTGCCATCGCAAGTCGCCTGCCGTTAAACAGCCTAGAAGCAGTAATAGCTAGCGGAAGTCAGCGGCGTGAGCGACTACGTGTTGTCGTCGACTAAGATCCCGAGCGCTTTTGCTCCGCACAGTCCCGATCAGTGACCGCCCGCACGCGGCGAAGATCACAGCCTTCGAGGCTTCGAGCTGAACCCACCGGCGCCGGCGCCAAGCACCGCCAGGGTGCGCCGCCAGCCGGCCGCAACGGCGATGACGCCCGTCCAGGAATCGACGTCACACTGCCCGTCACCGTTCCATCCGGTCGCAACGACGGTTCCCTCGGCGGTGAGGCCGATGGTGTGGGCACGACCTGTGTTGGGAGCGGTATGCACGTTCCCTGCTGCGACCGACACGATGCTGCGCCACGCAGCGACCTGGCACTCCTCGGCATGGGGATCACCGGCGCTCACGACCGCACCGTCGAGGCTGATGCCGACACTGTGCCGACGGCCGGCGGCGACCCGACCGCTCATCCCTGGCCCTCGAGAGCCGATCGCCGCGTTACGCGCGCCTGCTCAGCGTCGTGGGCGTGGCAGAGCAGCTCCAGGATGCGTTTGGATGTCCGCTCCCCTGGGTTCACCACCATCGGCGAAGCCGCCGCCGTCATCGATGGGTTGCATGCCGACATCCATGCGGATCGATTGGCGGCTCTGGAGGCCCGCCGCGGGGTCGACCTGATTGAAGCAGAAGCTGGAGATGTCTTCGACGCCCGGGCGACAGTATGAGCGAGGACGGCGGCGACTCCTTCGCGTTCGACGCCGGTCGTCCCGACCCGCTCCATGAGGAAGTCCGCGAGCTTGGCTCTGCGGTCCTCTGAGTCCCAGAGTTCCTCGGCGTTCGCGGCCGCGTTCTGTGTGTCGACGTCGTTCTGCAGGTCGCCGGTCACGATTGCTGCTGACTCCAGTTCCGCGGCCGTACCATCGCGCTCGGCGTCACCGATGAGTTGGAGCCTAGGGACAACAGCTGTCCGGCGATCCGTGGGGCATGCCAGCACACTTGAGGAACGCTAACGTCTGGGATCTAGGAATGGTCCGGCCGCATCTGACGGGATGTGCTCTGGTTTCCGCGACTTGAAGAGAAATACGATCCCTACGAGGAAAACAAACAGAGCAAAGCCGAGCAACGCTGAGTCGCTTGATGTGGCGGGACAGCCGGCCGAACTGTCGTCAATTTCGGGGCAACTTCTCCATGGCTGCAGGAACATTATGAAGCTTCCCACGCCCCCTAACAGTGTTAGCAGGAGCCCTAATACTAGATAAAAGATCTTTCGCGATCTGGTCATGATCCAACTGAAGCATCTGGCTTGCTCCGAATCCTCATCCTTGAGGACGAGTCTTCACATACATCATGCGATTCATCTACTACAACAGGGCAAGAAAAGCAAGAGTCGCCATGAGAGTGTTGACATACAGGAGACCACGTGCTTCCGTTCTTTTGAGCACACCTGTGCTCCTAAAAAGGGGGAACGTTGCATTTCAACAAAACATTTTGTCGGGTTGGCATATCGACGCTATTTGCGTCAGTGCTTCTGTCAACTATAAGCGCTCCTAGCTTCGCCGGCGAGGAGCGATCATCATCCGCAAATGCTCAAGGCGTTGAACAGGCAATCAGCAAGATTGCCCCTGAAGTCTTCAACGACAAGCATACGGGACTGCAAATTGGGCGTGACGACGTAGTTGCTTCCATCTCGGAGGTTGTATCGAAGCCTGTGGAAGGTGGTTATGAGAATCGAACAGTCGTGAAGGAAACCACAATCCCTCTGGATTCTTCGAAACCAATTACCATAGGTGTCAATGGCGACTCCGACGAAGTAGGCATCTATCTTCCTTTTTCGGACTCAACGGCGGATGGGGCGGTGCTCGCCGACGGAACGACTGTCTTCGACCACCGGAACGGCTCTTCATCGACGCCGGTGGTGAAGGAAGACGGCTCTGTTCAAATCACCACAACCATCTCTGACCCCTCCGGCCCCACGCGATACGCGTATGAGTCGGCAGTATCCGGGGCGTCGGTCATTGAACAAGTCGACGGTGGAATGCTTATCTACCGCAGCGCGGAAGGACAGTACCTGGCCGCAATCGCTCCTGCATGGGCGAAGGACGCACGGGGCACGGCTGTGCCAACTTGGTACGAGGTCGAGGGAACTAATGTCACTCAGGTAGTTGATCATGCTGCGGGTGACTTCGTTTATCCGATCATCGCAGATCCCTATATGGGGAGAGATCTATTCGCGTACACAAGTCGAGGAACTGCAGAAGGCCAGCCGAAGTTTTCGGCTGTGAAATCCGCTTTCGGGCAGCAAACTCATCTTCCTGGAGTAGGTTGGGTCGTTTTCGCTAACGAAGGCTGGAACGAGTTGAAAGCGAAGCAGCCAGGAGTTACGGCAAAATCAAGCCTGAAGCACCAGTATGACTGTCACGTAACTGGTGGTTACTTCAATTTCGCCGGTGCTTCATGGGACCTAGAACAATTTCGTCGCGACTGGCCATTGTGGGCGCTCAATCCGATCGAGCTAGCCAGGCACAGGTGTAATTGGTAATAGCATCTTCGAATGATGACTTATCGGCGCCCTTCATGCTTAGCATGAGGGGCGCCTATATTTTTAGAGACCCTCGACGTGTGTAACATGCAAGCAGAGGGCCACGACATGCGTGCAGTTGGGTTTGAAGACGACCTCCTCGTTGCCACTTACGTAACCGGCGGCCCTTGCCGGCGTCACAGGTACCGTTGCTGCCGAACTTCGGGAACTCACCGCGCCGCTCCAGGACGCCGACAACCGTGAGTGGTTCAACGCCGACCGGTAGACACAGTCAACTCCCGGGCAGGACGAGTTCCCCTGCGTGGTGTTCTAGCCAAGGCCGAAGTCCCTGTCCTGCACACGTGCGACCTGAGGTGACTCCTGCCGGCGTCCTGCACGCTTACCCTGCTTCACTTTCACTGCCGCTGAGGGTGGGGTCCCGTTACTGACGTCGGCTGCGAGGACGGCGGCGACTCCTTCACGTTCGACGCCGGTTGTCCCGACCCGCTCCATGAGGAAGTCCGCGAGCTTCGCTCTGCGGTCCCCTGAGTCCCAGAGTTCCTCGGCGTTCGCGGCGGCGTTCTGTGTGTCGACGTCGTTCTGCAGGTCGCCGGTGACAACAGCTGCTGATTCCAGTTCCGCGGCCGCGTGGTCACGCTCACCCTCACGCTTGGTCGCTGCCGCGCCGAGCTCCGGCTCGACGTCACTGATGGCTTCTGCTGCCTGCCCCTTGAGGTACTCCTCCGGGGTCAGTTCATACCGCGTGCGGATCTCGTCGTGGATGTGCTCGCGGGACAACCGCGCCATATCGTCGAACGGTTCCCACTGCTGCGCTAGGGCGTACTGGGCAGCGATGTCCTCGGGCTTCGCGCTCTCCCAGAATTGCGGCTGATGAACGGCGCCGAGCTGCGTGCGCATCACGGCACGTTCGGCCTCGAAACGCTCCTGCAGCTGCTTGCGCTGGACTTCTTCAGCGTGCACCATCTGCTCATTGCGCTCGGCTCGCTGACGGGCGAGGACCTCACCCAGCCGCCCGGCGACGGCCATCGCTGCTTGCAGCTGCGGACGGAACAGTCCGTCTGCCCCGTCTGGTGTGTCGTGGTTCATCTGTTATCTCCCTATCCCCTGATCCGGTGTGTGCAGGTCGGTCTCGTACTCCTCGGCCCCACGCACCACGCGCTCCGGAATCCGTTGTGGCACCCGCTGCGGTGGTGTGGCTTCGGTGAGGTTCGGCACTGGCTTCCGCTCAGCTCCAGCCGGGGTGCCGGCGGCATACTCGAGCGCGGGCAGGCGTGGCTCTGCGACGTCGGGCAATGGCGCTCCGACGATGCTCAGGTGCTGGCGCGCGGTGTCGTTCAGGAGCCGCGCTTCACGGAGCTCCCTGTTGCTCGCCTGCATGTCGTGCAGGAGGCGGATGGTGCGCAGCATCTGCTGCATGATGAGCGTCTGCGCGACCGGCGACGGCGCGGACGTGGCCGCGAGGAGGAACGCTGTCGTGCCGGCCATCCGCAGCGATGTGCGCACCGGCTCACTGATCGTGACACCCGACCGGTGCGCGGACCTCGCCAGGACGCGTGAGGCGTGCGCCAGAGGACCCGGCTCGGACTCCGTGGCCTTCGACCAGGCCCCGAACACACCGGACGCCTCACGGGCGACGTGCGCCCACGTCTGGTGATCGCCGGGGGCCACTGACGACATGACCCGGCGGGCGTTGGCCATGTCCAGTGCGAGCCTCCGCGCGGCGACCTCGTCGACGGCGTGACCGCCGATCATCGACACGCGCTCACCCCGCGTCATGTCCGCGGCGTCACGGTGCACGATCCGCTGGTGGCGCTTACCTGCCCACCATTCCTCGGCTGCTTCCTGGGAAGCTTCCGGGGTGTCCGTCCACGCTGTGCGCAGCGCCGGCAGGGTGAGGTCCTTTGCGAGCTTCCCCCCGCCGAACCACACCGGGTCCATCCCCGCCGGCGGTCGCTCTGCCACGGAGTAGCCGGTGACGACGGCGCGGCCGCCGTCAGCGAAACGGGCGTTCACGAGAAGCTCCTGCCGCCGGAGCCGGCGCACGAACTCCCCCTCAGTGGTCGACGCCATCGCGCTCGAGCGAACCGAACGCTCCAGGCGGTGTCGTGCAGGTTCCCGCGTACTGCCGGTGCCACGATCGACGAGCTGCTCCGCCGGCTTCAGACCCCTCTCGGAGTGCTGGCCGAGCTCGATGAGGCCGAACTGCTTCTCGAGCTTCCGGGCCGCTGTCTGCGCCTTCGGGAAGTCCGACCAGTCACTCCACTTCGTGCCGTCCTCACGGACGCGGGAGGCCACGATATGGATGTGATCGTTCCCCGCAACGCTCGTTCCGTGGTGGACCGCGACCCACTGGCAGGGTGCTTTGCCGCTGCTGTCGGTGAACCCCATGTCGTCCATGAACTTCTCGGCCATGTCCGCCCACTCGCGGTCACTGACCGGCCGCTCGTCGTCGCGTAGCGACAGGGAGCAATGCCAGACGTGCTGGTCCATGTCGACGTCATTGATCCGCTTGTTCAAGTCGATCTCGCTGGCGACCAGCACCGCGGACTGGTCGTTGAGCTGGGCGTCGTCGAACCAGGACATGATGACCGGGCTGCCGGTGACCAGGTGCGGGTCGGTGTGTCCGTTGCTCATCGAAGACCGACCGGATGCTTCATAGACAGAAGGTCCGGGAAGCATACGAATGCGCCTTCCTCCGTTCCTTCCGTGGTCAGCGCTGGAACGTACCGGCGAACGTCTCGCCGTCGATCGGCACCGAGGTGTGCTCGTGCGCGATCACCCAGGCATCGCCGTCCCGCCGCAGTACCCAGGAGAGCCGGTTGGTCATCGAGTTCGCCGCGTCGTAGGCCGAGCCGCCCTCCTCGCGGTAGGTGATCAGCGCGCTGACCGTCACCACGCCGTCCGCCCCCGCGATTCCCAGGGTGCGGACGTCGTCGAACTCCACCCTCACCCGCTCGTCACCCATCGACGCGAACCAGGCGGCGATCGCCGTGCGCCAGGCATCCCGGCCGTCGTAGAACCAGTGGTCGAAGACGTCGAAGATCCGCGTATCATCGGCGTAGAGGGTCAGCAGGGCCTCGAGGTCCCGCTCCCACACGGCCGCGGTGTACGCGGCGAGGACGGCATCCGTGCCGGGGTGATCGGTCATGGTGTTCCCTTCGATCATCGGTCCGCGGCGCGGCCCGTACCCACCAGACGGGGTTCGACGCCGGAATTCATCGCAGGTGCCCGATCCTTGCGGAAAGCTCCGCGCGGGGCAATGGCCGTCGCCACGCCGGCGAGCAGGGTCACGGCCCCGAGGATCTCCAGCCCGGTCGGGACCTCGGCGAGCACGAGCCACGCCGTCGCCATGCCCACCACGGGCACGAGGAGCGTGAAGGGCACCACCGAGGCGGGCGGGTAGACCGCGAGGAGGTGGTTCCAGATGCCGTACCCCACGAGCGAGGCGAGGACGGCGGTGTAGACGGCGCTCGCGATCGTCACCCCCTCGAGGTGCGTGAGCGCGAAGGCCACGGCCGGAGGCCCGTCCACCACGAGCGAGAGCGCGAGGAGCGGCAGCGGGACCACCGCTCCGGACCAGACGACCACGCCCAGCCCCGAGGCGGAGCGCGCCTTCCGCGCGATGACATTGCCCGCGGCCCAGGAGAGCGCGGCGGCGAGTACGACGACGAGCGGCAGCACCGGCGCCACGGCGCTCCGCCCCACCGCGACCACGAGCAGCCCGACGCCGCCGAGCACGAGACCGGCCAGCTGCAGCCGCCGGGGGCGATCACCGAGGAAGATCGCCGCGAGGAGAACCGTCAGGAGGACCTGCGCCTGCAGGACGAGCGAGGCCAGGCCTGCAGGCATGCCGAGCGCGATGGCCAGATAGAGGAGTCCGAACTGCCCGGCGCTCATGAACGTGCCGATCCCGAGGATCGCCGCCCAGCTGATGTCCGGCTTCCGGATGAAGAAGATGCACGGGAACACGACCAGGGCGAAGCGGAGGGCGACGAACAGGAGGGGTGGCACGTCCTCCCCGCCGGCGGGGTGCAGGCCGAGATCGATGGCCACGAAGTTCAGGCCCCAGAGGACGGCCACGAGCAGGGCGAGAAGGGTGTGGCGTCGGGTCATGATGCCATTCAAGCCCGGATGACAATGAAGCACCAGCGCACAGATGTACCGCGATCCATGTACTGTTCCTTCATGATCGATCCCTCAGCGCTGCAGGCGCTCGCCGCGGTCCACCAGCACGGTTCGGTGGTGGGGGCCGCCGCGGCGCTCGGCTTCACCCCCTCGGCCATCTCGCAGCAGGTCAAGAAGCTCGAACGGCAGACCGGCGTGGTGCTGCTCGAGCGGCACGGGCGCGGAGTGCTGATCACCGAGCGGGGGCTCGCGCTCGCGGACTACGGCCGCCGCATGCTGGCGGACCTCGAAGAGTTGCAGTCCACTCTGCTGGCTGTACCCGGTGCGCCCCGCGGACGCCTGCAGCTCGTCGCCTTCTCCACCGCGTGCAGGGGGCTGGTGGGGCCGGTGCTCGGGCGGATCGCGGACGGGGGCACCGACCTCGACGTCCGGGTGACCTCCGACGATCCCCGTGAGGCCGTGGCGCGGGTCGCCGAGGGAAAGGCGGACCTGGGGATCGTCCACAACTGGAACTCCGTGCCCCTGGCCGTCCCCGAGAACCTCGTGCTGGAGTGGCTCTGCGAGGACGTCGCCGATCTCCTGGTCCGCGAGGACCACGCGCTGGCAGGGCGCACCGAGGTGGGACCCGCCGATTTCGTCGACGAGACGTGGGTCAGCACCCCCCAGGGTGCCATCTGCAACGAGGCCCTCCTGAAACTGCACGCCGACCTGGGGCGTCTCCCGGACATCAGGATGTACGACGACGACTTCGCCACGCACATCGCCCTCGTGGAGCAGGGCGTCGCCGTGGCCCTCGTGCCGCGGCTCGGACGGCCCGCGCTGCCGGCCGCCGTCGTCGCGGTGCCCGTGGTGCGGCCCACGCCGGCACGGCAGGTGGGCGTGGTGCACCGCCGCACCATGGCGGAGAGCCCGGGGATCCGCCACCTCGTGGCGCTGCTGCGCGACGCCGCGCGGGAGAGCGTGGCGCCACCCGCGTCGTAGGGAGCTCCCGCACCCGGGGTCGTTGCATGATCCGGACCGTCGCGCATCCGGTCCCGGCCCTTGCCGGGTGCTGGTGGGCCCCGCCGTCGGGCGGTTAGCGTGTCGATCACCAGCCAGGGAAGAGGAGCGGAACCATGACCCACATCACCTCTATGCTCGACGCGTACCCGAAGGTTC
Source organism: Arthrobacter sp. TJ-236 (assembly GCF_058269235.1). Taxonomy (NCBI): domain Bacteria; kingdom Bacillati; phylum Actinomycetota; class Actinomycetes; order Micrococcales; family Micrococcaceae; genus Arthrobacter; species Arthrobacter sp. TJ-236. Next base: position 35,035 of record NZ_JBZCNI010000004.1, read on the forward strand.
TCGGCGGCGTGGACCGCGACAAGCTGGCCGAGTGCATCGCGGCTTGTTTCGAATGCGCCCAGACCTGCACGGCGTGCGCGGATGCGTGCCTGAGCGAGGACATGGTCGCCGAGCTCACCACCTGCATCAGGACGGACACCGACTGCGCCGACATCTGCCTCACCACGGGCCGGGTCCTCTCGCGGCACACCGGCTACGACGCGAACATCACCCGCGCCCTCCTGCTCGCCTGCGAGGTGGCCTGCAGGACGTGCGCGGACGAGTGCGAGCAGCACGCCGGCATGCACGAGCATTGCAGGATCTGCGCGGAGGCCTGCCGCCGCTGCGAGAGCGCGTGCCGGGAGTTGGCCGCCACCCTCGGCTGATGGATGCGGTCAGGCAGTCCGCTTCGACGCGGCTGCCCTGTCGGCGGGGGTACGCCGGGTGATCCGCTGGGCCAGGGGCGTCATGAGGGGCGTCAGGACCGTGGCCACGGCGATGGCGATCAGTACGTTGGGGATGAACGAGCTCCAGAACGTCTCCGTGAGGCCCACGTTGTAGACGGTGAGCACGAAGGAGAGCGGCGTCGAGATCAGGGCGGAGCCCACGAAGGACTCGAGGAGTGTTCCGAGTAAAGCACGCATGCGCTCATCCTCGCAGGGAGCATCAGCCCTGGGAGTGCCCGTGGAAGTGCGATGCGACCCGCAGATGCAAGCGGGGTCAGCGCAGGTTCTGACGCGCCTCGGCCGCCCTGTCCGCGCGGTCGATGCTCGCGCGGTCCTCGAGATCCACTCCGGCGCGGGCTGCCGCGGCACGCGCCGCAGGACTCTTGAGGTCCGGGAGCACGAAGGTCTCCGGCACGATCCGGGAGTCCTGGACGGCAAACCTGCGCTGCTGTTCGGCGAGCGCCGGCGCGGACGCCTCCGCGGCCGCCGTCGTGGAATCGGTGACGGCGAGACGGCTTCCCGTCACTGCTGCCCCCATGAGCGGCACGTAGCCGGAGGCGTGGCCGGCGCGGTTCGGGTGGTAGGACTCCGCGATGGGACTCGAGAGGCCGTTGAGCCACTCGACGTCGTCGCACACCGCATGCCCGGTGAAGGCGGACGTCGGGTTCCGGAACGCGAAGCCGGCGGTCGCCGCCGCTGCCGCCGTCGTCCGGTTCAGCAGGTCCGCCGTCTCGTTGAGCCGTGCCTCCTCCGCGGGGGAGAACCAGGTGGCGGCGTTGCAGTCCTCGCCGTTGAAGACGCGCGGGTAGCCCGCGATCGTCACGGACGCCCGCGGCGCACGCGAGCGCACCTGCCCGTACAGCGAGGCGAGGCTCCCGGGGAGCTGTCGCGTGATGAGGGCCTGCGAGCGGTCGATCGCCGCGTCGCAGTCGCTCATCCACGCCGGTTTGGCGCACTCGGTGAGCACCGAGACGAAGGCGGCGTCGTTGCCGCCCACGCTCAGCGAGACGTAGGCGGTGGACGGCGTCAGGGCACCCAGCTGGGTGGCGACGACGTCGGGCACCGTGGCGCCCGAGCACGCGCGGAAGTTAAGCGCATATCCCTTCGCGCTCGCGATCAGCGAGGGGTACGCGTACACCGAGCGCTGGCAGGCCGAGCCGTCGGCGAGGTAGGAGCGGGTGCCCGTCCCGGAGGAGTAGGAGTCACCGAGCGCCACGTACGGCTCACCCGCAGCGCTCGCAGGGGTGGCGGGGGCGACGGCGGCCAGGAGCGCGGCGAGCAGCGCTGCGGTGGCGGCGAGGGCGGACAGGCGGGGAAGCGGCATCGGTTCCTCCGGGAACGGTGGGTGTGACTGCGCTCACGCTAGCGCCCACTGGTGACGGGTGGCGCCAGAAGGCGTCGGCACGGCGGATCTTTCCCTCCCGCCCTTCCCGAGGGCGGGAGGAGGCATTACGATCTGCCCGGTCGCCGTCCCGCTACCGTTCGAGGACCACGCTCTCCTCGTTCGGGAACAGCACCCTGTAGCTCAGGCCCGCGATGGCGGCACCGATCAGGGGGGCCACGATGAACAGCCACACCTGACCGAGAGCCTCGGGACCGGCGAACCAGGCGACGCCGAGTGAACGCGCCGGGTTCACGGACGTGTTCGTGACCGGGATGGCGACGAGGTGGATCACCGTGAGGCCGAGGCCGATCGCGAGCGGCGCGAATCCCTTCGGGGCCCTGGAGTCGGTGCTCCCGAGGATCACGTACAGGAAGACGGCAGTGAGGACGACCTCGATGACGAGTGCCGCCACGAGGCCGTAGCCGCCGGGCGAGAGCTCGCCGTACCCGTTGGAGGCGAAGCCGGACTCCACGGCGTCGAAGCCCGGCCTGCCGGACGCGATGGTCAGGAGGGCCGCGCCGGCAACGGTCGCGGCGGCGATCTGCGTGAGGACGTAGGGCGCCACGGCCTTCCACTCGAGGCGCCCGGCGAGCGCGGCGCCGAGGGTGACCGCCGGGTTGAAGTGCCCGCCCGAGATGTGGCCGACGGCGTAGGCGGCCACCATGACCGACAGACCGAAGGCGAGTGCCACACCGAGGAAGCCGATTCCCACGTCGGTTGCGCCGTCGAGGAACTGCGCCGCGAGCACGGCGCTCCCGCATCCGACGAACACGAGGACGAACGTGCCGAGGGCTTCGGCGGACAGGCGGGCTGGGAGGCGGGGGTGCATGGCTATTTCCGATCGTGGAGCGATGAGGGACACCCGTAGGTCGAGCCCGGACGAGGAATCCGCACGGCGCACGGACGTGATCCGCGCCACGTCGGGTTCCCGACGTCATTGCCCGGCGCAGGGGGCGGGCGGTAGGCTGTGGGGCGGTCACGGGCTCACACCCCGGCGCCCACTCCAACTGAATACGCCCGTGATCTGCAGCGGGAGAGTTCCGCCGTCCTTCCCGGACCGGCGGGCGCCGTAGGAGCAAATCCTCCCCAGGAATCTCTCAGGCCGAAGGACCGCTGCGGCTAGGCAACTCTGGAAAGCAGCCCCGGAAGCCACCGGCGCTCACCGACGGTGCAAGCGGACTCAAGGTCCGCGGAAACTCTCAGGTCCCTTACAGAGCGGGGAGGAACCCGACAGTCTCGCGCGCCGCGCACCCTACTGACGTACGGAGTTCCCCATGGCTCATTCTCCCGCTGCAGCTACCTTCGCCGACCGCCACATCGGCCCGCGGACCTCCGACGCCGCACGGATGCTCGAGGTCCTCGGCTACCCGAGCCTCGAGAAGCTCGTGGACATGGCCGTACCCGCGAGCATCCGCCTCGACAGGGCGCTGGATCTGCCGGGCGCCCTGAGCGAGACCGAGGTCCTGGCGCAGCTCCGCCGGATCGCCGGGAAGAACCGGACGGCCGTGCAGATGATCGGCCAGGGCTACTACGACACCGTCACGCCGCCGGTCATCCGGCGCAACGTCCTCGAATCGCCCGCCTGGTACACCGCGTACACCCCGTACCAGCCCGAGATCTCCCAGGGCCGCCTCGAGGCCCTCCTGAACTTCCAGACCATGGTGCAGGACCTCACGGCCCTGGACATCGCCAACGCGTCCCTGCTTGACGAGGCCTCCGCCGTGGCCGAGGCCGTGCTGCTCATGCGCCGCTCGGGCAAGAACAAGGGGCGCACCGTCATCGACGCCGACGCCCTCCCGCAGACCGTCGCCGTCGTCCGCGGCCGCGCCGAGGCGCTCGGCTTCGAAGTGGAGGTCACCGATCTCTCCGCGGGACTGCCCGACGGCGACATCAACGGCGTCGTCCTCCAGCAGCCCGGCGCCTCGGGCGCCCTGCGGAACCACGCCGCCGTCATAACGTCCGCCAAGGAGCGCGGCGCCCTCGTCACGGTCGCCGCGGACCTCCTTTCCCTTACGCTCATCACCGCCCCGGGCGAGCAGGGCGCGGACATCGCCGTCGGCTCCGCCCAGCGTTTCGGCGTCCCGCTCTTCTTCGGCGGCCCACACGCCGCCTACATGGCCGTGCGCAAGGGCCTCGAGCGCATGCTTCCGGGCCGCCTCGTGGGTGTCTCGAAGGACGCCGACGGCGCCCCCGCCTACCGCCTCGCGCTGCAGACCCGCGAGCAGCACATCCGCCGGGAGAAGGCGACGAGCAACATCTGCACAGCGCAGGCGCTGCTCGCCATCGTCGCGTCGATGTACGGCGTCTACCACGGCCCGGAGGGCCTCACGGCGATCGCCCGCACCATCCACCAGCGCGCCGTCGAGCTCGCGGCAGCCCTCGCGTCGACCGATGCCGAGGTCGTCCATGACTCGTTCTTCGACACCCTCCTGGTGCGCGTGCCCGGGAAGGCCGCCGAGTACGCCGACGCCGCGGAGGCGGCGGGCTACAACCTCCGCCGTATCGACGCCGACCACCTCGGCATCTCCTGCGACGAGACGACCACACGCGAGCACGTCGCGGCCGTCGCCGCCGTCTTCGAGGGAACGGCCGCCGCCACTGCGGAGGCCCCGGCCGAGCGCATCCCGTCGGAGCTGCACCGGGCGTCGTCGTTCATGACGCACCCCGTGTTCTCGCGCCACCGCTCCGAGACCGCGATGCTGCGCTACCTGCGGAAGCTCTCCGACAAGGACCTCGCGCTGGACCGCACCATGATCCCGCTGGGCTCCTGCACCATGAAGCTCAACGCCACCGTGGAGATGGAATCCATCTCCTGGCCGGAGTTCGCCTCGATCCACCCGTACGCGCCGGAGAGCCAGACCGAGGGCTGGCGCGAGCTCATCACCGACCTCGAGGAGCGCCTCGCCGAGATCACCGGGTACGACCGCGTGTCGCTGCAGCCCAACGCCGGGTCGCAGGGCGAGCTCGCCGGACTCCTGGCCATCCGCGGCTACCACCGCTCGCGCGGCGACGAGAACCGCACCATCTGCCTCATCCCGTCCTCGGCGCACGGCACCAACGCCGCCTCCGCGGTGCTCGCGGGCATGAAGGTGGTGGTGGTCGCGACGGCGGCCAACGGGAACATCGATCACGACGACCTGCTGGCGAAGATCGAGCAGCACGCGGCTAACCTCTCGGCCATCATGATCACCTACCCGTCCACGCACGGCGTGTTCGAGGAGGACGTCCGCTGGGTCTGCGAGCAGATCCACGACGCCGGCGGCCAGGTCTACATCGACGGCGCCAACCTCAACGCCCTCGTGGGCCTCGCGCAGCCGGGTGAGTTCGGCGGCGATGTCTCGCACCTCAACCTCCACAAGACGTTCTGCATCCCGCACGGTGGCGGTGGGCCCGGCGTCGGCCCCGTGGCGGTGGCCGCGCACCTCGCGCCGTTCCTGCCCGGCGACGCGAACCGCGCCGTCGCCACGGATGGTGGCGCGAGCGCCGAGGGTGGCACGCCCGTGTCCGGCTCGATGTACGGCTCGGCCGGCGTGCTGCCCATCTCCTGGGCCTACGTGGCCCTGATGGGGTCCGAGGGCCTCACGAGCGCGACGGCGCACGCCCTCCTCGCCGCCAACTACGTGGCCGCGCGCCTGACCGAGCACTTCCCCGTGCTCTACACCGGCGTGCAGGGACTCGTGGCGCACGAGTGCATCCTCGACCTCCGCCCGCTGACCGCGGAGACCGGCGTGACCGCCGAGGACGTCGCCAAGCGCCTCATCGACTACGGATTCCACGCGCCCACGTTGTCCTTCCCGGTCGCCGGGACGCTCATGGTCGAGCCCACGGAGTCCGAGGACCTCGCCGAGCTGGACCGCTTCGTGGAGGCCATGATCGCCATCAAGGGCGAGATCGACCGCGTGGCGGCAGGTGACTTCACGCTCGAGGAGAGCCCGCTGCGGCAGGCACCCCACACCGCGCAGGTGCTCATCGGGGACGAGTGGACCCAGGCGTACCCGCGCGAGCTCGCGGCCTACCCGCTGCGGTCCCTCCGCCATGACAAGTACTTCCCGCCGGTGCGCAGGATCGACGGCGCCCACGGCGACCGCAACCTGATCTGCTCCTGCCCGCCCATCGAAGCCTTCGAGGACTAGGACCGCCGTACATGACCGACGACACGAGCAGACACACCGCGCTGTTCACGCAGCACGAGCTCCACGGTGCGTCCTTCACGGACTTCGGCGGCTGGCAGATGCCCCTGAAGTACCGCAGCGAGCTGGAGGAGCACCACACCGTCCGCAGGGCCGCGGGAATCTTCGACCTCTCCCACATGGGCGAGGTCCTCGTCACCGGGCCGGATGCCGCGCGCTTCCTGAACTACGCGCTGGTGAGCAATCTCGCCGTCATCGCCGTGGGCAAGGCGAAGTACTCCCTCATCTGCACCGCCGAGGGCGGCGTGATCGACGACCTCATCACGTACCGCCTCGCCGAGGACTCCTTCCTCGTGGTGCCGAACGCCGCCAACGCCGAGATGGTGGCGGAGACGCTGCGCATCCGGGCGTCGAGCTTCGATGTCGCCATCGAGGACCAGTCGGAGGCGACCGCGTTGATCGCCATCCAGGGGCCCACGTCCGAAGCCGTCCTCCTCGAGCTCGCGCGCCCCGAGGACGCCGCGACCATCAAGGAGCTGAAGTACTACGCTGCCGTCGAGATCGAGCTCTCCGGCCTGCCCGTCCTCCTCGCACGGACCGGGTACACCGGCGAGGACGGCTTCGAGATCTACGTGGGCACCAACGTCGCCGTGCGCCTGTGGCAGGCCGCCCTGACCGCCGGTGAACCGTACGGCCTGCTGCCCTGCGGGCTCGCGGCACGGGATTCGCTGCGGCTCGAGGCCGGCATGCCCCTGTACGGCAACGAACTCGGTCTCGACACAAACCCGTTCGAGGCGGGCCTCGGTCCGGTGGTGAGCACAAAGAAGACGGACGACTTCGTGGGCCGCGCCGTCCTGGAGCCCCTCAAGGCGGTGGAGCCCGCGCGTCGGCTCGTGGGTCTCCGCGGGGTCGGCCGCCGGTCCGCACGGGCCGGGTACGACGTCGTGGTGGACGGGGTGCCGGTCGGCACCGTCACGTCCGGGCTTCCCAGCCCGACGCTCGGATACCCGGTGGCGCTCGCGTACGTGGCATCGGAGTACGCGGCCCTCGGTACGGAGCTGCAGGTGGACCTCCGCGGACGGCCCGAGGCCTTCACCGTGATCCCCACGCCCTTCTACCGGCGCGAGAAATCGGCCGGTACCGCTCTGTGACGATCAGCGCGTTCGACCTCTTCAAGATCGGCATCGGCCCCTCGAGCTCCCACACCGGCGGACCGATGACCGCTGCCCACCTCTTCACTCGGGTGCTCCGCGCCGAGGGGCTTCTCCCGCGCGTGCAGCGTGTGCAGGTGGATCTCTTCGGTTCGCTCGGCGTGACGGGGCACGGCCACGGCACGGTGAAGGCCGTCCTGCTCGGTCTCGAGGGGGATCAACCGCACCTGGTGGATCCCACCTCGGCCGACGCCCGCGTGGCGTACATCGGGGAGTGCCGCTCGCTGCTGCTGGCGGGGGAGCAGCGCATCGCGTTCGATCCGGAGACGGACGTGCTGCTGCACCGCGGTCAGCGCCTCGACTACCACACGAATGGTATGCGCTTCACGGCATACGACCCAGCGAACGAAATTATACGGACGAGGGAATACTTCTCGGTAGGTGGCGGCTTCGTGCTCGACGAGGACGAGATCCGCTCCGAGACGGCCGCGGTGGCACCCTTGCCCGTGCCGTATCCCTTCGATTCGGCGGATCAGCTCCTGCGTATCTGCGGAGCCACCGGCAGGCGCTTCTCGGATGTCATCTTGGCGAACGAGTTGGCGGTGCGCTCGGAGCACGAGGTGCGTACGGGCCTGCTGGAGATCTGGGACGTCATGCAGGACACCATCCGGCGCGGCACCACCACCGGTGGCATCCTCCCCGGTGGCCTCAGCGTGCGTCGCCGCGCGGACAAGCAGCGGCAGCTCCTCGAGAAGGCCGATGATCCCAACGACCGCCTCGGGACCATGGAGTGGGTCACGCTGTTCGCCCTCGCCGTCAACGAGGAGAACGCGGCCGGCGGCCGCGTGGTCACGGCGCCCACCAACGGCGCGGCGGGCATCATCCCTGCCGTCCTGAAGTACTACGTGGACTTCGTGCCGGGAGCGGACGACGACGGTGTGGTCCGGTTCCTGCTCGCCGCCACCGCGATCGGTGCCTTGTTCAAGAAGAACGCGTCCATCTCGGGCGCGGAGGTCGGGTGCCAGGGCGAGGTGGGGTCGGCGTGCGCCATGGCAGCGGGCGCGCTGGCCGAGGTCCTCGGTGGCACACCCGAGCAGGTGGAGAACGCGGCGGAGATCGGGATCGAGCACAACCTCGGCCTCACCTGTGACCCCGTGGGCGGTCTGGTGCAGATCCCGTGCATCGAGAGAAATGCCGTCGGAGCCATGAAGGCCATCACCGCGGCCCGTATGGCGGTCCGCGGGGACGGTCAGCACCACGTCTCCCTCGACGTCGCCATCAAGACGATGCGGGAGACCGGCGCGGACATGATGGACAAGTACAAGGAGACCGCGCGCGGCGGCCTGGCCCTCAACGTGGTGGAGTGCTGACGCCCCTCAGATGAACCGCAGGGTCTTTTCGTCGTCGACCCGGGGCCGCTGGGGAAGCTCGTCGATGAGCTCGTTCAGAGCGAGGGCCAGGAGGTTGTGGGCCCAGACGGGGAGCTCAGGTGCCTCGAGTGCGCCGTTGCATCCGACATAGCGCAGCCGGATCACAGGCAAGGTGAGATTCACCTCGCGCATCGCACGGTTCGTCAGCTGGGGCTGCAGAACCCTCCAGCGGTCGTTCATTGGCTTCCGCCGGACCCGGAGGTGTCCGCCGATTGTCCCTCACCAGTGTGATGAAGGCTTCGGAGGCCTGAGGGATCAGCCGCAGCGCCGTCCGGACGATATCCGTCAGCGGGCCCTCGCCGTCGTCGCGGTGATGCAGGTTGCGGGCGAGATCGCCCAGATGATCGGCGAGGCCCTGGACCACGGTGCCGTCCGTGGCAGCCCCCGCTCGCGTGACGTCCGGCTCGTTCACTGTGTCCTGCTGTGCGTTCGGTGCCTGGACAATGTACCGCCGATGCCTTCCCGACGCCGCCCGGCGCCACGCGGTCCGCGTCCGGCAACCAGAAGGCGAACAGCAAGTCACGAGGCTGAACCGGCGGTGAACTCTGGCGGACAACTCGTTCGTGAGAGCCGCTTTCGAGGTTCGTGCGGCCGCCCGCTCCCTACCCTTGCAATGGCATGGGGCCGAAGCGAAGCGAAGGGGTGAAGGGATGGGCCAGGTGACGGATACCGCTCGGGTACGCCCGGCAGTGCGGTCCGACGGCGTAGGACAGGTCCCGCCGTCGTCCTCGGGAACGGGCCCGGGGGCCGTGGTCCAGCGCCGTCGCCGCACGCCGTGGAAGCAGTGGCTGCTGTTCCTCGCCTTCGCGGGCCCCAACGTGGCGCTGCTGGTGATCTTCACCTACAAGCCGCTCCTGCAGTCCCTGCAGTACTCCACGCTGCAGTGGAACATCGGTTCCCCGGTCGCCATGCCGGTCGGCTTCCAGAACTACATCGACTGGTTCACTGATCCGACGACGCCGCGCATCGTCACCGTGACCCTGGTCTTCACGCTCGCCACCGTGGGCGGCGGCATGGTCATCGGGCTCCTGCTCGCGCTGGTGCTGAACCGGAAGCTGCGCGGCACGGGCGCGGCGCGCACCGTCGTCGTCGCGCCGTACGTGCTCTCAGGCGTCGCCGTGGGCCTGCTCTGGCTGTTCGTGTTCGACCCCAACTTCGGCGTCACCGCCGCCCTGCTCCGCCTCGTGGGCCTCGCCTCACCCGACTGGTACAACGATCCCCAGTGGGCGCTCGCCATGGTGATCATCGTGTACCTGTGGAAGAACGTGGGCTATGTGGCGCTCATCTACCTGGCCGCCCTGCAGTCCGTGCCACGGGACCTCGTGGAGGCCGCATCCATTGATGGCGCCTCCGCCGTGCGGTCCTTCCGGGCGATCGTGCTGCCCCTGCTCGGACCCACCACGTTCTTCCTCGCCATCACCACGCTGCTGACGTCGCTGCAGTCCTTCGACATCATCCAGGCCATGACCAAGGGTGGTCCCCTCGGCGGGACCACCACGATGATGTACCAGATCTACCAGGAGGGCTTCCAGAGCGGCCGCGCCGGCTACTCGTCGGCGATCGCCACCATTCTCTTCGTGGTGCTGCTCGCGGTCACGTTCGCCCAACTGAAGTTCGTCGACCGGAAGGTGCACTACTGATGGCCGCCACCCTGACACCGGGCCCCGCACGGGCGGCCGCGGCACCCCGCACCAAGGCACCGACGCCGTGGGGCAGCTACCTCACGCTTCTGCTCGCCGTCGCCGTGATGGTGCTCCCGCTCGTGTGGATGGTGCTCGCGGGGTTCAAGGAGCGCGACGAGATCTACACCTCGCCCATCCAGTGGCTGCCCGGTTCGGTGGACGCCTCGAACTACGAGACGGCGATGAGCCAGGTCCCGTTCGGCAACTTCTTCGTCAACAGCGCCATCACCACGGTGATCGGCGCGGGCCTGAAGATGATGCTGGGGCTCACCACGGCGTACGCGCTCGTGTTCCTCGAGTTCCCGTTCAAGAAGGTGGTCTTCGGCGTCGTCATCTTCGCTCTGCTCGTCCCGCAGCAGATCGTCATCATCCCGAACTACACACTCGTGGCCGAACTCGGCTGGATCAACACCTACCAGGGCATCATCGTGCCCGGACTCGCCTCCGCCTTCGGCACCTTCCTCTTCCGCCAGCACTTCCTCACGCTGCCGATCTCCATCCTCGAGGCGGCCGCGCTCGACGGCGCCGGTCACTGGCAGCGCCTGTGGCGCTTCATCGTGCCCATCTCCGCGCCGACCATCGCCGCCGTCGCCCTCGTCTCGATCGTGGCGGAGTGGAACGAGTACCTGTGGCCGCTCCTCGTCGTCGACCGCGCCGAGATGATGACCCTGCCGGTGGGCCTGACCCTGCTGCAGAACAACGACGGCATCCCCGACTGGGGCGTCCTCATGGCAGCGACCGTGCTCGTCACCGCCCCCGTGCTGATCGCCTTCTTCGCGCTGCAGAAGCGCATCGTCTCCGGCCTGACCGCCGGGGCCGTCACCGGCTGACCTTCCTTCCCTTCGCCGTCCGTCCGTCCGACCAACCCGAGGAGTTCCCCCATGTCCCCACGCCCGCAGTTCGACCTGAACCGCCGTCAGCTCCTGCAACTCAGTGCCATGTTCGGCGGCGCCGCGGCGCTCGCGGCCTGCAGTGGCCCGGCGGTCAGCACCGACGTCTCCGGTGGCGCCGCCACACAGGATGCCACCGACTGGGCGTCCATCACGCCGGCCACCGAGATCACCTGGTGGAGCAACCACCCGGGTGCGTCCAAGCCCGTGGAGGAGGAGCTCATCAAACGCTTCACCGCCGAAAGCGGCATCACCGTCAACCTCGTCACCGCGGGCGCGAACTACGACGAGGTGGCACAGAAGTTCCAGGCGGCCACCGGCACGGACGCCGGGCCCGACGTCGTCATCTCCAGTGACGTGTGGTGGTTCCGCTACATGATCAACGGGCAGATCCTGCCGATCGACCAGCTCGCCGAGCACCTCGAGATGGACACCGCGGATTACAACGAGACCCTCTACGGCGACTACCTGTACAAGGACTCGCACTGGGCCGTGCCCTACGCCCGGTCCACGCCGCTGTTCTACTACAACAAGGATGTCTGGGCGGCTGCGGGCCTGCCGGACCGTTCGCCCGCCACCTGGGACGAGTTCCGCGAGTGGGGGCCGCAGCTCGCAGCCGCGGGCATCACGCCGCTCGGGCTCGGCAAGGGGACGTCCTGGGTGGCCTGGTGGTTCTGCAACTTCCTGTGGGGCCGCGGCGGCGCCTACTCGAACGAATGGACCACCACGCTCGACACCCCCGAGGCCATCGAGGCCGCCACCTTCGTTCAGTCCATGATCTTCGACGACAAGTTCGCGGCCGTTGCGGCGAGCGACAACGTCGCGGACTTCGGTGCCGGCCTGACCGCCTGCACCATCGGATCCACCGGATCCCTGACCGGCATCCTGGAGGCGGCATCGTTCGGGGTGGGCACCGGCTTCCTGCCCGAGGGCCCCGATGGCCCGGCGTGCCCCACCGGCGGCACCGGCGTGGCGATCAACGCGAACCGCTCGCCCGAGCAGCAGCTCGCCGCGGGTATGTTCCTGAAGTTCCTCACGAGCACGGAGAGCACGGCGTACTACTCCTCCAACACCGGCTACATGCCCGTGCGCACCTCGGCCCTGGAGAGCGAGACCATGGCAGCCGTGTACGCGGAGTCGCCCCAGTTCCGCACCGCTGTCGACCAGCTGGCCACCACGCGCACCCAGGACTGGGCGCGGGTGTTCGTTCCCGGCGGTGACAAGGAGCTCACGACGGCGCTCGAGGGCATCATCCTCCAGCAGGCCGACCCGGCTGAGGCGTTCGCGACCGCGAGCACCGCCATCCAGCGCTCCTACGAGCAGAACGTGGAGCCTTACCTCTGACCCCTGGGAAGGAGTAGGGCCGGCCGGCCCTACTCCTTCACCACCCGGATGGTCTTCAGCGATGCGTCGCCGGGGTCGGGTCACCGCCGTCAGGGAGCGCCGTACCGCACACAGAAGCGGCCGCCCCGGGGGGCGGCCGCTTCCGTGTTCTCTTGAGAAATTCGGGGGCTACGTCTCAGACCANCCCTGTTTTCCTTTCGTTTCTTTCTCTCGTTTTTCTTTCCCCCCCTTCTGGGCACCCCCGCCCCAACCACAAAGCGCCCTCCCCTTGGTCCCACCCGCTTCCGTGTTCTCTTGAGAAATTCGGGGGCTACGTCTCAGACCACCACGGCGGTGGTCTTCTGGCGCTGGGGTGCGAGTTCGCCGATGATACCCCGCAGCAGGGTGCGGAGCTCGAAGGACTCCAGTCCCTCACCGACCATGAGCGTGCGCTCGATGTTCTCGGCGGCGGTCAGGGCGTCGAGGCCGGCGGGGGTGATGGTGATGCGCTGACTGCGACGATCGATGCTGTCACGGATCCGCGAGATGAAGCCCTGGCGTTCGAGCTTCTCGATGGTCTTGCCGATGGTCTGCGCCTGCACGTGCACCGCCACGGCGAGCCGTGCGCCGGTCATGGTGCCCTGTCGGGCGAGGACGCCGAGCGTGGTGTACCCGGCATGGGTGATGCCGATGTCGAGCAGTTTCTCGTTCCACGCATGGTCCACGAGACGCGCGGCGGTGGTGAGCAGGCGGCTGGTTGACCACTCTTCCAAGTCAGACATGCGATCCTCCGGAGCGTTGGAACCCCCTGCCGGTGCTGTGAACCAGCCCCGGCAGGGCGTTGTGTCATCGCAACGAGATCACGTGATCAGGGGACGGGATCTTCGTTGCTGTAGACCCACTATGCGCTTGTATCTTCAAGTTTCCCCTTCGCCCTTGCCGAAGACTGGAACAAGTTCTGCGCATCGGCCCGGGGTGGGCGGCGTCCGAATGCCGCGATCTCCGCGGCGACGTGCGCGGCAGCGAGCATCTGCACCACGTGCGCCTGACCAGTGATCTCGACGAACGAACCGTCCACCGCGCGGTCAGCGAGCTCCCGGCACCACCGTCGTCGCGCCACCGGGTCGCGGCCTCCCCGGATCACCAGGACCGGGCACGGCACGGCCTCCACCGCGCGCTCCAGCGGGTACTCCATCATGGGACGCAGCTGGCGCACGTACCATCGGAGGCCGGTGCGGAGGTAGTCCGTGTACACCACGGCATTGCTGCGCGGGCTCTCCCGGAAGGTGTCGTGCAGCAGGGAGACGGACTGCTGCAGAACGGTGCGCCTGAGCCTGTCCACCACGGGCCCGAGAAGCACCACGCGCTCCGGCAGCCCCGGGGCGGCGAGTGCGGCGGCCGTCACGAACTGGGCTCCCATGGAGTGGCCCACCAGCACGGCGCGTCGGATCCCGAGCGCGGTCAGCGCCGCGACGATCAGCGCCCCGTGGTCCTCGGCCGTGAGCTGCGCCCGCGGCTGGGGGTCCCAGCCGTACCCGGGAAGATCGATCGAGTGCACGACGGCGTCCGCGGCGAGTTCCACGGCGAGCGGCTCCAGATAACGGTGCGTCATCCCGAGACCGTGGACCAGGACGTACGGCGGGCGGTCGGCGCCGTGGCATCCGGCGGCCGAACTCGTGGTCCTCACGGTGACCGTGAAGCCGCGGATCTGCACGGTTCTCACGAGGGTCGAGGGCATCAGAGCAGCTTACGGGGTCCGGCGCCCCGACCGGGCCCTTCCGCCCGCGGCCCTCCTGACAACCGGCCCCGGGCACCTGCCGGAACACGGGAGTGTGTGGAAGGCTGGGATCATGTCCGATCCCACGAGCCAGCGCACCGCGTTGATCGTCGAGGACGACCCTGACATCCGTGATCTGCTCGTCACGACGCTGCGCATGAACGGGTTCACCACCTTCGAGGCGGCATCCGGGGGCGAATGCCTGGCGCTCCTCAGGGAGCATCGGCCGGACCTCATCACCCTGGACCTCAACCTTCCTGATCTCGACGGCGTCGAGGTCTGCCGGCAGTGCCGTGCCAGCACCGATGCGTACATCGTGATGGTGACCGCCCGGCAGGAGGAGATCGACCGCCTCATCGGGCTGGAGACCGGCGCCGACGACTTCATCGGCAAACCGTTCAGCCCACGCGAGCTCTCCGCCCGGGTGACGGCGATGTTCCGGCGGCCCCGGCGTCCCACGGCAGCCCCTGCGACGGCTGCTGCCGTTCCCCCACCAGCAACGCGGGACGACGAACCGGTGCTCCTGCGCCACGGGGCGCTGGTCATGGATGCCGCAGGACGCATGGTGACCGTCGACGGACGGGAACTGGCCCTGACGCGCATCGAGTTCGATCTCCTCGAAGCGCTCCTCACGAACGCGCAGCGCGTCTGGACCCGCGAGGCACTGCTCACCCGGGTGTGGGGAGAGGGCTGGGGACAGGATCACCACCTCGTCGAGGTGCACATCGGGAACCTGCGGAAGAAGCTCGGCGACGACATCAGCAACCCCACGTTCATCCGCACCGTCCGCGGGGTCGGCTACCGGATGATGCCGGTCGCCTCGAAGGGCTGACCTGCGCCGCCGGTGAGCCGTCATCCGCCGTCGTTCTGCCGTGCTTCGCCCCGGATGGAAGACTGGGAACGTGGCTCACCTCGACGTATCCGGTATCGACTACTTCCTCTCCGACGGCAGGCAGCTCCTCAACGGCGTCGCCTTCAAGGTCGGTGAAGGCCACAAGACGGCGCTGATCGGCCCCAACGGCACGGGTAAGACCACGCTGCTGCGCATCATCTCGGGCGACCTCTCACCCGACGAGGGATCGGTGGGGCGCTCGGGGACCATGGGCATCATGCGGCAGTTCGTCGGCCAGGTACGCGATGACACCACGGTGCGCGACCTTCTCGTCTCCTCCGCGCCCCCCGTGCTCGCTGCTGCGGCGAAGCGGATCGACGACGCCGAACTGGCGATGGTGGAGGCCGACGACGAGCCCACCCAGATGGCGTACGCGCAGGCCATCGCGGACTGGGGGGACGCCGGGGGCTACGAGCTGGAGACCACCTGGGACGAGGTCACGATGGCCGCCCTCGGGGTCCCGTTCGACCGCGCGCAGTACCGGGCGGCGTCGTCGCTCTCCGGTGGTGAGCAGAAGCGCCTGGTGCTGGAGGCGCTGTTCTCCGGACCGGACGAGCTGCTCCTCCTCGACGAACCGGACAACTACCTCGACGTGCCCGGTAAGCGCTGGCTCGAGGCGAAGCTGGGGGAGTCGAAGAAGTCCGTGCTGTTCGTCAGCCACGACCGCGAGCTCCTCGCCAACGCCGCCACGCGCATCGTGACGCTCGAGCCGGGAGCGCTCGGGGCGTCGTCGTGGACCCACGGCGGCGGCTTCGAGACCTACCTGAAGGCGCGCGAGGACCGCAATGCCCGGTTCGAGGAGCTGCGGAAGCGATGGGACGAGGAGCACGTCAAGCTCAAGGAACTCGTCAACATGTACAAGAACAAGGCCGCGTTCCGCTCCGACATGGCGAACCGGTACCACGCGGCGCAGACGCGGCTCGCGAAGTTCCTCGAGGCCGGCCCGCCCGAGGCCATACCGCTCGAGCAGAACGTGTCCATGCGCCTGGCCGGTGGCCGCACGGCGAAGCGCGCGGTCGTAGCGCAGAAGCTCGAACTCTCCGGTCTCATGAAGCCGTTCAGCACGGAGATCTGGTTCGGGGACCGCGTGGGTGTGCTCGGCTCCAACGGCTCCGGTAAGTCCCACTTCCTGCGGCTGCTCGCCGCCGGGGGATCGGACCCCGACAAGGAGCACCTGCCGGTGTCCGACGTCGACATCGCGGAGGTGCCGCACGAGGGTTCGGTGAAGCTCGGCGCGCGTATCCGCCCCGGGTTCTTCGCGCAGACGCACTCGCGGCCGGACCTGCTGGGGCGCACGCTCGTGGACATCCTGCACCGCGGTGACGAGCACCGTTCCGGGCTGGGCCGCGAGGCGGCGTCGGCCGTGCTGGACCGGTACGGCCTGGCGTCCCAGGCGGAGCAGCCCTACGACTCGCTCTCCGGCGGGCAGCAGGCACGCCTGCAGATCCTGCTCCTCGAGCTCTCCGGAGCCACGCTGCTGCTGCTCGACGAACCCACCGACAACCTCGACCTGCACTCCGCCGAGGCCCTCGAGCGGGCCATCGACGCCTTCGAGGGGACCGTCATGGCGGTCACGCACGACCGCTGGTTCGCGCGGAGCTTCGACAGGTTCCTGGTGTTCGGCTCCGACGGCAAGGTGTACGAGACGAAGGAACCGGTCTGGGACGAGAGCCGCGTGGTGCGCGCCCGCTGAGCGGGTTCTCCACTCCTGTCCACACAATGCCCACAGGGTTGTCCACAGTGTGTGGAGAGCCCCGCGACCGGCCGATTGTGGTGCCTGCCCGCAGCCGCCTACCGTTGGACCAGTGACCTCCTCCGTCCGCGCGGCCATGCTCGCCACCTACACCATCTTCGGCCTCAACGGACTCGTCTTCGCGAGCTGGGCGGCCCGCATCCCCGCGGCGTCGGCCACGCTCGGGCTCGGACCGGGACAGATGGGTGCCCTCCTGCTCGTCGGCGCGATCGGTTCCGTCCTCTCGCTGCCGCTCGCGGGTCTCCTCTCGTCACGGGTCGGTACGGCGAACACGGTCCGCATCGGCGGAACGGCCGCAGCGATCGCGGCGAGCGCCGTCGCCGTCGGGCTCGTCACGACTTCTGTGCCCGTCGTGGCCGTCGGGCTGTTCCTGTTCGGCTGCGGGATCGCCCTGTGGGACGTGGGACAGAACATCGAGGGGGCCGACGTCGAACGCCTCGTCGGCCGCACCATCATGCCGCGCTTCCACGCCGCCTTCAGTGGCGGCGCGTTCATCGGTGCGCTCGTGGGCGCCGGCCTCTCCGCGCTCGACGTCGGACTGCCCGCCCATCTCGCAGCGGTCGCGGCGCTCAGCCTCGCCGTCTCCCTCTGGACACCGCGTCATTTCCTCCCCGAGGCGGGCGCAATGCACGACGACGGCGCCTCCTCCGCGGCGCGCGGCAAGGGGTTCGGTGCCTGGGGTGAGCCGCGCACGCTGCTCATCGGTCTGGTGGTCCTCGGGGCGGCTCTCACCGAGGGCGCCGCGAACGACTGGGTGGCGAAAGCCAGTGTGGACGGACTCGGGACGAGCGAGAGCACGGGCGCGATCATGTTCGCCGTCTTCGTGGCCGCCATGACGGCCCTGCGTTTCTTCGGTGGCGGAGTCATCGACAGATTCGGCCGCGTCCGTGTGCTGCAGGCGAGCCTCGGATCCTCGCTCGTGGGGCTGGTGATCTTCGTCGCGGCACCCAATGTGCCGCTCGCCGCCGTCGGAGCCGTCCTGTGGGGCGCCGGCGCGGCACTCGGGTTCCCCATGGGGATGTCCGCAGCGGCCGACGAACCGGAGCGTGCGGCGGCCCGCGTGTCAGTCGTCTCGACCATCGGCTACACGGCGTTCCTCGCGGGTCCGCCGCTCATCGGATTCCTCGGTGATGTCGTCGGTATCCGCACCGCACTGCTGGCCGTGGGCGTCGCCGTCCTCGCCTCGTTCCTCGTGGCTCCTGCCGCACGCGAAAGGAGCGCGGAGGACGTCGGGGCATTGCGGACAGGTTCTGACCGACAGGTCTAGGTGGAGCGCGCTAGCGGTTCTACCCTGACTGCATGGCGATCATCGAAGCAAAAGGCCTCACCAAGACCTATTCGTCGAAGAGCGGACCCGTCCACGCTCTCGACGGCATGAACCTCTCCGTCCCGCAGGGCACGGTCAAGGCCCTCCTGGGCCCCAACGGCGCGGGGAAGACCACCGTGGTCAAGATCCTGACCACCCTCATCCAGCCCACTGCGGGCACCGCGCACATCGACGGCATCGACGTCCTCCGGGATCCGCAGGCAGCGCGACGGATCATCGGCGTCTCAGGCCAGTACGCCGCGGTCGACGAGAACCTCACGGGGTTCGAGAACCTCGAGATGGTGGGCAGGCTCTACCACCTCGGAGCGCGCGAGTCGCGCCGCCGGGCCACCGAGCTCATCGACCAGTTCGAGCTGACCGAAGCGGGCAACCGCCCGGTCAAGGGCTTCTCCGGCGGCATGCGGCGCCGGATCGACCTCGCGGGAGCCCTGGTGATCAACCCCAAGATCCTCTTCCTCGATGAGCCGACCACCGGCCTCGACCCGCGGAGCCGCCTCTCGCTGTGGGGCATCATCAAGGACCTCGTGAAGGACGGCACCACGCTGCTCCTCACCACCCAGTACCTCGAGGAAGCCGATCAGCTCTCCGACGACATCGTGGTGATCGACGGCGGCAAGGCCATCGCCGAGGGAACGGCGGACGAGCTGAAGGCGCAGATCGGCGGCCACCGCGTGGTCGTCTCGCTGGTGGATGCCTCCGACGCCGGCACCGCGAGGGAGATCCTCGGGCGGCACGGTGCGGGCGTTCCGTCGGTGGGCGACGACGGACGCAGCATCGAGGTCGCCGTCGAGGACGGACCGCGGGCACTGCAGTACGTCCTGTCCGAACTGGGGGCGAGCGGCGTCAGCCTGCACGACGCCGGCATGCGGCGGCCCAGCCTTGACGACGTCTTCCTCAAGCTCACCGGACGGCGTGCCGACAACGCCGACGACGACGGCTCCGCTGATGCCGACGGCGGCACGGGCAAGGGTTCATCCAAGAAGGACAAGTCAGCACACAAGAGGGAGACAGCAGCATGAGCGTCCTGACGCGCGAGGACCGGCAGCCCGAGCACCAGCGCCCGGGCGAGCGATCCGTCACACCGAACCAGCAGTCCGACGTGTCCATGTGGTTCTCGGACGGGTGGACCGTCACCAAGCGGAACCTGACCAAGCTGAAGCGCTCGCCGGACATGTTGGTGTTCGCGATCCTCCAGCCCATCATGTTCGTGCTGTTGTTCAGCCAGATCTACGGCGGCTCCATCGCGGTGGAGGGCAGCGACTACACGCAGTACCTGATGGCGGGCATCTTCGCCCAGACGGTGATCTTCGGTTCCACGTTCTCAGGCTCCGCGATGGCGCAGGATCTGAAGGACGGCATCATCGACCGGTTCCGGACCCTGCCCATGAGTTCCTCGGCGGTGCTGATCGGCAGGACCAACAGCGACCTCGTGCTCAACACCCTGTCCGTGGTGATCATGATGCTCACGGGTCTGGTGGTCGGCTGGCGCATCAACACGTCGCCGCTCGAGGCGCTGGCCGGCGTGGGACTGCTGCTGCTGTTCTCATACGCGTTCAGCTGGGTCATGGCGCTGCTCGGCATGTCGGTGAAGTCCCCGGAGGTCATCAACAACGCGTCCTTCATGATCCTGTTCCCGCTGACGTTCATCTCCAACGCCTTCGTGCAACCGCAGAACCTGCCCGCTGCCCTCGAGACGTTCGCGAACTACAACCCGGTCTCCTGGTTCGTCCAGGCGGTGCGCGAGCTGTTCGGCAACACCGGCAGCGTGCCGGTCCCCGAGGTATGGCCCATGGAGAACGCGCTGGTGACAATCCTGATCGGGATCGTCGTGATGCTCGTGATCTTCGTGCCGCTCTGCATCAGGAAGTTCGCGTCCATCAGCAGCCGCTGACCGCGTCACCGGCGTCACCGGCGTCGCAGACGGTGCTGCCGTCGTCGTCCGAAAGGGGTACGGCGCTGCAGGAAGGGATCATCCCTGGGGCCGGTGACCGGCGCCGGCCCCGGGCCTACTGTGGAACACGAGCCCGGAACAGCGGGCTCACCAACGTTCCGACAGCAGAAGGGTGCAGCGATGATCGAGGCACAGGGACTGACCAAGCGGTACGGCTCGAAGTCCGCCGTCGATGCCGTGTCCTTCACGGTGCAGCCCGGTAAGGTCACCGGGTTCCTCGGCCCGAACGGTGCCGGCAAGTCGACCACCATGCGCATGATCATGGGCCTCGACAACCCGAGCGGTGGCCGCGTCACGGTCAACGGCCGGCCCTACGCCCAGCACAAGGCGCCGCTGCGCGAGGTCGGCGCCCTGCTCGACGCGAAGGCCGTCCACACCAAGCGGTCCGCCTACAACCACCTGCGCGCCATGGCTGCCACGCACGGCATCCCGAACAGCCGCGTCAAGGAGGTCATCGAGCTCACCGGGCTCGGACCGGTGGCGAAGAAGCGCGTGGGCGGTTTCTCGCTCGGAATGGGCCAGCGCCTCGGTATCGCGGCGGCGCTGCTCGGCGATCCGCACACCGTGATCCTCGACGAACCCGTCAACGGGCTAGACCCCGAGGGCGTGCAGTGGGTTCGGCGACTGGCCAAGGGCCTCGCCTCCGAGGGGCGCACCGTCTTCCTCTCCTCGCACCTCATGTCGGAGATGGCCTTGACTGCGGACCACCTGATCGTCATCGGCCGCGGCCGCATCATCGCGGACGCCCCGATCCAGTCGATCATCGACGGACAGGGGAAGGCGCGCGTGAGGGTCCGTACCGACCGGCCGCAGGACCTTCTCGGGCGTCTCGCCGGCGAGGGCGTCAGCTCGCAGGTCCTCGAGCCGGAACTCGTCGAGGTCACCGGCCTGGATGCTCGCCGCATTGCGGAGATCGCCCTGCGCGAACGGATCCTCGTGTACGAACTCACGCCCTTCCAGGTGTCCCTCGAGGACGCCTACATGCAACTCACCCAGTCCGAGGTGGAGTACCAGTCCCACAACCTGCCCATCACGCCGGACACCCCGGCCGAGCAGCAGGTCCCCGCTTCGATGGAAGGGCGCTGATCATGGCCACGTCAACCTCACAGGCTCCCGCCACCCAGCGGCCCCGACAGCATCGCGAGACCGGACCCGGCGTCAACTTCGGGCGGGTGCTGAAGTCCGAGTGGATCAAGGTCACCACCGTCCCGTCGACGGTGATCCTGCTCGTGTGCACCGTCGTCGTGATGATCGGCCTGGCCGCGCTCGTGGCCTGGGGTGTCACGGTGCAGGCCCAGGCCATGGCCGATCCGAACGTGCCGGCCGAGTTCCAGCCGCCCGCCGAAGGGCCCGGCAGCCTGAGCGCCAGCGCGTTGACGACACCCTCGTCAGGACTGGTCTTCGGCCAGCTGCTGATCGCCGCCCTGGCGGTGGTGCTCATCGCGTCCGAGTGGACCACCGGCATGATCCGCTCCACCATGGTCGCGGTGCCGAAGCGCATCCCGGCGCTCCTGGCCAAGACCGTGATCATCGCCCTCATCGCCTTCGTCGTCGGACTCGGCAGTGCACTGGTGTCCTATCTGGTGGCGCAACCGATCCTGCAGTCCGAGGATCTCGGGTTCGCCCTGACCGACGACGGAGTGCTCGCCAGCGTGATCAACACGGGCACCTTCCTGGCGCTCGTGGCCGTCATCGCGATGTCCATCGGCACCCTCGTGCGGAACACGGCGGGCGGGGTGGTGACCGCGGTGGGAATCTTCTTCGTCCTCCCGATCATCGTCCAGCTCCTCTCCGGGCTCGCCGACTGGATCCCCGACGCAGCCCGCTTCCTCCCGGCGGACGCCGGCACGCAGCTGGTGGCGATCACCATCGAAGGTGACAACCTCACGCAGCTCGAGGGCGGCCTCGTGATGGGCGGGTGGGCTCTCGTGCTCCTCGTGATCGCCCTCGTCGTCACCAAGAAGCGGGACATCTAGGACCACCAGCCATGACGACGACGCATGGATGACAAGCCCTCGCTGAAGGGGACCGCGGAACGAACGGCCGCGGTCTCCTTCACCGAGCTCAACGCCCGACGGCTCGGTCCCGTCCGGCGTTTCTTCCGTCGGTACCCGCGCTGGATGGATCTCGTGGTCATCCTCGCGTTCCTGGCCCTCACGTTCCCCAACGCGCTGATCCTGGTGGTCGACGAGTCGAACTGGATCGGCGTCGCAGGCATGGTGGTCGCCTCCGCCGCGCTCGCCTTCCGGCGCGACCGCCCGCTCCTGGTGCTCGCCGCCGTCGCGCTCCTCGACATCCCCGTCAGCCTCCTGACCGGGGGGATCGGGAGCAGCGGGATTGCCACGATGTTCGCGCTCTATGCCGTCGCCGTCGCCCACCCGCTGCGGCCTGCGCTGGTCGCGGCGGTCATCGCGACCGTGCTCTCCGTCGGGTCGCTGTTCCTCATGCCCCTCGAGACGTACGGCGAACCGCCCGGGGTGATCTGGCTCCTGAGCGGTTTCGTCGTGATGTTCCTGAGCTTCGCGGTGGGCGCCGGGGTCACCGTGCGCCGCGACCGCGAGCACGAGACCGAACTGCGCGAGTGGGCGGCGCGGAACGCGGAGCTCGCGTCTGCGGCCGAGAGGAACCGGATCGCGCGCGAGATGCACGACGTCGTCGCGCACTCCCTCACCGTGATGGTGGCGCTCTCGGACGGCGCCGGAGTGGTCATGAAACGGGACCCCCAGCGGGCCGTGACGGTACTCGAGGAGCTTTCCCGGACGGGGCGGACGGCCATTGCGGACATGCGGCGCGTGCTCGGCGTGCTGAGAGCCGAGGCAGCCAGCGAATCACTCGCCCCGCTGCCGGCGTCAAGCTCTCTCGCGGGCCTGCTCGACGGATTCCGCGCCGCGGGCCTGCCCCTCCGGGTGACGGCGAGCGGCCCCGGGCTCCCGGATGACCCCGCGTTCCAGTTGACGGTGTACCGGATCCTGCAGGAGTCGCTGACCAATGTGCTGCGCTACGCGAAGGGCGTGACGGTGGTGGACGTCTCGATCGCCAGGACCGGGGAGGTCGTCTCGCTGCGGGTGACGGACGACGGCGCGGGCGCCATGGGGCCCGTGGTGTCCCTCGGCTCCGGCCAGGGCATCGCCGGCATGCGGGAGCGGGCGGCCATCTACGCGGGGAAGGTCGACTACGGCAGGCGATCCATCGGCGGCTGGTTCGTGGACGTGCAGTTGAGCGTGCCCGGGCCTTCCGGGGAGAGTGCCGCAGGTCAGGATCATCATCAGGGGAGAGAACACGGGCATGGAGAACGACGACACCACCGGACGCATCAGGATCCTGCTGGCGGACGACCAGCCGCTGCTGAGGATGGGCTTCCGGCTCATCCTCGAGGGTGA
The DNA here is from genome assembly GCF_058269235.1 of Arthrobacter sp. TJ-236. Classification (NCBI taxonomy): domain Bacteria; kingdom Bacillati; phylum Actinomycetota; class Actinomycetes; order Micrococcales; family Micrococcaceae; genus Arthrobacter; species Arthrobacter sp. TJ-236. Next base: position 58,530 of record NZ_JBZCNI010000004.1, read on the forward strand.
GCCGGACTTCGAGATCGTCGGCGAGGCCTCCAGCGGGACCGAGGCGGTGCGGCTCGCGACCGACCTCTCGCCCGACGTGGTGCTGATGGACGTGCGGATGCCCCAGGGTGACGGGATCGAGGCCACGCGCATGATCACCACCTCGGGCTCCATCGCGCGGATCATCATCCTGACCACCTTCGACCTCGACGAGTACGCCTTCGCCGGTCTGCAGGCGGGTGCCTCGGCGTTCCTGTTGAAGGACGTGGCGCCCGTGGACCTCGTGCACGCCGTGCGGGTGGTCGCGAGCGGGGACGCCGTCGTCGCCCCTCGCGTCACGCAGCGGCTCCTGGAGACCTATGTGCGCTCCCTTCCCCACGCACCCACCGCGGCGACGGCGCCGGACCAGCGGCTGGCGGACCTGACGCCGCGGGAGCGCGAGGTGCTGGAGGCGATCGCGGAGGGGTTGTCCAACGCGGAGCTCGCGGCGAGGTTCTTCCTCTCCGAAGCCACCATCAAGACGCACGTCCGCCGCATCCTCACGAAACTCGACCTGCGCGACCGCGTGCAGGCCGTCGTCTATGCGTACGAGAACGGGATCGTGGTGCCCGGACCGGCCGGGGCCCACTGACCGGCCGGGTGACCCGACCGCGCAACGGGACGCGCTGCCGATGGGACGCCCGAGCCCCGCGTGGGGACGCGGGACCGATCAGGTGACCGGGCGGAAACCGGGCGGAAGAAGAGATCCGGGCCGAACCGGTGTGGTGGCTTCTGGTTGAATCGGGGCATGAGCACCTCCACGCACATCCAGGACCTCGGCGCCTACGTCCAGGCGTCGCCGTCGAGCTTCCACGCCGTGGCCGAGGCCGGTCACCGCCTCCGGGGCGCCGGCTTCCGGCAGCTGCAGGAACACGAGGCCTGGGAGGGAGGCGCCGGCCGCTGGTTCGTGCTCCGCGACGGCGCCCTCATCGCCTGGGTGGTCCCGGAGACCGCCGAGGCAACCACCGGCTTCCACATCCTCGGAGCACACACGGACTCGCCCTCCTTCAAGCTCAAGCCGAGGCCGACCACGGGCCGGTACGGCTGGTTGCAGGCAGGCGTCGAGGTCTACGGAGGCCCGCTGCTCAACTCGTGGCTGGACCGCGAACTCGCCCTGGCCGGCCGCCTCACCCTGCGGGACGGTACGGAGCACCTCGTGGCGACCGGTCCGCTGCTGAGGTTCCCGCAGCTCGCCATCCACCTCGATCGGTCCGTGAACGACGGCCTCGCCCTCGACAAGCAGCGGCACATGAACCCGGTGTGGGGGTTGGGGGAGCCCGCGGACGCCGACCTCCTCCGGCTCCTTGCCGCCGAGGCGGGAGTGGCCCCCGGGGACATCGGAGGGTTCGACGTCGTCGTGGCCGACACCCAGGCACCGCGCGTCTTCGGCGCGCAGGGCGAGTTCTTCGCCTCCGGGCGCCTCGACAACCTCTCCTCCGTGCATGCAGGGCTGGTCGCGCTGATCGAATCGGCTGAGTCCCCCCGGCCCGGCGCCCCGATCGCGGTGCTCGCGGCCTTCGATCACGAGGAGGTCGGCAGCGGTTCACGGTCGGGTGCGAGCGGCCCGTTCCTCGAGGACATGCTGCTGCGGATCTCCCTCGGGCTCGGCGCGGGGACCGAGGAACGCCTCCGGGCACTGGCGGCGTCGTTCTGTGTGTCCGCCGACGCCGGGCACGCCGTGCACCCCAACTACGCGGAGCGGCACGACCCGGCGAACCTGCCGGTCCTCAACGGGGGCCCGCTGCTGAAGATCAATGCCAACCAGCGGTACACCACGGACGCGCCGGGCGCAGCCGCCTGGGCGGAGCTCTGCCGTGCCAGCGGGGTGCCCTACCAGGAGTTCGTGTCCAACAACTTGATGCCCTGTGGTTCGACGATCGGCCCGCTGACCGCCACGAGGCTCGGCATCCGCACGGTGGACGTGGGCACGCCGCTGCTCTCGATGCATTCGGCGCGCGAGCTGTGCGGCGTGGAGGACCCCGGGTACCTGGCCACGGTCGCCGCCGCCTTCCTCCGCGGGGGCCGCTGAGCCGCCTCGGCACCCGGCCGGGAGCTCCTCCGGGGCGTTCGTCCACAGGAGTTCGCGCGCCGTGCTTCGTCCGGTAACATTGATCCGTCCGCGCCTCAGCCGGTCCGCGTACCATTTCGCGGGCGGCGGCCGGACACGATCAACGCTGAAGAACCTCCTGTTGCGGAAAGACCGCGACCGCTCAGCCCAGAGGAGGTGGGTTCACACATGCGTGCTTATGAACTGATGGTAATCATCGACCCCGATGTCGAGGAGCGCTCCATCGACCCGACACTCGAGAAGTTCCTCAATGTCGTCCGCAACGGCGGCGGCACTGTGGACAAGGTGGACATCTGGGGACGTCGGCGCCTCGCCTACGAGATCCAGAAGAAGACCGAGGGCATCTACGCCGTCGTCAACTTCACCGCGACCCCGGCCGTGGCTTCCGAGCTCGACCGCCAGCTGAGCCTCAACGAGACGATCATGCGCACCAAGATCATCCGTCCCGAGGAGCAGAAGGTCTCTGCCGAATAACATCGGTAGGAGCTCTCACAACTCCGCTTCATCCCGCTCCGGCGGGTAGCTATTCGAGCAGTGACCCAAGGAGGCACCATGGCAGGCGAGACAGTCATCACGGTGATCGGAAACCTCACCAACGACCCCGAGCTGCGGTTCACGCCGTCGGGATCCGCGGTGGCGAACTTCACCATCGCGTCCACTCCTCGGACCTTCGACCGCCAGAGCAACGACTGGAAGGACGGCGAAACGCTGTTCCTCCGTGCGTCGGTCTGGCGTGAGGCGGCCGAGAACGTGGCCGAGACGCTCACCAAGGGCACCCGTGTGGTCGCCCAGGGCCGACTCAAGTCACGCTCGTTCGACACCAAGGAAGGCGAGAAGCGCACCGTCATGGAGCTCGAGGTGGACGAGATCGGTCCATCCCTGCGCTACGCCTCGGCCAAGGTCTCGCGTACCCAGCGCTCCGGCGGCGGGAACGGCGGCTCGGGTGGCGGCTTCGGCGGCAACTCGGGCGGTGGCACCTCCGGCGGTAACTCCGGTGGCGGCAACTCCGGTTCGGGCTGGGGCGGCGGCCAGCAGGCCCAGCAGCCCGCAGACGATCCGTGGGGAGCTCCGGCCGGCGGTAACTCGCAGGGCTGGGGTAACGGCGCCGATTCCGAGCCGCCCTTCTAGCATTCCCGGCGGAGGAGCCCGTTCCCGGGCCTCCCCGCCACAGCCACGTCACGTGGCTTGCACGTCCCATCCCGCAGAACAGTTCTGCGGGCTCCAACGAAAAGGAGCACCACGATGGCTAAGGCTGAACTTCGTAAGCCCAAACCAAAGTCCAACCCCCTGAAGGCCGCTGACGTCACCGTCATCGACTACAAGGACGTAGCCCTGCTGCGTAAGTTCATCTCGGATCGCGGAAAGATTCGTGCCCGTCGCGTCACCGGCGTAACCGTCCAGGAGCAGCGCAAGATCGCCCAGGCAATCAAGAACGCCCGCGAAGTCGCGCTCCTGCCGTACTCCGGCGCCGGTCGCGGCTAGGGAAGGGGACACACAATGTCGAAGCTCATTCTGACCCAGGAAGTCACCGGACTCGGTGCAGCAGGCGACGTCGTCGAGGTGAAGAACGGTTACGCACGTAACTACCTTCTGCCCCGCGGCTTCGCCCTGATGTGGAGCAAGGGTGGCGAGAAGCAGGTCGATTCCATAAAGGCCGCGCGTACCGCCCGTGAGCACTCCACGCTCGAGGACGCACAGCGGCAGGCAGCTGCCCTGTCGGCGAAGCCCGTCACCCTGACCGTCAAGGCGGGTGGCTCCGGCCGCCTGTTCGGCACGGTCAAGGCCGACGACGTCGCGAAGGCCGTCGAGGCTGCCGGTCTCGGCACCATCGACAAGCGCAAGGTCGAACTGCCCGCACACATCAAGTCGGTCGGCTCGTACCAGGCGAACGTCCGTCTTCACGAGGACGTCGCAGCCGTCATCGATCTGGACGTCGTCGCGATCTAGAGCACGACCCGCTGACCAGCGGTCCAGATGTATCAGGAAGCCCCCGTTCACGCGGGGGCTTCCTGCGTTGTGTCCCCTCTCCGGGTGCATGTCGGGAACCCGATGGACGCTTGAACATATGCTCACGGGCGACTCCTGGAGCCGTGCGTCTCTCCGCACGGTATTCCAGACGCTGCATATGCGCAGGTGACGCGTGATTGTGACCTGCAGCACACCTCGCGCCCACGGATTCCGCTGCGGAGCGTCTGCTAGGGCGCCTAGCGAAGTACTTTCGCAAGGGTTGTCAACAGCGGTCCTGTGGATGGAGGGGCGTGGAAAGTAGTTGTCCTCCACAAGCTGGGTACAACGTCGTCCCTTGTCAGAGGCAGGTTTGGACCGAAAGAACTTTCTTGTCCACAGGGTTCTCCCCATCCTGTGCACAAGACACGCCGCGCAATCCACAGCTTATTCACACTTACCCACAGCCCCTGTTGGGTTGGCGCTTGGTGGGTCTGGTGGACGGGGCTACGGTGGCGGGTGACCGCCCGGAGTGACGGTGTCGGGTGATAGGCCTGTCCTGTCGGACCCGACCCGGGCGTCCGGTGGGCCCGCTCCGGCGGTCACCGATTCGACAGCAGGAAAGAGGCCCCGTGTCCCTGGCACATGCAGATTCATCAATGGACACACGAGCGTCGGAATTCTCGCGTACGCCCCCTCAGGACCTCGTGGCGGAGCAGTCCGTCCTCGGGGGCATGATGCTCTCCAAGGACGCCATCGCGGACTGTGTAGAGGTGCTGCGCGGCATCGATTTCTACCGTCCGGCCCACGAGAGCATCTACGAAGCGATCATCGACCTGTACGGCCGGGGAGAGCCTGCGGACGCGGTCACCGTCTCCGACGAGCTGACCAAACGCGGTGAGATCTCGCGCATCGGCGGCCCCGCCTACCTCCACACCCTGATCCAGTCCGTGCCGACGGCCGCGAACGCCGGTTTCTACGCGGAGATCGTGCGGGAGCGCGCGGTGCTGCGTCGCCTCGTCGATGCCGGGACGAAGATCGTGCAGTTGGGTTACTCGAACGACGGCGAGGTGGACGACCTCGTGAACGCCGCGCAGGCGGAGATCTACGCCGTCGCCGAGCGGCGCACGGCCGAGGACTACGTGCCCCTGAAGGACATCATCGAGGGCACGGTGGACGAGATCGAATCCGCCGGGCACAAGGGTGAGGGGATGACGGGCGTCCCCACTGGCTTCTACGAGCTGGACGAGCTGACCCAGGGGTTGCACGGCGGTCAGATGATCGTGATCGCCGCCCGCCCCGCCATGGGAAAGTCCACCTTCGCCCTCGACTGGGCGCGGTCGGCGGCGATCAAGCACAACATGACCACGGTCTTCTTCTCCCTCGAGATGGGGCGCAACGAGATCGCCATGAGGCTGCTCTCGGCCGAGGCGACGATCGGCCTGCAGGACCTCCGCAAGGGCACCATCAAGGACGAGCAGTGGGGGAAGATCGCCACGACGATGGGGCGCATGAACGACGCTCCGCTGTTCATCGACGACAGCCCCAACATGTCGCTCATGGAGATCCGCGCCAAGTGCCGGCGCCTGAAGCAGCGTCATGACCTGAAGCTCGTGGTGCTTGACTACCTGCAGCTGATGTCCTCGGGGAAGCGCGTGGAGTCCCGCCAGCAGGAGGTGTCCGAGTTCTCGAGGGCGCTGAAGCTCCTTGCGAAGGAACTCAACGTTCCTGTGGTGGCGCTCTCGCAGCTCAACCGTGGGTCCGAGCAGCGCACGGACAAGCGTCCGCAGGTCTCGGACCTCCGGGAGTCGGGATCGATCGAGCAGGACGCCGACATGGTGATCCTGCTGCACCGCGACGACGTGTACGACAAGGAGTCAGCGCGGGCCGGTGAGGCCGACGTCATCGTGGCCAAGCACCGTAATGGCCCCACGAAGACGTTGGTGGTCGGCTTCCAGGGCCATTACTCGCGTTTCAACAACATGGCTGCTGACGGAGGCGGCTACTAGTCCTTCTTCGGGCCCAGCTCGTTGATCACGGTCTTGAGGCGATCTCGCAGGTCCTCGGAGGCGAGGCCGTCCTCGGCCATCAGCTCGTGCTCGATGTTCTTGGCACGCTCGAGGGCCTTGATGCCGGCCGACGTGATGGAGATGCGCTGGCTGCGACGGTCCGCCGTGTTGCGCAGACGGGTCACCAGGCCGCGCTTCTCGAGGCGGTCCAGCGTACGGCCGACGGTCTGCGCCTGGACGTGGACCAGTTGAGCGAGCCTCACGCCCGTCAGGGTGCCCTCGCGTTCCAGGACACCGAGCGTGGTCAGTCCGGCATGCGTGATGCCGATGCTCAGGAGCTTCTCGTTCCATGAATGCTCGACGATGCGGGCCGCGGTGGTCAGCAGGCGGCTCGTGGACCAATCGTTCAGTTCCGGCACGATGGCTTGTCCTTCCCCTTAGATGTACGCGGTTGACGCGCTTGCCCTTTTGTTACTCTAGTCAATTTCATGGGAAATAGACAGCTAGCTTAGGATCTTCCTTGCACTGAAGGCAACGAAGATGGCGGGCGACCGACGAGCAGGGGCCCGGAGCTGCGCTCCGGGCCCCTGCCGTTTCAGCCCCTGTGACGGGTGGTGCTCGTTACAGGTTGCGATCGCGGTGCGTCTCGTCCGCTCCGTCGACCTCGATCTTCTCCTTGCGGACCTCTCCGCTGACCGTCTCGTTGGAGGTGACGGTCTCGGTGTCCAGGCGCACCCGCTCCACCGGCACGGCTTCCTTGTCCACGACGGGGCGCTCGGCGTGCAGGGTCACTTCGTGCTCCTCCTCGCTGATCGCGGGGCCGTCGTAGGCATCGCCACGGTTGGCGTCCGTGATGGGCTCGCGCTCCACGCGGACTTCCTCGCGGCTGACCGGGACGGTCTGGGTGACGTTCTCGGTGACGACGTACTTGCGCATGCGCGCCCGGCCGGCCTCGCGGCGCTCGGTGCCGACGTGAAGCTGCTCCTCGGAGCGCGTCATGGCGTCGTCCGTGGTGGGGCCGGAGGTGTCGTGACCCACGGTGCCGTGCGAGTTCGAGTGCGTGTCGGTGCGGCCGTCGGTCAGGTCGGCGTGGCGACCGGACCTGTCGATGTCGACGTCGCGGTCCGTGCCGACGTGGCCCGTTCCCATGCCGGTCGTGCCGGTCGTGCCGGTCGTGTCGGTGTGGCCGCTGGTGCCGCCGCCGATCTCGTAGTGACGGTAGAGGCGATCCTCTTCCTCGGGGCTGAGGTTGCCGTCGGAGTCGACACGCGGTGCGTCCTTGACCTGGTGCTTGGTGTAGGGAACGCGGACGTCATTGCCTGAGACGTCTGCGCCCTGCAGCGGCACGAAGGACTCGGAGGTGCCGAACAGACCCGTCTTCGCCGTGACCCAGCTGGGCTCGCCGGTCTGGTCGTCGAGGTAGACCTGGCCGATGGAGCCGATCTTCTCTCCGTCAGATCCGAGGACGTTGCCGCCGTTGCCGAGCAGGGTGTCGATGTTCTGCTGAGTGATCATGTTCTTCTCCTTCTGAGTAATCTCACTGCGAGGTTGGAACTATCCGGTTACTGGTTCGTCCGGGACCTGTGCCCCGATGAACCACCGGCCTCTAGAGTAAGCATACTTAGTACCTAATGGGAAGCCTGCTTAGGGTTTTCGTCCCGATCACCTTCGGAGCGGCTTCTGGTGCACCCCCTCGAGGCGAAGGGGCGAAGAGGCTCGGTCGAGGAACGTGACGCTGCCCGGTCGCCTCCGTATGATGGACCGCGGGTCCAGCCACCGGCCTTCACTCCTTCGAGTCCGAGCGGTCACGCCCGTGCGAGAGGGCCCTCCGATCGGGCGGCAGCCCCGGTGAGCCGGGTCCGGCCGCCCCACGGAACGCCCGCACTCGTGGAGGTGCCGCCACCGGATTCGCGAAGCCCGAGAAAGGGCCTCATGTCCGTCTCACGACCATCACCCATCACCGCCGTCATGATCGCCGCTGCGGATCTCGAGAACGCCGAGTTCGAGCGCGACAGGCTGTCGCTCATCTGCGGGGACGCCGTGCGCAGGGCGCTCGCTGCCGGATGCACGACGGCGGACATCGCGCGCGCCGTCGCCCTCGAGGAGGCGGACGTCCTCCGCCTGGCAGCACAACCCGGCCCCGTCCCGGAACTGGACGACCTCGATGCCGGAGCGGTGACGACGGAGTGGGGCACCCGCGGTGTCGCCGTGCACCCCGCAGGGTCCGCCGGTGCAGCTCATGCCCTGGCCGCCGTCACCCCGCTCCGGCCCGTCCAGGAGTCCGCGAGTGCCGCCGCCCCCTTGGAGGTGACCGATGGAGCGCCGTGAGAACGGCCGGCAGAACGGGCGGGACATCGAGCGCACCGGGGGCGGCGCGGCCCTCCTCGTCATCGACATGCAGAACGCGTTCTTCGAGAACGAGACGCTCGCGGCGCTCCAGCCCGCACTCGTCAGGGCCTGCAACAGGTTGATCGACGCCGCCGAGGGCGCGGCAACCCCCGTGCTGGCCGCCCGGACGGAGCACCTCCGCGACCGCTCCACCTGGACGCGCTCCATGCTGGACGACGACCAGGGATTCATCTTCGAGGGCACACATCAGGCCGAGTTCGTGGACGGCCTCCGGCTCCGCGGTGCGGAGACGGTCACGAAGAGGCGCGACAGTGCCTTCTTCGGCACCGACCTGGCCCGGCGTCTGCGGGAGCGGGGCATCGACCACCTCGTCCTCGCCGGTGTGTCCACGCAGAACTGCGTAGCGCACACAGGGGCCGACGCGTTCGCGGAGAACTTCCGCGTGAGCTACGCGCTCGACGCGATCGGCAGCACCAACGCCAGCTATGCCGACGCAATGCTGGAGATCCTCTCCGTGGAGTACCGGCAGCCGATCATCGGCCAGGAGGAGGCGGAGGCGCTCCTCGCTGCCCGCTGACGAGAGCTCCGCGGCGCACCGCGGGCATGGAGGGGGCCGGGGCACGCCGGGGACGACCTGGCGCACACGACGACCCGCACACGACGACGGAGGCCGCCGGGTTCATCCCGGCGGCCTCCGTCACTACTGGGGCTGAATCAGCCCTGCTGCACGGTGGACTTGGCGTCCTGTGCGCTGCCCTTGACGTCGCTGGCGGCCTGCTGGCCCTCATCCTTGACGGTCTGCACCGAGTCGGTGGCCGACTCCTTGACGGACTGGACGGCGTCCTGCACCGGCTCCTTCACGTCCTGGACGACCTGCTTTGCGGCCTCGGTGACCTTTTCCTTGAGGGGAGCGGCCTGCTCCTTGAGCTGCGACGCGGCCTGCTGCTCCTTCTGGCTCGCCGGAATGAGCGACGAGACGAGGAGGCCGGCGCCGAAGGCGATGAGCCCGGCGGCGAGCGGGTTGCCCGCTGCCTTGCTGCTCAGCTGCTGGGGCGCACCCTGGACCGCATGTCCGGCCTGCCCGAGCTTGTCCTTCGCCGTCCCGGTCGCGGACTGGGCGGAGCCCACGCCGCTGTGCATGCCGCTGCCGGCCTTGTCCTTCGCGTGCCCGGCCTTGTCCTGCACCGTGCCCTTGACGTCGCTGGCCTTGTTGGTCACGGCGTCCTTCACGTCCTCGGCCTTGCCCATGACGGTCTCCTTCACGTTGCTGAAGCTGTGCTTGACCTTCTCGGTCTGACGGTGCGCGATGTTCGCGGGATTGACCTTGTCCGCGACCGCATCGACGTCGGTGCCGAGTTCCTGGCGGGTGCGCTCGATATCGGCGCGGATCTCATCTGGGGTCTGGCTCATCGTGTGTGCTCACCTGGTTTCAGTGTCGGCGGGATTTCCTTGACGGTCTCCGCTGTCTGCGGGAGGCCCTTGATCTGCTTCATTTCCTTCTTGCCCGTGAGGGCGAGGACTGCGGCGATGATGCCCCAGATGACGGCCACGATGACCGCGGCCCAGCCGTCCGGCATGAAGGACCCGAGCGCGTACATGAGCCCGAGGGAGAGGAACAGGAGGACGAAGTGGCCGCCGACGGCGGCACCGGCGAACATGCCGGCGCCCTTCCCGGCGTTCTTCGCGGATTCGGTCGCCTCGGCCTTGGCCAGGGCCACTTCCTGGCGCATGAGCTTCGAGAGGTCCTTCGTCACCTGCCCGAGCAGTTCACCGACGGAGGCGTTGGCGGAGCGCTGCTCGGCCTCCGAGGGTGGTGGCGCGGCTGCCTGGTGCGCGCCGGTGGTGTAGGCGTCGCTCATCAGCGCAGACCTCCGTCGTTCGTGACGGTGCCCACGGGCGGGGTTCCCGGCGGGATCGTCGGGTAGTCGTCGGCGGGGTCGACGAACGCGGGGCTGGAGTCCGCGACGTGCTGGCCACGGGTCGTGTCCGTGTAGCCGCCCGTGACGGGAGTGCCGCTGTAGAGGTCCGAATCGGCCTCGGTGTACCCGGCGTAGGTGCCGGTACCCGTGGTCATGCCGGTACCCGTGGCGCTGAGGCCCTGGCCGGCGTCGGACTCGCTGGAGCCCTTGTTGCCGGTGAGACCGCGGGTAAGACGCCCGACAACGAGGCCGGAGCCGGCCGCGATGGCGAGGAAGGCGCCCGGCTTGCGGCGGGCGTAGGCCTTGACGTCCTCGAGGATGTCGGCCGCGTCGCGGTTCTCGAGCCAGGACGCCGCGGAGTTGGTGCGCTGCGAGGCCTGCTGCACTACGCTGGACACCATGTGGTTGTCCGACTTCTCGGCCATCGACTTGAGTTCGTCCGAGATGCTGCGGATGCCCTCGGTGATCTTCTGCTGCTGCGTGCCTGCCTGGCTCTTCACCTCATGGGTGACGGTGCCGAGGAGGTTCTTGGCCTGCGTGCCGGCTTCCGCGGCCACGCTCTTGGCCTCTGAGGCGGCGGTCCCGGCGACGTTCTTCGCCGCCTCCTTGCCGTCCTGACCGACCTGCTTGGCCTGGTCCTTGGCGACGGACGTCTTGGAATCGTCCGAGCCGGTGGTCGTCCCGACGCCGCCGGAGAGGTCCGAGGTGCCGAGCTCGTGTGCTCCGAGATCGGACGTCGATCCCTCGGTGCCGCTGGTGGAGGGGACCAGGGGATCCTGCGGCCAATTCTGCGTAGTCATGGTGATTCCTAACGTTGATTTTGCCGTTACAGCGGACGCGCCATCGCTGTGGGGCGATGTACTGGTCCGGCACGAATGCCGGACGTATCTCTGAAGCTAAGCATGCTTACGTTCGGTAACGCAAGGCCTTTCTCGTGATCGCGCAAGGTCAAAATAAGTCGGCTTACTACCTTTTCGAAAGGCTCCCTATCGGCTTAGCGTCGAAGCAGAGGGACCTATCGCGGCCGCTTCCAGAAGGAGCGGGTCAACCCGGTACGGACCACCGGCAGAAGGAGACACCTGTGTTCTTCCACAAGCAGGAACTTCAGTACAAAGCCACCCCGGACAAGCCGGATGCGATCTACGCGCGCAAACTGCAGGAGGTGCTCGGCGGGCAGTACGGCGAGATCACCGTGGCCCTCCAGTACAGCTTCCAGGCCTGGAACGCGCACATCCCGGGCAAGTACCGCGACCTGCTCTTCGGGATCGGCGCGGAGGAGATGGGGCACGTCGAGATGCTCGCGACCATGATCGCGCAGCTACTCGAGAAGGCACCCCTCGGCATCACGGAGGATTCGATCCAGGCCGACCCGGCAGTCGCCGCCGTCATCGGTGGAACCGACATGCAGCAGGCGATCGTGGCCGGAGCGGGAGCACGCGCTGCCGACAGCAACGGCAACCCCTGGCAAGGTAGCTACATCACCGCCAGCGGCAACCTCCTCGCGGACTTCACGGCCAACGCCAACGCGGAGATGCAGGGCCGCCTTCAGGTGGCACGCCTCTACCACATGACCGACGACCACGGGATCCGGGACATGCTGTCCTTCCTCCTCGCGCGGGACACCATGCACCAGAACCAGTGGACCGCAGCCGCACGCGAACTGCAGGAGTCGAAGATGGAAGAGCTGCCCGTGCCGAGCAACTTCCCGATCAAGAAGGAACTGCGCGACGTCTCCTACCAGTACCTCAACTTCTCCGACGGCAAGACGGCGTCCGAGGGCAGCTGGGCCTCCGGCCCCACTCCGGACGGCAAGGGTGAGTTCACCTATCACGAGGGCCCGACCACGTCGGCGCCCATGCCGCCGCCCACGCATCCTGACTCGCGGTTCTACGGCACCACGGAGATCCCGAACACGGTCGAGAAGATGGCCGGCTCGGTACAGGACAAGCTCAACCGCGAGTAGGCGCTGGGCCTCCTCGCTTCGTCTTTCGAAAGGACACTCCCATGGCTAACACCAACAACCGCACGGTCTCGAACGGACGCACCGCAGTGCAGCGCGCCGCTCAGGCAGTCGGCATCGTCTTCCTCCTGGTGGGCATCCTCGGGTTCATCCCCGGGATCACCTCGGAGTACGACTCCCTGCAGTTCGCCGGTCACCAGTCCGGCGCCCTGCTGCTCGGTCTCTTCCAGGTGTCGATCCTCCACAACATCGTGCACCTGCTGTTCGGTGTCGCGGGACTCGCCATGGCGAAGACCGCATCCGGTGCACGCACCTACCTGCTGGGCGGCGGCATCATCTACGCCGTGCTGTTCATCTACGGGCTCGTGATCGGCCAGGAGTCGACCGCGAACTTCGTGCCCCTGAACGGCGCCGACAACGTGCTGCACCTCCTGCTGGCCGTGGGCATGATCGCCCTCGCCCTGGCGCTCGGTCGCACCACCCGCACCACGACGGCGCGCACCTGACGCGATGGCTTGATGAGGGGACGGCGGGTGTCCCAGCCCGCCGGAGCCTGTACTCGCCGACATCGACGACGCCGCGCCGACGCGCACCCGAGGGTGCCCGCCGGCGCGGCGTCGTCGTGCGTGGGGTGTGCCGACGCACGTGTCGGAGATGCGAAGTACGCTTAGCATCACTGCGTCGGCGGGGTCCGGCGCGTTCGTCGAGAGAAGAGGTCTTTGATGAAACAGCCCTCCCCGCGCGGTGACGTCAGCGCGCTTGTCCTGTCCGTGGTCGCCGGCCCCATCGCCGGGCAGCAGGAGCATCTCCGCGAGCTGCATCGGCTCGTGGAGTCGGCGCTGGCCGCGACCCCCGATCTGCTGCACGACGACGACCTCCAGCTCGCCCTCTTCTGCCTGTACGAACTGCATTACAGCGGCCTCGACGGCGCGGGCGACGACTGGGAATGGGAACCGGATCTCCTGCGCGTGCGCCGGCTCATCGAGGCCGCGTTCGAACAGCGGGTCCGCGACGAGGTGACCCTCGGGGCGCTACCCGCGGCCACCGGGCAGGCCGTCTGCGACGAACTGTTCCGCCTCACCGGCGAGGACACCGGCCCGAGCATGTCGCGCTTCGTGGCGAAGAGCGCCACCGAGGAGCAGCTGCGCGAGTTCCTCGTGCACAAGTCCGTCTACCAGCTCAAGGAGGCGGACCCGCACACCTTCGCCATCCCGAGGCTCGCCGGCCGCTCGAAGGCGGCGATGGTGGAGATCCAGGCGGACGAGTACGGGAACGGTCTGCCCGCACGCATGCACTCGGCACTGTTCGCCCGCACCATGCGCGCACTCGGCATGGACGACACCTTCGGCGCCTACCTCGACGCCACTCCCGCGATCACGCTCTCGGTCAACAACCTGATGTCCCTCTTCGGCCTGAACCGCCGGCTCCGCGGGGCGATCGTGGGGCACCTGGCCGCCTACGAGATGACGTCGTCGCAGCCGAACCGCCTCTACTCCCGCGGATTCGCGCGCCACGGCTACGGCGAGGACGCCATCGAGTACTTCGACGAGCACGTGGCGGCGGACGCCGTGCACGAGCAGATCGCCGGACGGGACATGGCGGGCGGGCTGGTGGAATTGGAGCCGGACCTGCTCGAGGACGTGATCTTCGGTGCCGCGGCCGGGCTCGCGGTGGACACGCTGATGACCGTGAACATCATGGATGCGTGGGACGCCGGCCGCTCCTCGCTGCGGCCCTCACCCGTGATGGCCTCGTGAGTATCAGGGAGGGGCCCGAGGAGCTCTCGCCTGCGCGGTCCCTGAACTCGGGGATCGATGCTCCGGTGTCAGTCGTCGCCTGCCCCAACGGCCCGCTGCTGATCCGCGGTGATTTCGAACTGGTGGGCGCAGACGGTATCGAACTGCCCCGCACCCGCCGTACGGTGGCCCTGTGCAGGTGCGGAGCGTCCGTACTCAAGCCCTACTGCGACGGGTCGCACAAGCTGACGGGTTTCCGTTCGGAGCCGTGAGCGCACCGGGTCGCGGAACCACGACACGAGGAGACCTCATGAGCCGGACCATCGACCAGATCGCAGCTGACCACCTGTCCGTGTGGAACTCGGCGCCGGGGCCGGAGCGGGATGCGGCCGCGGTGTCGGTCTACTCGCCCGAGGTGGCCGTCCTCGAATCGGAAGCGGTGTACGCGGGCTTGGCCGGGCTCTCCGAGGCGATCGACGGACTGCAGCAGATGCTCCCGAATATGCAGCTCGCGCTGGTGGGGCCCATCCGGACGGCGCAGGAGCTCTCGACGTACGCGTGGTCGCTCGGGCCTGCCGGAGCACCGCCCGTGGTGACCGGTCGCGACGTCCTGAGGATCACCGACGGTCTCATCACCCACGTGTACGTGCTGGTCGACCCGCCCGGACAGTAGGAAAGGCGGGCTGGTGGAGGGAAGCACTCTGCCTGCCCCTATGATGCACATCACTCTTTGCCGCGAGAGGACTGCGCTCCCCTCGAGCTCTTGTTAGGTTAGCCATACCTAAGAAGAACTGGCGACCCTCGGTCGCTCCGAAGAGAGGGTCTCATGCCTGCTTCCGTCCTCGCCCACGGCGCCCTCCGGCGCCGTGCGTCCCCTGCAACCGGTCACCTCCTCAGCGGGGAGTCGCTGCCGGCCTACCGGCAGCAGATGCGGCAGACCGTGGACGCCATCACCGCCGCGTTCACGGCCGCGGAGAAGCCGTTCACCGGCGTCGTGCCCGGCGACCTGCGCCCCATGATCGACGCGATCGATCTCGATGCACCGCTCGGCGGACTCCCGGCTGCCCTCGAGGAGGTGCGCGAGGTCTACCTGCGTGACGCCGTGTACTTCCATTCGCCCCGCTACGCCGCCCACCTCAACTGCCCCGTGGCGTTGCCCGCCGTCATCGGCGAGGCGATCATCGGCGCGGTGAACTCCTCGCTCGACACCTGGGACCAGAGCGCCGGAGCCACGCTGATCGAACAGCGGCTCGTCCGGTGGACGGCCGACCGCATCGGCTTCGGCGTGCAGGCCGACGGCGTCTTCACCAGCGGGGGAAGCCAGTCCAACCTGCAGGGCCTCCTCATGGCCCGCAACGACGCCGTCGAGAAGCCGGCGCTCGCGGGGCGGGGGAGCCTGCCGGAGAAGCTCGGACCGCTCCGGGTCTTCGCCTCCGCCTCGGCGCACTTCACGGTCGGGAAATCGGCGTCCCTGCTGGGGCTCGGGGCGGAGGCCGTCGTGGAGATCCCCGCCGACGCCGACCGGCGGATGCGCGTGGACGCCCTCGAGGCAGCGCTCACCGCGCACGCCGACGCCGGCCATGTCCCGATGGCGGTCGTGGCGACCGCGGGCACCACCGACTACGGGAGCATCGACCCCCTCGAGGGCATCGCCGCGCTATGCCGCCGCTTCGGCGCCTGGCTGCACGTGGACGCCGCCTACGGGGGAGGGCTGCTGGTCTCGCGCGCGCACCGCGGGCTCCTCGACGGCCTGGAGCTGGCCGACTCCGTGACCGTGGACTTCCACAAGACGTTCTTCCAGCCGGTCAGCTCGAGCGCGGTGATCGTGCGCGACGCCGCGATGCTCCGCCACGTCACGCTCCATGCCGACTACCTGAACCCGCAGAGCGAGGTGAATCCGAACCAGGTGGACAAGAGCCTGCAGACCACGCGGCGCTTCGACGCGCTCAAGCTGTGGCTCACGCTGCGCACCATCGGTGCGGACGGCATCGGTGACATGCTCGACGACGTCGTCGCCCTCGCGCGGGAGACCGCCGCGGAGCTGGGGGAGGACCGCTCCTTCGAGCTCGCGGCTCCCCCGCAACTCAGCACCGTGGTGTTCCGCCTCGTCCCGGAGGGCTGGACGGACCAGGCCGAGGTGGACCGCCTGAACGCCCGGATCCGGAAGGCACTGTTCGCCGCCGGGGACGCCGTGATCGCCGGCACCACGCTGGACGGCCGCACCTACCTGAAGTTCACCTTCCTCAATCCCGCCACCACGCTCGACGACGTCCGTGCCATCCTCGACGCCATCCGCACCGCCGCGCAGCAGATCATCCTCGCGGGAGGCCACCGTGGCTGAGCGCGTGCACGATCTCCTCGGGATCGGCGTGGGGCCCTTCAACCTGGGCCTCGCCGCCCTGGCCGCGCCGATCACCGACCTGGATGCCCTGTTCCTCGACGCCAAGCCCGCGTTCAGCTGGCATCCCGGCATGATGCTGGAGTCGGCCCACCTCCAGGTACCGTTCCTCGCCGATCTCGTGACCATGGCCGACCCGACCTCGCCGTACAGCTTCCTCAGCTACCTCAAGCAGGCCGGGCGCCTCTACCCGTTCTACATCCGCGAGGACTTCTACCCGCTGCGCGCGGAGTTCGACGCCTACTGCCGGTGGGTGGCGGAATCCCTGCCGTCCGTGCGCTTCGGTGAGAGTGTCGAGGACATCACGTACGACGACGCCGCGGGCACCTACCGCGTCACCGCGGCCGGGGCGGCCGGCGCCACGCAGCACCTCGCCCGCCGCCTCGTCCTCGGCACCGGCACCGCCCCGGTGGTCCCGGACTGCTGCAGGGACCTCGAGGCGGATCCAGCGTCCGGCGTCCTCCACTCCTCCCGGTACACGGTGGCCAGGGGTGACCTCCTGCAGCGCAACCGCGTCACAGTTGTGGGCAGCGGCCAGAGTGCGGCCGAGGTGTTCCACGACCTGCTGTCCGAGGGAAGGGAGCAGCAGGTGCGCTGGGTCACCCGGTCGCCGCGCTTCTTCCCGCTCGAATACACCAAGCTCACGCTGGAGATGACGTCTCCGGAGTACGTGGACTACTTCCACGCCCTGCCGCCGGAGGAGCGGGACCGCCTCGGGGCGGCGCAGAAGAACCTGTACAAGGGCATCGACGGCGATCTGGTGAACGCCATCTACGACCTCCTCTACCAGCGCAGTGTCGCCGGAGCGCCCGACGTCGAGATCCTCACCAACACGGCGCTCACGGCAGTCCGGCCCGCGGACGGGGCGCTGCACCTCGACCTGCACCACGTGGAGCAGGGCACCGCGTTCTCCCTCGGGACCGACGCCGTGGTGCTGGCCACGGGCTACGGCTACCGCGAACCGGCGTTCCTGCAGGGCATCGAGGAGCGGATCGCGCGTCTGCCCGACGGCCGGTTCGACGTCGACCGCCAGTACGGCATCAGTCGCGTGCCGGGCGAGATCCTCGTGCAGAACGCCGAGCTGCACACGCACGGGTTCGCCGCCCCCGACCTCGGCATGGGTGCGTACCGGAACTCCGTGATCCTGGCGCGGATCCTCGGGTACGAGCACTACCCGATCGAGGAGCGCATCGCCTTCCAGCACTTCGGAGCACCGGGCAGCAGTGCCACGGGAACCGGATCACGCGGATCGCAGGCGCTCCGACCGGCGGGCCGGGCGCGATGATGCTGGCCTTCACCCTCCGCCCGGTCGACCCGGTGGCCGATGCGCCGCTCGTCCGCTCGTGGCTCGTGCTCCCCTACGCACACTTCTGGGGCATGCAGCGGGCAACGCTCCACGAGGTCGTCGCCGAGTACGCCGCAGTGGCCGCGTCAGCGCACCGCGAGGCGCTGCTCGGGTTCGGCGAAACCGGCCCGGCGTTCCTCATGGAGTCCTACGACCCGGCACAGGATCCGGTGGGGGCCACCTACGAGGTGCAGCCCGGCGACCGCGGCATGCACTTCATCACGGCCCCGATGATCACCCGGCAGCCCGGCTTCACCACGGCCGTGCTGACGGCGGTCCTCGGACACGTTCTCACCGACCCCACAGTCCACCGCGTGGTCGTGGAACCGGACGTCCGGAACCACGCCGTGCACCGGCTCAACGCGCGTGTGGGCTTCCGTGCCTCCGCCACCGTCACCCTTCCCGACAAGGAGGCGCTGCTGAGCTTCTGCACGCGTGCCTCCTTCGCCGCCCGCTCGTGCGGCGCATACGCCGCCCTCCAGGAGACCGCACCATGACCCTCGCCCCCACCGCACACGGACCCCTGGTCCCCACGGCCCCCACGACGCCGGCCCCCACGACGCCGGCCCCCACGACTCCCGCGCCGTCCGCGGACCCCGCCGCTTTCCTGACCCCCGAGCGGTGGGCGCACGCCAACCGCCACGTCACCGCGAAGGCGATCGCCGAGTTCTCGCACGAGCGCATCCTCGTGCCCGAGCCGGTGGGCGGGCAGGGCAGCGGCTGGTGGTCCCTGACCACGGACGACGGCGCCGCGCGCTACGTCTTCGAGGCGGAGATGGGCGTGCTCGATCATTGGCGCGTGCTCCCCGGCTCCCTGCGGGTGGAGGCCGCCGGCAACGTCACCGACCCGGACGCGCTCGCGTTCGTGCTCGCGATGAGGAACCGGCTCGGTATCCCCGCGGACCTGCTGCCGGTCTACCTCGAGGAGCTGACGAGCACGCTCACGAGTGCCTGCTTCAAGGCCGCCCGCGAGCAGTACGGCGCGCGGGAGCTCGCTCGCGGCGTGACGCGCGGCGCCGACCCGGCGGTGGACTTCCAGGCCGTCGAGGCGGCGATGTCCGAGGGGCACCCGTGCTTCGTCGCCAACAACGGCCGGCTCGGCTTCGGCTCGGACGACTACGCGGCGTACGCCCCCGAGGCCGGCCGGCCCGTGCAGGTGCACTGGGTCGCAGCCCATCGCGATACCGCCCGGTTCGATGCCGTCACCGGGCTCTCCTACCGCTCCTTCCTGCGGGACGAACTCGGCACGCTGTTCGACGCTCTCGAGCAGCGACTGCGCGCCGGGGGCCTTGATCCCGTGGACTACGTCCTGGTTCCGGTGCACCCCTGGCAGTGGGAGAACCGCCTCTCGGTGACCTTCGCCGCGGACGTCGCACGGCGCCGGCTGGTGTACCTCGGTCCCGGCGCCGACGAGTACCAGGCGCAGCAATCCATCCGCACGTTCTTCAACCGCACCGAACCGTCGAGGCACTACGTGAAGACGGCCCTCTCGGTCTCCAACATGGGCTTCCTGCGCGGGCTCTCCGCCGCGTACATGCAGGCCACGCCGGCCATCAACGAGTGGCTCGACGGCGTGGTCCGGGCCGATCCGCTCTTCGCCGCGGTGCGCTTCGGCCTCCTCCGCGAAGTGGCAGCGGTGGGAGTGCGCAGCGAGCTGTTCGAGGCGGCCACCGAACCCGGGTCCCCGTACCGGAAGATGCTCGCCGCCCTGTGGAGGGAGAGTCCGATCGGCGCGATCGAGCCCGGCGAGCAGCTCGCCACCATGGCGTCCCTGCTGCACCGCGACCAGGCGGGGGAGTCCGTGGTCCGGCACCTGATCCTCCGTTCCGGCCTCGCCGCCGAGGAGTGGCTCCGCCGGTACCTGCGCGCGTACCTCGTACCGGTGCTGCACTCCCTCTACGCCTACGAGCTCGCGTTCATGCCGCACGGCGAGAACCTGATCCTCGTGCTGCGGGACGGCGCTCCGGAACGCGTGTTCATGAAGGACATCGGCGAGGAGATCGTCGTCATGGGTGACCGCCTCACGGTCCCCGATCACGTCGCCCGGGTGGTGTCGCAGGTGCCCGAGGAGGAGCGCGTGCTCGCGGTGTTCACCGACGTCTTCGACTGCTTCTTCCGCTTCCTCGGGGCCACGCTGCAGGAGGACGGCGTGCTCTCGACGGACGCGTTCTGGGACACCGTCGCCGAGGTGGCGCACGCCTACCAGGCGGCCCACCCGGAGCTCGTGGACCAGTTCGCGCGGTACGACCTCTTCGCGGAGGATTTCGCGCTCTCCTGCCTCAACCGCCTGCAGCTGCGGAACACGCGGCAGATGCTCGATCTCTCCGACCAGTCGGGCGGTCTGCAGTTCAGCGGGCGCCTGGCCAACCCGCTGCACGGGCGATGACGCCGGGTGCGGGTGCTGTGGGTGCCGCCGGTGATGGGTGACAGGCCCCGGCGACCGCAGTACGGTCGACAAGGGCGGCCGCCGGATCCGGTAGCAGCCTGCACAGGGTCCCGAGATGCATCAGGAGTCACATGTCAGCGTCCGTCCATCACGCCTTCGACTGGGCGCGACGGCACGTCGCGTCCGGGGCCCTGCCGAGCGCGGTGCTCGGGGTGGCCACCGCGACCGGCATCCAGGAACTCCACGCCTTCGGCGCCACCGGCACGCGGACGGCGACGGTGGACGACCCCTACCGGCTGTTCTCGGTCACGAAGCCCCTGGTCGGGCTCGCGGCCGCGCGGTTGGTCGAAGCGGGACTGCTCACCGTCGAGACACCCCTCCACGAGGACGTCCCAGGGTTCGAGCGCACACGGGAGGACATCGTCCGGTTGGGGCACCTGGTCGGTCACACGTCCGGGATCACGGATCCTCCCCTGGACACGCAGGCCGGGCTCGAGCACGGGCTGTTCGGCGGGCGCGATTTCGCCGCCGGGACCGCGTCGCGGTACTCCACCATCGCCTTCCACGGAATCGCCCGCATGATCGAAGCGCGCACGTCACGCTCCTGGGACACGGCTGTCCTCGAGCTTGCAGGCCCTCTCGGCGCCACGGGCCTCACCCTCGACGAGGAGTCGAACCCGCACTCCATCCCGGATGCCGCAGCTGCGGGGCTCGACATCCGGCGGTTCGCGGCGCTCCGTCACCCGGGGGCCGGGCTCATCGGCCGGGCCGAGGATCTACTGCTCATCGGGTCCGCGCTGCTCCGGGACACGGGCGAGGTGGTCCGGCCGGCCACGCTCGCGATGATGCGCCGGCCGCTGACCGGGGACGTGCCGCGGCTGGAGCCCTACCCCGCCGACCGCGGGCAGGACTGGGGTTTCACCTGGAACCTGCGGACGCGCGCCGCCGGGCTCATCGACCGCGACGTGTACGGGCACGGTGGCTGGTCCGGCGCGGAGTTCTGGATCCACCCCTCGGCCGGTGTGGCCTTCGTCCTGCTGACCAACCGCGCTGTCCGGCCGGGTGTCGAGCTCGACGAGCTGGACAACGCGGTGGTCTCCGGGGTCTGATCGTCCCGGAGCCACCCGATAGGAGAGCCCCCACAGCAGCAGACGCCGACAGAGGACGCCGACAGAGGACATCGAGGACGAGCCATGGATCTGAACAGCGACGTCGGGGAGTCCTTCGGCACGTGGAGCTTCGGGGACGACGCCCAGATCATCGCGTCCGTCTCGAGCGTCAACGTGGCATGCGGCTTCCACGCGGGTGACCCGACGGGGATCCGCGCCACGTGCGCGGCCGCAGCGGCCGCCGGCGTCACCGTCGGCGCGCACCCCGGGTACCGCGATCTCGCCGGCTTCGGCCGCCGCTTCCTCGACGTGGTGCCCGCGGAGCTGACCGACGACGTCGTGTACCAGATCGGGGCGCTGCAGGCCCTCGCGCGGGCGGCGGGGACAACGGTGCGGTACGTGAAGCCGCACGGCGCGCTCTACACCACCATCGCCGTGCACGAGGCGCAGGCGAGGGCCGTGGTCCGTGCCGTCCGCGACGTCGATGACACCCTGCCGCTGCTCGTCCTTCCCGGCACGGTCATCGAGACCGAGGCCCGTGCGGCCGGGTTGCGCACGGTGGTGGAGGCGTTCGCCGACCGCGCGTACACGCCCGACGGCGCCCTCGTCTCACGCCGCGAACCGGGCGCGGTGCTCACCGCGGAGGCCGACGTCGTCGAGCACGTGCTCCGGCTCGTCAACGACGGCCAGGTGGTCGCCGTCGACGGATCGCGCGTGACGATCGACGCCGAGAGCATCTGCGTGCACGGTGACACACCCGGCGCCGTGGTCATGGCGGCGGCGGTCCGCCGCGCGCTCACGGGCGCAGGGGTGGACGTCGGTGCCTTCGCCTGACGAGGTGTCGGGTCCCGGCCTGACCCTCCGGCGCGTCGGCGACCTCGCCCTGCTCGCGGAACTGCCGGGACTCCCGGAGGTCCTGAGCGTGCAGGCGAAGCTGCTCGAGCGCCCGGTCGACGGTCAGATCGACGTCGTCGCGGCGGCACGCACCGTCCTGGTCACCGTCCGTGAGGCCCGGCAGCTCCTTGCGCTCGCCGGCCGGCTCCGCAGTATCGACACCTCCGTGCCGCCGGCCCGCGAGGACACACTCGTCACCGTCGACGTGGTGTACGACGGTGCGGACCTCGACGACGTCGCCGCCCGCACGGGACTGAGCGCGGAGGCGGTCGTGGCGGCGCACACCCAGGCGCCCTGGCTCGCAGCGTTCGGCGGCTTCGCCCCGGGATTCGCCTACCTCACCGGCGGCGACCCCCGGCTCGAGATGCCGCGGAGGGACTCGCCCCGCACGGCCGTGCCCGCCGGATCCGTGGCGCTGGCCGGTACCTTCTCCGCCGTCTACCCACGTGCCTCACCCGGCGGCTGGCAGCTGATCGGGCACACCGACGCCGTCCTGTGGGACACCGACCGCGCCGAGCCCGCCCTGATCCGGCCCGGTTCCCGTGTGCAGTTCGTCGCCGTACGAGAGGTGGTCGGGACGTGCTCGCGGCCGGACAGCGCAGCAGCGCCCCTGCCACCGGGCGGGGCGCACGGCACCGCGGGAAGGGCCGGTCTGGTGGTCGTGGCCCCGGGCCTGTCCAGCACAGCGCAGGATCTCGGGCGTCCGGGCTCGATGGCGCTCGGCGTCGCGGGATCCGGGGCGCTCGACCGCGCGGCGCTCCGGCAGGCGAACAGGCTCGTTGGGAACCACCCCGGAGGAGCCGCCGTGGAGAGCCTGTTCGGCGGTCTCGCCGTACGGGCGCTCGCCGATCAGGTGCTCGCCGTCACCGGCGCCCACGTGGCCCTGACCATCACCACGCCCGACGGCGGGGAGCGCGAGGCACGGCTGTGTGCGCCGTTCCTCCTCCGCGAGGGCGAGGTGCTGCGGCAGTCCGCCCCGGCGTCGGGCCTCCGGTCCTACACCGCGGTGCGCGGCGGGCTCGAGGTGCCCGGCGTCCTCGGCAGCCGATCCACCGACGCACTGTCCGGCCTGGGTCCGCCGCCCCTCGCACCTGATGAGCGGCTCCTGGTCGGTGCGCCTGCCCCGGGTTCGATCGTCGGAGACCCCGAGACGGTCCGGCAGCCACGCTCACCGGAGGTCCTCCGCGTGGTCCCCGGGCCGCGGGAGGACTGGTTCGACGACGACGCCCTGACACTCCTCTGCGCGAGCGAATGGACGGTCACTGCGCAGTCGAACCGGATCGGCCTGCGCCTCGACGGACCCGTTCTCGGGCGCACCCGACGCGAGGAGTTGCCCAGCGAGGGGACGGTGAAGGGTGCGCTCCAGGTGCCGCCGTCGGGCCTTCCCGTCCTATTCCTCGCCGACCACCCCGTCACGGGCGGCTATCCGGTGATCGCCGTGGTCGTCTCGGCGGACCTCGACCGCGCGGCACAGCTGCCCCCCGGAGCCTTTGTGCGGTTCTCACCCGAGGAGACGACGGCGTGACGCCCCTGTTCCTCGGCCTCCTGATCGTTGCCTTCGCTGCCCTGCCGGTCGGGCTGTTCCTCACGTCGCGGGGATCGTCCTCGTCGGCTGCCTCTGGTTCCTGCTGGGACGCACGGCGGCTGAGGAGCGGACACTGCGTCAGCGCCGCTCGTAGGCCTCCAAGACCTGCCGTGGGATGCGTCCCCTCGATCTGACGGCGTGACCGTGCTCGTCGGCCCAGACCCTGATCCGCTGGGTCTCCTCCGACGGGTGGCCGCTGCCCGACGCGCCGTCACCGCGCCGTGAACGACCCCGCCGCGGTGCCGTCGGGCGGCCCTTCCGCGCGTAGCCGGACAGGAGATGGCGGAGGGCCGCCGCCTCCTCAGGAGGCAGGTCGATCACGTACTCCTCGCCGTCGAGCGCGAAGCGGACGGTCTTCCGCTGATCGCCGAAGTCGCCGGAGTCACCGTGCCGGCCCCGCGCACTGTTCCGCGTCGTCGCGGATCCCGTGTTCTCCATTCGACGTATTAGATCAGACCGCGCTGACCGTCTGTGGCCGATCACCGGCCTTGACGCCTGTCCCACGGCACGTGCCAGTCGGGCCCCATGTGGCACTTCTCGCGGGAGGTACCGGAATTCTCGAGGACCCGCAGTGTTTCGCGGGCGGAAATACCACCGAAACGGGCGCTGCCTAGCGTAGGAGCATTCACGGTTCCGGGAGGCGGCCATGCAGACGTTGAGAGCCAGGCAGGTGCCCTGGGGGAACCCGGTGGCCGTGGGTCTCCGCGAGGCCCTGCGCGCCGAAGCCGACCGCGGCTCCGCAGTGCAGCCCGCCGCGCCGGACGACGGCGAGGGCATCGCCGTGTTCCTCATCATCTACGAGGTGGCCACCGGGCAGCCCGTCGGGTGCGGCGGTCTCCGCATCCGCGCCGACGGCCGGGCGGCCACCGTCTGCGTCTACGTGGTGCCCTACGCGCGCTGGTCCGGTGTCTCGGCCGTGGTCCTCGAGGAGCTCGTCTGCTGGGCGCGTGTCCACGGCATCGCGACGGTGACTCCGGCCCCGGTGCTCGACGACGCGGCGAGCCTCGGACTCTGACGCGACCTACCCCGAAGGAGTCACCGGGACCGCCGGAGGGCTCAGCGGATCTGGGTGAAGGCGAAGGTCGCGGGGTCCCCGCCGATGCGCTGGTCGGAGTCGAGCGCCGAGATCGCATCGAGTTCCTGCTGGTCGAGGCGGAGGCGGGCGGCGCCGAGGTTCTCGACCATGCGCTCGCGCCTGCTGGATTTCGGGATCACGATGGTGCCGTGGTGCAGGTGCCAGGCGAGCACCACCTGGGCGGGGCTGGCGTCGTGGGCGCGTGCGGCTGCCACGACCGCCTCGGCGTCGAGGTCCGCGCCCTGACCCAGCGGCGAGTACGCCTGGACGGCCGCGCCATGCGTGCGGCTGACCTCCACGAGGTCGCGCTGCTGGAAGGTGGGGTGCAGTTCGATCTGGTTGACGGCGGGTGTGTGCGGCCCGACCTCCCTGATGGCCTCGAGGTGCTCGGGCAGGAAGTTCGAGACGCCGATGGCGCGCACGGCGTCCTCGTCCGCGAGCTTCGAGAGCGCGCGCCAGCTGTCCACGTAGAGGCCGGCGGAGGGGTAGGGCCAATGGATGAGGTAGAGGTCCAGCCGATCGAGGGCGAGGCGCTCGCACGAGGCGGCGTAGGCGTGAAGCGCCGACTCGTACCCCTGGTCGCCGTTGCGGAGCTTGGAGGTCACGAAGATCTCCTCCCGCGGGATGCCACTGGCCGCGATGGCCGCTCCCACGCCGGTCTCGTTGACGTAGGCAGCAGCGGTGTCGATGTGGCGGTAGCCGACCTCCAGCGCGTCCTCGACCACGCGCTGCGCCTCGTCCGGCGGCACCTGGAACACACCCAGGCCGATGGTGGGCAGCAGGACGCCGGGTGCGATCTCGAGGGATTCGACGCCGACAGCAGCACCGGCGGTGTCGGGTGACGCGGACGGGTCGGGGGAGGGGGTGGTTCGCTCGGACATCTCGATGAACTCCTCGTCGTGGTGCATGTGATCTGGACAACATCAAAGATC
Source organism: Arthrobacter sp. TJ-236 (assembly GCF_058269235.1). Lineage (NCBI taxonomy): Bacteria > Bacillati > Actinomycetota > Actinomycetes > Micrococcales > Micrococcaceae > Arthrobacter > Arthrobacter sp. TJ-236. Next base: position 84,257 of record NZ_JBZCNI010000004.1, read on the forward strand.
CTATATTCTCCACGAAACGGAGGGAAGGTCCATGCAGGAAAGGCAGCGCCCCTCCCCGAGGGCACTGCCTTCCCTTCGTACTCCGTATCTATGCCGGCTGATGTGCCGGGCAGGGCATCAGCCCCGGGGAGCGCCGAGCTCCACCGGGTCCTCGTCGGTCACGTAGGCGAACTCCGAGTGGGCCGCCATGTCGATACCGCGCAGCTCGTCCTCCTGCTCGATCCGCAGGCCGATGGTGCGGTGGATGACCTGGGCGATCACCCAGGTGACCACGAAGGAGTAGCCGAGCACGGCCACCGTGGCGAGCGCCTGCACGCCCAGCAGGTCGAACCCGCCGCCGTAGAACAGGCCGGCCACGCCGTTCGGGGCCTCCTCGGTGGCGAAGAGACCGATCAGCAGTGTCCCGAGGATGCCGCCGATGAGGTGCACCGCAACCACGTCGAGGGAGTCGTCGAAGCCGAGGCGGAACTTCAGTTCCACGGCGAGGGAGCAGACCGCACCGGCGATGGCGCCGATGGCGACCGCTCCGAGCGGACTCACGGCACCGCAGGCGGGGGTGATGGCCACGAGTGCGGCGATCAGCCCCGAGGCCGCGCCCATGCTGGTGGCGGCCCCGTTCCGGATGCGCTCCACGAGGGCCCACGCGAGCAGGCCCGCGGAGGCCGCGACCGCCGTGTTGAGGAACACCACGGACGCCGACTGGCCGGCCGAGAGCGCGGAGCCCGCGTTGAAGCCGAACCAGCCCACCCAGAGCAACCCGGCCCCCACGAGTACGAGCGGCCGGCTGTGCGGCTTGGCGTGGTCGACCTTCGGCCAGCCGTGGCTCCGGCCGAGGACGAGCGACAGCGCGAGAGCCGCGATCCCGGCGTTCATGTGCACGGCGAGCCCGCCGGCGAAGTCGATGGCCCCGAGATTGTTGGCGATCCAGCCGCCCACCACCGAGCCGTCCTCCGAGCTGAACGCGAAGACCCAGTGGGCGATGGGGAAGTACACCAGCGTGGCCCAGACGCCCGCGAACAGCATCCACGCGCCGAACTTCATGCGGCCCGCAGCGGCACCGGCCACGAGCGCCGTGGTGACGCAGGCGAAGAAGAGCTGGAACGCGGCGAAGAGGATGGGCGGGATCGACGCCGCGGGGTCCTCGGCCAGCAGCTGGCCCATCCCCGCATACTCCGCGACGTCACCGATGAGCCCCAGGCCGCCGACGGAGTTGCCGAACGCCATCGAGTAGCCGAACAGGGCCCAGAGGACGGCGACGAGGCTCGCGCCGCCGAAGCACATCATCATCATGTTGAGGATGCGACGGGACCCCACCATGCCCCCGTAGAACAGGGCGAGGGCGGGGATCATCAGACAGACGAGCGCGGAGCTCGCGAGAATCCACGCGACATTTCCAGAATCCATGAGCACTCCATTTCAGTGACAGCGCTTGCCGGTGCCGGAGGGGACGGTCTCCGCCCCCACGCGGACGAAGCGGGGGAGCAGGCGGCACGCCGCGCTGAGTCATGGTAGGCAGCGACACATTTCGGGCCGCCGCCCGGTCGCGTTAACTCTGTGTTACGACGGGGCCCGCCCCTATCCACCCGCCACGGACTGGATGATCATGACCGTCGCGCCCGGGGGCACCGGCGTCCTGAGGCCCTCGAGCCTCCGCACGTCCTCACCGTCCACGTAGATGTTGACGTACCGCCGCAGAGCACCGGTCTCCTCGCGGATGCGCTGGCCCAGGAGCGGCCGCCCGGTACCCAGCGTGTCCAGCAGCGCCGCCACGTCACCGCCCGCGGCGACCGGGAGCGCCACCTCGCTGCGTCCTTCGACGTAGGGGCGCAGCAGCGTGGGAATGAGGACGGTCACGTCGGTCGGTGCGGGCACGGCGCGCCGCCGTTCAGGCGGGTACGACGGCGGCGCGCACGGACAGGACGTCCGGCAGGTGGCTCGCCACCTCGGTGAAGGTCATGCCCTCGTCGGTACTGGCGTAGACGCTCCCGCCCCGGGTGCCGAAGTACACGCCCGGCACCTCGGCCGTGTCCACGCACGCGGCATCCCGCAGCACCGCGTTGTACTCCGCCTGCGGCAGTCCGGCGTCGGAGGCCTGCCAGGTGGCACCGCCGTCGTCCGTCCGGTGCACCTGCAGGTGCCCGTCCGGGGGGATACGCTCGCCGTCGGCCTTGAGTGGTATCACCCACGCGGTCGCCGCGCGGTGCGGGTGGGTGAGCATCACGAAGCCGAAGTCCGCCGGGAGGCCCTCGGCGATCGACTGCCAGGAATCGCCGCGATCGGCGCTCGCGTACACCCCGTGGTGGTTCTGCGCGAAGAGGTGGTCCGGATCCACGGCGTCGCGGGCCACCTTGTGGACGCACTGGCCGAACTCGGGCTCGGGACCGGGCATGAAGTACGCACTGATGCCGCTGTTGCGGGGCTGCCAGGAGGTGCCGCCGTCGTCGGAGCGGTACACCCCGCCCGTACTCATGGCGACGTGCACGGTCTCGTCCACCGGGCTCGGGAGGACCGTGTGCGCGGCGGCCCCGCCGAAACCCGCACCCCACTCGCTCCTGTGGGGGTGGTCCCACAGCCCGCGGTTGAGCTCGAACGTCTCGCCGTGGTCCGTGGACTTCCAGACCGAGATGGGCTGGCACCCCGCCCACACCACGCCGGGCCGGTGCTCGGCGTCGGGCTGGATCTGCCAGACCCGTTCGAGGGCCGCTCCGTCCTCGGGCGCGAAGCGGAAACTGCCCTCGCGCGGCTCGGACCACGTGACCCCGAGATCGTCCGAGGAGGAGATGCAGGGTCCGAAGTGCCAGGACATGCGACCGGCGAACATCCTCGTCCTGCCGCCCCGCGTGTCCACCGCGACGCTCGGGATCTCCTCCATCAGGAACTCCGGCGCCGAGACGGTCCAGGTGCGGCGGTCCTCACTGCGAGCGAGCCACAGACCCTTCTTGGTCCCGATCATGACAACGGTGGTGTCCTGCGTCGATGTCATGGCTGCCCCCGTTGGCGTCCATCCGGCCACGCCGCTCGTGAGTCGGATCACTCGGACAATCCCACGCTGCACTCGATTTGTACAGGGTGCACCACGCGATTTCCGCCCGGGCAGCCGGAACGGTGAGAGCCCCGTGCCACAGTGGACTGTGTGGTCGCCCGGGGAGCGGAACACCCGTTCATCCTGGAGGAGATGGTGCATCCCGTCACGGTCGGTCGAGCGCAGCCCGGCGCCGCTCCGCGCCACGCGCCGTCGGCCGTGAGCGTGCAGTCCGCGTCCCACCGCTGTGCGGGCAGGTACTGCCTCGAGCGCCGCGCCGGCCTCCTGGTGCTGTGGTGGCAGCGAGACTCCCTGATCACCGGCACGGACGTGCTCGGAGCCTTCGACGCACTGCGTGAGCTCTCGGACGGCGATGCCCTCCCGCTCGTCGAGCACCTGCACGACGTCGTGGGGTTCCTGCCCGATGCCCGCGACGCCCTCACGCACTACGCGCTGAGTTCCCGGGTGGCGCTGGTCGGCGGCAGCCCTGTGGATCGCGTGATCGCCGCCTTCGCGGAGACCGGTTTCACCGAGACCCGCTACTTCGAGTGCGCCGACGCCGCGGAGACCTGGGCCCGCGCCACCTGACACCCGGGCGCCGCTCCGGTCCTGCTCCCTAGATGGCGGCGTCCTTCATCGGGTTCTACCCGAACACGGGTGACAGGAATCGCCGCTCGTACCGTCGGATGCAGCGGCTCTCCCGGGCGAGACGGTACGCGTCCACGCAATCGGGGTCCGTCCGCGACTCCTCGCGGTACGTCTCGTAATCGGCGAGCGAGGGAAACGTGAAGAGGGCGTAGGCCTTATCGCTGTCCCCCTCGCTCGGCAGGAAATACCCGTGATGATTACCGCCCATCCGGCCCACGATCCGAATCCAGCGCCGGCCGTATTCCTCGAAGTCGGCCAGCTTCTCTGCGTCGATCTCGTAGGTCAGATGAACGGTGATCACGGTGCGTCCGTCGCGTCCGTCGCGTCCCTAGCGGCTTTCGTTGTAGGCGTCGATGATCGACTGCGTGATACGTCCGCGTGAACTCGGGTTGTAGCCGTTCTCCTGGGCCCATTGGCGGATCTGCTGGGTGTCCTCGCGCTTGGACCGCGAATTCGATTTCCCCGAGGCCGACTGCTGCTTCGCGGAACCGGACTTCCGGCCCTTCTCCACGTACCGCGCGAGTGCCTCCCGCAGTGCGTTCGCGTTGTCGCTGGTGAGGTCGATCTCGTAGGCGACACCGTCGAGGCCGAAACGGACGGTCTCCTGTGCTTCCTCCCCGTTGAGATCGTCGACCAATTCAACCTGTACCCGCTGAGCCATGTGATTCTCCTGTGGTGTCCGGTGCAATTCCCTGTTCCCCTTCGTCGACCATATCGCGCGGTCCGCGAAAGAGAGAAAGCGCCATTGCCGTGACGAGCGGAGGATTATCGGGTAGGGCCATTCCTCTCGTCGATCACGAGGGGGAACCCGAATTCCTCGAACAATGCCGGGGAGAGGAAATTGTGATGGCCGATGATACGTCCGCCGTCGGTCTCGATGACCTGGATGGCCCACGGCTCCCACAGGCCGGGCTCCACGAGGTGGTAGTTGGCGAAGCCGCCCGCGCCGTTGACGTCCACGGGAAGGAGCCGCCCTCCCTCGCAGACGCTTCCCTTGCCCACGAACCAGGAGAGGACGTCCCTGGGCCCCGACAGCCAGAGGTCGAAGGGCGGCATGGAGAGCACCACGTCGTCGCGCAGCAGTGCCGCGAGGGCGTCCATGTCGTACGCCTCGAACGCTGCGAGGTACTTCCGCAGGAGGGTGCGGTGCGCCGGGTCCTCGAGGGGCATGTGTGCGGCGGGTTCCCGCGTCGCCATCGTCCTGCGTGCCCGCTGGAGCGCGCTGTTGACGGACGCAGGAGTCACCTCCAAGAGTGTCGCCACCTCGGCTGCGGACCAGCGGAGCACCTCGCAGAGGATCAGGGCGCTGCGCTGCAGCGGCGGGAGGTGCTGCAGGGCGGCCACGAAGGCGAGGCGGATGGTGTCCCGTGCCTCGGCGACGACGGCGGGATCGCCCGACGTGTCGATGACGCGCTCGTCCGGGATCGGCTGCACGAACGTGTTCTCGGTCAGCGGGGCGCCGAGGACGGCGTCGGCCGTGCGCGTCGACGGCCCGAGATCCATGGGACGGGCACGCCGCTGCGGGCTCCTGAGCATGTCCACGCACACGTTGTGGGCGATCCGGAACAGCCAGGTGCGGAGGGCCGACTGTCCCTGAAAGGTCGTCCTCTTGGACCAGGCCTTGATGAGGGTCTCCTGGACGGCGTCCTCGGCCTCGGAGGACGCCCCGAGCATGCGGTAGCAGTAGCCCGTCAGGTCCCGCCGCGAGGCTTCGAGGAGGTGCTCGAAGGGTTCGTCGCCCGCCCCGGCGGCGTGCGTGGTGTCAGGAGCGATGGTGGGCTGCATGCATCGACAGTAGCGATGCCGCGGGCGCTGCACGAGGGCCACGGGGGCGAATTCGCGCGTGGACCGATGACTCCGGGGCGTCCGTGCCGTCTACTGGGTGACAGCCCCCTCGAAAGACAAGGAGCGCCCCGTGCGCAGACTCACAGCAGGCCTCTTCTCCTCCGTGGACGGGGTGGTCGAGGATCCCCAGCTCTGGCAGTTCGACAGCTTCGACGACGAGCTCGGCGCGGGGATGGGCGCCATGATCAGCAGGGTGGACACCGTGCTGCTCGGCCGGCACGGTTACGAGGAGTGGGCCCAGTACTGGCCCCGGGCGGAGGCGGGCGACCCCTTCGGCGCCTTCATCAACCCCGTGGAGAAGTTCGTGGCCTCCCGCACGCTGACCGGCGAGCTGGGGTGGACGAACGCCTCGCTCATGGACCAGCCGCTCGAGGACTTCGTGCGGTCGCTCAAGCAGACCGACGGCGGTGACATCGGTATCTGCGCCAGCATCTCCCTGGTCCGCCAGCTCCTGTTCGCCGGCCTCCTCGATTCGCTGACGCTGATGATCCACCCCGTGGTGGCAGGGACGGGCCGCCACCTGTTCGAGGCCTCCGATGCCGTGACGCGACTCGAGTTGCAGGAGGTCACGACGACCAGCAGGGGCAACGTGCTCGCCTCCTACGGCCTCCGCCCCGAAACGGTGGGGCAGTAGGAGTGTCCTTCCAGGCCTATCTCGACGCGATCGAGACGAAGACCGGACTCACCCCGCGGCAGCTCGTGGAGCAGGCGAAGGAGCGCGGCTTCGACGCACCGGGAACCACGGCGGGAGTGATCGTCGCCTGGCTCAAGGAGGACCACGACCTCGGCCGCGGTCACGCGATGGCACTCGTCCACGTGATCAAGAACGGTGCCACCGTCAGCGACAAGCACGTGGGCAGCGTCGGCACGCACGGCGACGTGTCCACGGAGTTGTGGCTCGACGGGGCGGCCACCCGGCCGGACCCCGCCGGGTCGTGATGCCGCACCGTGGCGCCTAGGCTGCAGGTCATGGCCGTCCTGATCGATCCGCCGTCCTGGCCCGCGCACGGCACCGTGTTCTCCCACCTCGTCTCGACGACGTCCCTCGCTGAACTGCACGCCTTCGCCGAGGCGGCCGGGATATCGCGCCGCGCGTTCGACGAGGACCACTACGACGTACCCGAGAGCCGCTACCGCGAGCTCGTGGAGCAGGGCGCCCGCGCGGTCGGCGGGGCGGAGCTGGTGAGGGCGCTGATCGCCAGCGGGCTGAGGGTCCCTGCACGACGGCGGGGGCCACGCCTCCGCGCCGCTCTCGCCTCGCGCTGGCGCGCGCTCCTGCCCGAGCAGCAGCGCCTCGGTGAGGAGTTGCTCGATCGGTGGTCCGAGCCGCACCGGCGCTATCACGCGCCGGCGCACCTGCTGGCGGTCCTCGAGGCGCTGGACGAACTGTTCACGCCGGCCGACGTGCGGACCGCCGTCCTCCTCGCGGCCTGGTTCCACGACGCGGTGTACGACGGCGCGGCGGGCGAGGACGAGCGCGCCTCGGCGGCACTCGCCGTCGAGCGGCTGGCCGGGGTGGTCCCCTCCGCCGTCGCGGGCGAGGTGGAGCGGCTGGTCCTCCTCACCATCGGTCACGACCCTTCCCGGGACGACCGCCCGGGGCAGCTCCTGTGCGACGCCGATCTCGCCGTCCTGGCCGGGACCCCCGAGGACTACGCCGGGTACGTCGCCGCCATTCGGGACGAGTACGCGCACGTCCCCGAGGAGGACTTCGTGGTCGGCCGCGGCACGGTCCTCGAGCACCTCCTCGCACTGGATCCCCTGTACCGGACGCCCGAGGCGGCCGAGCGGTGGACCGTCGCGGCCCGGCGCAACCTCGAGGCGGAGCTCGCCGGCCTGCGGGAGCGACGGCCTTCCGGCGGGTGACCGTCGTCGTCCCTTGTCCGTGCCTGCGCTGCCGGCGCTGCCGCCGCCGGGTCGGAGGTGGCGGTCGAACTCGAGGTCTTCGCCACGACGGCGCGTCGGCGGGGCGGCGTTTCGCCCGTCGACACGCCCTCGCCGGCGGCAAAGACCCCGGAACCGGGCGACGACCCGCCGCCGGCTCGGCCGTCACACCGCCGGCGCCGTGGTCGTGATCGGTGCCATCCTGCTGCTCGTCCTCGGTTTCTCCACGCTGTTCCAGACGTGTCAGGAGCTCGGCAACGGGGTGCACGAGGTCAATGGCGTCACCTACACCTGTAATTTCTGACCGGTGCACATCACGGTTCGGCGTTGATTCGCCGCGGGTCGTCGCGGGATGGCGCGCCGCGCCCGATCATGGAGCATGACGCGGCTCGCACGGTGGCCCATCGCGGCACTCGCCCTTTTCCTCACCGCCTGCGCGGCCCCCGGCACTGCCGGCGGCCCTGCGCCGTCACCCGCGGGGAACGACGTCGTGCCCGCCGATAGCGGCGGAACCGCGTCGCCGGGTGGCGCCGCCACGGGCTCGCCCGCCGCGGCCGGCGACGTCACCGGCCAGGGAACGGTGCTGCAGGTCGGGGATGCGCCACCGCAGCTCTGCCTCGGCGGCGTCGCGGAATCCTACCCGCCGCAGTGCGGGGGCCCCGAGATCGTGGGCTGGGACTGGGACCTGGTGCAGCAGTGGGAGCGGGCCTCGGGCGTGACGTGGGGGGCCTATGCGGTCACGGGTACCTGGGACGGCACGGTGTTCACGAGCACGGCGGAGCCCGTGCCGCTCTCCCTCTACGACGCCCTGCCGTTCGAGGATCCTCTGGAGGGTCGCCAGGGGAGAACGGACCCCTCCGAGCTGGATCGGATCCAGCGGGAGATCTTCGAGGCGGAGAACGCCGACCTGCCACTCACCGGCGGTGTGGACCGCGGTTTCGTGAGCCTCCTGGTGTTCTACGACGACGGCAGCATCCAGGCGCGCATGGACGCGACCTACGGGCCCGACGTCGTGGTGGTCCGATCGGCGCTGCGGCCTGCCGCCTGACGCGCGATCACTCCGCCCCGAGGTGCATCGTCACCTGGTACCTGTCGGAGCGGTAAGCGGAGATGCAGTACTCGATAGCCGTGCCGGGCTGGTCCACACCGCTGAAGGACCTCCGGTGGAAGAGCAGTACCGGCGCCCCGGGCTCGATCCCGAGGAGCGTGGCGATCCGGGTGGGAGCAGCAGCCGCCTCGACGGTCTGGATCACGCGGTGCACCGGGTAGCCACTGGCCGCGAGCACCTTGTACAGCGAGCCGGTCAGATCCTCCGAGAGCAGGTCGGGGAGCGGTGCGGGCGGCAGCCAGGACTGGTCGACGCTGACCGGCATCCCGTTCGCGAGCCGCAGGCGGTCGACGAGCAACGCAGGCGAACCCTCGGGGAGTTGCAGGTGCTGGGCTGCTTCCGGTGGGGGTTCGGCCGTCGCCGCGGTGATGACGCGGGTGCTCGGCTTGAACCCCGCCGCCCGCATGTCCTCGTTGAAGGATGCCAGGTGCAGCACCGAGCTGACCTTGCCGTGTGACACGAAGGTGCCCTTGCCCTTGATCCGCACGAGGGCGCCGTCCTGCACCAGGTCGGCGATGGCCCGTCGCACGGTGATGCGGGAGACACCGAATTTGTCCTCCAGTTGCCGCTCGCCGAGCAGGGCATCGCCGGGCCGCAGCCCGGTTGCCACCAGTTCCTGGATCTGGCGGCGCACCCAGACGTGCTTGAGCTCGCCGGTCGCCTCCGTCTCCACGGTCAGCCGCTCACGACGGCGGCCGGGAGGGTGAACAGCGTGGCGGCGGCCGTCACCGAGGTTCCCGCGGCGCTGGTCAGCACCGTGCCCGGTTTCGTGTCGAGGACGACGACGGGACAGCAGGGATCGAGGTTCTTCGACCTGATGAAGGGGACATCGACGCTCACCATCGGGTCACCGGCCTCGACGGTGTCGCCCTTGGCGGCGTGCACCGTGAAGCCCTCTCCCTTGAGGTGCACGGTGTCGATGCCGATGTGCACCAGGACGGCAGGGCCGGTGGGGTGCTGCACGATGAACGCGTGCGGCATGACCTTCACCACGCGGCCGTCCAGCGGTGCGACGGCGGTCAGGACTCCCGCACCGGCGTGCGGCACGACGGCGACGCCGTCACCCACCATCCCGGAGGAGAACACGGGGTCCGGGACGTCGGCGAGCGCGATCACGCTCCCCGCGAGGGGGGAGAGGACCGCGAGGTCCCCGGCAACCCCTCCGCTCACATCAGGTCCTGGATGTCCTCGGCGAGATTCTCGGCCTCCGGGCCGACGACCACCTGCACCACGGTGCCGGCGACCATGACGCCGTGCGCCCCGGCGGCCTTGAGCGCGGCCTGGTCCACGATGGAGGCATCCACCACCTCGGTCCGTAGGCGCGTGATGCATCCCTCGATCTCCTCGACGTTCGCCGCTCCTCCGAGCGCGGCGAGGATGATCTCTGCTTTCGACATGTCTGCTCCTTGTGGTCCGGCCGGTCGTGGCTCATCGGCGGGGCACTCTCCCCGTCCACTTGTTGACAGATCCGCGCCCGAGCCTTCAGAGTGATCACACTCACTGGTTATAACCAGCTGGAGCAGACTCTACTGATCCGACCGCGGCATCACAAGCAGGCGGTAGGCACCACCCGAAGCATCCCCACGCCGTCGCCGGCACCACACCACTCGCACATCGTCCCGGCCGGCCCACCAGACCCCGCACCGAATCGAGGACCACGATGACCACGGACCAGACACCGAAGCCCGGAGGCTCCGGCGCATCCTCCGCGCCCGCCACCGCATCGAAGAAGGGTGAGGGCAAGGCCCTCCAGAACCTCCAGCGGTTCGGGCGCAGCCTCATGCTGCCCATCGCCGCCCTGCCCGCAGCGGCACTCCTCCTCCGCCTCGGCCAGGACGATCTCCTCGGCAGCTTCGAATCGCTGACCACCGTGGCCGCTGTCATCGGCGCCGCGGGCAACGCCCTGTTCGCCAACCTCCCGCTGCTCTTCGCCGTCGGCATCGCGTTCGGCTTCGCACGGAAGGGCGACGGCTCCACGGCGCTCGCCGCGGTGGTCGGCTATCTCGTGATGACCGGGGTCTTCGAGGCCATGGCTCCCGTGGTCCTCGGTGCAGCGCCCGAGGGGGAGGACCCGCCCGTCATCAACTACGGCGTCCTCGCCGGCATCATCATGGGTCTCACCACCGCACTGCTCTGGCAGCGCTACCACCGCATCAAGCTGCCGGACTGGCTCGGCTTCTTCGGCGGGCGCCGCTTCGTGCCCATCATCACGTCCTTCGCCGCCATCGTCATCGGGGTCGCCCTCGCGCTGGTCTACCCGATCTTCAACAACGGCCTCACAGCGGTCGGAGATGCCGTCTCCGAGAACACGGTCGCGGGCAGCGGCGTCTACGGGTTCCTCAACCGCATGCTGATCCCGCTGGGGCTCCACCACATCCTGAACACCTTCGTCTGGTTCACCCTCGGCGAGTACAACGGCAAGACGGGCGATCTCTCCCGGTTCTTCGAGGGCGATCCCACCGCCGGCGTCTTCATGACCGGCTTCTTCCCCATCATGATGTTCGCCCTGCCCGCTGCTGCCCTCGCCATCTGGCAGGAAGCCCGGCCGGCCCAGAAGAAGCTCGTGGGCGGCATCATGCTCTCCACCGGCCTCACCGCGTTCCTCACGGGCATCACGGAGCCCCTCGAGTTCTCCTTCATGTTCGTCGCCTGGCCGCTGTACATCATCCACGCGATCCTCACCGGTACGTCGATGGCGCTCGTCAACGCCCTCGACATCCACCACGGGTTCGGGTTCTCAGCCGGCGCCATCGACTACCTGCTCAACTTCGGCATCGCGGAGAAACCGCTGTGGCTCATCCCGATCGGGCTCGGCTATGCCGCCGTCTACTACGTGCTGTTCCGCTTCGTCATCCGGCGCTGGAACCTGAAGACGCTCGGGCGTGAGGACGAGGGCGCTCCCTCCCTCGCGACACCGGACGCCAGTTAGCCGCCGAACGCACCGGAAGGGGAAGCTGTGCAGATCATCCTCTGCGACTCCGCGGAGCAGGTGGGAGTCCGCGCGGCGGACATCATCGAGGGGTACCTGCGGAGGGGGCCGGCCGTCCTCGGCCTCGCCACCGGCGGCTCGCCGGCATCCACCTACGCCGAACTGATCCGGCGGCATCGGGAGGACGGCCTGAGTTTCGCCGGTGCGCGCGCCTTCACGCTCGACGAATACGCAGGTCTCCCCGCGAGCCATCCGCAGTCCTACCACTCGACCATCCGCCGCGAGTTCGTCGATCACGTCGACCTCCCGTCACAGGGGCTGTCGACACCGCGGGGCGATGCCGCCGATCTCGTGACCGAGGCAGCACGGTACGACGCGATGATCAGCGAAGCCGGGGGGATCACCGTCCAGATCCTCGGCATCGGGACGAACGGGCACATCGGGTTCAACGAGCCGACGTCGTCGCTCAGCTCCCGGACGCGCGTCAAGACGCTGAGCGGCGCCACCCGCACCGCGAACGCGAGGTTCTTCGACCAGGACGGCGAGGACGTGCCGAAGCTCTGCCTGACGCAGGGCCTCGGCACGATCGGGGAGTCGCGCCACGCCGTCCTCGTAGCGCTGGGCAGCGCGAAGGCGGCCGCGGTGAGGTCGATGGTCGAGGGTCCGGTCAGTGCCTTCTGCCCCGCCTCGGTGCTGCAGCTGCACCCGCGGGCCACCGTGATCCTCGATCAGGAGGCGGCCACCGAGCTGACCCTGCTCGACTACTACCGCGACGCCCAGACCTTGAACGACGCCCTGCCGTGATCGGTGACGGCCGGGCGTGGGGCAGGACACAGGTGCTCTCGATCCCGGGCGCCGAGGTCAACGAGGACGCCGTCGTGGTGACGCCGCGGTCGCTCGTGATGATCGACGGCGCGACGGGCCTCAGGGCCGGCCGCATGGCGGCGTGGTCGAGCGATGCGCAGTGGTTCGCGCACTCGCTCGCGGCGCTGCTCGCCCAGCGCCTGGACGCCGACGTCCCGGTCGTCGAGGTCCTCCGGACCTGCCTCGAGGTACTGCGGCGTGAGTACGTCGCATCGGGAGCGGAGGATGCCGGGGAGGATGATGCCGGCCTCGGTCCATCGGCGTCCGTCCTCATCATGCGGGTCGACGGGCCGGTGCTGGAGGTGTACTCGCTCGGCGACTGCCTGGCGCTCGTGGGGTCGAGGGACGGCGCCGTGGAGGTGATCCGCGACGGTGCCGTCGCCCAGCTGGACGCGGCGGTCATCGCCCGGCTCGTGGCCGTGCGTGGCGAGCTGCCGCTGGCGGGAGCGAAGCCGCTCGTCAAGGATCTGCTCGTGCGCAACCGGCTCCGGCGCAACAGGCCCGGCGGGTACTGGATCGCCGACCTGGGCGCGGAGGGGACCTCCCACGCGCTGACGCGACGATTCCCGCTCCCGGACGTCCGGGACGTCGCGGTCATGACGGATGGCTACGCAGCGGTGCTCGACGTCGTCGGCCTGGTGGCCACGCCGCAGGAACTCCTCGCGAGGCTCCGGCGCGAGGGGCCGCAGCCCCTGGCCGACGACCTCCGCCGCGTGCTCGGCGGCGATCCCGAGTGCAGGGCGTACCCGCGACTCAAGCTGATGGATGACGCGTCCGTCATCACGGCCGACGTCGGTGGATTCCCCGACCGATCGGATGATCCCGGGCCATTCCTCCCGCAGGGCCAGGACCCGGTCGCGGAATAGCCGCCGTCGAAAATAATCCCCCGACGGCGTACGCACAGTGCCAGTATGGGAACAGCGAGCCTGCCGGCGTTGAGCCGGACGTTCCGCCAGTCATGAAGCCGGCTGTCAGAGCTGATGTGTCGCCGACCGCCGCGCGGTCCTCGATCGAGGCTTCCCGGCCGAAGGGTATTCGCTGATGCAGGGCCTGCGCACCCACGACGCGATGATGCACGCCGGGTTGGCCTTCGCCACGGTATGGACCCACGTGCTCAACATGGGCGGAGCCGTCGGGGAACTCGAACTCGACGCCTACCTCCACGGTCTGATGCCACTTCCCCTCGGTGATCGCGACTGCGTGGCGCAGGCCGTCAACGAACTGCTCGATGACCGCGAGAGGGCAGGGACCCCCTGCTGCTGCCGGGCGCCGTACAACGCGGTCGGCGCTGCCCATGCGGGCGGCATCGGTGGCGAGCCCTGCTCCGGTCATCATGACGGCACACGACCGGCCGGACGGGTCAGCGGGATTGCAGAGCGTCCAGTGCTACGGCCATGGCGGCCGCAACCCGTGCGTCGAGCCTGGCGCCCGGAAGCGTGACCAGGTAGCGGTCCCTGAGCGAGCGCCCGCGCTCCGAGGACATGATCGTCTGCCCGGCCTGGTCCATGAAGTCGAAGTGGAAGAGGAACGGGGACGGGATGGCCTCGAGGACGGGCAGCATCTCCCACACGCGCCGGCCGATCGCCACACCGGCGCTCCGCTCGCTACCCCTCGCCTGGACGCCCGCGGCCTCGAGGTGCCACGTGGACCGCAGCAGTGAGGCGCCGAAGTCCTTCCGGAAGTACCCGATCTGCTGGCCGGAGGCGTCGGTGACGTCGTAGCCGGCGCCGAGGTCGAGGCGTTGGCGGGCCTTGAAGGCGAAGAGCACCTCCGCGCGTGACTCGTCGCGGTAGAAGGTCACCTGCTCCTTGAACGCCGCGCGCTTCTGCTGCGCGAACGCGAGCAGATCGCCGGGCCGGCCGGCGGCATCGGCCGACCTCACCTCATAGCGGTTCACCATCATGGTGATCTTCTGTGCCACCGTGAAGCGCTCCACGCCGTGTGCCAGTTCCATACCGACGGTCCTCCCCGCTCGACGAACGCCCTGCCGGGCTCCCTCCGCCGAGCCTACCGAGGATCGTGCGCGAGCATGCCCATCAGAAGGACGTCGTGCCATTCGCCGTCCCAGAACAGGGCCTCACGGCTCCGCCCCTCCTCGGTGAAGCCGCACTTCTCGTACACCCGCCGCGCGCGCGGGTTGAAGGCGAAGACCTCGAGCGAGATCCGGTGGAGCCCCACGTCGTCGAACGCGTGCGCGACGACGGCGCGCAGCGCCTCCGTGCCGTAGCCGCGGCCGAACACCTCCGGGCCGATGAGGCTCATCCGCAGGCCGACCGAGCGGTTGTCGGTGTCGAGGTCGTTGAGCACGATCTCCCCGATGAACGCGCCAGCGTGCAGGATGGCCCAGTCCGCGCGGTCGTGGGCGTCCGCACGGGACGCCAACCACGCGATGATCTGTTCCCGGGTGAAGGAGGCGTGCGTGCCGGTGAGGCGGCGGGACTCGGGGTCCTGGAGGCCGCGCCAGAGCCCCTCGAGGTGGTCCGGTCCCAGCGGCTCGAGGACCAGCCTCCGGGTATGGAGCGTCCGTTGCTCGCGGAACGGACCGGCCGGGACGGGACCGGGCGGGATGGCCTCTGATGAAGAGGGGTTCGGCGGGGGCGGCTGCACGAGGCCCGACTATGCCCTACGTGACCGGGGCCGGCAACGGTGGGGAGCCGATAGCCTGAGGTCATGGAACGCGTCGCCGTCATCTCGGACCTGCACGGCAACGCGACAGCCTTCGAGGCGGTGCTCGAGGACATCCGGCGCCGCGGCATCGACACCGTCTACAACCTGGGCGACGTGGCGGGGAAGGGCCCGCGGGGTTCCGAATGCGTGCGCCTCAGCCGGCTCCACTGCGCCGTCACCGTTCGCGGCAACTGGGACGACTTCCTGCCCACCGAGACACCCGAACGGCGCGACGACGCCGGCTGGTGGTGGCACAACGAACTGACCCGCGAGGACCGTGAGTGGCTGCAGTCGCTCCCGCTGAGCCACGACATCGTGCTCGGCGGCCGGCGCATCCGCCTCTTCCACGCGTCCTCGAGGAGCGTCTACCACCGTGTGCACGCCCACCACACCGACGAGGACTTCGAGGAGATGTTCCTCGCCACCGATCTCACGGGGCACGGGCCCACGCCCGACGTCGTCTGTTACGGCGATATCCACGACGCCTTCGTGGAGACGATCCTCGGGCGGACCCTCATCAACGTGGGCAGCGTGGGGAACCCGCTCGACGAGCCCCGGGCCTCCTACGTGGTGCTCGAGGCCGAGCCGGCCGGCAGCGCTCACGGCAGTGCTCACGGCGTTGCTCGGAGCGGGGGGTACGGCACGTTCGGCATCCAGTTCGTGCGCGTGCCGTTCGACGTCGAGGCGGAGATCGGCGTCGCCGCGGGGCTCGGCATGCCAGCCCTCGAGGCGTACGCCGTCGAACTGCGGACGGCGGTGTACCGCGGGAAGCATGCGGAGCTGGGTCTCGTCGGTGGGACCGGCGCCGCGGGCGACGGCGAAGCAGTCGCGACGGGGCCGGCTGCTTGACCCCGTCGCACTGCCCCACATCCGTGCAAGCACAGTCGTGTAGTCAACGTCCGTCCACGGACACGTCCGGAGCCAGTTGCTGCATCCCCTCAGTGTGTGCCGCGCTCCTCAAGCCACTGCGTGAGCCTCGTCAAGATCACATCAGGTCGACGCAGCGCGTTCCGGCGCGGACGACGGCGTCCGCGGGCTCGGCTGCGGCAATGCTGTGGCGATCCTGACCCGCCCGCGCGTGTTCGTACCGGTTGTGGTGGTTACAGTGGGAGCCGCCGGCGCCGGGTGGGCGCGGGTCTGACGGCCGGCGGAAGAGGGATCATGGACGAGCACGAGCTGCGGGCGCGCAACAACATCACCGAGTTCGGGCCCGAGGGGGCCCCCGTTCTCCTCTTCGTCCACGGCTTCGGCACGGATCAGGGGATGTACCACCGCATCCTGCCGCGGTTCACGGACCACTACCGCGTGGTGCTCTTCGATCATGTCGGCTCCGGGCAGTCGGACCCGTCCGCGTACGACGCCGCGCGGTACGCCGGCATCGAGAGGTACCGTGACGATCTGCTCGAGATCCTCACCGTGCTCGATCTGCGTGAGGTCACCGTGGTGGGTCACAGCGTGGGTGCGATGATGGCGATCTCCGCGGCGGCGCTCGACAGTTCACGGATCGCCTCGGTGGTCCTCATGGCGGCGTCCCCCAGTTACGTGGACCGCGTGGAGGACGGGTACGACGGCGGATTCTCCCGCGAGGACCTCGACGAACTGTTCGCCTCTCTCGATGCCAACTATCTCGTCTGGGCGGCACGCATGGCCCCCGTCTTCATGGGTACGCCCCACCAGCCCGCGCTCGGCGCGGAACTCCAGGACAAGTTCCAGCGCACCAACCCGCAGACAGCCCGTGAGTTCGCCCGCGTGGCCTTCCTGTCCGACGTCCGTCACCTCCTCGCCGAGGTGCCGGTGCCGGCGCTGATCCTGCAGTGCAAGGACGACGTCGTCGCGCCCGTGCACATCGGCGCCTACATGGCCGCGCGCCTGAGGTACCCCACCCTCGTGAACATGGCCGCGCGCGGCCACTTCCCCCAGGTGAGCGCGCCCGACGAGACGGCGGACGCCGTGCTCGCGTTCCTGGCGGAGGTCGCCGTGCCACGGGTGGCGGGGTGACGACCGCCGCCGCAGGCCCGGATCCGGGCTCCGCCGCCGTGCTCGCGGCAGGTCGGGAGGGGGCGCACACGGGCCCGGACTACGAGGAACTGTTCCGGGCGGCCCCGGCCGGCTACGTGGTGGCGTCGACGGACGGCACCATCGCCGTCGTCAACGACCTGCTGTGCGCGTGGACGGGCCGCACCAGGGACGAGCTCGTGGGCACGAGCTTCTTCCGCCTCTTCCCCGCCGGCGACCGCATCATGTTCGTGACGCACGCCCTGCCGCAGCTCGACGACACCGGCGTGATGACGGAGCTGTCCGCGGACTTCCTCGGCCAGGACCGCGCGCGGATCCCCGTGCTGATCTCCGCCACGAGGACCACCGCGGCGGACGGTTCGCGGCAGGACCGCTTCGTCGTGTTCCGCGCGGCGGAGCGCCGCCTCTACGAGCAGGAGCTCGCTGAAGCCCTGCACAGTCTGCAGGAGGCGGAGAGTGCCCGGCAGGAACTGCTCGACGAGGCGCGGCAGCAGGCCATGCACGACACCCTGACCGGTCTGGCGAACCGGACGCTGCTGGAGCGTGCCACGCAGGACGCCCTGATCGCGGCGGCCGCGATGGCCGCGACCGTGGGGCTCCTCTTCTTCGACGTCAACAGGTTCAAGCGCATCAATGACAGCCTCGGTCACTCGGCGGGCGATGAAGTGCTCCGGCACGTGGCGCTGTGCCTGCGCGCCGCAGTACGCGAGGCGGACATGGTGGCCCGCTACAGCGGCGACGAGTTCGTCATCCTCGTTCCGCGCATCAACGCGGAGTCGGATCTCGCGGCCATCGAGGACAGGGTCCGGGCGGAACTGCTCGCGCCCATCGCCATCGGGGGGCGGAACGTGTCGGTGGACGTCGCCGTCGGCTGGTCCACGGTGGCCCCGACCGCGGAGTCCGTGCAGACCGTGGACGTCCTCGCGCGCGAACTGATCGACGTGGCGGACGCCGCGATGTACGAATCGAAGGCGCGCACGCGCGGACAACCACTGCGGCGCGAGCAGAGCCCGGACCGGCTGCGGCTGGAGACCGACCTCCGCGGCGCCGCTGCGCGCGGGGAGCTCGTGATGAACTACCAGCCGCAGTTCGACGGCGCCACGCTCGCCCTCGTGGCCGTGGAGGCACTCGTGCGCTGGCAGCACCCCGACCTCGGCCTGCTCCCGCCGGGCGCGTTCATCGGCATCGCCGAGGAATCAGACCTGATCGAGGAGGTGGGCGAGTACGCGCTCGTGGCCGCGTGCACGTTCGGTGCGCTCGTGCACGGGCTCGGGTACCCGCTCGAGATCTCCGTGAACGTGTCCGGCAGCCAGCTGCTCAACCCGGCGTTCGGCGGCCTCGTGGCCGAGACGCTGCTCGCCACGGGGCTCCCGGGAACGGCCCTGACCCTCGAGATCACGGAGTCGCGCATCATCTCGACGTCCGTGATCGACGATGGCGTGCTGCATCATCTGCGGGATCTCGGCGTCGGTGTGTCCGTGGACGACTTCGGCACCGGCTACTCCTCCCTCGCCCACCTCCACCGCCTGCCGGTCACGGAGGTCAAGATCGACCGCTCGTTCGTCGCCGCCATCACCGACGAGGACTCCACGGGCCTGATCGCCGGCATCATCGGCCTCGGCCGGGGCATGAAGCTCCGGATCGTCGCCGAGGGCATCGAGACCCCCGCGCAGCTGCAGGTGCTCCGCGCCCTCGGGTGCGATCGTGTGCAGGGATATCTGCTCGGGCGGCCGGCCCTGCAGGAGGCCCTCGCCGACCACCTGCCCGTGGGTCGTCCCGCGCTGCAGCCTCTGCTGTCGTCGTCGGTCCCGGCGGCTGCGGTGCGCCGCCGAGCGCGTCCGCGCCCGGCCGTCGCGGTGTGAGTCAAGGATTCCCTGCCCGGGTACGGGAAGGCGTTCCGATTGGGTAGCATTCTCTAGGTCGTTTAGCAGCAGGCGGCACATCTCCTCCCTCCCGGCAGCATCGCGCGTGGTCGTAAGGGTGTTCGTAAAGGGTTATCTGTTGCTCGATCATGACAACGGCAAGGTCTCGGCGAATCCGGGCCTCCTCCAGGACCTCGTCCTCGACAGCGACGACGTCGAGGCGTTCCTGACGAAACTGGTCACCATGGCGGGGCGTACGTTGTCAGCGGAGGACGACGAAGTGCTCTGCGGGGTGACGCTCCTGCGGGAGCGCTCGAAGGCGACGGTGGCGAGCAACGGGCCCGAGGCGCAGAAGATGGACGAGATCCAGTACGAGTTCAACGACGGCCCGTGCCTGCGCGCGGCCCGTGGCGGTGATGTGGACTACGTCAGCGACTTCGACAGCGAGACGCGCTTCCCCGGCTACGCGGAGGCCATCTCGCAGCACGGCATCAAGTCGGCGCTCGGCGTCCCCATCCCGCTCGAGGGCAATGCCACGGCGGCACTGAACTTCTACTCGCCCCTCACGGACGCCTTCAGCGAGGAGGCCATTGCCGCGGCGCAGCGTTTCGCCGAGGAGGTGTCGGCGTCGCTCCGTCTCGCCATCCGCATCGCGGAGCTGACCGATTCGACGGCGCACATGCGCGCGGCCATGGAGAGCCGTACCACCATCGATCTCGCGGTGGGTGTGATCATGGCGCAGAACAGGTGCTCGCAGGACGCCGCCATGGAGATCCTGAAGGCGGCCTCGAGCTCGCGCAACATCAAGGTGCGGGACATCGCCGCCTCCGTGCTCGAATCGCTCAACCAGGGGCCGGTGCGCACCCACTTCGACTGAGCATCCGTTCGGCGTCGTGCCGTCGCCATGACGTCCGCCGGGGCCGCGCCCGCCGTCCGGCCGTTTGGCAAGGACGGCGCACTGCTGCCGGCGCCGGTTGACCACCCGTGGGAGGCACGTGGTCGAGTGGACAGGATCACCTCTTCGGTCAAGGAGCGGCTGAGGGGGTGATCCCGGGTGGCGCACGGTGCGACATCCGTTCGCGGAGTCCGTTCGGGCCGCGAGTTTGACGGCGATTGCTAGGGTACGTCGCGAAGGGTGTTGAGGAACCAGCACCCCTCAGCCCTGACGATCGGTTGATGAACCATGCCCTCACGCGGCGCCGACATGACCCCCGAAGGCGCAGAGCCCTCGGGCTTCGAGGGCTGCCTCACCGGAACGTACAGCCACGTGTTCGGGAGCGACGTCCTCGTCTGGTCTGACGAGATGTACGAGATCCACGGCTACGGGCGCGGCGAGGTGGTCCCCACCCTGGCGATGGGCACCAGCCACATCGTGCCGGAGCAACGCGCGATCGCGGAGGGTTTCTGGGCGCAGCTCACCACGGTGGGCGGTCCGGTGTCCGCATACCTCACCATCCGTGACTCCGCCGGCGCCGTGCGCCAGGTACTCACCACCGCCGACCTACTGCTCGACGACGACGGCGTGCACGCCATCGGTATCCAGGGTCTCGTCGTCGACCTCACGCGTTCCATCCACGCGGACTCGCACCGGCTCGCCAACGAGGCCGTGGCGGCGTCCGCCCTGAAGCGCAGCATCATCGAGCAGGCGAAGGGCGTGCTGGTCTGCCTCACGGGCGTCACGGCGGCCGAGGCGTACGAGCTCATGAACCACCGCAGCCAGCACGTGAACCGCAAGGTCTCGGCGATCGCCCAGGACATCATGGACGCCGGGGCTCGCGCAGGGGCTCGCGCCGGTGGTGACACGCCCCGGGAGGATGCACAGGCCTTCCTCGAGAGCCTCTGACCCGGAAAAGCCCACCCGCGGGATCACGCAGGTGGGCTTTCCGGCCTGTGGTGCTTCCGCGGACGTCAAGCCGCCGAGCGGGCCCTGCGCGAACGGACGAGCAGTGCGATCCCGCCGAGGACCGCGGCGCCGATCGCGCCGGCGGTCAGGGGCGCGGAGGTGTCCGTTGCGTCGGCAGCGGCGGGCGCCGCCTGCGTGACGCCGGTGTCCGCTCCGCCCATGGGGAGGGCGGTGAGCTGACCGCGCACCGCCCCGGGGACGAAGGTCGAGGTGTGGGTGTCGGCACTGAAGCCGGCGGGGTTGGCCTCGATGGACTTCAGGGAGAAGCCCTCGCCGGTGTCCACGCCGTCGGCACCGGGCAGGCCCGTGGTGAACGGACCCTGCAGGCAGCCCGAGCTGGTGAGGACCTCTCCGGTGCCCTCGGGGTTCGGGAAGGCGATGCGCGGCGGGCCGTTGGTGCCGGCAGCCGTCTGGTGGATGTGCGTGGCCGTCTTCGCCATGCTCTGGTACGGCGGGGTGACGCCGTTCAGCGTGATGTCGTAGCAGATGATCTCGAGGTCGGAGTTGATCGAGAAGTTGAAGGTGCCGGTGGCACCGGCCTCGCCCGGCGCCGGGTTACCGTCGGTACCGATCACGTTGTCGGGGGTCGCGGTGACCGTGTAGGCGCTCGTGAAGGAGTCGGGCCGGTCCACCGCCGTCTCGGCGGAGGCGGGGGCGGCTCCGGCGGCGAGCAGGAGCGCCGCCAGTCCGGTGGCCGCTGATACTGACGTGAGGCGTGACGCCGTCGTTCCGTGCATGATGTCCCTTCCGATGCGCGGTCCCGTGGGTCGGGGCCGCAGTGCACGGATATACTCGCTGCGCCGGGCAGGCGTTCATCCGGGAGGTGATCCCGTCCTGAGATGAACGCCGATGTCCTGAACTCCGTATACCCTCGGACGGCCTTCGCGGGGGAGTGGGACGATGCTTCGCACAATGGATGACGAGATGGAGGACGGCCTGCTCGAATCTGCCGCGCCGGCCTTCGACGTCCACGCCGCCTTCGAGGAGCACGGGCGTGCGCTCTACGGCTACGCCTACAACTGCACGCTCGACACGGCGATCGCGGAGGACTGCGTGCAGGAGGTCTTCGTCCGCGCGTGGACGGCCCGGGACAGGTACCAGGCGAGCCGGGCCTCCGAGCGGACGTGGCTCTTCGCGATAGCACGGAACGTGGTGATCGACCAGGTGCGTGCCAGGGCGAAGCGGCCCACACCGGTGGAGGACGAACGCATCGAGCGGAGGCTGGCGCCGGTCACCGAGACCGACGTCGTGGATGATCGCCTCACCCTGCTGGGCGGGTTGGCGAGACTCAGCGAGGAGCACCGCGCCGTGATCGTCGCCGTGCAGCTCGACGGCATGACGTACCAGCAGTTCGCGGAGGCCAGTGGGGTCCCCGCAGCGACATTGAGAACCCGCATGTACTACGGACTGAAGGCCCTGCGTGCAGAACTAGGAGAGGAGGAACGCCGATGACCAGCGAGTCGTCATCCCGCGAGGAACGCATCATCGCAGCCGTGGCCGGGGACCTGAGCGAGGAGGAGCAGCGGCGTTTCGACGCCGAGTACGCAGCCGACCCCGGCCTGCGCGCGGAGGTCGACGCGGCGCGGTCGGTGCTCGAACGCCTCGCGCGGGCGGACCTGGCCTGGCACGAGCCCGATCTCCCGGCGGGCCTCGAGGAGCGCGTCCTGCGTGCCACCGCCGCCGACCCCGTGGCGTCCGAGGCCTCCATGGCATCGGTGGCGGCAGCCCCCGCCCTCGTGCCCGGGGCCGCTGCGTCCGACGTCGTGCTCACGGTTTCCGGGCACCCCGCGCCGGCTGACCTCGGGCAGGCCCGCGCACGCCGTGCGTCGCGCCGCTTCGGCGTGGTCACCCTCGGGGCGGCCGCTGCGTCCGCCCTGCTCGTGGGCGGGCTCGCAGGTGCCGGTATCGCACAGCTCTCGGACGCCCCGTCGGAAGGGCCCCCGGGCACGCTCGGAGCCCTCGAACCCGTCGCCTTCACCGACGTCGCCGAGGGGGCGCGGTTCACCGGGTCGGTCGTCGCGCACACCTGGGGCACCGAGACCGTCCTCGAGATCGACGGGCTGCGAGTCGGCGAGACCTTCGAGGTGGTGGTGACGCGCGACGACGGGGCGGAACTCGTTTCCGGGACCTTCCTCGGCGCGGAGAAGACCGTGACATGCAGCATGAACGCCGCCGTGCTGCGGCAGGACGTCTCGGCCGTCGAGATCCGCGACGCCGCGGGGGCTGTCGTCGCGACGACCGCACTGCCCGACGTCTGATCGACGTCTGCTCGAGCTGAATCACACCGGCGGTGCTCGGGCCCTTCTCCTAGAGTGGGGACATGACTCGAACCTCCCGCAGCACCTCGGACGGCGACAGACCCGGCACCCGGCAGAGGCCGGGTGACGCTCGATCCCGAGCGGCTCGATGAACGGGGAGCTGCTGCTCAACATCGCTCTGGTGTTCGTGTTCGTGCTGATCGGGGGTGTCTTCGCAGCGACCGAGATGGCGCTCGTGACGCTGCGCGACAGCCAGGTGAACGCGATCGCGCAGCGGGGTAAGCGGGGCGCGAAGGTGGCGGCCCTGGCCCGGAACCCGAACACCTTCCTCTCGGCGGTGCAGATCGGCGTGACGGTGGCCGGTTTCGCCTCCGCCGCCTACGGGGCGTCGTCGATCGCCCCGTCCGTGGCTCCGCTGCTCGTGACCGTCGGGTTGGGGGAGCAGGCCGCGCTGACGGTCGCCACGATCGTGCTGACGCTCGTCGTGGCATACCTCTCGCTCGTGCTCGGCGAACTGGCGCCGAAACGGCTCGCGATCCAGCGGAGTGCGCAGTTCGCCTACGCGGTGGCACCGGTGCTGAACGGTTTCGCCGTGCTCATGCGGCCGGTGATCTGGCTGCTGTCGGTCTCCACGAATGCGGTGGTGAGGCTCCTCGGCGGTGATCCGAACAGCACCGGCGAGGCGTTGTCCGAGGAGGAACTGCGTGACATCGTGACCAGCCACGAGGGGCTGCCCGAGGACGAGCGGCGCATCCTCGATGACGTCCTCTCGCTGCGCAACCGGCAGGTCAGCGAGGTGATGCGCCCTCGCCCGGAGGTCGTCGCCGTCTCCACGAGCGGCACGGTGGCGGAAGCGATCGCCCAGATCGCGGACCTGCCCTTCTCCCGCTACCCGGTGGTTGACCAGTCGATCGACGACATCACAGGATTCGTGCACGTACGTGACCTCTACGACGCCGCGTCACGTCATCCGGACGCCTCGCTGGAGGACATCGTGCGTCCGATCCTCTACCTGCCGGCCACGGCACGCGTGCTGCCCACGCTCACGAAGCTCCGCGCGCGCAACACGCACATCGCCGTCGTGATCGACGAGTACGGCGGAACCGACGGGATCGTGACGCTCGAGGACCTCGTGGAGGAGGTGGTCGGCGAGATCTTCGACGAGTACGACACCGACGGCGCGACCCCGCGGCTGGAGGAGGGTGGCGGCGTAGTGGACGGCCGCCTCAACCTGCAGGACTTCGCCGAGGCCACCGGCGTGGAGTTGCCGCGTGGCACGTGGGACACCGTGGCCGGCTTCGTGCTCGACAGCCTCGGCCGGCTCGCGGTCGAGGGGGACAAGGTGGAGGTGGGCGGCGCGACGTTGCAGGTCACGGCGATCGATCGCCGGAGGATCGCCGAGATCCTCGTGATCCCCGCAGTTGAGCCATCCGACCCCTCCGGCTCCTCCGAGTCGGATGCCGCATCGGGAGCCCACGGAACGGGCGAGCCCGGACCTGGCCGACGCGACAGCTGACGGCCGGGTGGCCGGTTCCACTGCCGTCCTCCCGGGCGCTGCCGCGTGACGCTCAGCCGGACGGTCGTCGAGGCACGCCGCATAGGATCTGATCCATGAGAGTGCTCATCGTCGAGGACGAACCGCTGCTCGCGGCCTCGGTGCGTGACGGCCTCCGCCTCGAGGCGATCGCGGCGGACATCGCGCCCGACGGCGCCCATGCGCTGGAGAGCCTCGCGGTGAACGACTACGACGTCGTCCTCCTCGACCGTGACTTGCCCGTCATGAGCGGCGACGAGGTGGCCCGCCGCATCATCGAGCAGCACCTTCCCGTACGGATCATCATGGTCACCGCCGCGGACCGGCTGGACGAGAAGGTTGCAGGGTTCGAGCTCGGGGCGGACGACTACGTGACCAAGCCGTTCGACCTCAGGGAACTGGTCATGCGGCTGCGGGCGCTGAACCGGCGGCCGTCCGCCGCGGCGCCTCCCGTCCTCGAATTCGCCGGGCTGACGCTCGATCCGTTCCGCCGGGAAGTGCACCGCGACGGCCGGCCGGTCCCCATGACCCGCAAGCAGTTCTCGGTGCTGGAGCTGCTGATGTCCGCCCGAGGCGGGGTGGTCAGCGCCGAGCGACTCCTCGAGGGTGCGTGGGACGAGAACGCCGACCCCTTCACAAACGCCGTGCGGATCACCATCTTCTCGCTGCGCAAGCGGCTCGGCGACCCCTGGCTGGTGCAGACCGTCCCGGGCGTCGGGTACCGGATGGTGGACCCGGACGACGCCGGCGCTGCCCACCCCATCACCCGATGAGCGCTCGCCTCCGGTTGACGCTCAGCTACGTCGGGTTCCTGTTCCTCGCCACGGCGGCCATGCTCGCCCTGCTCCACTACGTCATCCGGTTCATCCCCGACGGCAACCTGCAGGAGGCCGCGAGCCAGAACTTCGCACCGGGGCAGAGCGATCTCCTCGAAGCTTTCTGGCCCCGGGCCCTCCAGGTGTTCTCGGTGCTCATGGCGGTGGGCACCGCGGGCGGCTGGTTCCTCGCCGGTTACATGCTGCGGCCGCTCGACCGGCTGAGTACCGTGGCGCAGCGCGTGTCCGAGGGATCGCTCGACCAGCGGGTGGGTCTCGCCCGCGCCGACGAGTTCGGCCACCTGGGCCGGACGTTCGACGGCATGCTGGACACCCTGGAGGCATCCCTCAGGGAACAGCAGCGCTTCACCGCCAACGTCTCGCACGAACTCCGCACTCCGTACGCGATCTCCCGGGCGCTCCTCGACGTGGCGCTCGCGGACCCCGAACACGTGGACGTGCGGCAGCTGGTGACCCGCCTCGACTCGACCACGCGCCGGGGCGCCGGCGCCGTGGAGGCACTGCTGACCATCGCCACCCTCGACCACCTCGTGCACCTCGAGCGGCGCCCCGTGGACCTTCCGGTGCTGGTGGGACGCGTGGTCGATGACGTGCAGCCCCTCGCCGCAGAAGCAGGCGTCGTGATCCGCACCGAGCTCGGTGAGGCTGATTTCGACGGCGACGAGGCACTCGTGGGACAGCTCGCGATGAACCTCGTCCTCAATGGGGTACGCCACAACCTCCCGGCGGGCGGTGAGGTGTACGTCAGCACGGTGGCCGGGCCCGACGGCGGCGCGGAGCTCCGTGTCCGCAACACCGGACCGGTGGTGCAGGCTTCCGTGGCAGCCACGTTGGTGGAACCCTTCGTCCGCGGCGTGGGGCGGGCCGCGTCCCCGGACAGCCCGGTGGTGACCGTCACGGGAAGCGGCCTCGGACTCACGATCGTGGCCCGGGTGGCGCGGCTGCACGGCGCCGGCCTGCTGATCACTCCGCAGGCCGGCGGTGGGCTCGACGTTCGCGTCACCTTCACCGCGGACGGGGCGTTCTGAGCGGACGGCACGAGGTCCGTGGTGGTCCGCCGGTGCGGAACCGTCAGCCGGCCGCGGGTGGGCGGACGTCGAGCATCCACGTGACGCCGAAGCGATCGGTCACCATCCCGAAACCGGGTGACCACTCCGAAGCCGCCAGCGGCTCCACGATCGTGCCGCCCTCGGACAGCCGCCCCCAGTACCGGGTGAGTTCCGGGAGGTCGCCCGCCTGCAGCGACTGGAAGAAGGTGCGGTCGGTGATTGTGCTGCCGTTCTCCCGCCGCGTCGAACCGGCCGTCGCCGCGACGGCATCGTCGTCGCCCGCACCCGGGATGTCGTACGCCATCAGCCGGAGGCCTCCGGGAGCGGTCACCTGACCGAAGACCACCCCGTCCGCATCGGGAAGGTCCACGGGCATCCCGACCTCGGCGTAGCTGCTGGTGGTGACCTCGCCACCGAACACCTCGCCGTAGAACTCGAGGGCCTGGCGTGCGGTGCCGCGGAAATTGAGGTGCGTCGTCGTGGAGATGCTCATGATGGTCCTTCTCTCGTCGTGGATCGACAGGTCTGCCGTCCGGGAACCACCCTGCCGATAGAAGAGGCCTGTTTCTGTCCTCTACCCGATCGATACTGGAACGCATGTCAGGTTCTTCACGCATGCTCGCCCTGCTCTCGATCCTGCAGACACAGCGGAACTGGCCCGGCCACGTCCTCGCCGAGCGGCTGCAGGTCGCTCCGCGGACGGTGCGGCGGGACGTCGATCGCCTCCGCCGGCTCGGGTACGAGATCGCAGCGATCAAAGGGCCCGACGGCGGCTACCGCATGGTTGCCGGCGCCGCTCTGCCGCCGCTGCTGTTCGACGACGACCAGGCCGTGGCGCTCGCGGTCGCCCTGCAGAACGCGCCGGCGTCCGGCGTCGACATCGACGAGGCTGCCGAGCGGGCGCTCGCGACACTCCGGCAGGTCCTGCCATCGCGCCTGCGTCATCGGCTCGACGGGATCCCTTTCGACCGTGCGCCGGGGGCCACCCGGTCCGGAGCGCCCGTGGAGCCCGCACTGCTGGAGGCGCTGAGCGCGGCTGTCCGAACGTGCAGGGGCGTCCGGTTCCATTACCGTGACGAACCGCGCCGGTGCGAGCCGCACGCCGTCGTCGCCCGCGGTGCCCGGTGGTACCTGCTCGGCTGGGATCCGGACCGGGAGGACTGGCGGATCTACCGGATCGACCGCATGACCCTGCGAACGCCCGGTGGGGATGCCTTCGTGCGGCGGGCCCTGCCGGGTGAGGATGCGGGCAGCTTCCTGGCCGCCCGGCTGAAAGGTTCTGCCGAGCGGGACGTGTGGCCCTGCACCGGCGTCGTCACCCTCGAGCTGCCGCTCGCGAGCATCGCCCCGTTCCTTGACGACGGCTCCGTGGAGGAACTCACGCCGGGATCCTGCCGCGTGACCATCGGCTCGTGGTCCTGGGCGGACGTCCTCGCCACCGTGCTTCGCTTCGATGCGCCGTTCAGCCTCGAGGGACCGCCCGAACTCGTGGACGCGGGATCGGTGGCGGCCGGCCGCCTGACCGCCGCATGCCCCGCACCGCTCGGGTGACCGATCACGCTGCGCGCTCGGCCGAACTGCTCAGCTGCGGCGGGCACGTACCGCCCGGCTCGGTGAGGAGCTCGAAGTGCCACATCTCGTTGGCGAAGGGCTGGCACAGGCCCCAGCGATTCCCGAAGCGTCCCAGCCAGTCGGCGCCGTCCGTGAACCCGACGTCCACCGCCTCGCCCGTCACGTGAGTGGTGAGGTTGGGAGGGAGGACCCAGGCGAGAGCCTCCTCCTCGCTGCCGTACTCGCGGACCGCACCGTCGAACAGGCGCTGCTGGTACTCGACGCTCCGCCACCCGGAGGTCACCACGAGGCGGGTGTCGCGCACCGCGGCCTCGTCGGCGGCCTGCCGCAACGCATCGCGCAGGTCCGCGGACAGCAGGGTGATGGCCGGGACGTCGTCGAACGGTGACACCGGCGCGTCGAGTTCGCCGTACCCGGCCGGCCCTGGGGTTCCGGATGCGGATCTCGACGCGCGTCCGTCCGACGCACCTTCGTGCGCGGAGCCGGCGGCCGAGCCCCCGGCGGCAGGTTCGATGGCGCACCCCGGCAGGAGGAGGGCACCGATCAGAGCGAGGGCGACAGCTGCGGGGGATCGGAAACCGGAGGGGCTTAGGGCAGAGGCTGAGCGGTTCATAGGGCGTCCTTCGTGAGGTGGGATACCTTCTCAGGACACACGGGCGCGCATTCGCTCAGCGTTAAGCGCTTGGTCCCGCAGCCGCTGACGGGCCGCGGCCGGTTGCCCTCGCCGCCGCCGCCGCTGCTGCGCCTGTGCCGGTCCGGCATCGGGCCGTCGTGGTCGGCCTGTATCGTGCGTCCCAGAGGCGGCAGGCGGCAGTCCACGGACCACGGTCCATGGATCACGGACCGCAGATGAGGGCGCGTAACGCGCGGTCGGCGAGGCGGAGGGTGGCAGCGGTGACGGACACAGTGCTCGACGTCGGTGGCATCGACGTCGCCTCCAGCCTTGCCCCCTTCGGCATGCTCCCGCGCGATCCCACGCTGCGCCTCGGCCCCGGCACCTTCGACCGCGCGACCATGACGCCGGAAGGTGCGGGCCGCATCACGGTCACCTGGCGCAAGGACACCAGCGAGGTGGGCGTGCGCACCGACGGCGACGGTGCGGAGTGGCTGCGGCGTCAGGCCCCCGCCATGCTCGGCCTGCACGACGACGTCACAGGGTTCGAGCCCACGGCCGCCCCGCTCCGAAACCTCTGGCGGCTGCACCGCGGGGACCGCGTGACGGCGTCGGGCACCCTCTGGCACGACCTCGCCTGGTTCATCGTGCAGCAGCGCGTGACGCGGCAGGAAGCCGCGGAATCGTGGTCGCGCATGGTGCGGGCCCTCGGTTCACCCGCGCCCGGTCCGGGCGATCTCGTGATCCCGCCGTCGCCCACCACGATCGGGCGCCTGACCTACGACCGCCTGCACCCGTTCGGGCTCGAGCGGCGCCGCGCGGAGCACCTCATCGCGGCGGCGCGCTGCGTGCACCGTCTCCTCGCCACGGAGGAGCCCGACGTCGATCGCGCTACCGTGGCGCTACGGGGCGTGCCGGGGGTGGGCCCGTGGACCCTGAGCTGTCTCCGCACCTTCACCTGGGGTTCGGCGGACACCGTGATTACGGGTGATTCCGGTATCCCGTCGCTCATCACGTGGCTCCTTGCACGGGAGCGCCGCGGGACCGACGAACGCATGCTGGAGTTGCTGGAGCCCTACAAGCCGCACCGGTACCGCGTGATCCGGCTCGCGTTCGCCAGCGGGGTCACGCCACCACGCCATGCCCCGCGCGCGCCGATCCGCTCCATCAGGAGTCACTGACTCCGGCGGACCGCCCGGTACCGATGCATCAGAGCGCGTCGAGCAGCTCCTGCATCTCGTCGATCTCCGCCTGCTGGGTCTCGATGATCGAGCCGGCCAGGTCGAGGGCCTCCTGATACTGCCCGGAATCCATTTCCTCCTGCGCCATGGCGACGGCGCCCTCGTGGTGGGCGGTCATCGACACCAGGAACAGGCGCGACGCCTCCTCGCCTTCCGCGGCGTCGAGCTCGGCCAGCTGATCCTCGGTCATCATGCCGGCCATGCCCTCCATCGACTCCGCATCCTCACCCGAGTGCGAGCCCATGTCGTGGCCGCTCATGCCACCCTCGGCCTCGACCGGCTCTCCCTACGCCTCGAGCCAGTCGGTCATCGTCCCGATCTCGGGATCCTGTGCCGCCTGGATCCTCGTCGCGAGGTCCGCCACACCGGGGCTCACGTCGTCGGCGTCGAGCAGCATCCCGCTCATCTCCACGGCCTGCCGATGGTGCGGGATCATCTGCTGTGCGAAGGTCACATCGGCGTCGTTGTGGTCCTCCGAGGCGCTGCCGGACGGCCGGTCAGCCGTTGAGGTAGCCGAGCCGGCCGTGTCCGAGGGGTCGGTGGTGCCGCCGGACGGCGCCCCGCACGCGGACAGCATGAGCGCCGCCGCGAGGGCGAGAACCGAGGTCAGAGTACGCGTCATGGTGGTTCCTCCGTCAGAAAGAGTCAGGGGTTTCGCCAGGCCGTCGTCATCCGCTTCAGCCGCGCCCGTCGGCGTCGCGGTTGCGGCGCAGCGGGTGATCCTTCCACGCGTCCTGGTCGTCCGGCGCAGGGCCGTAACCCGGGCGGAGCAGCGGCTCGTCGGGATCGTCCTCGCTGTTCACCTTCCGCACCGCACCCGTCCGGTGCGTCAGGTAGTAGCCCCGCCCCACCACGGCCGCGGCGGTGAGGATGATCAGCAGCCCGATCACCAGCAGTACCGGGGCCTCGGCAGGAATGGGCGTGCCCGTCGAATCGGCGCGCGCGAAGTCGGAGACGGCCTGCGGGACGAAGAGCGTGCTGAGGAATAGCAGCGCGAGGCCGGTCAGGTAGTGCTTGACGCCGAGTTTCATGGTGTCCCTTGTGCTTGCGTGGGCGCCGGCGTGGCGCCTGGAACGGCGGCAACGAAATCTCCTCGGCCGCGGACGGCCTCCGAGATATTGAAGCCGCCTTCCTCCAGACGCCACACCGGCGGTGTCGGTTACAGCTTAGGGGGCACCACCCTCACCTCGGCGTGGGGTCGGCATGGGGTGGATGAGGGGTGATGGGTTGGCGTGGGTGGCGGAGGGCGCGCCTAGGCTTGGGTGGTGACCGAGACCCTGCCCAGCAATCGCGAGCTCAGCCGGTCCATCCTCCGGTTGGCCGTCCCGGCACTGGGGGCACTGATCGCCGAACCGCTGTTCCTGCTCGCGGACTCGGCGATCGTGGGGCACCTCGGGGTGGACGAACTCGCCGGCGTGGGCCTCGCAGCCACGGTGCTCGGCACCGCCGTCGGGCTCATGGTCTTCCTCGCCTACTCCACCACCCCCGCCGTCGCGCGGCTGCTCGGTGCGGGTCGCCTGCCCGAGGCGCTCGCGGCCGGGCGCGACGGCGTCGCACTCGCCGTCGTCCTCGGTATCCTCCTGTCCGTGGCGGGCTGGGCGAGCGCACCGCAGCTCGCCGCCGTGATGGGCGCGGAGGGCGCGGTGCACACCTTCGCCGTCGACTACCTGCGGTGGTCCATGCCGGGGCTCACCGCGATGCTCGTGGTGCTCGCTGCCACCGGCATGCTCCGGGGGCTGCAGGACACGAGGACGCCGCTCGTCGTCGCCGGGGCCGGGTTCGGGGTGAACATCGTGCTCAACTACCTGCTCGTCTACGGCGCCGGTCTGTCCGTGGCGGGCTCCGCGCTCGGCACGAGCCTTGCCCAGTGGGGCATGGCCGCGGTGTACATCGTGATGCTCGTGCGGGCCACGCGGCGCGAAGGGGTGCCCCTGGTGCCGTCCGTGCGCGGTGTCCGGAGGACCGCGAGTGTCGGCTCGTGGCTGATGCTCCGCACGTTGTCGCTGCGCGTGGCCATCCTCGCCACGGTGTTCGTCGCCACGGCGCAGGGACCGCTCAGCCTCGCCTCACACCAGCTCGTCATGACCGTCTTCACGTTCCTCGCCTTCGCGCTCGACGCCCTCGCGATCGCCGCACAGGCCCTCATCGGGAAGGAGCTGGGGTCCGCCAACCGTCCGCTCGCGAGCGCGCTGACGCGGCGCATGACCGTCTGGGGCATCGGCTTCGGAGTGATCACCGGCGTGCTCCTGGCCGCCGTCGCGCCCTTCGTGGGCTGGATCTTCACGAGCGATCCGGCGGTGCAGGCCGCGTTCGCGGCCGGTCTCTGGGTGCTCGCCGCATCCCAGCCGGTGTGCGGTTTCGTGTTCGTGCTCGACGGCGTCCTCATCGGCGCGGGCGACGCCCGGTACCTCGCGATCGCCGGCGTCGTGAACCTCGTGGTGTACGTGCCGCTGCTGGTACTCGTCGGGGCCGCGGACCTCTCGGGCGGCGAGGGCATCGTGTGGCTGTGGCTGGCGTTCGGCGTCGGCTACATGCTGGCCCGCGCAGCCACGCTCGGCTGGCGTGTGCGCAACGACCGCTGGATGGTCACGGGCGCCACCCGCTCCTGATCAGCGCGGGACACATCCGCGGGGGAGCCGTACGCTGTGAGCGTGAAGACTCCTGGTGCTGCCCCGACGGTCCTCCGCTGGCTGATCGTCTGCGGGGCGTTCATCGCGTTCCTCGGGGTGTGCGCGGTGGGAGGGGCCATCGCCAGCGAGACCCCCGAAGGTGTGGCCGTCGGGTGGCTCGTGGCCGCCGTCGGCGTCGCTGTGGCAGGTCTCGCCGCACTCGTCCTCCTGGCCCGGCGGTCCCGGACGGCCCGTTCCTAGCCCCTCACGCAGGCGTGATCGGGCACTCCTCTCGCGGGAATCACTCGGCGACGGCAGGTGTGCGCGCCTCGTGGAACGGGGTGGTGGTGTGCCCCAGGTCGTGGAAGAGCCCACAGGCGATTCTCAGACCCTGGTGGGCGATCGGGCCGAGGAAGTGCTCATCCGGAGCATGCTGCCGGCACCCGGGGTAGGAGTGGGGTACCCACAGGGTTGGCAGGCCGAGGATGTCCTCGAAGACGTTGTTGGGCAGCGAACCGCCGATGTTGGGCAGAACGGTCGGTTCGATGCCGGCGGTGCGGCTGAGCGACCGGCTGGCCCACGCGACCCAGGGGTTCATCGGATCGAGCCTGCTGGCAGGGAACGACGTCGTCGTCCGGACCCGCACCATGTCATAGCCGTTGGCATCCAGGTGATCCTGAATGGTGGTGTCCAGGCCCTCGGTGTCGGTTCCCGCGACGAAGCGGAGTTGGAGGGCGGCCTGCGCGGACCCGGGAATGGCGTTGATGGGGGAGTGGATGTCTCCTGCCCCGATGGCGAGCACTTCGAGCGTGTTCCCGCCGTACACCTTCTCGGCCGGACTGAGTGCTGTGTCCGCCCAGTCCGAGTCGATGTGGGGGTCTCGCGGCGTGTGCGGGATGTCCACGGCTCGGAGCGCATCGCGGACCGTGTCGGGCATGGGCGGCGGCAGCAGCTGCGGCAGCAGGAGCCGGCCGTGGCCGTCCACCAGCGTGCCGATCGCACCTGCCAACGTCGTCGCGTGGTTCCTCAGCAGGCCGCCCCAGTTGCCGGAGTGGTAGCTCCCGTCCCGGAGGTCGGCTTCCAGCTCGAAGGCGAACCCTCCCCGACCGCCGAGGAAGATGGTCGGTGTATCGGCGGACAACCGTGGTCCGTCCGACGCGATGAAGACGTCGGCGGCCAACAGCTCGCGGTGGGAGGCCGCGAATTCGGCCAGGGACGGGGATCCGATCTCCTCGCCGCACTCGAACAGGAAGGTCAGGTTGAAGCCCAGCATGCCCTGGTCCTCGAGCAGGATACGGAGGGCTGTGAGGTTGATGAGGTGTTGGCCCTTGTTGTCAGCGGTCCCGCGTCCGTACCATCGGTCCCCCTCCGCTTCCAGGACCCATGGGTTCCGTCCTGCGGTCCACTCGCCGGCCTGGCCCGGCACGACGTCGGCGTGTCCGTAGCAGAGCACGGTCGGCAAGTCCTCGGACTCGAAGCGCGTACCGATCAGGAACGAGTTGGACCCGCCCTCCCAGTCCTGGAAGAGCTCGGTCCTGCACCCCAGGGCGTCGAGATCAGGGATGAGGACGTCCGCAAGGTAAGCCTGCAGGGCAACTCGGCCCTCGGCTGTCGCGCTCTCGGTGGGATAGGCGACCCGCCGGCCCAGGTCAGCGAAGAGCCGGCCGCTGGAGAAGTATCCGTCGATACTCGCTTCCACTGACGTCGGAAGACTCATGTGCGTGAACTCCTCGGAAGGTCGGACGAACGCTGGTGGCCACAGCCTAGCCGTGCAGTGCCGGCAGGTCCCCGTTCACTTGCCCCTCTGCTCGGCAGCGAATCTGCTCGGCGTCGTGCCGGTGACGCGGGAGAAGTCCCGGGTGAAGTGGGCCTGATCGGCGTAGCCGAGCAGAGCGGCGGTGTCCGCCAGGGTGGCCTTAGTGGTTCGAAGCCGCTCAGCCGCTTCCTGGAGGCGACGCCGCTGGATGAGCCACTTCGGGGTCAGACCGAGGCGTCGGTGCACCAGGCGTTGCAGGGCCCGCTCGGACAGGCCTGTCTCCGCGCACACCTGTGCCACGGTGAGCAGATCCGAGCGCTCCTCGACGAGGGTCACCACGCGGTCGATCAGGTCACCCTCCGGATCGACGGGCAGCAGTGGCCGGAGCGCGTCGTCGAACGCGTCCATCACGGACCGGTGTGCACCTGGACGGTGCGGGTCTTCGAGCATCGCCGCACGGACCCGCGTGGTCAGGTCGGTACCCGCCGGGCCGAGGACGTCCGACACGTCGACGTGCGTGTCCGTGAAGCGGGTCATGGAGCCCTTCGCGATGAGTGCGCCGGCAGCCGGGGTGCACATGATGCCCGCCGCCCACCCGTCCGCTGTCAGCACTGTCTCGGACAATCCGGTCGTCACGCCGTAGAAGCGCGCGTAGTCCCCAGCGACGACCAGGAGCGACACGGGGTACTGCAGCACGCGCTGGACGGACTGCTCGCCAGCCGGGACGGACCACACCGGGATCCAGAACCGCCGCACGAGTCCAGCCAGTCCGGACGGAGCCGGGTAGCGGTACATCACGTGCGATGCGTCACCGGGAGCCTTGAGATGCGCCCGCTCGATGTCGTTCAGCGCGCCCTGAGGTGTGTCGGGTTTCATCAAGACCCAGAATGCCCCACCCGGCACCGTGGAGTACATGAATCCCGTGTCGATCGCCTACCGGTCCGCCCTCCGTCCCCTCTCCCGTGTCGTCGAAGCTGTTCCGGCGGAAGCGTGGGGCAACGCGTCACCCTGTGCGCAGTGGACGGCGCGCGACGTCGTCGTCCACATGATCGACACGCAGCGGAGCCTCTTCACGGAGCGTGGATACGACCCCGGCCCCGCTCCTGACCTGACCGATGCCGCCACCGGCTTCCGGGAGCACACCGATCGCGTACTGAGCCTAATCAGCAGCGACGACGTGGCCGATTCCGCGTATGACGGACTTTTCGGGCCCACCACCGTCGGAGCGACTCTCCAGCAGTTCTACGTGTGGGACATGCTCGTCCACCGCTGGGACGTCGCCCGATCCACGGGAGGGGACGACCGCCTCACCCCCGAGGAGATGGACGTCATCGAGGCAGGCGCGGAGAGCTTCGGATCCATGCTGCACATGGAGGGAATCTGCGGACCGGCCGTGCCGGTCCCCGCAGACGCCGACCGGCAGGCCCTTGTCCTGGCTCGGCTCGGGCGTAGCGCCTCGTGACCGGAGGGTGCCCGAGAGTGAACCGCTAGCTCTACGCTGTCGCTGAAGCCGTCGCCGCCTCAGTCAGTGAAGCGGCGCCCACAACGCACGTCGAGCCTAGCAGCGACCGGACGCCCGGCCCCAGACCCCTGGATGGCACGAAGGCTGTTCATCGCAGGGGGATCGCCGGGTCCTGGAACCACCGGATGAGGTTGCGGAGTGCACGGATGGTGCCGTCGGGGTCCGCGTCGTCTTTCGCATCGGAGAACGGCCTCTCGAACCCGGAGACATATTTGGACATGGCGGGCCCGACGGTCCCGTAGCGCATCGTCCAGACCGGGAACTGCCGCTGTTCCCTCGATTCATCAAGAAGAACCCGTAGCTGGTCGTGACGAGGATCGACGCTGATGACGGCCATCCGTTCGCGGACCACGGCTTCGGGTCCCTCGAGAACCTGCAGGAACCGGCCCTTGCGGTACAGGAGCAGGCCCGTGAGGTGCAAGGAGTGGTTTGTCCGGCGGCTCGCCGTCAACAGTTCGGCCAGCTCGGCGTCGTTGAAGGGTTGTGTTGCTGAACTGGAGTACACCACGGAGAGCACCTGGTTCTCGGCGATACCGTCGATCATCTCGTTGACGGACTGGGAGATCATGTCCCGCTCGAGCGCGGGAAGCGGCATCAGCCCGTGGAGATACGCGTCGACCTCGTATTCATCGATGACCCCACCCGTGCCGAGGTAGTGCAACCAGAGCTCTCCGACCGAGATCCCGACCCGGTCCATCGCATCGAAGGTGAAGGCGTGTTGGTTCTCGGGCGACATACTGCCGTCGCGCCGGTCCTCATCGTCGAAACGCTCAACCATGTCGCATCAATCCCACCGACTACACCCGCACCCGTTCGTTCGCGCCCGTTGACCCGTACACCGTAACGACTTGAGCCCCTGGACCAAAGCGACGTGATCGTTCGAGCCGGCCGTCGGTGACCCTCGGTGACCGGGATGGAAGGTGGAATGTGACGACCGGGTCGCGAGCAGCAGCGAGCACGCTCAGGGTATGGACGAGGTCCAGTACCCCTTCGACGTCGCGGCCGGCGTCTCCATGGGTCGGAACAGGTGCAATCGTGATGCGGCGATCACCATACTCAAGGCTGCCTCGAGTGGTCGGAACATCAAACTCGCCGACGTCGCCGCCGCGGTCGTGACATCGACGGGCAGCGAGGTCCGCAGACTCACTTCGCCTCTGTCGCCGTCCGGACTGCTCAGCGGAACACCCCCCCGGGGGGACCCTCGCGGTCCGCGACTCCGCGCGGGCGGTCGTCAGGACGCGATGCGCTCGCCCGCGCGACGGCGAGCGCCGCCGTCGTCGTGCCGTGGCTCCTTGATCTCGGCCCAGACGGCGTCGAGGGACAGGCCCACGACGCCGGCGATGGCGGCGATCGTCGGGAAGGCCGGGGTGGCCACGCGGCCCGACTCGATCTTCCGGAGGGTCTCGGGTGAGACGCCGGCGTCGAGCGCGGTCTCGATCATGGAACGTTCTCCCCGCGCACGGCGCAACAGGGCACCGAGGCGTTGTCCGCGTTGCACGTCGTCGTCGCTGAGGGGCAGTCTGACCATGCATCCATCCTAATGCGGGATAGTATTACCGGGATAGTTATTGGTACTGAGAGGAAGCCCATGATCGAGATCCTGACTCCGGCCGAGGTTGCACGCGCGAGGGTCACCGGCGCGCTGGTGGCGGACATCCTCCAGTCCGTGCGGACGCGCGCAGCCGTCGGCACCAACCTCCTCGAGATCGACACGTGGACGAAGGAGATGATCCTCGGAGCGGGCGCTGAGTCCTGCTACGTCGACTACGCGCCGTCCTTCGGGCGTGGGCCGTTCGGCCACTACATCTGCACCTCCGTCAACGACGCCGTGCTGCACGGCCTGCCCCACGACTACGCCCTGGCGGCGGGGGATCTGCTGACGCTCGACCTCGCGGTGCTGAAGGACGGCGTCGCCGCGGATGCAGCCATCAGCTTCGTGGTGGGCGCGGAGCCGACGGCCGCTGACGCAGCGTTGATCGGCGCGACCGAGCGGGCACTCGCAGCGGGCATCGCCGCAGCCCGGCCGGGCGCGCGCACGGGCGATCTCTCCGCCGCGATCGGCGCCGTGCTCAGCGAGGCGGGATTCCCCATCAACACCGATTTCGGCGGCCACGGCATCGGCTCGACCATGCACCAGGAGCCGCACATCACCAACACCGGCCGGCCGGGCCGCGGGTACACGCTGCGCCCGGGCCTGATGCTCGCACTCGAGCCGTGGGTCATGACCGACACGGCGCAGCT
This sequence comes from Arthrobacter sp. TJ-236, assembly GCF_058269235.1. Taxonomy (NCBI): domain Bacteria; kingdom Bacillati; phylum Actinomycetota; class Actinomycetes; order Micrococcales; family Micrococcaceae; genus Arthrobacter; species Arthrobacter sp. TJ-236. The sequence goes on from NZ_JBZCNI010000004.1 coordinate 122,236, forward strand.
CGTCACGGACGACGACGGTTGGACCCTCCGGAGCTCCACCGGCGCGCGCACGGCGCATACCGAGCACACCGTCGCCATCACGGAGGACGGCGCGGAGATTATGACGCTGCCCAGCACCCGCTGATCGCTACCGGGTAGGTGGCCAAACGGCGACGACGGCGGCACCATGGGGTGCAGACGCCCGCCCCGGCGTCGTGCAGGAGAAGGGCTGCCATGACCGTCGATGAGGTACTCGCCGAGCTGGCGTCGCTCGAGGATCCGCGCATGCGGGCGGTCAACGAGAGGCACGGCGACGATCACGGCGTGAACCTGACCGCCCTGCGCGCGCTCGCGAAGCGGTTGAAGGGACAGCAGGAGCTGGCACACGGGCTCTGGCGGACCGGCAACACAGCAGCTCGCCTCGTCGCGCTGCTGGTCCTCCGGCCACGCGACCTCCCGGCGGATCAGCTCGACGCCATGCTGCGTGAGGCACGCGTGCCCAAGGTGCACGAGTGGCTCGTCTCCTACGTCGTGAAGAAGAGCCCTCACGCCGAGCAGTTGCGCGTCCGCTGGTTCGCGGATCCGGACGACGTCGTGGCGAGTGCGGGCTGGTCCCTCACATCCGAGCGGGTGGTCCGGAAGCCCGACGGACTCGACCTCCCCGGCCTGCTGGACCTCATCGAAGCGAAGATGGCGGACGCGCCCGCGCGTCTCCAGTGGGCCATGAACCACACACTCGCGCAGATCGGGATCGAGCGCGAGGAGCTCCGTGCGCGGGCCGTCGACATCGGCGAGCGCCTCGGCGTGCTCAGGGACTACCCCACAGCACCGAACTGCACCTCGCCGTTCGCGCCGCTGTGGATCGGCGAGATGGTGCGGCGGAAGGCCGGGTAGGCCCGCTGGTCAGCGGCCGTTGCCCGTACATCGGTCTGCGAAAATCGAAGGGACACCGATCCCCGTCACTCAGGAGAACCTCACCATGGGCACTTCGCAGCGCGCTCTCGTCCTCGTCGACATCCAGCAGCAGTACTTCGGTGGCCTCCTCGAGATCCAGTACCCGCCCCACGGACAGTCCCTCCCGCGCATCACGGCGGCGATCGACGCGGCGACCTCCGCAGGCATACCGATCGTCGTCGTGCAGCACTCAGCCGGCGAAGGAGCTCCGGTGTTCGCACCCGGATCACCCGAGTACGAGCTGCACCCCGACGTCGAGAGCCGCCGCACGGGATCCTGGAAGAGCATCGTGAAGCAGTACGGGTCCGTCTACGCCGACACGGACCTCGCGGAGTGGCTCCGCTCGCACGGCATCGACACGGTCACCCTCGTGGGCTACATGACCAACAACTGCATCCTCGGGTCGGCCGTCGAGGCGGAGGCGCTCGGGTTCGCCACCGAGGTGCTCTCCGATGCGACGGGAGCGATCAACATCGCGAACGACGCCGGTTTCGCCGACGCGCGCACAGTCCACACCACCCTGCTTGCGCTGCTGAACTCCAACTGGGCGTCCGTCGGCACGACCGACGCGTGGATCGAGGCGCTCCCGGCCGGACAGGCGCTTCCCGGAAGTGATCTGGGCAGCTCGGCTGCGGCGGGTACCGCCCGCGTGGCCTCCTAGTGCCGAAGGTGCCGCGCATGGTCCTGACGCCGTTCACCCTCGACTTCGTTCGCGGTGCCGCCGAACTCGAATCCACAGCGCGCGGCACCCTCCCACACCGCCTGCCGTCCTGGGTGCGGGAGCAGTTCCCCGATCCGCAGCTGATGGCCATGGAAGCGCAGCCCTCGGGTATGCGTCTGGCCTTCCGTACGTCGTCGACCCGTTTCGATCTGGTGGTCCACCCCCACCGGGTGACCTACGTCGGTGCGGACCGCCCGCGCGGTCGGATGGACGTCGTCGTGGACGGCGTCCGGCACCTGCAGGACGAGCTCACCGGCGGCGATCAGCTGCAGGTGGATCTACGCACGGGGACATCGACCGCGATCCCGGGCGAGGAGCACACCCTCCACGTCGAGGGTCTGACGGGCGACGAGAAGCGCATCGACGTGTGGTTGCCGCACAACGAGGCGCTCGAACTGATCTCGCTGAGTTCCGACTCTCCCGTCAGGCCTGCTCCCGCGAGCCCCATCAGGTGGGTCCACTACGGGAGCTCCATCAGCCAGGGGTCGAACGCCGTGTCGCCGAGCGCCATCTGGCCTGCCGTGGCCGCCAGAACGGCCGGCGACGTCGACCTGCGGAACCTCGGATTCGGCGGGAGCGCCCTGGTGGATCCGTTCATGGCCCGGGTGATCCGTGACCTCCCCGCCGACCTCATCAGCGCGAAGGTCGGTATCAACGTCGTCAACCTCGACGCGATGCGCCTCCGCAGCTTCGTGCCCGCGATCCACGGGTTCCTCGACACCGTCCGTGACGGACACCCGACCACGCCCCTCGTCCTCATCTCGCCGATCTTCTGCGGGATGCACGAGCGGACGCCGGGACCCCTCGCCGTGGATCCAGACAGCCTGGGCACCGATCAGGTGCGCTTCATCGCGACCGGCACCGCAGGGGACACCCAGCAGGGCCGGCTCACGCTCGAGGTGATCCGTGATGCGCTCCGTGACGTGGTGGAAAGGCGGCAGGACCCGCACCTGCACTACCTCGACGGCACCGCGCTGTACGGGCCCGACGACGCGAATCAGCACCCGCTCCCCGACGGGCTCCACCCGAACACGGCCACGCACGAGCTGATCGGTCGCCGTTTCGCGGACCATCTTCCCGGGTACCGATGACGGCGGCATTGCCTGGTGACGGCGGCTTCGTCGTTGCCCGGCTTCTCCGGGGTGCCGGCGATGGCGCGACTTCCCGGGACAGCGCCCTCCCGCGATACTCGAGGAGTGCGCCCGGACGGGACGGCAGGAAGGCGCAGCCGTGACCCAGCAGGCCCTGTTCACCCGGAAAGCGTTCACGTTCCTCGACGGACTCGCGGACAACAACGCGCGCGAGTGGTTCGACGAGCACCGCGCCGAGTTCAAGCACGAGCTCGACGAGCCCTTCGAGTAACTGCTCGAGGTGGTCTCCGAGCGCCTCGACGGCAGCGACCTCCCGCTGAGTGGTGGGCGCGCCACGATGTTCCGCATCAACCGTGACGTGCGTTTCAGCCCGGACAAGTCCCCCTACAGCACGCACGTCTCGGGGATGCTCACGCGCTCGGGCACCAAGAACGAGACCGCGGCGCTCGTCTACGTCCAGGTCGGGGTGGACGGCGGGCTGCTGGCCGGCGGTCTGTACCGCCCGAATGCCGGAGCACTCGCGCCGATCCGGCGGGCCATGATCGACAACCCGGAGTCCCTCACGCGGATGAAGGGTGAGCTCGAGCGGGCAGGGCACGCCTTCGACCGGTCGGAGATGTTGAAGACCATGCCGCGCGGCATCGCCGAGCACTCCGGGCATCCGCTCGCCGACGATCTACGCCTGAAGGAGCTGATCATCACCGAGCAGCTCTCGAGGACCGCCTGCTGCGCGCCCGACCTCGTGCAACGGGTGGCCGATTTCGCGCTGGGGATCGCGCCCCTGCTCACCTACCTCGAGGACAACGGCGCGACGGCGTCCTGACGCTGCCGGGGCCACAGGCAGAGCGCCAGGAGCGTCCCGCTCAGCGCGAGCGCGCCGAGGACCAACGCCGCGACGCCCTGCCCCGCCGTCGCTCCGACCCACCCGGCGACCGGGTAGGCCAGGAGGAAGCAGGCGTGCGAGAGCGAGAACTGCGCGGTGAACAGAGAGCCCCGGGTCGCGTCCGAGGCCACCCGGCGGAGGAGGCGGGAGGACGGCGTGCTGATCATCGAGGTGCCGACCCCGAGAAGTACCCACAGCCCGAGGAATGCGGGCCACCCGGCCGACGTCGTCGCGCCTGGACCGATGGCGGCGAGCGCCGCCGCGGCTGGCAGCCCGAGGGTGAGGAGCACTCCTCCGGCGAGCATGAGGGTGCGGTCGGTCACCCGCTCGAGCAGCGGTGGAGCGGCGAACGCCACGAGCATGGATCCCGCTCCGAAGCAGGCGAGGGCCACCGCGACGTCCGTGGCTGATCCGCCGAACAGGTCCTGGGCGTACACGACCGTGTTGACGAGCACGAGGGCCGTGGCGCTCGCCACCACGAGGTCGAGGGCGAGCAGGCCGCGCAGCGACGGCTCCCGCAGGAAGATCCTCGTCCCGAGGGTGGTGCGGTGCAGCAGGGAACCCTGCCGGATGAACGGAACCTGCGGTAGTCGCGTCACCAGCACCAGTGCGGCCGAGACCAGGAACCCCACCGCCGTGCCGACGAACAGATCGTCGAACGTCGTGACGGTCAGCAGGGCGGCCGCGAGGACCGGGCTCGCGAGCGATTCGAGGTCGTACGCGACCCGGGAGAGCGACAGCGCCTTCGTGTAGTCCCGCTCCGCGGGCAGCACCACCGGGATGAGTGCCTGGAACGCCGGGGTGAAGGTGGCGGACGCCGACTGCAGCACGAACACGAGCACGTAGATCTGCCACACCTGGTCGATGAACGGCAGGCCGAGCGCGATCGCGGTCCGGACGAGGTCGGCCCCGATCAGGACGCCCTTCCGCGGGAGCCGTTCCACCAGCGCGGCCATGAGCGGTGCCACGCCCACGTAGGCGACCATCTTGATCGTCAGCGCGGTGCCGAGCACGGCTCCGGCCTGCGCGCCCGCCAGCTCGAACGCCAACAGACCCAGGGCCACCGTCAGCAGGCCCGTTCCGAGGAGGGCGACCACCTGGGCGGTGAAGAGGGTGCGGTAGGCGGGGTGGCGGAGGACGGTCAGCACGGGACGCTCATTCGGATGGGGGACGATTCCCCCGAACGACGAGGGTGAGTTGCGAGTGAAGGCTCATCCCGTCCCGCTGGCGTGACCACCGTGGCTGGTCGGAATGAGTTCATAGCGAGGATCATGAAATGCCGGTTGTGCCGAGGAGTGCGCCGACAAGATAGGTGAATGCCATCGCCAAGGCGCCGCCGAGGAGGAGGCGCACCATGGCGCGGCGTCGGGAGCTCCCGCCTACGTGAGCGCTGACAGCACCCGTGATGGTCAGTGCCACCAGTACCGCGACGAAGGTCAGCGGTATGCGAACCTCCGCCGGGAGGAGAAGAATCGCGAGCAGAGGCAGCACCGCTCCCGCTGCGAAGGCACCGGCGGACGCGAAAGCTGCTTGCCAGGGATTCGCGACCTCGAGTTCGTCGATGTTCAGCTCCGCCGAGAGGTGAGCAGCCAGAACATCATGCTCCGTCAGTTCGACGGCGACCTGCCGGGCTGTGGCGGGCGTGAGACCTCTGGCCTCGTACATCCCGGCGAGCTCATCGAGTTCGCCGTCGGGGTCGTCGCTCAACTCCTGGCGTTCCTTCTCGATCAGGGCTTCCTGGCTGTCCTTCTGACTGCTGACCGAGACGTACTCTCCCAGGGCCATCGAGACGGACCCGCCCACGACGGCGGCGGTTCCGGCGATCAGGATCGGGGCGATGGTGTTCGTCACCCCGGCGACGCCGATCACCGTGGCCGCTGTGGAGACGATCCCGTCGTTGGCGCCCAGCACTGCAGCACGCAACCAGTTCAATCGCGCCATCACACCGCTGTCGTGGGGCTCAGAAGGGTTCGTGGTATCCGTCATGTAGGCAGTCAACACCCGGGGGCCGGATCCATCCACGCAGGAACGGCTCACCTAACTGCTGAATGTGTCCAGGAATGGCGGCGGATAGGCAGGGTCAGCAGGAAGCTTGTGGTCAGAACGGGTATCCCGATGCGGCCGGGCGAACGATCAGTGACCGACGCCGAGCGTGCCGCCCAGGCGCTCGCGCATGGTGGTGGAGGCTTCGTTGAGACCCACGACCCTCACCTCGGTGCCGTGGCTGCGGTACTTCTCCTGGATCGCATCGAGCGCGGCGACGGTCGATGCGTCCCACAGGTGCGAGCCGTGCAGGTCGATGGTCACCCGATGCGGGTCGGTGGCGTACTCGAACTGCGTGTAGAGGTCGTTCGAGGACGCGAAGAACAGCTCACCGTCCACCGTGTACGTCGCGTGGCGCTCGCCGTCCTCGGTGTCCTCGGTGTCCTCGGTCCGGGTCACGGTGACGAAGTGCGCCACCCGGCGGGCGAAGGCGACCATCGCGACCAGGACGCCCACGCCGACGCCGATGGCGAGGTTGTGGGTCCAGACGGTGACGACGACCGTGGAGAGCATCACGGTGGTCTCGCTCTTCGGCATGCGCTTCAAAGTGGAGGGCTGGATGCTGTGCCAGTCGAAGGTGGCGATCGACACGAAGATCATGACGGCGACCAGGGCCGCCATCGGGATGAGGGCCACGATGTCGCCGAGGACGACGACGAGGACGAGAAGGAAGATCCCGGCCAGGAAGGTGGAGATGCGCGTGCGGGCGCCGGAGGCCTTCACGTTGATCATGGTCTGGCCGATCATGGCGCAGCCGCCCATACCCCCGAAGAATCCGGTGACGATGTTCGCCGCGCCCTGGCCCCAGGACTCCCGGGTCTTGTTCGAGCGGGTATCGGTGATGTCGTCCACGAGCTTCGCGGTCATCAGGGATTCCAGGAGCCCGACGGCGGCCAGTGCCAGCGCGAACGGGGCGATGATCTGCAGCGTGTCGAGGGTCAGCGGCACATTCGGGAGGACCAGGGACGGCAGGTTCTCGGGCAGCTCGCCCTTGTCCCCGACCGTGGGGACGAGCACGTTCGCGAGGACGGCGAAGACCGTCAGGACCACGATCGCGACGAGCGGCGCGGGGACGACGGCGGTGAGGCGGGGAAGTCCGAAGACGATGACGAGTCCCACCGCGACCATGGGGTAGACCAGCCAGGGCACGTCCACGAGTTCGGGGACCTGGGACAGGAAGATGAGGATGGCCAGGGCGTTGACGAAGCCGACCATCACGGAGCGCGGGATGAAGCGCATGAGGCGCGCGACCCCCGTGACACCGAGGATCACCTGGAACGTGCCCCCGAGGATGACGGCTGCGATGAAATAGTCGACGCCGTGACTCGCGACCAGCGGCGCGATGACGAGGGCGACGGCGCCGGTCGCGGCGGAGATCATCGCCGGGCGGCCACCGAGGAAGGCGATGGTGACCGCCATGGTGAAGGACGCGAACAGGCCGAGCCGCGGGTCCACCCCGGCGATGATGGAGAACGCGATGGCTTCGGGGATCAGGGCGAGGGCGACGACGAGCCCGGCCAGCACCTCGGTCTTCAGGAGGCGCGGGGTACGGAGTGTCCGCCGCACCGATTGGCGCTGGAGCGGAGTGAGGCCGAGGGGTGCTGGGATCGCTGACACTCGTTCAACCCTACTCTCACGTAAGGTGAGGGTTCAATCGGAAGGGAACGGTCCCATGGAGCAGCGCGTCATGCACATCGGCGAGGTCGCCGAGCGGACGGAGCTGTCGCTCCGGACCATCCGGCATTACGACGACGTCGGTATCCTTCCTGCCACGGCACGGACCGAGGGCGGCTTCCGCGTGTACACCGAGCACGACGTCGAGCGGTTGATGGTCATCCGGCGGATGAAGCCGCTGGGTTTCACGCTCGAGGAGATGAAGGACCTGCTGTCGATCCTCGACGCGCTGCGGCAACACCCGGACGGCTCCGCGGAGGCGGACCTCCGCGCCCGGCTTGCGGCCTTCAGGGCTGCGGCGGTGGAACGGCGGGAGACGATGATGCAGACTCTCGCCCGGGCCGACGAGTTCATCGCCGTCCTCTCGGACCTGTAGCCGCTTGGACCACGTTTGCGGGACGGCCGACCAGTACCCCCTTCAGAAGAACTAAACTCGACCTGCCGGGCTGCTCCGTCCGCCACACCTGAAAGGTCCTTCCGATGGCTGTTGCCTCGCCCGCGCCGGGCGCCGACCCCGCTGCCCTGCAGGTGTGGAAGCCCTTCCTGACCCGGTCCGTGGTCAGCGCGGTCTTCGGGCTCGTCACCATCTTCATCCGCGAGCCGTCCACGCTCACCATGTCGTTGCTCGGAGGCGCGTACCTGCTGCTCACCGGGACGGCCTACCTCTGGACCCACCGGCTCAAGCGCTGGGGTCGGTCCTCGCGGTTGCTCACCGACGTCGGGGCGGGCCTGCTCCTCGGAGCGGGCATCGCGAGCCTCGTCTTCGTCGACGATCGCAGCTTCGCCTTCGCGGGGGCCGTCGCCCTCGTGGTCGGTGGTATCGCCGAACTCGTCCGAGGGCTCGGCACCCGGACGCATCCGGCCGGGAGGGACCTGATCACCATCGGCGTGGTGGGCATCGCCACCGGGCTGATCCTCCCCTTCGTCGAGCCGCTCGGTCCGCACGCCCTCCTCGGCGTGACCGGCGGCGGAGCGCTGCTGACCGCCGTCGTGCTCGGGATCGCGGCCCTGAGCTACCGGCACGATTCCGCGCTCAGCGCATCCGCCGTTCCCGGGACGCACGGGGAGCAGGACACCGTAAACTGAGGTCTCTACGCCGCGTAGAAGTCAGGTCGATCGAAAAGGAGTGCCCGTGGCCAAGCGTCAGCCGGGAGCGCCCAGGCAGGGCCGTTTCCGCTACGGCATCAAGGCTCCACTGCTCTTCTCCGCTGTCCTCGGTCTGGTGGCCGGCGTCGCGACCTCGATCTTCGCGACCGGCGGCGGCAACAAGGTGCTGCGGTACGATCTCGGGCTGACCGCCGGCGGCATCGCCTTCATCGTCTCGCTCGTGATCTGCGCCATGCTCATGATGGCGGAGACCCCGAACCCCGAGCACCTCGGGAAGGGCTCGGGCGTCAACCGTTCCTCGTCGAAGCCCGACCGTAAGCCGCAGGCCCCGGGGGCGACAGCCGCTCCCGCGCCGGCGAAGGACGCCGAGGGCGAGCCCCGGTACGGTCAGCGCCTGCCCGACCAGGACTTCTAGCCTCTCCCTCCACCCGCTGTTGGCCTCCCTCGTGAGTTCATCGAGGGGCACCTCGGGGCCCCGTCGGCACCGTCCCGCTCGTCGTCGAGGACGTACCCAACAGCCGCTTCGTCGACGCCGACATCATCCTCGAATCACTGGCGGAACCGGACGCGCGGCTGGTGGGCATCGGCGGCGGCGACCAACGCCACCACCTCTCCCTCTCCGACGTGATCCAGCAGGCGGGGGCGTACGCCACCTTCCCCCTCTCGTAACCCGATTACGCCAACCTGGCGGTCGGTCCCGACGCGCAGCGACAGGTCCTGGCCTTCGGTCTGCGCCGACGACGTCGAGCCTCCGGGCACCCCCGCCGATGACGACCCTCCCACCGGTGCGCGGTGAGCGGGGCCTGACGCCGGCCGAACCGGCACCTGACCGAAGCGCCCGTCGAGTCGGGTGGGTCAGAGGAGGTCGGGGAGGACGAGCGCCGTCACGGCGAAGGCCGATCCGACCACCACCGCCATGACCCCGAACAGTCGCGCGTACAGGGGTGTGGAGAGGAAGGACCGCGAGTAGTCGGCGCCCATGGGCCGGTACTCCTTGATGGCGGTGGCCATGCCGTCGGCGGTGCCGTTGATGTTGAGGCTCGCGGAGAGACCCAGCAGGACGAACAGGGTGCCCACCCCCACGAAGGCGTACCGCTGCAGTTCATCAAGATCCATCACGAAGGTGACGAACAGGACCACGAAGCCGAGGAAGATCAGGACGTAGAGCGTCTTCGCGGGTTGCGGGAGCCTGCCGATGAAGGAGAACATCCGGTCAGCCTACGACGGCCGACCATCGGGGAGCAGGCGCACGCCGAGGATCAGCGGCTCAGGTGCACTGCGTGCCACGAGGGCCTCTAGCGCCGCTGGTTGATCAGCTGCACGAAGCGCGCGGGCGCGATCCTCGACCCCGCCCGCAGTCGCTTGGCCCCGCCGACGGCGATCTCCTCCAGCCCGCGGTCCAGCCCCCGCAGCGTCTCGGCGATGAAATCGTCCAGCGCCATGACGCCCGGCGGCGTGCGGGTCTGGCCGCGGTGCAGGTTGGTGGCGACGGCCGGCGGGATCAGCTCGACCACGTCCACACCCGTGCCCTGCAGCTGGTGCCGCAGCGACATCGTGAACGAGTGGACCGCCGCCTTCGTCGCGGAGTAGACCGGCGCCGCGGTCAGCGGGACGAAGCCCAGGCCCGAGCTGACGTTGACGAACGTGGAGGAGGCCTGCAGGCGGAGCAGCGGCACGAAGGCGTTGGCCATGTGCAGCACGCCCTTGAGGTTGGTGTCGATCTCCTCGTCGAGCCGCCGAGGGTCCACGGGTGCTTCGGTGAAGTCGATGAGGCGCTGCACACCGGCGTTGCTGATCACGGCGTCGAGCCCGGGGTGACGCTCCGCGATGCGCGCGGCGGCGTCGTACACCGACTCCGCGTTGCCGACATCCACGAGCTCCATCTCCATGCCGGGGTTCGCCGCCACCACCTCCATGAGGCCGGCGGCGTTGCGACCGCCGATGATCACCCTGACGCCGCGCCGGTGCAGCGCCTCGGCGAGGCCGCGGCCTATCCCGGAGTTGCCGCCGGTGATGAACAGGGTGGAGGGCGAGAAGGTCATGCGCCCAGCGTAGGACCGCGCGGCGCCGGCCCGGGCCTCATGACGCGGTCTGCGCCTTCCTCGCCCGGTAGGCCTTCACGTGTGTGCGGTTGGCGCAGTTGCCGGTGTCGCAGAACCGCTTGGAGCGGTTGCGGCTGAGGTCCAGCACCACGCCGTCGCAGTCCTCCGCCGCGCACGCGCGCAGGCGGTCGAGTTCATGGCCGCGGATGACGTCGGCGAGGGCCATGGCGGCCTCGGTGGCCATGCGCTGCTCGAGCGGGGCCTCCGGCCCGGTGGCGTGGAGGTGCCAGTCCCACTCGTCGTGGCGCACGAGCTGAGGGAGTGCGTGGTGCTGCCGGAGGATCGCGTTGACGTGCGCGACGGCGTCGTCCTCCTCCGCGAACCAGATCAGCTCGAGTTCGGTGCGGAGTTCCCGGACGGCGTCGAGCTCCGCGCGTGTGTGGGTGCGCGAGCCGCTGAAGCGCTGCTCGTCGAGGAAGCGGTCGAGTCCGTCGAGAGTGTCCAGGGGGTCCACGTCGTCCCGGGCGGTGTTGATGAGCGCTGCCGCGGAGGAGAGCGCCACCTCGGTGTCATAGGTGAAAAGCATGTTGACTCCTGACATGATGCTCCTCTAGTGTCACGACCATCACTACCGAACGCTCCTGACACCTGTGCAGCACGAGCGTACCCGAAAGGAGCGGACATGCGTCCCGCCGCCGGTCTCTGGATCGCCATCCTGTCCGCTGCGACGTTCGGCGTCTCCGGACCCTTCGCCAAGTCGCTCCTCGAGATCGGCTGGAGCCCCGGCGCCGCCGTCGGGCTGCGTATCGGGGGCGCCGCCGTCGTGCTCCTGGTCCCGGTGCTGATGGCCCTGCGCGGACGCTGGTCCGCGATGCGCGGCAACGCGCTGACGGTGATCATCTACGGCACCACGGCGATCGCCCTCTGCCAGCTCTTCTACTTCAACGCGGTGCAGCGCATGTCAGTCGGCGTCTCGCTGCTGCTCGAGTACCTCGCGCCCGTGCTCCTCGTCGGCTACCTCTGGCTGCGCTCGAAGAAGCGCCCCAACGCACTCACGATGATCGGCTCCGTGATCGCGATCCTCGGGCTCCTCCTGGTGCTCGACCTCGCGGGGGACGCCCGGCTGGACCCGGTGGGCGTGCTCTACGGGCTCGGTGCCGCCGTCTGCCTGATGGTCTACTTCGTGATGTCCGCGAAGATCGACGACACCCTGCCACCGCTGGTCATGGCGGGCGGCGGCATGGTGGTCGCCTCCGCCGTCATCCTGGTCCTCGGGCTCACGAACATCATGCCGTTCCGCTTCGTGTTCGAGGACGTCCAGCTCGCGGGGCACACCGTGAGCTGGCTCGTCCCGGTGGCCGTGCTGGTGCTCGTCGCGACGGTCGCCGCCTACGTCACGGGCATCCTCGCGGCGCAGCGGCTCGGCTCGAAGGTTGCGAGCTTCGTGGCCCTCACCGAGGTGATGTTCGCGGTGCTGGCGGCCTGGCTGATCCTCGGCGAACTGCCGGGTGCGGTGCAGCTCCTCGGCGGGCTCCTGATCGTGGCCGGCGTGGTGTGCGTGCGCGTGGACGAGCTGCGCTCCACGGATTCCGACGACGCCGACGCGGCGATCGTGGAGAGGCCCAACCCCGTGGAGCCGCTCCCGCGGGTCTGAGCGGCCGGGACCCGGCCCTTCCCGGACCCCGGAGGTGGGTGCGAGGCTGGCACCATGCGAAGTCAACATGTCAGCCGTGTCATCGCCGCGCCGCCGGAGGCCGTCTACGCCGTGGCCTCGGACCCCGGCAACCTCGCGGCCTGGGCTGCCGGTCTCGCGACCTCCGAGGTGGTCCAGGACGGCGAGCTGCTGTACGTCGAGTCCCCGATGGGCCGGGTGGTGGTCCGTTTCGTCGAACGGAACGGCCTCGGGGTGCTCGACCACGACGTCACGCTGCCGTCGGGAACGGTGGTGACCAACCCCTTCCGCGTCCTGGCTCACCCGCTCGGCGCCGAGGTGGTCTTCACCGTCCGGCAACTCGACCTCAGTGACGACGAGTTCGACCGCGACGTCCAGCTGGTCGGAGCAGACCTCGACCGCCTTGCGGCACTCGTGGCTGCGCGGGCGGGCGCCCGGTAGGCGCGCGCCCGTCCCGGATGGTCGCTCCGGACGCGGCGAACGACGTCGCCCTGGCGGGTGACACCGTTACCACCACACGAAAGCCGATCGGCACAGTGTCCCCGTGCCCTCGGCCGCCGCCAGCGTCGTCGGTGGACGACGTCGCCGCCGGGACCTGAGGTCGAGCTCCCTCGTGAGCACGCTGCGGGTGGTCTCCCTCGGCGTCTCATCCGTCCGAGCCACCAGCGACGAAAGGTGCGCACAGGGCGGCCAGGAGGCCGTCGACCGTAGTCGCCCCTCGCTCACCCCTCGCTCAGGGTTCATCGCTCGCGACGACCGCGCGTCGTGTCCCGGCGTCGCGCGGCTCCTCGTGCTGCGCCACAAGGCCGATGATCCATCGGATGAGGGAACTGCTCGAGGTCTCGCGCGCGCCCTGCGCCAGGTGCTGCTGCGCGTGCTCCCGTAGTATGCCGGGCCCCGCCTCCCTGCGTTCCAGGAACACGGAGAACGGGCATTTCTCCAGCTCGAGAGGGTGCGGAGCGGCGCGTCGGGCGAACTGCCAGTGGTAGGCGAGCGCACCGAGTGCCGTCTGCGGCGTCGACCCGTCGAGCGTGTAGTCGAAGGACGACACCCAGCGGAAGGACTCTTCGGCGGTCATGGGCCGTGTGAAGAAGTAGCCCTGACCCAGCGGCGCTCCGAGGATCGCGGCCGCTTCGGTGAGGTCCAGGTCCTCCAACCCCTCGATCACCACGTCCATGGCGAAGTCGCGGCCGAGCTGGATGAGGGTCGCCATCATGCTCAGCGTTTCCAAGGGCCGTTCGTGGACGCCCTGGAGCAGCCCGCGGTCCACCTTGAGGGCATCGAAGGGGAAGGAGGACAGCCGCTGCAGACTGCTGTACCCCGAGCCGAGATCATCCATGGCGAGGCCCACACCGAGAGCGGTGAGTTCCTGCAAGGCGGCGCGTTGGGCATCGAGCTGCATGTCCTGTGATTCCAGCAGCTCGAGGCCCAGCCTGTCGGGTCGGATGTCACGGCTGCGCAGGAGCTCGTCGATGCGCCGCGGCAGGCACTCGTCGTGCAGGATCTCGGGGGGCAGGTTGACGGAGACGTCGTGGTGCACCCCCAGGCGGTCCCAGGATGCGATGACGTCCAGCGCTTGTTCGAGGACGCCCCCGAACAACCGGTTCTGGTCCTCAATGGTGAGGTGGGGGAGGAATTCGTCCGGGTGGGCAATCTGGTTGGATGGCAGTTTCAGCCGTGCCAACGCCTCGAGAAGGTGCACCGACCCGTCCCGGAGGTCCACCACGGGTTGGAAGTGCACCACGATGCCGCCATTGGACACGGCCTCACGCACAGTCCCGGGATCAACGGCCGGACGCCGGGGGAGCGTGCCGTCGGCGATCGGGTCGGCGATCGTTGTGTCCGTCCCGGACCCGACGCCGTGTCCGCTCGGCCCGATGCGCGCGTTCCGGCGTTCGGAATGGTGCCCGCCGGCGAAACTCCACCAGGACGGATCCCGAGGCGGGCGGTTCCTGGCGGCGTCCAGCGCCTGGTCGGCACTGCTCAGGATCGAGCGCCTGTCGACCCCGTCGGCTGGGACCAGCGCCACTCCGAGGCTCATGCCGATGCGCACTTCCCGGCCTCCCAGCACGAAGGGTTCTTCGACGGCGCGGTGGAAGCGGTCGAGGATCTCCTGGACGTCCCGGGTCGAGGTGTGCCGGGAGATGTTGCGGAGCAGGAGCAAGAATTCGTCCCCACCCATGCGGGCGAGGATGTCACCGGGCGGGAGCAGGGCCTTCGACCGGGTGGCCCACTGTTTCAGCAGCGAATCCCCGGCAGCGTGCCCGAGAGTGTTGTGCACCAGGCGGGAGCCGTCGAGGTCTATCAGGGCGACGGCGACGGTCGTGTTCTGACCCGCGGGCATCCCCACGGCCTCGGCCACCGCCTGCTCAGCTGCTGTCCGGTTGGGGAGCCCGGTGGCGTGGTCGTGGAAGCCCTGCACCTGGAACTTCCCGAGCTGGGCAACCCTGTTGCTGATGTCGCTCTGCACACTCACGAAGTGGCTCACCTGGTGGCCGCCGCCGACGCGCAGCGGCATGATGCTCAGCTCTGTCCAGAACGGGGTTCCGTCCTTCCGGTAGTTCAGCAACTCGCCATGGAACGCCTGGCCCGAGGACAGCACGTCCGACAGGTGCCCTGTGACCTTCCTGTCCGTTCCCGCTCCCTGCAGGATCCGACAGTCGCGCCCGATCATGTCCGTCGCCTCGTATCCCGTCATCGCGCAGAACGAGGCGGAGACATGGAGGATGCTGCGTGACGCGTCCGTGATGACGGCTATGTCGGCCGTGGTCCGCCGGGCTGCTGCGATGACGGGCGCGAGGTCGACGTCCTGCCTGGTTCGTTCGGAGGGGTCGGGAACCGCAGCTGATCGACCTGGACCGCCGGGCGCACCCGGCCGATCGGGATTGCCCGCACGCGCATACGAATTCATGGTCTCCCTCGTGGGATCGGTGGTCGGCCCGGGCTCGTCAGGCTGCTGTCCTGGCAACAGCCGGGAGTATGCTCAGAGCGCCTCCAGGTTCCCTTCTACAATGTAGTAGCTATGCTGTAGTAGCTACAGCGTAGAGGTTACAGCGCGGGGGAGAAGGCGGCAAGCCATTGATGACACCCGACGTGAGGGAACACGTGAGCAGACCTGAGGTACCGATCGACGCATCCCGATCCGCCGACCTGCCCGGAACCCAGGACCCACCCCGAAGCGGCAACGGCGCCGCGGCGACCACATCAGACCAGCGGGAGGGCAGGCTGAACCGCGCGGTCGTCCTCCAGGCTGCCCTGGACCTGGTCGACGCACACGGTCTGGAGGCACTGACCATGCGCAGACTGGGCACTGAACTCAACAAGGACCCGATGGCTCTCTACCGCTACGCGGCCAACCGGGATGCATTGCTCGACGGGATCACCGAGCTGTTGCTCGAG
This sequence comes from Arthrobacter sp. TJ-236, assembly GCF_058269235.1. NCBI lineage: Bacteria > Bacillati > Actinomycetota > Actinomycetes > Micrococcales > Micrococcaceae > Arthrobacter > Arthrobacter sp. TJ-236. Next base: position 137,801 of record NZ_JBZCNI010000004.1, read on the forward strand.
GAGTGGGATGTAGCGCGTTCCGAGGACTCCTTCTCCTGGGAGGACCAGCTGCGGAAGGCCGCACATGACTTCCGCACGCTCGTGCTCGCGCACCGCCACGTCGTCCCACTTCTCGTGACACGTCCCCTGTCCACGCCGATGGGGTTGCGCCCGCTGGGTGTCCTGCGTCCGCTCGAGCGGATCCTCGCCGTCCTCAGCGGCGCCGGTTTCAGCCCTGCAGCTGCCCTTCATGCGTACCGGGCCTATTACGGCTTCCTCATCGGTCACATCCTGAACGAGCTCGAGGAGTTCGTCGTCAACCCGGACGAGGATGAGCTCGGTCTGAGACTGGGGCTGCACCGGCTACCGAAGAAGGACTTCCCTTACCTGCGCGAGCTGGCCCCCTTGCTGCTCGGCTACGACGGCGAAGCGGAACTCGACCAGGGCATCACGATCCTGCTCCAGGGGCTGCAGGCGCAATTGCTCGATCCTCCGAAGAGCTAGGACGCCGCGAGTAACGACGTCGATGACATCCGCTCGACCTTTCCGCCGCCGACGCCGTCGCGCCGTCCGCTCTATACTCCGAGCATGCCGATTTTGCTCGAACGACAAGGTCATCGCACGCTCATCACGCTTCGCGTGGCGCTGTGAGCGGCGGTCTGTTCGCCCTGCTCGACGACGTCGCGGCCCTCGCCCGCGTCGCCGCGGCGTCGGTGGACGACGTCGCCGCCGGAGCGGCCCGCGCCAGCGTCAAGGCCGCCGGCGTGGTCATCGACGACGCCGCCGTGACCCCGCAGTACGTCTCCGGAGCCGATCCCTCGCGGGAGCTCCCCATGATCAAGCGCATCTTCTGGGGTTCGCTGCGGAACAAGCTCCTCTTCATCCTGCCGGCGCTGCTGCTCATCAGCGCGTTCATCCCGGGGATCATCCCGTTCATCCTGATGGCAGGCGGTACCTACCTCTGCTACGAGGGCGCCGAGAAGGTCTGGCACAAACTCCACCCGACCCACCACGACGAGAAGAAGCCCGCGGTGGAGCAGGGACCCGAGGCGGAGTCGAAGGTCACGAAGGGCGCCATCACCACCGATTTCATCCTCTCCTGCGAGATCATGGTCATCTCGCTCAACGAGGTGGCGAGCGAGTCCATCTGGTCCCGCGCGCTCATCCTCGTGGTCGTCGCGATCCTCATCACGGTCGTGGTGTACGGGGCCGTCGCGCTGATCGTCAAGATGGACGACATCGGCCTGCACCTCACCACCAAGGACTCGGCGGGCGCCAAGCGTTTCGGTGCAGCGCTCGTGAAGGGCATGCCGAAGGTCCTGGCGTTCATCACCCTCGTCGGCACTGTGGCCATGCTGTGGGTGGGCGGGCACATCATGCTGCAGGGCGCCTACGATCTCGGCTGGCACGCGCCCTACGACCTGGTGCACTCCCTCGAGGAGCCGTTCGTCGGCATCGCGGCCGTGGGCGGCGCTCTGGCCTGGATCGTGAACACCCTGTGCTCCGCGATCGTCGGCGCCATCTGGGGCGCGGTCGTCATGGCCGTCATCCACCCGCTGCTGAAGGTGCTGCCCTTCGGCAAGGACAAGGGTGGTCACGAGGAGGGCGACATCCGCGCCGCCCTGGCCGGTCACAAACGGACCGGGAGCACCGCCCGCTGACCAGCGCGCGTCAGGACTCGACGTCGGCGGCGTCGATCGCCGCGTCCGTCAAGAAGGGCATGAGGGTGAGCAGCGAGAGAGCGAGCACGCCCATGATGCCGAACATGACCTGCAGCCCCAGCCACTGCGCCAGCACTCCGCCGGTCGCGGCGCCGAGCGGCATGGACCCCCACGCCAGCAGGCGGTAGGCGCTGTTGACCCTGCCGAGCAGGCGGTCGGGCGCAATGCGCTGGCGGACGGACACGGTGATGACGTTCCACAGCACGACGGCGACGCCGCCCACGAAGAGCGCCGCTCCCAGCGCGTACGGGCTGGTGGTCAGCGCGGGGGCTCCGATGAACACCGAGAAGCCGACGACGGACGCGGCCAGCGCCCACGAGCGTCCGAGCGCGGCCTCGATCCGCTCGGCGACGAAGGACCCGACGATGGACCCCAGCGCGGCGGTGGTCAGCAGGACGCCGAACTCCACCTCGCTCAGTCCCATCGCGGAACCGGGCCCCACGGCGAAGAGCACCAGGACGGCGAACGCCGCATTGGAGGCGAAGTTGGAGACCCCCGTCATGACGGCGAGCGTGCGGAGGATCTTCTGGTGCCAGAGGAAGCGCAGGCCCTCGGCGACGTCGTGGCGGAGGGTGGCCCGCACCTCGCGTCCGATCCGGAAGCTACCGCGGACCAGCAACAGGCTCCCGACGGCGGCGAGCCAGAGTGCGGCCGGCACGGCGAACCCGGCGACCACTCCGGCGGCGACCAGGAAGCCGCCCAGGGGATGCCCCACGAATTGGTTGGTGGTCAGCTCCACGGCGTACAGCCTGCCGTTGGCGCGGGAGAGCTGATCGCGGCGCACGAGTTGCGGGAGGATCGACTGCGCCGAGGTGTCGTACAGCGTCTCGGCCACGCCGACCAGCAGCGCGCCGACGTAGAGCGCCCACCGGGAGCCGGGATCCAGCAGGATCACGGCCACCAGGGCGGCCGGGAGGATGGCCCGGCACAGGTTCGCGGCCAGCATGAGCCGACGCCGGTCCAGGCGGTCGGCGAGTGCACCGGCCGTCAGCGCGAACAGGAGCCACGGCAGGGTCGCGGCGATGGACAGCCCGGCGATCAGCGTGGGGGACTGCGTGTACTGGATGGCGAGGAGCGGCAGCGCGATCTTGAAGACGCCGTCGGCCAGGTTGGAGAGCCCGGAGGACGTCCACAGACGCCAGTAGGCAGGACCGAGGGGCCCTCGGTCCTGCCCGTTCGCTACTGGTGCGTCCTGACCCATGGACCGACCCTGACACGGGCGGCCCCGTCAACCCGCTATTTGCCGAAGTTCCGCAGTCTCAGCGAGTTGGCGACCACGAGCACGGAACTCGCTGCCATCGCCGCTCCCGCGAGCATCGGGTTCAGCAGGCCGAACGCGGCGACGGGGATGCCCACCGCGTTGTAGAAGAAGGCCCAGAACAGGTTGCCCTTGATGGTCCCGAGGGTCCGCCGGGAGAGTTCGATGGCCTGCGCCACCTGCTCCAGGCTGTTGCCCATGACGGTGAGGTCGGCCGCCTCGATCGCCACGTCCGTGCCGGATCCCATCGCGATACCGAGATCGGCCTGGGCCAGCGCGGCGGCGTCGTTCACGCCGTCGCCGGCCATCGCGACCGTGGCACCCGTCGCCTGCAGGTCCCGGATCACGTCCACCTTGCCCTGGGGGGTCACCCCGGCGTGCACGTCCTCCGCAGCGATGCCCACGGCGGCGGCGACCTGCAGGGCCACGGCCCGGTTGTCCCCGGTCAGCAGCACGGGCCTCAGCCCGAGTGTCCGCAGCCGGCCGATCGCGGCGGCGGAGCCGTCCTTGACGGTGTCGGAGAGCGTCACGAAGCCGGCTACGGCGCCATCCACGGCGACCCACACCGCCGTCGTCCCGGCGTCCTCGGCCGCGGTGAAGGCGGCCGAGTGCCCGGGGGTGGGCCGGATGCCGTTGTCCTCCAGCCAGGTGCCGCGCCCGGCGATGACGACGGCGCCGTCCACGATGCCACGGACGCCTCCTCCAGGGGCGCTCGCGAAGTCCGCGACCGCGGGGAGGCGGCCCGCCGCGGCGGCGTGCCGGGCGATCGCCTGGGCGATGGGGTGCTCGCTGCCGGACTCCACCGCACCGACGAGGCGCAGCAGATCGTCGGCGGGCACGTCGCCGAGGGCGACGACGTCGTCCACCGTCATGATGCCGCTGGTGACCGTGCCCGTCTTGTCCAGCACGATCGTGTCCACGGTGCGGGTGTCCTCGAGGACCTGCGGTCCGCGGATGAGGATGCCCAGCTGCGCGCCACGGCCCGTGCCGGTGAGGAGCGCCGTGGGCGTCGCGAGCCCGAGGGCACAGGGGCAGGCGATGACGAGGACGGTCACCGAGGCGGTGAACGCGGCATCGAGGTCGCCGGTGAGGGCGAGCCACAGCACGAAGGTCACGACGGCGATGACGAGCACCACGGGCACGAACACCGCGCTGATGCGGTCCGCGAGCCGGGCGATCGTCGCCTTGCCGCTTTGCGCCTGGCTGACCAGACGCCCCATGTGGGCGAGCACGGTGTCCGAGCCGACGCGCGTCGCCCGGACCACGAGCCTGCCGGAGGTGTTGATGGTGGCGCCGGTGACGGTATCGCCGGTGCCGACCTCCACGGGGATGCTCTCACCGGTCAGCAGGGCGGTGTCCACGGCGCTCGAGCCCTCCGTGATCACGCCGTCGGTGGCGATCTTCTCGCCCGGGCGGACCACGAACTCGTCCCCGGGGATCATGGCGTTCGCCGGGAGGGTCACCTCGGTGCGCTCGCCGTCGACGGTGCGGAGCACGTGCGCCTCCTTGGCGCCGAGGCTGAGCAGCGACTTCAGGGCATTGCCGGCCCGCTGCTTCGCACGCGCCTCCAGGAAGCGGCCGAGCAGCAGGAACGTGACCACGACGGCGGCCACCTCGAAGTAGAGGGAGTGCTCCGTCATGTCCATGCCCGCCATCCCGGCGTGCTGCGTCATGGTCGGGTCCGCCACGAGCTGCCACGCCGAGAAGAGGAACGCCGCGGTGACCCCGATGGAGACGAGCGTGTCCATGGTGGAGGAGAAGTGGCGGGCGTTGATCGCGGCGGCGCGGTGGAACGGCCAGGCCGACCACGTGACCACCGGGAGGGACAGCGCGAGCACCACCCAGCCCCAGTTCGCGAACTGCAGCGCGGTGACCATCGAGATCAGCAGCACCGGCACGGAGAGTACGGCCGCGAGGGTCAGCCGCGCGCCGAGGAGCGACGGCGTGTGGCCGTGCTCATCATGTCCGTCGTGTCCGCCGTCGTGCTGGGGCCGCACCACGTGCGCGCCGTACCCGGTGGCGACCACCGTGTCGATGAGGTCCTGATCCGTCACGGAGGCGGGCACCCGCACCACGGCGGTCTCGAGCGGCAGGTTCACGCTCGCCTCGACGCCGTCGAGCTTGCCGAGCTTCCGCTCGACGCGGCCCACGCAGGAGGCGCAGGTCATGCCCTGGATGGAGAGTTCGACCACGCGCGGCGCGGCCGCGTCGGCGTCCGCCCCGTGTGCCGGGAGCTGGTTCTGCAGAGCCGTCATGTCAGGCTCCGGCGGGCACCACGGTGTAGCCGGCTTCGGCCACGGCGCCCTCGAGGGACGCGGCATCCAGTGGTGCGGAGGAGGAGATGGTGGCGGTGGAGGTGCCGCCGTTGACGAGGTCGACGTCGACGGTCTCGACGCCCGGGAGCTCCGAGAGCTCGCTCTTCACGGCGCTGACGCAGTGGCCGCAGGTCATGCCGGTGATGCCGATGGTGGTGGTGCTCATGGTGTGTCTCCTGGATTCGGTCGGTCGGTCGGTTATTTCGGTTCGGTCGGTGTGTGCAGGGGGATCAGCGGAGCAGCCGGCCGATGGCGGCCGTGGCTTCCTGGACCTTCTCCTGGACGGCGTCGGTGGAGCCGGACACCTGTGATTCCTGGGCGGCACCCACCACGCAGTGCGCGATGTGCTCCTCGAGGAGGCCCATCGAGACGGCGTGCAGCGCCTTGGTCACGGCCGACACCTGCGTGAGGATGTCTATGCAGTACTTGTCCTCGTCGACCATCCGGGCGATCCCGCGCACCTGGCCCTCGATGCGTCGCAGGCGCTTGAGGTAGGCGTCCTTGTCCGCGGTGTAGCCGTGGGGCGCGGTCGGCTCGGCGGATCGGGGTGCGGCACCGGTCTGCACGATCGTGTCGACGATCGTGTCGGTGCCCCTCTCGGTGGTCATGATGTGGCTCCCTGCATGGATGAAACGATACCCTCAGGGGGTATAGCAGTCGAACCGCTATGGGTATTCCCGGTTCGGCCACCTTCTTTGAGGGAACGCCCAGCGGTGTGCCGTACGGTGGCTCTGCGGCAGATCCCCGACCCTAGGACGTTCATGACCCTCTCGCTCGCCCGGTGGCAGAAACTCGTGCTCCTGATCCTCTGCGGGGTCATGGTGCTCGGGCTCTTCGCCCTCGCCTTCACGGCGGGCCGCGTCTCGGCCGGTCCCACCTACCCGGACTCCACGAGCGCCGACGCGGGTTTCGCCCGCGACATGCAGGTGCACCACACGCAGGCGGTCGAGATGTCGATGATCGTCCGAGACAAGGTCGACGACGAGACCCTCCGGGCCGTGGCGTACGACATCGTGACGACACAGCAGGGCCAGGCGGGCCAGATGTATGCCTGGCTCGAGGAATGGGGGCTTCCCCAGAGCACCTCCGAGCCGCAGATGGCGTGGATGGCGGAGGCCTCGGGCGAGCACGGCGGCATGGACATGGACATGTCCGGAAGCTCCTCGGGCGACGCCGCGTCCATGCTCACGCCGGAGGGGTTGATGCCGGGCATGGCCACCCAGGCGCAACTCGACGAACTGCGCGCCGCCCAGGGTGAGGACGCCGAGCGTCTGTACCTCAACCTGATGATCAGTCACCACGAGGCGGGCGTCGACATGGCTGCGGCGGGCGCCGAACTCGCCGAGACCGAGCAGGTGCGCTCCCTCGCCACGAAGATCCAGTCGGGGCAGCAGTCGGAGATCGACCTCATGCAGACCATGCTCGCCGACCTGTAGTCCCCCCGGCCCCTGAGGTCCGGGCACCCGCACACGGGTGCCGGTTCAGGGGCCGGGCCCACCCGCCGGTACATTTGATCCCGGCGCTACCGATCCGCGGCGAACGCCGCAGCCGTACCAGTACCGAAGGGCACTCGCGTTGAACAAGAAGCGATCGCAGGAGAACCAAAACCGTCAGGCCCGTCTGGCCGCCATCCAGGCGGAGCAGCGAGCGGGCGAACGGAAGCGCAATGCCCTCATCTTCGGGGGGATCGGCGCCGTGGTCCTGGCGATCATCATCGCGGTGACCATCGTCATCGTCGGCCAGATCCAGGACAACCGCGTCCGTGAAGCAGCGGCCTCGCAGGACATCTCTGGCGTGGAGACCTTCCCGGACGTCACGTTCAACCACGTCGAGGGCCCGGTGGAGTACGAGCAGTCCCCTCCGGTCGGCGGCGACCACAGCCCCATCTGGACCAATTGTGGCGTCTATACCGAACCCGTGCCCAACGAGAACTCCGTGCACTCCCTCGAGCACGGCGCTGTGTGGATCGCCTACAACCCCGACATCGGGCAGGAGGGGATCGACCGGCTGACCGAGATCGTGGGCTCGCGCTCCTACGTACTGCTCAGCCCGTACCCGGATCTCGACACGCCCGTCGCCGCCAGCGCCTGGGGTCTTCAGCTGAAGGTCGACTCCGCGGACGACCCGCGCCTCGTCACGTTCCTCGACAAGTACATCCAGGGCGAGCAGACCCGCGAGCCGGGCGCCGCCTGCTCCGGCGGCGTGACCCCTCCGGGGCTCGCCTCTTAGCAGGTGAGGGAGCACCTCGGACACCGGCTCACCGCCTGTCCGGGGTGCTGGCAACGTGAGCGCACGGCTGCAAGAAGGTCTCCACCCGACGGGCGGCACTTGGTAACGTGGCATCACACGCCGCTCCCCGCGGCCTTCGCCCTTTCCGGAAGGCGCAGTGGCATGGTCGACAATCGCGTACTCGATGAGGTCTCCCTCCCGGGCATGCTGCAGGACATGGTCCTCGAGAGCGCCGACATCAATGAGTTCCTGGGCGGTCTTGCGAAGTTGGCAGCTGACTCCTTCGGGTCCGAACACCGAGAAGTACTCTGCGGGATCACGCTTCTCCGACCGCGCGCCAAGATCACCGTGGCCAGCAGTTCGGACCGTGCGCAACTCATGGACGAGGTGCAGTACCGGTTCGACGACGGACCGTGTCTGCGTGCCGCGCGCGAGGGACAGGTCTACACCGTGTCCGACTTCCGCACGGAGACCCGGTTCGGTGAGTACACGCGAGCCATTGCCGAACACGGTCTGCGATCGGCGGTGGGTCTTCCCATACCGCTCGACGGGATGGCCGCCTCCGGGCTGAACCTGTACTCGCCCGAGCCGAACGCCTTCAGCGAGAAGGACATCGCTGCGGCGTCGGACCTCGCTCGCGAGGCATCGCGCGCCCTGCGCATGGCCGTGCGCCTGGCGCATCTCAACAGCACCGCCGAGAACCTCGAATCCGCCATGCAGTCGCGCACCATCATCGACATCGCGGCCGGCATCATCATGGGCCAGAACCACTGCAGCCACGAGACCGCCATGACCATCCTCAAGGCAGCCTCCAGCGGCCGGAACAGGAAGCTGGCGGACGTGGCGGCATCGGTGGTCGCATCCCTCGGTCAGCAGGCACCGGACACGCACTTCGAGTCCTGATGCCCGCCTGTCCCACCCTGTACCGGAGTGCCTACACTGTCCGTCCGTAGCGGCCGTCAGGGTTGTGGGGAGGATGCCACGGTGGTTCGAGCAGCTCACAGGGTGGTGACCGTCGTCGCGCCGGGTGGCGCGCTCCTGCTCACCGGATGCGGGGACGCGGCCGCGCCCGAGGTTCCAAACGCTCCGGACCAGGGCAGCATCGTCGACGCAGCGGACGTCCTCACGGACTCCGAGGAGCAGGAGCTCGACGCGCGGATCGACGCCCTCAACGCCCGCACGGACGCCGCGCGCGTAGCCGTCCTCACCGTCGACGGCCTGGCTGGTTCCATCGAGGACATCGCCCGGACCGCCGCGACGGAATGGCGTGTGGGTGACGACGGCGCGGACAACGGCGTCCTGATCGTCGCGGACACCGGTGAGCGGGAGCTGCGGATCGAGACCGCGGACGGCGTGCGCGATGCCTTCAGCGACGACGACGCCGAGGAGGTCGTGGAGGATCTGCTCGAGCCGGCGTCCGCCGACGAACAGTACGCCCGGGGCCTCGGGGACGCCGTCGAGGAGGTCTACCTGTACGCGGAGGGCGGCGCTCCTGCCGAGGAGCCGTTCGACTGGGCGCTGCTGGCCCTCGTGCTCGGCGGGACTGCCGTCGTCGTCGGAGCCGCGATCGCCTCGATCATGGCCGACCACCGGACGCGGCGCCGGGAGATTGACGCCGAGCTCAGGGCCGTCGAGGACGCCGATCCCGAGCTCGGACTCACCGACGAACAGCGCGAGGCCTACCGGACGTACCGCTACTACCACCGCGGCAAGGATGACATCAGCAGCCCGGCCGCCTGGCTGCCGCTCTACATCGCGAATCCGGCTCCGTACTCGGGCGGCTCGGGATCCTCGGGCTCGTTCGTGAACGGCGGCGGAGGTTTTAGCGGCGGCGGGGCGTCCGGGAGCTACTGACTGCCGCTCGCACAGGGCCCGATCCCATCGGTCAGAGGTCGACGGCTGCGCCGATCGCTTCGAGGACGACGTCGGGGTAGTCCTTCCGGAAGTGCCCCACCTTCCACTTGTCCCCGAAGACCGCGACGATCTCGCCGTCGGACCGGTACAGGATCTCCCCGCCGCGGAACGTCTCCGGGACGCCCTCACTGCCGGGTGCCACGCTCATGGCCAGGGAGTAGGAGAGGTTGTCGAGGGACGTCGGGGCGTTGAACTCGGTGCCGAGCCGCTCGGCGGCGACCTCGAATTGAAGGGCCCCGACGGCGGCCAGCACGGGTGCCTGGTCACCGCGCAGGTTGGAGCGCAGCACCTGGACCACGCCCTCGTGCTCGAGCTGCTCGATGCCCCGGCGGAACTGCTTGTAGCGCCCCGGGTCCTTGGCGCGGGCGACGGCGAACAGCTCCGGCGAGAAGCGCGGGATGTCCGGGAACTGCACGGGCCGCTCGGAGAAGAGGCTGTCACCCACGCGGAGGCTGGTGGCGTTCACGAGCCCAACGACGTCGCCCGGCCACGCGGTGTCCACCACTTCGCGGCTGCGGCCGAGCACGCGATGCGCGTACTTGGTGGCGAAGGGCTTGCCGGTGCGCTGGTTCGTGATGACCATGCCGCGCTCGAACGTCCCCGAGCAGATGCGCAGGTATGCGATGTGGTCGCGGTGCGCGCTGTCCTGTCCGGCCTGCACCTTGAACACGAAACCGGACAGCGGGGCGTCGATGGGGCGTGGCTCGTCCTCCTTCGACGGGCGGGGCGAGGGTGAGGGCGCCACGTCCACGAGGATGTCGAGCAGCTGCGAGACGCCGAAGTTCTTCGCCGCGGCGGCGAAGAGGACCGGCGTCTGGCGTGCCGCCTCGAACTCCTCGCGGTCGAAGGAGCCGTTCGAGGACTCCACGAGCCCGGACTCCTCGCGGGCGTCGAGCCAGGCGCCGGCGTCGCGCGGGTCGAGGGCGTCGATGTCAACGTCCGTCTCCTCGGCCGCCTGCGCCCCGGCCTGAACCGCCTCGAGCGCGAGGGTACGGCCCGCCTGCAGGTCGATCAGGCCCTGGAAGTGCCCGGCGATGCCGACGGGCCACGTGAGGGGTACGGGCGTCATGCCGGTGCGCTCGCCGATGTCGTCGATGAGCCCGAGCGCGTCCAGACCCGGCCGGTCCCACTTGTTGATGACGGTGATGATGGGGATGTTCCGTGCCTTGCACACCGCGAGGAGCTTCACGGTCTGCGGTTCGAAGCCCTTGGCTGCGTCGATGAGCATGACGGCGGAGTCCACGGCGGCGAGCACCCGGTAGGTGTCCTCCGAGAAGTCCGCGTGGCCGGGGGTGTCGACGACATTGAGGATGGTGTCGCGATAGGTCAGCTGCAGGGCGGCGGAGCTGATCGAGATGCCGCGCTCCTGTTCGATGCCCATCCAGTCGGACACCGTGGCGTGCCGGCTGGACTTGCCGTGGGTGACGCCGGCGTCCTGGATGGCGCGGGACAGCAGGGCGAGGGCCTCGGTGAGCGTCGACTTGCCGGCGTCCGGGTGGGAGATGACGGCGAAGGTGCGGCGCCGACCGGCCTCACGGCGGACGGCATCGGCGTCGAGGACGGGGGGATCGGTCAGGACAGTCACCTCCCCATTGTCCCCGATCCCGGCCGCGCGGTCCTCCGCCTTCATGCGTCCGCCGCACGCCCGCCGGACGGGCTGGGGGAGCGGGCCGCTAGTCTGGACCCAGATCACAACACACGGCGACGAGGTGGAGGCGCGGGAATGACCGATCAGGCCTCGGTCCAGCGGTCGCCGCACGTGCCCGCCCACGCCGATCTGATCTCGAGGTACGGCCTCCAGATGGCACTCGGTGCGGTGGCGCCCGCAGGATCTGCACCGCAGCAGGCCGCCGAGTCGCAGGCTCCGGCGTCCCTCCAGAACCTCGTGAACGTCGCCATCCAGCTCTGCAACGCCAGCTACGGTGCCATCAACGTCATCACCGAGGACGAGTTCCACCAGATCGCGACACAGGGCCTCGAGCCACTGATGTGCGCGCGGGAGGACTCCCTGTGCGGACAGGTGCTGAAGTACGGACACACGGTCGTCTCGGCGGACTGCTCCGCGGACCCGCGCTTCGCCACCAATCCCTTCGTGGACGGACGTTTCGGTGCCGTGCGGTTCTACGCCACCACACCCCTGCTGACCAAGGAGGGTGTGCCGCTCGGCACGCTCTGCATCTTCGACGAGGTGCCGGGGGATCTCACGGAGAAGCAGGCCGCCGGGCTCGAGACGCTGGCCACGCAGGTGATCGACGTCCTGGACCTGCAGCTGCGCACCCGTCAGCTCGACGCGACGGTGCAGGAGCTGCAGCGCAGCAACGAGCTGCTCGGCGAGTTCGCGGGGCGCATCAGCCATGACCTGCGCGGCCCCATCACCAGCGTGGTGGGCCTCGTCGAGCTCGCCGAGGAGGAACCGCACCTCCAGGAGGGGCCGGCCGGTACCTATTTCCGCCGGATCGGGGCGAGCGCCCTCCGGATGTCCTCGATGGTGGACAACCTGCTGGGGTACTCGAAGATCGGCGGGACGGCGAACCTCGAGACGGTGTCCCTCGCCGACGTGGTGCAGGCGGCAGCGGCGGATCTCGGCCACCACCTGGACGGCGTGCAGATCACCTGGGACGATTTCCGGGGCCGGGCGGACCCTGCGCAACTCCGGGTCCTCGTGCAGAACCTCCTGGCGAACGCCGCGTGCTACGTCCGCCCCACGTCGACTCCCGAGGTCCACGTCTCAGGCACGGGCACTCCCGAGGTGTGGCGCCTGGATGTCGCCGACAACGGCAAGGGGATCGAGCCGGAGGACTACGACCGCGTGCTCGAGCCGCTGGTGCGGCTCGAACGGGACGGTGACCCCGCGGGGGCCGGCATCGGGCTGGCCACCTGCGTGAGGATCGCCCAGGCGCACGGGGGCAAACTCGCTCTGGACAGGACGCCCGGTGGCGGGCTGACGGTCCGCGTCTGGTTCGGCTCCGGCCCCGCCTGAGGTACTCGGACGTCGGCTCGGGCCCCGCCTGAGCTACTCGAACGCGGGGTTGTCCTCGCGGGGCTCCTCGTGGCCCACGGACTTCTCCTCGAGGAACTGGCACAGGGACGCGGCGACCAGCAGCTCCGCGGCCAGGGCGTGCAGCTCCGGGGCGCTGAGTTGGGCCGCGAGGTTCCGTGGCTCCAGTGTGATTCCCCAGGTCGACTGCTCGGGGTCGAGGGGCTGCAGGTAGAGCTCGAGAGAATCGTTGCGCAGCGGCACCACGACGAGTCCTGTGTCGCCGCCGTCGGCGCCGTCCTGCAGGAGCACCCGGATCATGGATCCTCCCTCGCGGGTGGTCCTGAACTCCTCCAGCCAGGCTTCGAGCGTGCGCTTGCTCCGGAACGGCATCCTTGGTCCTCTTCCTGTACCCGGCCATCGAGTCCGTTCCGCGGGCGGCGCGGGCGGCGGCACCCCAGAAGCGCCTCGATCAGCCTACTCAACGTCACCGACGGGCGCGCCCACCGCCGGGCCGGGCTATGCGCGGTGCCGATCGGTGGGCGCAGTCAGCCCGAGCCGCGCGGTGTCACGCGGTGTCACGCGGGGCCGGCGTCGGGTCAGCGCGCCGCCGCCGGGCTGCGGAGGCTCCAGGCCGCGAGGACGGCCGCGCCGACCATGAGGAGCGCCGCGATCCCGGCGGTGAGGGTGACCCCGCCGTCGAAGGCGTGGAACGCCGACTCGCGCAGGAGCGCAGCGGCACCGCCGTCGAGCTGTCCGGCGACCTCCACCGCGCCACCGAGGGTCTCGCCCGCGGCATCGGACTGCCCCGGGGTGAGCCCCGCGGGGAGCACCAGGTGGCGCTGGTAGGACGCCAGGAGGATGCTCCCGAGCACCGCCGTCCCCAGCACCGAGCCCACCTCGTAGGCGGTCTCGGACACGGCGGATGCGGCGCCGGCCTTCGTGGCCGGGACGGTGGAGAGGATGAGGTCGTTGGACACGGTCTCCGAGGCACCCACGCCGATCCCGAGGATCACGAACGCCGTCATGAGCACGTGCGCGCTCCCGCCGTCACCGAGCAGCGCGATCATCGCGTAGGCAAGGGCGGAGAACAGGAGCGAGACCGGGACGACGACGTGCGCCGGCACGCGGCGGGCCAGGGGCACGACGGCGAGACCCGCCGCGATGGTCATGAGGAGCCCCGGCAGGAGGACGAGCCCGGCAGCGAGCGGCGAGTACCCGAGCACGAGCTGCAGGTGCTGCGACACGAAGAACAAGAACCCGACCAGGGAGAAGATGGCCAGCAGGTTGACCAGCACGGCGCCGGTGAAGGCCCGCACGGTGAACAGCCGGACGTCGAGCATGGGGCGGCGGCGCTGGAGCTGGCGCGCCACGAAGGCGATCCCGGCGGCGATCCCGATCACGGCGGCGGTCACCGTGATGAGCAGGGGCCCGCCCTTGGCGAGGTTCTTGATGGCGTACACCACGGGGAGCATGGTCGAGATGGACAGCACGATGCTCGCGATGTCCACGGGCCCCGGATCGCCGTCACGTGATTCGGGGACGACGGCGGGCGTGAGGACCAGCATGAGCACGAGGACCGGCACGGCGAGGAGGAACACCGAGCCCCACCAGAAGCGCTCGAGGAGGAGGCCGCCGAGCAGCGGGCCGAGGGCGGCGCCGGCGGAGAAGCCGGCGGCCCACACGGCGATGGCCACGCGGCGCTGGTTGCGGTCCGTGAAGATGTTGCGGATCAGGGAGAGCGTGGAGGGCATGAGCATGGCGCCGAAGACGCCGAGCCCTACGCGGGCGGCGACGAGGAAGGCGGCGGTCGGCGCGAACGCGGCGATCACGGAGAAGACGGCGAACCCGGCCGCGCCGATCATGAGCAGGCGTCGGCGGCCGAAGCGGTCACCGAAGCTGCCCATCGCGACGAGCAGGCCGGCGAGGACGAGGGGGTAGACGTCGACGATCCAGAGCAGGGTGGTGCCCGTCGTCGCGAAGTGTCGCGAGATCTCCGGCAGGGCGAAGCTCAGGACGGTGTTGTCCACCGAGACCAGCAGCACCGGGAGCATCAGCACGGCGAGGGCGAACCACTCGCGGCGGCCGGCCCGGACGGGGAGGGGGGTGTGGGCGGCACGCGAGGTCACCTCGGACACGCGTGCAGAAGGCGAAGGTGGTGTTGTCATGCTTCTAAGCTATACCGTCCAGCCGGTACAGTACAACAAACGTGACCGGTATCATCACGGGGTGTCCAGTTCCCGCGAGCGCATCCTCGACAGCTTCGAAACCGCCCTGATCCGCGACGGCGAACGGGCCGCGACCATGGAGACCGTGGCCGCCGCCGCCGACGTCTCCAAGGGTGGTCTGCTGTACCACTTCCCGTCCAAGGAGGCCCTCGTCGAGGGGCTGGCCGTCCGCCTGGACGCGCTCGCCGAGAAGGACCGCACGGGCATGACCGCCGCCGCCGACGGCGCGGCCCGGTACTACGTCAGGACGTCCGTGTTCGAGGACAGCCCGCTGGACCGCGCACTCGTCTCCATGGCGCGGCTGGCCCAGCAGGGGCACCCGATAGCGAAGGCCTCCCTCTCGGACATCCAGGAGCGCTGGCTCGACGCCCTCGAACAGCAACTCGGGGACCGCACCACCGCGCGGGCCGTGAAGCTGCTCGGTGACGGCCTCTACTACGACGCCGCGTTCTTCGCCTCCGCCGGCTCGGGCCGCACCACGCCGGGGGACATCGACGAGCTGCTGGCCGTCGTCGACCTCATCGTCGCCGGACGCGGCTCAGAGGCCGACGGCGGTTCCTGAGCCGCCGTCCCCTCCGCCGGCCCAACACTGATTCGCACGTCGACAACGTTGGCAAGGGCCTCCTGGCCGGCTACCTCCTCGCTGCAGCTGTCAGCGGGC
>NZ_JBZCNI010000005.1:0-109076 GCF_058269235.1 Arthrobacter sp. TJ-236
ACACAACCAAACCGTCATGTCATCGCTCCGAAGCAACTTTTGAAGCTTACCCGCACTGTCTCCGTATCTCCAAATCCGCCGGTTCCCACCGCCCCCGGGTCACGACCCATCCAGATGAATGGAGGTGAACCCCGTTTGTGTGGTTGTCGGCCGACCAGATTGCTTCATCAGCGCGGATATAAACAGTAGCACCGGATCGCCCTGGATGTAAAACAGCTATGGACCCCCCTCGGTGAGGAAGATCCACAGCTGCTACGACCAGTCGGACTCAGGAGCCGGCGGGCTTGAGGTACAGCACCCCCAGCGGCGGCACGCGGACGTCACCATAGGCGGGCTGCCCGTTGTGCGCGCCCTCCCGCGCGGTCACGTGCCCGTCGTTGCCCACACCCGAGCCGCCGAACTGCGAGGAGTCCGTGTTGAGGACCTCCGTCCACTCCCCCGCCCACGGCAGGCCGACGCGGAACCCTTCGTGCGGGCCGCCCGCGAAGTTGGCGATGCAGACGAGCGGGTTGCCCTGGTGGTCCCACCGAATGAAGGAGAGAGTGTTGTGCTCGCCGTCGTTCTCGTCGATCCACTGGAAGCCGGCGGGCTCGTTGTCCCGTGCGTAGAGAGCAGGCGTCTCCCGGTAGATGGCATTGAGCGATCGGACGAGCTCCTGCACACCCTTGTGGGACGGGGTGTCCGTCAGGTACCAGTCCAGGCTGTGCTGCTCGGCCCACTCCGCTTCCTGGGCGAACTCCGACCCCATGAAGATGAGCTGCTTGCCGGGGTGCGCCCACTGGAAGGCGAGGTAGGCCCGGACGTTGGCGAGCTGCTGCCATCGGTCACCCGGCATCTTGCGCAGGAGCGATCCCTTGCCGTGGACCACCTCGTCGTGACTGATGGGCAGCATGAAGTTCTCGGTGTAGGCGTAGACCATCGAGAACGTCGCCTTGCCGTGGTGGTGCACCCGGTTGATCGGGTCCTCGGAGATGTACTCGAGGGTGTCGTGCATCCAGCCCATGTTCCACTTGATGCCGAACCCGAGGCCGCCGCTGCTCGTGGGCCGGGTGACGCCGTCGAACGCCGTCGACTCCTCCGCGACCATGACGATGCCCGGCGCCCGCTTGTACGCCGTGGCGTTGACCTCCTGCAGGAAGGAGATGGCCTCCAGGTTCTCCTGCCCGCCGAACTTGTTCGGCCGCCACTGGCCCTCTTCGCGGGAGTAGTTCAGGTAGAGCATCGACGCGACGGCGTCGACGCGCAGTCCGTCGATGTGGAACTCCTCGAGCCAGTACAGTGCGTTCGCGACCAGGAAGTTGCGCACCTCCCGACGGCCGAAGTCGAAGATGAGGGTCCCCCAGTCCCGGTGCTCCCCGAGGAACGGGTCACCGTGCTCGTACAGCGTGCCGCCGTCGAAGGTGGCCAGGGCCCAGGCGTCCTTGGGGAAGTGGGCCGGGACCCAGTCCATGATGACGCCGATGCCGGCCTGGTGGAGGCGGTCCACCAGGTACTTGAAATCGTCGGGCGAACCGAAGCGTGAGGTCGGCGCGAAGTACGACGTGACCTGGTACCCCCACGAACCACCGAAGGGGTGCTCGGCGACGGGCATCAGCTCGACGTGCGTGAACCCCTGCCAGGACACGTACTCGGTGAGCTGCTCGGCGAGCTCCCGGTAGCTGAGGCCCTGGCGCCAGGAGCCGAGGTGCACCTCGTAGACGCTCATCGGGCCGTTGTGCGGGTCCCCGGCGGCGCGCGCGGCCATCCACTCGTCGTCGCCGAACGTGTAGCTCGACTCGACGACCTTCGACCCGGTCAGCGGCGGCACCTCGGTGCCGCGTGCCATGGGGTCCGCCTTCTCGCGCCACTGGCCGTCGCTGCCGAGGATCTTGAACTTGTAGCAGGTGTCCGCGCCGGCTCCCGGGATGAAGATCTCCCAGATTCCCGAGCTGCCGAGCGCACGCATCGCATTGACGCTGCCGTCCCAGCCGTTGAAGTCCCCCATGACCTGGACGGCGCGGGCGTTCGGTGCCCACACGGCGAAGGACACGCCCTCGATGTCGCCCAGGACCGACGAGTAGTGCCGGACGTGCGCGCCGAGGGCGGTCCACAGCGTCTCGTGCCGGCCCTCCCCGATCAGGTGCATGTCGATCTCGCCGAGCGTGGGCAGGAACCGGTACGGATCGTCCACGAGGACGGGATCCGCTTCGTAGGTCACCTCGAGCCGGTAGTCGGGCACGTGGCCCGGATTCTCGGCGGGCATGGCCCCCACCCAGATGCCGTTGTGCTCGTGCGTCAACTCCGTGCGTCCGGATGCCGTCACGACGACGACGGAGCGCGCCAGGCGGCGCAGCGTGCGGATGGTGACGGTGTCGTCGTCGGCCAAGTGCGCTCCGAGGACGGCGTGCGGCTGGCGGTGGACGCCCTCGGAGACCTGCTGGAGCACGGACTGCTCGACGACCACCGGAACAGCGGCCGCCGTCGGGGCTTTCACGGGGGCGGCTGCTGGTGCATCGACCGCGGGCCTGCCCGGGGCGTTCGCACCCGAACCGTCGTTCTCGGCCGCGGCCGACACCTTCGCGGACGCCGTCGCGGCTGTGTCCGCGACCGCCTTGGCGGCCTTCTTCGCAACCTTCGCTGCCTTGCCCGCGATGGACTGCTCGCCGTTCTCGCCGGCGGATTTCTTCGGGGGGTTCATGTCTGCTGCTTTCGTTGCGTCGGCGGCGGGCTCAGCACCCAGTACACGGCGGACGTCCCGGACGGGCATCTCGACCCAGTCCGGCCTGTTGCGGATTTCGTAGACGACCTCGTAGAGGGCCTTGTCGAGCCAAAGAGCGCGGTAGAGGGCTCCCGAGGTGTCGACGGCGGAGCCGGACTCGTCGGAGTAGCCGGCGAGGAACGCGGCACGCGCTGCTGCGGACCACTGCTCGGTGACGTCGGCCTCGGGTGAGCCGGCAGGAGCCGGCCCGCGTGACGCCGCCGCGTACTCGAGGGAACGCACCATGCCCACGACGTCGCGGAGAGGGACGTCCGGGACGCTCCGCTCCTCGGTGGGCCGCAGGGGCTCGCCCTCGAAATCGATGATGAGCCAGGTGCCGTCCGGCGCCTGGAGGACCTGCCCGAGGTGCAGGTCGGCGTGGATGCGCTGCAACGGCGGGACGGCGTCGAGCTCCTCGACGCCACGCACGACGGCGTCGACCTCCGCCTGGAGGGGACCGACGGCGTCCGCCGCCTCCTCCCAGGCCCAGCGGATGCGGTGCGCGAGCGCCCGCCGGAACTCCTCCTGCTCCTCATCCGAGGCCTGCCTGCTGCCGAAGGCGCCGTCGAGCTGCTGGTGGATCCGCGCGATCGCGCGGCCGAGCTCGCGGGCCTCGTCGGAGAACTCGGTTCCCGAGGAGGCGGCGAGCGATGCGGTGCGCCACGCGTCGGTGCTGCCCTCGACGAAGTCGCGGAGGACGCTCACGTGTCCCGTGACGTGCCGGCCCGGCTCGCTGTGCGCCTGCTGCCAGGTCCCGGTGACCCACCCGTAGGTGTCGGGGGTGTCCGTGGAACCGCCCGCCGTGAGCCCGGCGCTGATCTGCACATCGGGGCTCTCGCCCGCCGCGAGGACGCGGAAGAACTTGACGATCATGGAGCCGGGCCCCGAGCCGTAGACCACGGAGGTGTTGGACTGCTCACCCTGCAGCACCTTCACGGGCTGCGATGCTCCGGGCCCCTGGTCCACGGGCTCCTTGATCAGGGTGCCGACCAGCCGTCCGTCGGCCGTCGAGCCGCCCTGCAGGATGAAGGACACCCACGCACGGACGAAATCGGGGTCGAACGTGGCGTCGTAGGCCCACCGGGAGCCGAGCTCGGGGTGATCGACCTTCCCGATGAGTCCCGCCGCGGCGTCGTTGAGTTCCTCCGTCCGATAACTGATCGGGACACTCACGACATCCGTGCGCCGGCCGGACTCCACGGCGAGGAAGTGCACCTCGAAGCCGGCCAGGCCGGCCGGGTCCTCCAGCACCGTCCCGCCGACGACGGTGATGTCGACGGAGCGGCTCCTCGCCGGGAACCAGCGCTGGGCGGGAAGCCACTCGGTGAGGATCTCCGGGATGTAGGGAGTGTGGGACGTCATGACCGTGACCCCTCCGCGATGGCGATGACGGGCATCGCCTCGGTGTGCGGTGAGGCGGAGTTGGAGGTCGCGGAGCGGACGCGCAGCCAGAAGAAGTCGTGGCTGCCGAGCGTGAGTGTGATCTCGCCGTCGTCCGCGAACGCCGGGAAGATCGCGCCGCCGAAAAGGTCGCGGAGCCCACGTCCGGCGAACTCGGGCAGGCGCATCCGCGCCGCCACGGGGTGCTGCGACAGGTTGAAGATGCAGAGCACCGATTCCGCCTGCTCGCCCTCGGCGTTCGCGACGTCCACCTCGCGGAGGAAGGCCAACACGTTCTCGGACTCGACCGGGACGTTGCGATAGCTGCCGAGGCCGAAGGCGGGGTGCGCCTTGCGGACGGCGAGCATCTGGCGGACCCAGTGCAGCAGCGAACTCGAGGTAGCCATCTGCGCCTCGACGTTCACGTGGTTGTAGTGGTAGACGAGCGACTGCACCACGGGGAGGTACAGCTTCCCGGGGTCCACCGGGGAGAACCCGGCATTGCGGTCCGGGTTCCACTGCATCGGGGTGCGCGACGCGTCGCGGTCCTCGAGCCAGATGTTGTCGCCCATGCCGATCTCGTCGCCGTAGTACAGGAACGGGCTGCCCGGGAGCGAGAGGAGCAGCGCGTGGATCAGCTCGACCTCCGCGCGGGAGTTGTCGAGGAGGGGCGAGAGCCTGCGACGGATACCCACGTTCGCCCGCATGCGCGGATCCGGTGCGTACCAACCGAGCATGGCTTCACGCTCCTCGTTGGTGACCATCTCGAGCGTCAGCTCGTCGTGGTTCCTGAGGAAGGTGCCCCACTGGGCGCCCGCGGGGATGTCGGGCGTGTCCTTCATGGTGTCGATGATGGGGGCGGCCTTCTGGTCCCGGAGGGCGTAGAACAGCCGCGGCATGATCGGGAAGTGGAAGGACATGTGGCACTCGGGGCCGTCCTCGTCACCGAAGTACTCGACGACCTCGTCCGGCATCTGGTTCGCCTCGGCGATGATGACGCGGCCGGGATACTTCTCGTCGACCATGGCCCGGAGGCGCTTGAGGAACTCGTGCGTCTTCGGCAGGTTCTCGCAGTTGGTGCCCTCCTCCTCGAAGAGGTAGGGGATGGCGTCCGCGCGGAAGCCGTCGATGCCCTGGTCGAGCCAGAACTTCACGACGTCGAAGATGGCTTCCTGCACCTTGGGGTTCTCGAAGTTGAGGTCCGGCTGGTGGTCGAAGAACCGGTGCCAGAAGAACTGGCGCCGCACCGGGTCGAAGCTCCAGTTGGACTCCTCGGTGTCAACGAAGATGATGCGCGCGTCCTGGTACTTCTCGTCCGTGTCGCTCCAGACGTAGAAATCGCCGTAGGGGCCCTCGGGATCGCTGCGCGACTCCTGGAACCAGTGGTGCTGGTCCGAGGTGTGGTTCATGGGGAGATCGATGATGACGCGGACGCCGCGCGCGTGCGCCTCGGCCACGAGCCGCTTGAAGTCGCCGAGGGAACCGAACTCGTCCAGGACGTCGTAGTAGTCGGAGATGTCGTAGCCGCCGTCGCGCAGCGGGGACTTGAAGAACGGCGGCAGCCAGAGGCAGTCGACCCCCAGCCACTGCAGGTAGTCGAGCTTCTCGATCAGACCGGACAGATCGCCGGAGCCGTCCCCGTTCGCGTCGGCGAATCCACGGACCAGGGCCTCGTAGAACACCGCCTTGCGGTACCAGTGCGGGTCATGGGCCAGTCCCGGCGCGTTGAGCTGGAAGGGGTTGGGCACTAGTGCTGCCTCCTGATTGAAAGAACATGGGCGGGCTCGACGTGCGGGTCCAGCCTGACGTAGTTGTACTCGCCCCACTCGAAGGTCTGCCCCGTGATGAGGTCGTCCACCACGAACGTACCGTTCTCGTCGAAGTCCTCCGGCGCGAGCCCGAGCCGGGAGAGGTCGAGGGAGACCGTACTCTCCCGGGTACTGTGCGGGTCCACGTTCACGACCACGATGATCGTGTCCTTGCCCGCGGACGTCTCCTTGTGCTTGGCGAAAACCACCGTGTCGGGGTCCGTGCTGCCGTGGATGCTGAGGTTCTCGAGGTCCCCGAGTGCCGGGTGCGAGCGTCTGATGGTGTTCAGTCGCGCGATGAAGGGGGCGAGGGAGCGGCCCGCCGCCTCGGCCGCCGCGTAGTCACGGGGCCGGAACTGGAACTTCTCGTTGTCGATGTACTCCTCGGCGCCCGGCCGCGCGACGTGCTCGAAGAGTTCGTACCCCGAGTAGACACCCCACAGCGGGCTGGCCATGGACGCCAGGACCGCGCGGATCTTGAACGCCGCCGGCCCGCCGTACTGCAGGTACTCCGTGAGGATGTCCGGGGTGTTCACGAAGAAGTTCGGCCGGAAGTAGGACGGTGAGACCTTGCTGATCTCCGTGAAGTACTCCTCCAGCTCCGTCTTGGTGTTGCGCCAGGTGAAATAGGAGTACGACTGCTGGAAGCCTGCACGGCCGAGAGCGTGCATCATCGGCGGACGGGTGAAGGCCTCGGCGAGGAAGATGACGTCGGGGTGCTGCGCGTTCACGCGGGCGATCAGCCACTCCCAGAACTGCACCGGCTTGGTGTGGGGGTTGTCGACGCGGAAGATCTTCACGCCGTGCCCCACCCACATCAGGGTGATCCGCAGGACCTCCTCGGCGAGACCCGTGGGGTCGTTGTCGAAGTTGATGGGGTAGATGTCCTGGTACTTCTTGGGCGGGTTCTCCGCGTACGCGATGGAACCGTCCACGCGCGTGGTGAACCACTCGGGGTGGCTCTGGACCCAGGGATGGTCGGGGGACGCCTGGAGGGCGAGGTCCAGCGCCACCTCGAGGCCGAGCTCGGCGGCCCGGGCGACGAACGCGTCGAAGTCCTCGAAGGTCCCGAGGTCGGGGTGGATGGCGTCGTGGCCTCCCTCAGCGGAACCGATGGCCCACGGTGAGCCGGGATCCGCGGGCCCGGCGACGAGCGTGTTGTTCGGGCCCTTGCGGTGTGCGCGGCCGATCGGGTGAATCGGAGGGAGATAGACGACGTCGAAGTTCATGGCCGCGACCGCGTCGAGGCGCTTAGCCGCCTCACGGAAGTTCCCCGAGGTCCACTCGGCGGTGTCGGGGTTGTACGTCGCACCCTCCGAGCGCGGGAAGAACTCGTACCACGCGGCCTTTCCCGCGATCTCCCGCTCGACGTTGATGGGGAAGGGTTCGGACGACGTGACGAGCGTCCGAAGGGGCTGCCTGCCGATCGCCTCGTGGATCTCAACCGAGAGACCCGCGGCGAGGCGCGCCTCGACGCTCTGATCGGTGACGGACAGGGCCTTGGCCGTACGCCGGAAGAGCTGGGCGTCCGCCGGCGAGCGCTCCGCGGCGGCGCGGGTGAACAGCGCCGCACCCTCGGCCAGCATGAGGTCGACGTCGACGCCCGCTGCGATCTTGATCGTGGCGTCGTGCTCCCAGGTGCCGAAGACGTCCGACCACCCCTCGATGGTGAAGGTGTGGAGCCCCTCCGCCCGGGGGGTCAGCGTTCCGGCCCAGCGGTCGAGGCCGGAGCCGACCGGCGTCATGCGCACACGCTGCACCTCGACGCCCTGGGGGTCGTGGAGGACCGCCGAGACGCCCAGCTGGTCGTGGCCCTCGCGGAACACGGTGGCTCCGATGGCGATATCCGCTCCGGGAATCCCCTTCGCGGGGAATGCACCACCCTCGACAACGGGACTGACCGCCGTGATGGGAATGCGTCCGAAGCGCAGGCCTTGCGGATAGGGGACGTGTCGGTTCTGATCACTAGTGGTCGTCACTTCTACGACGTTAGCGAGTAATGGTCCGAATTGCTAAGGGCGCTTCAGGTAACAGGAGGTCCATTCCGGCGTCATGCAAGCGTTTGCGTGGCGCGCTCTCCCCTCCCCGGAGCAAGTGCGCTAGCGTAACCGGGGTGAAGGCAATCCGTAGATTTACCGTCCGAACCGTCCTCCCCGAGAGCATTGCGCCGCTCGGAAAACTCGCGGGTAATCTGCGCTGGTCCTGGCACCTGCCGACCTCGCGCCTGTTCGAGGAGATCGATCCGGCAGCGTGGGAGGAGAGCGGGCACGACCCCGTGTCCTTCCTCGGCTCCGTGACCCGCGAGAAGCTCCAGCAGCTCGCGGCGGACGAGAAGCTCGTGAAGCGCATCCAGGAGCTCGGCGCTGATCTCGATGCCTACCTGACGAAGCCGCGCTGGTACCAGGGCCTCGGCGAGGACGCACCCCGCTGCATCGCCTACTTCTCCCCCGAGTACGGCATCAGCGCCGTGCTCCCCCAGTACTCCGGCGGTCTCGGGATCCTCGCGGGCGATCACCTGAAGTCCGCCTCGGACCTCGGCGTGCCCCTCATCGGCGTCGGGCTCCTCTACCAGGCCGGCTACTTCAAGCAGTCCCTCTCCCGTGATGCGTGGCAGCAGGAGACCTACCCGGTCCTAGACCCGGACGGCCTGCCCCTCACGCTGCTGCGCGAGGAGGACGGTACCGCCGCGACGGTGGTACTGCCCCTGCCGAACGGCCGCCAGCTGTCCGCGCACATCTGGCGCGCCGACGTCGGCCGCGTGCCCCTCCTGCTCCTCGACTCCAACGTGGCCGAGAACGACGAGGCCGCACGCAACGTGACCGACCGCCTGTACGGCGGTGGCGGCGACCAGCGCCTGCAGCAGGAACTCCTTCTCGGGATGGGCGGGGTCAAGGCCCTGCGCATCTTCGAGCGCCTCACCGGTACGCCCACCCCGGAGGTGTTCCACACCAACGAGGGCCACGCCGGCTTCCTCGGGATCGAGCGCATCCGCGAGCTCATGGACCCGTCCAACGAGTCCCCCATGAGCTGGGAGGAAGCCCTCACCGCGGGTCGCGCCTCCACCGTGTTCACCACCCACACTCCGGTCCCCGCAGGTATCGACCGCTTCGACCGCTCGCAGATCGAGCACTTCTTCCACGCAGGGCTCGCGCCGTCGGTCCCCACCGACCGGGTGCTCGCCCTCGGCGCCGAGAACTACGACGACGGCGACCCCTCGAAGTTCAACATGGCCGTCATGGGTCTTCGCCTGGCGCAGCGCGCGAACGGCGTGGCCAAGCTGCACGGTGAGGTCTCGCGCGGCATGTTCTCCGGGCTCTGGCCGGGGTTCGACACACGCGAGGTACCCATCTCCTCGGTGACCAACGGCGTGCACGTGCCCAGCTGGGTCGATCCCGAGATCGCGGACTTCGCGCTGGAGAACTTCGGCGCCGACTCGATCCTCGATCCCCAGTGGAGCAAGGTGTACGACGTCCCGGACACGGACATCTGGGCCCTGCGCCGTCGGCTACGCTCCAACCTCGTGGACGACGTGCGACGTCGCCTGCGCGCCTCGTGGAAGACGCGTGGTGCCGCCGACGCCGAGCTGACGTGGACGGACTCCGTGCTCGATCCCGACGTCCTCACGATCGGCTTCGCCCGGCGCGTGCCGACCTACAAGCGCCTCACGCTCATGCTGCGCAACCCCGAGCGCCTCAAGGCCCTCCTGCTGCACCCCGAGCACCCGATCCAGCTCGTGATCGCCGGGAAGTCGCACCCGGCCGACGAGCAGGGCAAGCGCATGATCCAGGACCTGGTCCGGTTCACCGACGACCCCGAGGTGCGTCACCGCATCGTCTTCCTCCCCAACTACGACATCGCGATGGCCCTGACGCTCTTCCCCGGCTGCGACGTCTGGCTGAACAACCCGCTGCGTCCGCTCGAGGCCTGTGGCACCTCCGGGATGAAGGCCGCCATCAACGGTGGCCTCAACCTCTCGGTCCTCGACGGCTGGTGGGACGAGATGTACGACGGCGACAACGGCTGGGCGATCCCGACCGCGAACAATGGCGCCTCCGCCGACGAGCGGGACGACATCGAGGCCTCCGCGCTGTACGACCTCCTCGAGACGCAGGTGGGCCCGCGCTTCTACTCCCTGGTCCCGGCCGATGGAGCCGGGGCGGCCGGCCCGTCCGAACCGTCGCGCGACGGCGTTCCCCACCAGTGGATCGCGATGATCAAGCACACGATGGCCACCCTCGGCCCCGCGGTGTCCGCCGAGCGGATGCTGCAGGACTACGTGGAGAAGCTGTACCGGCCCGCCTGGCGCGCCGGTCAGGAAGCCGCGGCCGACCACTTCTCCTCGGCGAAGAGGACCGCGGCCTGGCGCTCGAGGGTGCAGGGCAGCTGGCCCGCCGTGCAGGTGGAGCACGTCGACTCCACCGGCGTCTCGGAGGACCCGCAGATCGGGGACTCGCTCACCGTGAACGCGTACGTGGCACTCGGTGGGCTGAACCCCGACGACGTGTCGGTGGAGGTCGTCTACGGACGGGCACATGACAGTGACGAGCTCAGTGAGGTGACCGCCGAGGACCTCTCCATGGCGGAGAACCTCGGTAGCGGCCGCTACCTGTTCACCGGAGGTATCCGGATCGACCACTCAGGGTCCTTCGGATACACCGTGCGGGTGCTGCCGAAGCACGTGACACTCGCCACGAAGGCCGAACTGGGACTGGTCGTCAACGCCTGATCCGCCTCGCCCCTACGACGAAGCCCGGGACCACGGTCCCGGGCTTCGTCGTGTGACGGCGTGTGTGGACGCGACGTCGGAGGCCGCTGCGCGGTCAGCAGCTGTAGGTACGGAGCGAGACCGCCTGCACGGTGTCGGGTTCACCGGACCGGCGCCGTACCGGTTCCGAGGCGTCAGCAGGGTCATCGGTTTCGGCGGTGTCAGCGGTATCAGCGGTATCGCTGATGGCTGCGGAGTCGAAGGTGAGCCTGAAGGAACGGGGGCGTGCGCCCTCGACACCCTGCCCTAACAGGACCCATGCGGAGGGCAGGTGGATCCGGACGTCCTCGAGGGAGCCGTTCATCACCACCAGACCGTTGATGGAGCCGTCCCTGGAGCCGAGCAGGAGCTGCACGGTCCGGGTGGCGGGGTTGTTCCACTCCTCCGCCGTCATGGGCAGGCCGGCCGCGTTGAACCACAGGAGGGTCGACTGGTCCACGCGGGACGGGAACGTGGCCGGTTGCGCACCGAGGAAGTCGCGCCGGATGGACAGGAGTGTGCGCGTGGCCTCCAGCATGCGCAGCGCGGCGCCGTCCCGGGGCCAGTGCACCCAGGCGAGCTCGTTGTCCTGGCAGTAGGCGTTGTTGTTGCCCCGCTGCGTGCGTCCGAACTCGTCGCCGGCGGTCAGCATCGGCACGCCGAGCGAGATCAGCAGCGACGCCATGATGTTGCGGGAACTCCGCTCCCGCGCAAGGAGCACCTCCGGATCCTTCGAAGGGCCCTCCACGCCGTGGTTGTAGCTCCTGTTGTCCCCGTGGCCGTCCCGGTTGTGCTCCCCGTTGGCCTCGTTGTGCTTTTCCTCGTAGGCCACGAGGTCCGCGAGCGTGAAGCCGTCGTGCGCCGTGACGAGGTTGACGGAGGCGAGAGGGCTGCGGCCCGAGGCGCCGAAGGTGTCCGCCGATCCGGCCAGGCAACCCGCGAGGCGGGCAGGGGACGACGCCGCGCCGCCCGCAGCGAGCGACTTCACGTCGCCCAGCCAGAAATCGCGCACCGTGTCGCGGAAACCGTCGTTCCAGTCCGCCCAGCCCACCGGGAAGCGCCCCGTCTGCCAGCCCTCCGGACCGATGTCCCATGGCTCCGCGATCAGCTTGGTGCCGCTCAGCGCCTTCGACGCTCCCGCGGCCACGAGGAAGGGGTGCCTGGGTGTGAAGCGGTTGTTCTCGTCGCGCGAGAGCGTGACCGCGAGGTCGAAACGGAAACCGTCCACGCCGCATTCCTCGACCCAGTACCGGAGCGAGTCCAGAGCCATCCCGACCACGCGGGACTTCGAGAAGTCGAGGCTGTTACCGCAGCCGGTGGTGTCCACGTACCGGCCGTCGTCGTCGTGCCGGTAGTAGTCCGTGTCACCGAGGCCGCGCCAGCACAGCGCGGGGCGGCCCTGCTCGCCCTCCCCCGTGTGGTTGTACACGACGTCGAGGATGACCTCGAGACCGGCCTCGTGCAGCGTGCGGACCATCGACTTGAACTCGTCGAGCACCGCTGCGGGGCCCGCCGCCCTCGCCGCCGCCGTCGCGTAGTCCGTGTGTGCGGAGAAGAAGCCGAGCGTGTTGTAGCCCCAGTAGTTCGTGAGGCCGAGCGGTCCGAGGTGCGGTTCGTCGATGTGGAAGTGGACGGGGAGGAGTTCCACGGCCGTGACACCGAGGTCGCGGAGGTACCCCGTCATGGCGGGGTGCGCCAGGCCGGCGTAGGTCCCGCGGAGTTCCTCGGGGATGTCCGGGTGCAGCTTCGTGAGGCCCTTGACGTGCGCCTCGTAGATGACGGTGTCGCGCCACGGGGTCCGTGGGTGTGCGGACCCTCCCCAGTCGAAGGTGTGCTCGAGGAACACCGAGTAGTAGACGGTCGTCGTGCCGTCCGCAGCATCGGCAGCATCGATCGTCTCGATGGCCCGCGCGTACGGATCCAGGAGGAGCTGCGCGGAGCCGGCGGCACCCGGCAGGTCCTTGCCCGTGGGCCAGAACGCATAGAGCGCCCCCGGCGCCACGGGGCCGACGACGCCGTGGTGCACGCCGCCGTCAAGCCCCACGAGGGTGTCGGAGGTCCAGGAACCGTCCTCACGCCGCCAGTGCACGTCCATGGACGCGATGCCGGGAGCCCATACCGCGGCGTTGGCGTGGCTGTCCACGCCCCAGGCGTTCCTGATGGCGTGGAGCCCCAGGGGGAACTCGCGGGAGGCGTGGGGCAGCGAGTGGACGAACTGCGTCATGGTGCCGGTCAGGCCGATCGCTGACGGGAGATCTCGTAGAGCGAGATACCCACCGCCATGGACGCATTGAGCGACTCCATGGCGGAGTCGATGGGGATGGAGACGATCTGGTCGCAGTTCTCCCGCACCAGCCGGGACAGGCCCTTGCCCTCGGAACCGACGACGAGGCAGATGGGGTCCCGTCCGAGGGTGAGCTCGGGCAGCGAGATGTCGCCGTCGCCGTCGAGCCCGAGGACGAAGATGCCCTTCTCCTTCATCGACTTCAACGCCGAGTTCAGGTTGCCCACCCGGGCGACCGGCACGCGCACGGCCGCACCCGCGCTGGTCTTCCAGGCCGACGCCGTGACGCCGACGGACCGGCGCTCCGGCACGATCACACCGTGGCTGCTGAACGCGGACGCCGATCGGATGATGGCCCCGAGGTTGCGGGGGTCGGTGATGCCGTCGAGGGCGACGAACAGCGGGGCGTTACCGATGTGGCCCCGGCGGTACCGCTCGATCGTCGCGTCCACGAGGTCGATGGCATCCGCGTACTCGTAGGGAGGGATCTGCAGCATGAGGCCCTGGTGCACCGCGCCGTCGGTCATGCGGTCGAGCTCCTGCTTGCCCGTCTCCATGACGGGGATGCCGCGCTCGGCGGCCATCTTCAGCGACTCCCGCACGCGGTCGTCCATCTCGATGCGGATGGCGACGTGCAGGGCCTTCGCGGGGATCCCGGCGCGCAGAGCCTCGACCACGGAGTTGCGGCCGGTGACGACCTCCTCGGCCGCCTTCCCCTTCGTGCGGCCGGTGCCGGCACCCTTGCCGCCCGCGCGCTTGGCAGCGGAGCGCTCGGCGAGCTCCTTGCTCTTGTACGCCTTGTGGTACGGGCGATCCTCGGCCTTGGGCGTGGGGCCCCGGCCTTCGAGCGACTGCCGGCCGTGTCCGCCCGTGCCGATCGAGGGGCCCTTCTTCGTCTTGCGAACCGCGCCTGGGCGACCGTGAGTGGCCATGGAGAAACACCTTTGAATAGAGGAAGAGTAACCCCCAGTTTACGCGGCGCCCGTCACCCTCCGGAATGGGTGTCCGAGAGGGACCACCGGACGCCGTCCGCGGCGTCCTCCAGTGTGATGCCCGCCGCGGCGAGCGAGTCCCTGATCGCGTCGGCCCGGGACCAGTCGCGGGCCGCGCGCGCTGCACCCCGTTCGGCGATCCGGTCGGCGATCAGCGCGTCCAGCGCGTGCGTCAGGCCGGTCTCCGCCGCCCCGCCGTCGGCCGAGCCGGCGTCGTCGAGTCCGAGGACGCCCGTCATGGCGACGACGGCCGCGAGGCACTCGCGCACCGCGTCGTCGTCCTGCGCCATCAGGGCGATGTTGCCGGTCCGCACCGTGGTGTGGAGGACGGCGAGCGCCTGCGGCACGTTGAGGTCGTCGTCCATCGCCTCGGCGAAGGGTCCGGGCAGATCCGCGGTGAGCACGGGTCCGCGCACCGGTGCTCCGACGCGGGCGGACGCTTTCGCGATGAAGCCGTCGATCCGCGCCACGGCGGACCCGGCTTCCTGCAGGGACGTCTCGCGGTAGTCGAGGACCGAGCGGTAGTGGGCCTGGCCGAGGTAGTAGCGGACCACACGCGGGCCGGCGGCGGCGATCATCTCCTCGGGGCTCACGGTGTTGCCGAGGGACTTCGACATCTTCTCCCCGCGGTAGGTCACCATCCCGTTGTGCATCCAGAAGCGTGCGAACGCGTGGCCCGCGGCCTGCGACTGCGCCATCTCGTTCTCATGGTGCGGGAAGCGCAGATCGAGCCCGCCACCGTGGATGTCGAACTCCGTACCCAGGTACTTCGTGACCATGCTCGAGCACTCGAGGTGCCACCCGGGGCGCCCCGCACCCCAGGGGCTGGCCCATGAGGCGGTCGCGGGGTCCGTCTCCTTCGACCCCTTCCACAGGGCGAAGTCCCGGGGGTCCTTCTTGCCGCGGGGGTCGGCATCCGGCGCGGCCTGCATGTCGTCGATGTCCTGGCGCGTCAGGCTGCCGTAGGACGGCCAGGAGCGGACGTCGAAGTAGACGTCACCGGACGCATCGGGCGCGGGGTAGGCGTGGCCGCGGTCGATCAGCAGCTGGATCAGGGCGTGCATCTCCGGGATGTGGCCGGTGGCCCGCGGCTCGTACGTGGGTCGCCGGACCCCGAGGGCCGCGTAGGCCCGGTGGAACTCCTGCTCGAACCGGTAGGCCAGGGCCCACCACTCCTCCTCGGGCACCACGCCGGGCACCTCCCCGGCACCGGCGCGGAAGGACTCCTCGGACTTCGCGAGGATCTTGTCGTCGATGTCCGTGACGTTCCGGACCACGGTCACGCGGAGTCCGCGCGCCTCGAGCCAGCGGGTCAGCTGGTCGAAGGCGATGGCCGAGCGCACGTGGCCCACGTGCGGCATGCCCTGCACCGTGGCCCCGCAGTAGTAGAGGCTCACCCGACCCGGCTCGAGGGGTTCGAAGGCGCGCACCTCGGCGCGGGCGGTGTCATGGAATCGCAGGCTCACCGGTCCAGATTACCCGGCGGTCGAGGGTCCGCCCGGAGCGTCACCGGCGTGCACGCGGACGACGACGGCGGTGGCGACGGCCGCGACACCCTCGCCCCTGCCGGTCAGCCCCAGTCCGTCGGTGGTGGTCGCCGAGATGCTCACGGGCGCGCGGGCGGCGTCGGACAGCACGGCCTCCGCCTCGGCCCTGCGGGGCCCGAACGTCGGCCGGTTGCCGATCAGCTGCACCGCGACGTTCCCGATCTCGAAGCCCCCCGCCCGGACGATCGCTGCTGCGGCCGCCAGGAGCGTGTGTCCGGACGCACCGGCGTACTCGGGGCGGTCGGTGCCGAAGTGGGTTCCGAGGTCACCGACGCCGGCCGCGGAGAACAGGGCGTCCGCCGCCGCGTGCGCCACGACGTCGCCGTCGGAGTGCCCGGACAGCCCGCGCTCCCCCTCCCACAGCAGACCTCCGAGCCACAGCGGCGAGGGGTCCCCCTCCCCGGCGTAGGCGTGCACGTCCGTGCCGATACCGGTGCGCGGGAGAGGGGTCCGGTCCGGCATGGGTGCTCCTCGTGATGGTGCGGGTCGGGTGGCACCGGCGAGCACTGCTTCGGCGACGGTGAGATCGAGCGGGGTGGTGACCTTGAAGGCGAGCGGGTGGCCATCGACGACGCGCACCGTGGCGCCGACCGCCTCCATGAGCATGGCGTCGTCGGTGACGCCGGCGTGGTCCGAGGCCGGGTGGGCGTGGGCCGCCCGCAGCGCGGCGACGTCGAACCCCTGCGGGGTCTGGACGGCGCGCAGGCCCGCGCGCTCCAGTGTGCTCGTGACGACGTCGCCCGTCACGACCTTCACGGTGTCCACCACAGGGAGGACGGGCACGACGGCGTCCGCTCCCTCGCGGACGGCGTCGGCGACGCGGCGGAACACCTCCGCGGGGGTGAGGGCGCGAGCGGCGTCGTGCACGAGGACGACTGCCGTGCGCTCGGGGAGGAAGTCGAGGCCCGCACGCACGGAGTCGCTCCGGGTGGCTCCGCCCGGTACGGCGACCACCCCGACGTGCAGACGCGCCGCACGTTCGACGACCGCGGTCAGGAGGGCGTCCCCGGGAGGGATCACCACCACGACGGCGGACGCCACACCGGCGTCGAGGACGGCGCTCAGCGCGTGGTCGAGCAGGGTGCGCCCGGCGCACAGGACCCGCGCCTTCGGGATGCCGTGCCCCAGCCGTTGTCCCGAACCGGCGGCGACGATGACGACGCCTACGTCTGCGGGCGGGTCGTCGCGGTTCTCGGGCATTCCGTCACCCTATGACAGGCACACGAAAAAGAGGGACCCGAAAGTCCCTCTCCCCGTGCTGCCTGCTACCCCCGCGTCCACGAGGTCCGTTCGCCTAGGAGGCGAGGACCTCGTCGAGGACGGTTGCGGCCTTCTCCTCGTCGGTCTTCTCGGCGAGCGCGAGCTCCGAGATCAGGATCTGCCGCGCCTTGGCGAGCATTCTCTTCTCCCCTGCCGACAGACCGCGGTCGTGGTCGCGGCGCCAGAGATCCCGGACCACTTCCGCGACCTTGATGACGTCGCCCGAGGCGAGCTTCTCCAGGTTCGCCTTGTAACGACGTGACCAGTTGGTCGGCTCCTCGGTGAACTCGGCCCGGAGGACGTCGAACACGTGCTCGAGGCCTTCCTTGCCGACGACGTCCCGGACCCCTACGAGATCGACGTTCTCTGCTGGTACCTCTATTGTCAGATCGCCCTGAGCCACCTTGAGCTTGAGATACATCTTCTCTTCGCCCTTGACGGTGCGCATCTTGATCTCTTCGATCTTCGCGGCACCGTGGTGCGGGTAAACAACTGTTTCGCCAACCTCAAAAACCATGTGGACATTCCCCTTTCCCGCCGGTCAGTTTATCACGGGAACGACACGCCGATGCCGCGTTCTCGCAGGTCAGACGGCCTGAACAGCTCCAATTGACTATCCTTCGCCCCTTGACGGGAAGCCCTCGAGGTGATCCGGGTCTCCTCCTCGGACGAGGAACGGCACCACCTTCGGGCGGGGTTGCCGATAGTCTGGTGGCTAGGTCCACCCCGGATTCCGCATCAGTCCCGCCTGTAGAACCCCAGGAGTTTGCGCTGTGAAGAACGCACCCAAGAACCGAGTGCAGCCGGCCGTCGCTGCCGGCGCCGTCGTGATGATGCTGGGTGTCTCCGGCTGCAGTTTCACGGCCGAGCAGTTCACGGCGAACCCGTACGCGCCGTCGGACGGGATCGTGAAGGACCTGGGGCCCGTGCTGCTGCGCAACATCCTCGTGGTGGGCCGCGACGACGAGACCGCCGGGCGCCTGGTCGGGACGGTGTTCAACACGAGCGACGAACCCGTGGACCTGACCATCACGGCCGGTGGAGCAGCCACCGACATCACCATCGAGGGCCAGGGCCAGTACCGGTTCGAGGACGAGACGAGCGATGACGCGACACTCGAGGGCCTCGACGACAGCCCGGGCTCCCTGATCGACGTGGACTTCGAGACCGAGGGTGAACAGGCCGTCTTCCAGGTGCCCGTGCTCGACGGCACCCTCGAGGAGTACCGCGAGTACGTCCCCGGCGGCTACACCCCGCGACCGAGCGAACCCGCCGCGACCGAGGAAGCGGAGGGCGAGGGCGAGTAGTCCTCCCCCTCACCTCCGCCTCAACGACCGGACCTCAGGGCTCGTACTTGTAGCCGAGACCCCGGACCGTGATCAGGTACCGGGGGTTCGAGGGATCCGGCTCGACCTTCCCGCGCAGGCGCTTCACGTGGACGTCGAGCGTCTTGGTGTCACCCACGTAGTCCGAGCCCCAGACGCGGTCGATCAGCTGGCCGCGCGTCAGCACCCTGCCGGAGTTCCTCAGCAGCATCTCGAGGAGTTCGAACTCCTTGAGAGGCAGGGCGACCTGCTCGCCGTCGACGCTCACCACGTGACGTTCGATGTCCATGCGCACGGGCCCGGCCTGGATGGTGTTCGAGATGAGCTCCTCGGGCTCCCCCTGGCGTCGCAGCACCGCGCGCACGCGGGCCACGAGCTCCCGCGAGGAGTACGGCTTCGTGACGTAGTCGTCGGCGCCGAGTTCCAGGCCCACCACCTTGTCGATCTCGGCGTCCTTCGCCGTCAGCATGATCACGGGGACGCTCGAGCGCTGCCGCAGTTGCCGGCACACCTCGGTGCCGGAGAGCCCGGGCAGCTGGAGGTCCAGCAGCACCAGGTCCGCCCCGGAGCGGTCGAACTCGGTGATGGCATCGAGGCCGTTGTCCACGACGGACACCTCGAACCCTTCCTTGCCGAGGAGATAGGACAGCGGGTCGCTGAAGGACTCCTCGTCCTCGACGATCAGAATGCGGCTCAAGCCTTGACTCCCTGTTCCTGGGCAGCACTGCTGCCCTTCCTGTGTGATTTCTTGTCGGCCGCACCGTGCTTGGCGGCCTCCGAACCGTCCGCGGCGTCGTCCTCGGGGTTCCGTTCCATCTCGGGCAGGCGCACGGTGAAGGTGCTGCCCTGGCCGGCCTGGGACCACACTGTCACCTCTCCGCCGTGATTCGCGACGACGTGCTTGACGATGCTGAGCCCGAGGCCCGTACCCCCGGTCTGCCTGGAGCGTGCCGCGTCGATGCGGTAGAAGCGCTCGAAGATGCGTTCCTGCTCCTCCGGCGTGATCCCCGCGCCCTGATCCGTGACCGACACCTGGACGAGCCCGTCCCGGGAGCGTACGCCCACCCCCACGCGCGTGCCCTCCGGCGAGTAGCGGATCGCGTTGTCGATCAGGTTCCGGAACGCCGTCATCAGCAGGTCGCGGTCGCCGTACACGGGCGTGGAGACCGAGCCACCGACCACGATGTCGATCTGCTTGCTCTCCGCCGGGAGCTTGTTGCGGTCCACCGCCTCGGCGATCACGGCGTTGACGTCCACCGGCCTGCCGCGGCGGACCACGTCCGCGCCCTGCAGCCGTGAGAGCTCGATGATGTCCTGGACCAGTGCCGAGAGGCGGCCCGACTCCTTGTGCATGCGCTGCGCGAACCGCCGGACGGCCACCTCGTCCTCCGCGGCGTCGTCGATGGCCTCGGCGAGGAGGGAGATGGCGCCGACCGGCGTCTTCAGTTCGTGGGAGACGTTCGCCACGAAGTCGTTCCGGATCTCCTCGCTGCGCGTGATCTCCGTGCGGTCGTCGGCCAGGATCAGGATGTACTCGGCACCGAGGGCGGCCACGCGCACCTGGACCACGATGGTGCCCTGCCCGAGCGGGCCCCTGGGGAGTTCGAGCTGCTCCTGCTCGATCACGCCGTCGCGGCGCACGCGGGCTGTGAGCTCGAGCAGCTCCGCGTGGACGACGGTGTGACCGCGCACCAGGCCGAACGCGTAGGCCGCGGGGCTCGCGCGGACCACGCCGTCGATGGCGTCCACGATGACGTAGGCACGGCCGATGATCGAGAGGACCTCGGCGGCGCCCTCGGGCAGCGTCGGCTCGTCCTCGTAGAGGAGCCGGAGGCGCTGGGCCTCGCTCGCGCGGAATGCCGCCATGCCGCTCACGCCGAGGGCCAGGCCTACGAGACCGGCCACGAGCGTCAGGATGAGGGGGTCCACGGGCACAAGCTTATGCGCACGGATTTCGGCGCTCTCCCAGCCCGTTGGCGCGGCTCCGGGCGTTCAACTAACGTTCACACAAACCGTGACAACAGTTCACAGCCGGCTGAAAGGCTCGACGGTAGAACCATGACAGCGGTTGGATCACGAACCTCCAGGGAAGGACGCCTACGTGCGTAAGGTTTTTCAGGCGGAGCTGCACCAGATCGGTGAGGAGCTCATCGAGATCTCGCACCTGGTGTCCGATGCCATCAAGAAGGCCAACAGCGCCTTCCAGAGCGCCGACACCGAACTGGCACAGGACGTGATCGCCGCGGATGCGCGCATCGACTTCCTCCAGAACGACCTCGACGAGCGGGCGATCGACATCCTCGCGCTCCAGGGCCCGGTCGCCTCCGACCTCCGCATGATCGTGGGGGCGCTGCGGATGAGTGCCTCGCTCGAGCGGATGGGTGACCTGGCGCGGCATGTTGCCCAGCTCGCGCGGCTGCGTTTCCCGGCGAACGTGGTCCCCGAGAGCATCCGTGCGACGTTCGACGAGCTCGCCGAACTCGACGTGCAGATCGCGGCGAAGGTCACGGAGCTCCTCGAGACCCGCAACCTCGACCTCACCAACGAGATCAGCGCCGCCAACGCCCGGGTCAACGAACTCCACGCCGGCGTCTTCAAGGCCATCGCGTCCGAGCAGTGGTCGGAGAGCGCCCCGACCACGGTCGACGTCACGCTCGCCAGCCGCTACTACGAGCGCTTCGCAGACCACGGCGTCTCCGTGGCCCGCAAGGTCACCTACCTCGTGACCGGTGAGTGGCAGCCGAGTGCTCCGCTGAGCTGACCCTCACCCCTCCTACAGCACGCACACACGACGACGGCGGCCCCACCGGGACCGCCGTCGTTCTGTCTGCCGCTCGGGCAGTGTCCGAGCAGTGTTCGGGCAAAGTTCGGGCGGTGTGCGCGCTAGTGCTTGCCCTGGTTCGCGACGGCCTCGATCGCGGCCGCGGCCGCGTCGGCGTCGAGGTAGGTGCCACCCGCCTTCACGGGCTTCAGGTCCTCGTCCAGCTCGTAGACGAGCGGGATGCCCGTGGGGATGTTGAGCGACGCGATGTCCTTGTCGCTGATGCCGTCGAGGTGCTTCACCAGGGCGCGCAGCGAGTTGCCGTGGGCCGCGATGAGGACCGTCTTCCCCGCGCGGATGTCCACCGTGATGTCGGACTCCCAGTAGGGCAGGAGACGCTCGAGGACGTCCTTCAGGCACTCGGTGCGCGGGAGGTCGTCACCGAGGTCCGCGTACCGGGGATCGTGGGCCTGCGAGTACTCGCTGGAGTCGTCGAGGGGCGGCGGCGGGGTGTCGTAGGAGCGGCGCCACTCCATGAACTGCTCCTCGCCGAACTCCGCGAGGGTCTGGGCCTTGTCCTTGCCCTGCAGGGCACCGTAGTGGCGTTCGTTGAGGCGCCAGTTCCGCTTGACGTCGATCCACGTGCGGTCCGCGGCCTCGAGCGCCAGGTTCGCCGTGATGATGGCGCGCTTCTGGCGCGAGGTGTACACGATGTCGGGCAGGATTCCGGCCTCCGTGAGCAGGCGGCCGCCGCGGCTGGCCTCCTCGCGGCCCTTGGGGGTGAGATCGACGTCCACCCATCCGGTGAAGAGGTTCTTCTCGTTCCATTCGCTCTGGCCATGGCGCAGCAGGATCAGTGTGTAGGTCATGAATCCAGTCTGCCGCACGTGGCCTAGCCTTGGGAGCGTGCCTCAGCGACCGCGCCCGCCGAAACCGCTCGGGACGATCACGCGGGGCACCACGAACCCCAACCGGTTGCGCCGGGCCGACCGGTGGCTGGCCGGCCCCCAGCGTTTCCGCATCCGCCGCGCCGCCGACCCCCTCGTCGTCGACCTCGGGTACGGTGCGGCGCCCGTCACCGCCGTCGAACTGTTCACGCGCCTGCGGACGGTGCGCAGCGACGTCGAGGTGGTAGGGGTCGAGATCGACCCGGCGCGCGTGATCGCAGCACACCCCCTGGCCCGGCCCGGGCTCAGCTTCCGGCAGGGCGGGTTCGAACTGCCGCTCGACGGCCGGCGGCCGGTGGTGGTGCGGGCCTTCAACGTGCTACGGCAGTACGGGGAGCACGAGTACGCGGCGTACTGGGACGAGGTGCGCGGGCGCCTCGCTCCCGGCGGCATCCTCGTGGACGGGACCTGCGACGAGATAGGCCGGCGCGCGTCCTGGGCCACCGTGGACGGTGGCGGGCCGGTCAGCCTCACCCTCTCGATGCGCTTCGGCGCCTTCTCCATACCGTCCGACGTCGCCGAGCGGTTACCGAAGGCGCTGATCCACCGGAACGTCGAGGGCGAGCGCGTCCATGCCTACCTGAGAGCGCTGGACCGCGCGTGGCTCGATGCCGCACCGCTCGCGTCCTACGGGACCAGGCAGCGGTTCGTCGCGACCTGTGCTGCGCTGCGCTCCGGCGGCTGGCCGCTCCTGGACGGTTCAGCGCGCTGGCGCCTCGGCGAGGTCACGGTGGCGTGGGACGCCGTCGCGCCCGGATGAGACGGTGGGACCGTCCGCGCCGTGCGGGCGGGACGGTCGGTGAGGTGGACGGCTACCAGGGACCGTAGGGGCCGTAGTTGCCGCCGCGGCCGGAGGTCTGGCTCACGGCGGGCTTGACGTCGGCGAGGTACACGCACGCGGCGATGATGGCCACGAGCTGGAAGAGGTTGAACCCGCCGCGGCCTCCGAGCGCCGAGAGCAGCCCCACGACGACGGCGCCGCCGGTGAGGGCGAGCCAGAACCCCTTGGTGCGCTTGAAGGCGGCCTCGAACGCCGTACCCGGGCGCCGGATGCAGTCGGAGAACGCCCAGATCTCGATCCCGAGGGCCACGAAGCCGAGGGCGAGATACAGATACCGCTGAATGTCCAGAACGAGGTCCACACCTTCAGCTTAGCGGCCCCGTCGGGTCTGCTGCGGCGGGCTGTGGAGTGGACCGCACCGGTGCTGCGCGGTCACATGCCGGCGTCGGACGCCCGTCCTGCCACGCGCAGCGCGTGATCGAGGTCCGCCCACAGATCCTCCGGGTTCTCGATGCCCACCGAGAGCCGCACGAGCGCCTCCGGCACGGTCTTCGGTTCGGCGGGCTGACGGCGTCGACGCTCGATGAGGGACTCCACCCCGCCGAGCGAGGTGGCCGGCAGCCACAGGCGGACCGCCTCGACGAGGGCTTCGGCGGTCGCGACGTCGTCGAGCTCGATGCTGATGATCCCGCCGAAGCCGTTGAACTGGGCCGCTGCGCGCTCGTGACCGGGATCCGAGGTGAGGCCCGGGTACCGGACACGTCGGACGGCGGGGTGGTCGACGAGGCGGTGCGCGAGCTGCGCCGCGGTGGACTGGCTGCGCTCGATCCGCAGCGCCAGCGTCCGCAGGCCACGCAGGGCGAGCCAGACCTCGAACGGCCCAGCGATGGCCCCGTGCAGCGTCCGGTGCGCGAGGAGCCGATCCCGGAGTGCGGTCTTGGACGTGACGAGGGCACCCAGGACGACGTCGGAGTGCCCGGCGAGCCACTTCGTGACGGAGTGCAGGACGACGTCGACGCCCGACTCCAGCGGCCGGTGCACGATCGGCGTGTTGAACGTGTTGTCGGCGACGACGACGGCGCCGAGGGCGTGAG
The DNA here is from genome assembly GCF_058269235.1 of Arthrobacter sp. TJ-236. Lineage (NCBI taxonomy): Bacteria > Bacillati > Actinomycetota > Actinomycetes > Micrococcales > Micrococcaceae > Arthrobacter > Arthrobacter sp. TJ-236. Next base: position 23,661 of record NZ_JBZCNI010000005.1, read on the forward strand.
CGGCGTCCGTGAGCACGGACAGTTCGGCCACCTCGAGCATCGGGTTGGTGGGGCTCTCGAGCCACAGCATGACCTGACCGGCGTCGAAGCGTGTACCGAGTGCGTCGAGCTCGGCGAGTACCGCAGCGGTGTCCGCGATGTCCACCGGGCGGAGCTCGAACCGGCCCTGTGCGGCGAGGTCGGCGGCGAGGCTCAGGGAGCCGGCGTAGGCGTGCCGCGGCATGACCACCGCTCCGCCGGTCGGGACGAGGGACAGCGCGGCGGCGGCGGCACCGAGTCCGGAGGAGAACACCAGCGCGGGGAGGCGGGCGCCCTCGAGCGCGCCGAGCGCCTCCTCGAAGGGTTCCCAAGTGGGGTTCGAACCGCGCGCGTAGATGCGATCACCCTCGCCGGGGTCCCGGGTCTCGTGGTAGGTGGAGGAGAGGACGATCGGCGCGTTGACCGGGGCGTCGTGCTCGCGCGGCGGGCGGCCCGCGGCGACCACGAGCGTGTCGGGTGCGAGGTCGGTGGGGATGTCGGCGTGACTGCGGTGCGGCTCGGACATGGCTCCCAGCCTAGTCGGGGCCGTCCGATCGGCGGGCGGGGTGTGGGGACGGCCGGGATCCGTCCGTGCCACTCGGTACGCTTGGCGCGTGACCTCTCCCCTGCCGCACGGGCTGCCCGGCCTCTTCATCGCGTTCGAGGGTGGCGACGGCGCCGGCAAATCGACGCAGGCCGGTCTGCTGCGCGAGGCCCTCGAAGCGCGTGGCCGCACCGTCGTGCGGACCCGGGAGCCCGGCGGCACCCCGGTCGGCGAGCAGCTCCGACGGCTCGTCCTCGAGCACGGCAACGGCGAGATCCCCGCGCGGACGGAAGCCCTCATCTTCGCGGCCTCCCGGGCTGCACTCGTCGAGCAGGTGATCCTGCCCGCGCTGCGGCGGGGCGACGTCGTGGTGTGCGACCGCTACATCGACTCCTCCGTGGCCTACCAGGGCACCGGGCGGCACCTGGGCGCCGACGCCGTCCGCGGCGTCAACCTGTGGGCGGCGGACGGGCTGCTCCCCGACCTCACCGTCCTGCTCGACGTCGATCCGGCGGAGGGCCGCAACCGGCGGACCGCAGGGTCAGCAGCGGAGGACCGGCTGGAGTCCGAGCCCGACACCTTCCACGCGAGCATCCGCTCGGCGTTCCTCGACCTGGCCCGCGCCGAACCGGAGCGCTACCTCGTGCTCGGGGCCGCCGAGGAACCGGAGCACCTGCACAGCACCATCCTCGACACCACTCTCCGTGCTCTCGCGGACGTGCCCACCGGGACGTCGGCGTGAGCGTCGACACGAGCCGCGCCACCGGCACCGGCGTCGACAGGAAGCCGGGTACCGGCGCGGACCGGCGCCCGGCCACCGGCGTATGGGCGGACCTCCGGGGCCAGGAGCAGGTGGTGGAGCAACTGCGCCGCGCCGCGCAGTCGGGCGCGCCCACGCATGCCTGGCTCTTCACCGGCCCGCCGGGATCGGGACGCTCGAATGCCGCCCGGGCCTTCGCGGCAGCCCTCCTGTGCGACCGGGAGGCGCTGAGCGAGCGCGGCTGCGGGACGTGCAAGGCGTGCCGCACGGTGCTGTCCGGCGCCCACGCGGACCTGACGAACGTCACCACCGAGAAGGTGACGATCAGCATCGACGAAGCGCGCGAACTCGTGCGGAAGGCCCAGGACAAGCCGTCGACGGGCCGCTGGCGCATCATCATCGTCGAGGACGCCGACCGCATGCAGGAACGCAGCACCAACGTGCTGCTGAAGGCCATCGAGGAGCCGCCGCCGCGGACCATCTGGCTGCTCTGCGCGCCCAGCCCCGGGGACGTCCTCGTCACCATCCGCTCGCGCTGCCGCTCGGTCGGTCTGCGCCTGCCCCCGGTGGCGAACGTCGCCGATCTGCTCGTCACGCGGGACGGCATCGATCCGGCCACCGCGGAAGCCGCAGCGCGTGCCGCGCAGAGCCACATCGGCGTGGCGAAGCGGCTCGCGACCGATGCCGGCGCACGGGAGCGCCGCAACCAGATCGTCCGGCTGCCGCTGACGCTCCGCTCCGTCTCCGGCGCCATGCGGGCCGCCGCGGACCTCGTGAAGCTCGCCGAGGCGGAGGCGCAGAGCTCCTTCGAGCAACGTGACGCCGAGGAGCGGACGGCCCTGCTGGCCACCCTCGGCGCCCCCGAGACCGGTACGCTGCCGCCGTCGATGCGCGCGCAGATCAGGCGGCTCGAGGAGGACCAGACGCGGCGGGCGAAGCGCTCGAAGAACGACTACTTCGACCGGGCGCTCACCGACCTCATCTCCTTCTACCGGGACGTCCTCATGCTGCAGGTCTCCAGCGGGCGGTCCCTCGTCAACGAGCCGCTGCGCCCCGACCTCGAGGAGTTCGCCCGCCGGGAGAGCCCGGAGGACACCCTGCTGCGGATCGAGGCGATCAATGAGGTGCGTACCCGCCTCGTGAGCACCAACGTCTCGCCCCTCCTGGCGATCGAGGCCATGGCCGTGACCCTCCTGTCCCGGAAGGACCTCGAGCGATGAGCAGATCCACACGAATTCCCGGCACCGCCGCCCGCACCCGCCGGCTGCGCACGCTCACCGCCGCCCTCGCCGTCCTCCTCGGGGTCTCGGGGTGCACGGCGCTCCCCTCCGGACAGGGCGGCGGCGATGACTCCGTGGAGATCGAGACGGCCGACCCGGCGGCGATCGGGGACGTGCCGGAGGACCTCCGCGATTTCTACGCCCAGGAGGTGCGATGGGAGGACTGCGAGGGTTCGTTCCGATGCGCGACCATCACCGTGCCGCTCGATTACGCCGATCCCGGCCGTGCCGGCATCGACATCGCGGCGATCCGGTCGGAGGCGGGCGGTGAGGCGCGGGGCACCGTCCTCGTGAACCCCGGCGGACCGGGCGGCTCCGGCGTCGCCATCGTGCGCGACTCCCTGGACTACGTGACGAGTGAGCGGCTCCGCGAGAACTACGACGTCCTCGGTTTCGACCCCCGTGGCGTCAACCGCTCCAGCGCCGTGACCTGCTACACCGCGGAGGAGCAGGACGAGGCGCGGCAGAAGTCCTACCCCGTGGACGCACCGGACGACGAGCTCCTCGCGCTCCTCCGGGAGGACGCCCAGCGCTTCGCGGACCTGTGCGCCGAACGGACCGGGGAGCTGCTCGGATTCGTGGACACGGTGTCCGCGGCCCGCGACATGGACATCCTCCGGGCGCTCGTCAGCGACGAGAAGCTGAACTTCCTCGGGTTCTCCTACGGCACCCAGCTCGGCGCCACCTACGCGGAGCTGTTCCCCGAGCGGGTGGGGCGGCTCGTGCTCGACGGGGCGATCGACCCCTCGCTCGGCAACGACGAGATCACCCTCGGGCAGGCGACCGGCTTCGAGGCCGCCCTGCGCGCCTACGTCACGGACTGCCAGCAGGGCGACGACTGCCCCTACGCGGGATCCGTGGACGACGGCGTGCGCCAGATCCAGGACCTGTTCGCCTCGGTGGAACGCGACCCGATGACCGCGCAAGACGGACGGCTGGTCCCGGTGTCCACCTTCGTGCAGGGATTCATCCTGCCGCTCTACGACGACGCCAACTGGCCCACCCTCACGCAATCCGTCACGGCAGCGCTCAACGGGAACCCCTCGAGCATGCTGTACCTGGCAGATCTCTCCGCCGAGCGACAGGCGGACGGCACCTACGCCTCGAACTCGACGGCAGCGTTCCTGGCCGTGAACTGCCTCGACTATCCGATGTCGGACGACCCCGCGCAGATGAAGGCGGACGAGCAGGACCTCGAGGCGGCCTCACCCACCTTCGGCCGCTTCCTCGCCTACGGCGGTGTGACCTGCGCCCCGTGGCGTTACCCCCCGGTCCTGACGCCCGCTCCGGTGAGCGCCGAGGGGGCTGACCCGATCGTCGTCATCGGCACGACCGGCGACCCGGCGACGCCCTACGCATGGTCCACCGCGCTCGCCGAGCAGCTCGACTCCGGGGTGCATGTGACGTGGGAGGGCGAAGGGCACACAGCCTACGGACGCTCCAACGACTGCATCCTCGACCTGGTGGACGACTACTTCGTCGACGGGACCGTGCCGGAGGACGGCGCGCGCTGCTAGATCAGCCCAGCTGAATGACGTCGTCGGCCGGGTCGATGGCGCGGGGCGGCTCGGCCGGCGATGTCCCGGGGCTGCGCGACCCGGTCAGCAGCCACTCCGGCAGGTGACACATGGAGGGGAGGACGGCGTCGGCGCCGGCGAGTCGCAGTTCCGCCTCCGAGTGCGCGCCCGTCAGCACTCCGACGACGGCGCCCGCCCCGGCGCGCTGGCCGGCGAGGACGTCCGACGTCGTGTCCCCCGCGACGAGGACCGTGCGCACGTCCTCGATGTCCAGGGCGAGGACCGCCGTCAGGATGATGTCCGGGTACGGACGCCCGCGACCCGCGTCGGAGGGGCAGAGGCTCAGATCGGCCAGGCCCATCCAGCCGAGGGACTCGAGGATCATGTTCTGCGTGTGGCGGCCGAAGCCCGTGGCCAGGCAGATCTTGAGGCCGGACTCGCGGAGGGCGAGGATCGCTTCCTCGGCCCCCTCGATCGGCTGCACGCCGTGCCGCGCCAGCAGGTTGTCGTACGCGGCCTCGAAGGACCGGTTCGCCGCGACGGCCGTGGCCGGATCCTCGAACAGGTGGCGGAAGACGAGTTCCTTCGACGTGCCCATGGTCTGCCGGGCGTAGAACGTCATCTCGTCGAAGGCCCGGGTTCCCTCGAGCACTCCATGGGACGCGAGGGACCGCGCGAACGCTTCCTCCTGCAGGGGCCCCTCGTCCACCGTGGTTCCCGCCATGTCGATGACGGCGAGCGAGAATCTCTGGTCCTGTGTCATGCGGCGTCCCCTTTGCCGGCCGAGACCCCTCCGGCTCCGGAGATGGGCAACTCCAAGGGTCCCCTACCGGGCTGTCGGGGTGGTGGCGGACGTACGGCAGGAGGATGAACGGGGTACGAACGTGCGGCCACATGGGTAGTTTTGACCCCGGCGACGAACCTGCTATAAAGTTGTCGCTTGTGGATCGGACCGGGGCCACGCCCCCGCCGCGAAGCATTGCCTCCTTAGCTCAGTCGGTAGAGCGTCTCACTCGTAATGAGAAGGTCGCCAGTTCGACTCTGGCAGGAGGCTCTCGAGAAGCCCCGGACGGTCACCCGCCGGGGCTTTTGCATGTCCTCGACCTGACCGACGCAGCAGCATCGACACAGCCGCGACGCAGCAGCGACGGCGGGCGCCGAAGCACCCGCCGTCGGGCGGACCGTTCTCGTGGGGCTGGGACGCCGGGGTGGGTCAGCTCAGTGCGGGCCCCGACTCGGAGGAGCCGGTCAGCTCACCGAGGAACGCGTGGCACCGGGCTGCACGCTCGGAATCCTGGGCCATGACCTGCTCGAAGAACTCCGCGATGTCGTCGCGCCCGGCGTTGCGGGCGTCTCGGACGTACTGGCCGTAGTCGTGCCCGGCCTTCAGGGAGTGGTATTGCAGTGAGATCAGGTCGAACGAGACGTCGTCGAATCCGGTTTCGCCAGTGGACATCAGGCACCTCCATGTGGGGGTGAACAGGTGCAGTCAGGCTAGGAGTCGCCCTTCCGGCGCGGCAACGGGGTTCCACGCCGTCCGATGCCTCGCGCACGCGCACGGCATCTGGTACCCCCGCGGCGTCTGCATCGGCCCGGGATACGAAGAAGCCGCCCGGCATGCCGGGCGGCTTCGTCATCCGCTACGTGGTGCGGGAGGTATCAGGCGAAGTCGGACGTGGCGGGGTCGGCGCCGATGCGGCCGGCCGAGCCCTTGTCGAGGCCGTTGATGGCCTCGATGTCCGCGTCCTCCAGCGTGACGTCGAGAGCTCCCCAGTTCTCGACGATGCGCGATGCCGTGACCGACTTGGGAATGACGACGCTACCGAGCGCGATGTGCCACGCGAGGACCACCTGGGCGGGGGTGGCGTTGTGCTTCGTCGCGATGTCCTGCAGCACGGGATCCTCGAGCAGGCCCTTGCCGGATCCGAGCGGTGACCAGGCCTCGTGGAGGATGCCCTTCTCGGCCTCGAAGGCGCGCAGTTCGGCCTGGTTGAGGTACGGGTGGCTCTCCACCTGGTTGATGACGGGTACCACGCCGGTGGCGTCGATGATCTCGGTGAGGGCCTCGATGGTGAAGTTCGAGACGCCGATGCTCTTCACGCGTCCCTGCTTCTGCAGTTCGACGAAGGCCTTCCAGGTGTCCAGGTACTTGCCCTGCTTGGGCTGCAGCCAGTGGATCAGGTAGAGGTCGAGGGTCTCGAGGCCGAGGCGCTCCATGGAGGCGTCGAAGGCGGCGAGCGTGCTCTCGTAGCCCTGGTCCGCGTTCCACAGCTTGGTGGTGATGAACATGTCCTCGGGGCTGAGGCCCGAGGACGCGATCGCGCGGCCCACACCGGCTTCGTTCCCGTAGATCTTCGCGGTGTCGATGTGTCGGTAGCCGGCCTCGAAGGCCTTGCCCACGACGTCCTCCGCGACGTTGTCCTCGACCTGCCAGACGCCGTAGCCGAGCTGCGGGATGGTGTGACCGTCGTTGAACGTAAGGTGTGGTGATGTAGTCATACTGGCGGGAACCACGGTCTCCCGTCATTTATTTCTGTGTCCTCCTACAACTATCAGCCGACGCAGTATCGCGTCACGAGCTGGGCGGAGCAGGCGCCCCGAGCGGAGGTGAGCGGTGGACCACCCGGCGCGCGACGAGCGGGAGGCACTCCACGACGCCGTTCATCTCTACGTCCTTCGGCGATCTCTCAGCACCAGGCTGGCCGGAGCGACGGCCCGACAGGCTCTCGCATCGGGGGAACTGTCGCTCGGGGCGCTGCTGCGCTCCGCCCGCGCCGAGCTCGACCGCTTCCTCCCTCCCGGCCACCTGCCGCGTCTTCGGAACGCTCCCGACGTCGAGGCGGCGCTCGCCGGGCTACCGGCGGACGAGCGGGAACTGCTGCTCCTGCACCACTGGGACGGCCTGGACCGGACAGCGGCGGGCCGCCTCGCGGGTGTGGACCCGGAGCGGTTCGACGACGTCGAGGCCGCCTTCGGCGCAGCGCTCGCTACCCGAACCCCCGCCGCGGCGGACTCAGGCGCTACGTCCGGGGAGGACCTCCCCGAGCAACGGTCGAGGATCGCTGTCGAGGCGCTCCGTGCCGCCGACCCCGCACGGTATGTCCCTGACGAGGAGGTGCGGGAGGGCCGCCGGGTCATCGGTGGCGCCGACGATGCCGGGCGCAGGCACCGAGCAGCGGCGGCCCCGGTCGACTCCACCGAGCACGTCCGCTCCACCGAACAGGCCGAGCCCACCGCGCCCATCCGGCCCGAGCCCGCGCCGACTGTCCCGCCCGTTCAGCTGGCCGAGCCCGCCCTGCCCGTTCCGCCGGACGAGCCCGTTGCGCTCGTCGAACCCGGCCCGCTCGATCACGCTTCGCCGGCCGTGGGCACCGGAGACGCCGGGCAGGGTACGCGACGGAGCACGAAGCTGCGCCGTCGTCGGTGGGGCGTGCCTGGTCGCCATCACCGTGGCGCTCGCCGTAGCACTGGTCCCGCCTCCTGCCCCCGAACCCGGCGAGGAGTCTGCGCGCCTCTTCGAGCAGGCCGACGTCGTGGCGGTGGTCGACGCGCTCGATACCGAGTCCATGCTCGTGGACGACGAGGTGCGGATCCTCCAGACCGTCTCCGTGATGCAGTTCCTGAAGGGCGGGGCCGACACCGCGGACGATGTCGTCACCATCGACGTGACCGGCCGCAGCACGTCCGGCAGGCCCTACAGCCGCAATATCTTCCCGCCGTACCAGCTCGTGTTCCTCGACCGGCGCGACGACGGCGGCCTGGCGCCCCTCGACGGCGACAGCGCGGTCCTCACGCTGGTCGACCTGAGGAAGCCCGCGGCGACGACGACCGCGGGTGCTCCGGCCGCCCTGCCGGATGGCGTGGGGGACGCGATCGACGCCCTGCCCGACGAGCAGCTCCGGGTGGAGACGAGCGACTCCCCTCCCGGCGCGCTGGACCCGGACGAGATCGTCGGGATCAGGCCGGCGGAGGGGCGCGACGAGCAGAACCTGCCCGGCAATCTGCTCGGATCCTTCCGGCTCAGCCGTGACGGCGACAGCGTGTGTTCGTGGTTCGAGTTCAACGACCGCTCCGTGCTGCTCCGCTGGCCCAGCGGATTCTCGGCCTACGATCGCGAACAGACCATGTTCTACGCCGACGGGGACCCCCAGGCGGACCGCCGTGTCCTCACGATCCTCAACGAGCGCGGCTACCCCTACGTGGACGAGAACCGCACCTCACCCTTCATCCGCGGCATACCCACGGGCGAGTACGGCACGTGCGCGGGGCAGGAGCTGGAGATGTGGGAGATCGCCATCACCCCCGGCAACACCCTACTGAACTACTGACGCCCCGGCATGGCCCGCTCGGCCTCGTCGACGTCGTCCGTCACCAGCTGCGCGCGGCGCCGTACGTTCTCCAGCCCCGAGGACGCCACGCCCCAGCGTTCGCCGTCGAGCCGTGTCATCGCGGCGGCCTCCGCCGTCGTCGCCAGGGTGTTCCCCGCACGGGAGAGTGCGCGGTGCACCTGCAGGAGGGCGCCGGGGATGTCGAGCCCCGAGCTCGGCGCGATCGCCTGGGCCTCGACGCAGAGTCCCCGGACACGCGGCAGCATGGCGCCGAGCTCGTCGGCGATCCCCACGAGCTCGTTGTAGAGGGCGTCGTCGTCGATGCCCTCGAGGATCTGGTGATACCGGTCCAGGCTGCGACGGAAGCGGTCGTGTGCCCGCCGCCAGACGCCCGTGCCCAGTTCAGCGTCGTCCTTCCGTCCCTGCCGCGCAGCCGCGAAGAATGCCACCGGCGCCGTTACAGGTACTGACCGGGCCCGTGGCTGTCCGCCGGGGACGCCGGCGCGGGCCGCTGCCCCGCAGTCCGCGTGGGCTCTCCGTCCTCACCCACCACGACGCCGGGGGCGATCACCGTGCCGGGCGGCAGTTGGCGGAGCTGGAGCCGGGCGGCCAGCTGCTGGTTGGCCATCTGCTGCGCGGCGAGGGCCGCCTGGATACCGTGGAAGAGCCCCTCGAGCCAGCCCACGAGTTGCGCCTGCGCCACGCGGAGCTCGGCGTCGGTCGGGATGGAATCGTCGTCGAACGGGAGGTTGATGCGGTGCAACTCCTCGACGAGTTCGGGCGCCAGTCCGTCCTCCAGCTCCTTGACGGACCGCTCGTGGATGGCGGCGAGCCGCGTGCGTCCGGCGTCGTCGAGCGGTGCTGTGCGCACCTCCTCCAGCAGTTGCTTGAGCATGGTGCCGATCCGCATGACCTTGGCCGGTTCGTCGACCAGCTCGGAGAGGGACGTGGATCGGCCGTCCGTCTGATCGTCGGGGGCCGGGGATCCTCCGGCTGCGCTCTCCTGCGGGAGGAGGGCGGCGTCGGGCACGGACGCTTCGCCCGCGGGCGTGAGGGGACTGGCGGGCTGCTGTTCAGTCATGACGCTATGCTCCCACAACGGATCCTCGCGGGTCAGGTCAGATCCAGCCCTGCTCCCACGCCCTGGCTGCCGCCTCGTGGCGTGAGGGGGCGCCGAGTTTCGCCATCGCCGACGAGACGTAGTTGCGGACGGTCCCGGGCGCGAGGTGGAGCTCCCGCGCGATGGTCTGCAGGCTCGCACCCTGGCGTCCGTGCCGGAGGACGTCCAGCTCCCGTGCCGTCAGCGGACAGGACTCCCCGCTGAGGGCACTGGCGGCGATGTCCGGATCGACGTACCTGCGACCGGCTGCGACGTCGCGGATCACGTCGGCGAGCTTCTCCGCCGGCGTGGACTTCGGGACGAAGCCGGACACCCGGCTCGCGAGCGCCCGCCGGAGCACGCCGGGACGCGCGTGCCGGGTGACGATGACCACCCGCGTGGGCACCGAGCGGAGGATCTCCTCGGCCGCGTAGATGCCGTCGGTCGGCGGCATCTCCAGGTCGAGGACACAGACGTCCGGCCGGTGCTCCCGGGCGAGGCGGACGGCATCGGTCCCGTTGTCCGCGCTGGCCACCACCTCGAGGTCCGGCTCGAGGCCCAGGAGCGCCTCGAGGGCACCACGGATGAGGTGCTCGTCATCAGCGAGGACCAGGCGGATCATTCCGGACCTCCCTGGCCGCCCCGCACGGGCTCCTGTACCTGCGGGGTGTCACCGCCGCGGGCCACGGAGACCGGTTGGTCGCTGCCCGCGCCCGCCAGGTCCGGAACCGACGCCGCCAGCGTGAAATGCCCGCCCTCGCGGACCGCATGGACGGACCCTCCGACCTCCCCGAACCGACGCCTCAGGCCGTCGATGCCCGAGCCCCCGGAGCGCGCCGCGACGCCCGTCACGCCGTCGTTCCTGACTGTCAGCTCGAACCGGCCGCCGGAGCGCACGAGGGCGAACTCCGCCGACGTCGCCTCGCTGTGGCGGAGGATGTTGGTGGTCGACTCGCGGATGACGAGGCCGAAGAGCGCCCGCTCCGCCGGCGGGAGGCCCTCGGCGTCGACGGCCACGACGCAGCGGACGCCCGCGGCACCGAGCACCTCGGCGGCGTTGGCCGCCTCGGACGCGAGCGACACGGTCCGGTAGCCGTGGACGAGCGCACGCGTGTCCTCGAGGGCCGTCCGCGCCAGACGCTGGGCCTCCGCGATCTGCTCGGCGGCCGCGGCGGGATCACTGGCGAGCAGCCGCCCGGCGAGCTCCGTCTTCAGGGCGATCACCTGCAGATGGTGCCCCTGGATGTCATGCAGGTCGGCGGCGAAGCGGAGACGTTCCTTCGCCACGGCGAGCTCACCCGACGCCCGGCGGCTGTCATCCAGGCGCACCACGATGTCCCACCACCAGATGCCTGCGACGAACAGCACGGGTGTGGCGAGCGCGTAGATCACCAGCGAGGTGACGCCGCCCGATTCCCAGAACGCCCCAGCGGGTGTCCGGCCCAGGAGCGCGCCGAGGAATCCGTGGAGAACCAACGCGGCGAGCCCCGCCGCGAGAACCCGCGGCCTCAGCGCCCGGTGCACGACGACGGCGAGCGCGTTCGCCGCGAACCACAGGGGTACCGCTCCGACCCACAGCGTGTGCGCCTGCAGGAGACCGAGCAGGTACAGCGCCGCGGCGGGACCAAGGAGCCAGAGGGTGTAGACCCTCGGGGGAAGGCCCGCGCCCAGACCCGGCCGGAAGAACCAGCAGTACCGGACCAGAGCGCCGACGGCCACGAGGCACAGCACGAGGATCACGAGGTCGAGCACCTGCAGGCCGTCGTCGACGCCGGCGATCATGAAGAGGGTCGTCGGGACCGCGAGCACGACGCTGTAGAAGACGATGGACGACACCGTGTAGCGCCAGGTCGCCCGGACTCCCCGGCCGGTGTCCGTGCTCACGGTCGGTCCGGAAGCCGGCAGGCCGCGAGCGCCGTCGTCCGCAGGTGTGGACCGGGACCGAGCCCTGAGGAGCGCCATGCGATCCATCGTAGGACCATGACATCTGTCACGGTCCGGGTGTGCGAAGCCGCAGAGGCGCTGGTGACGCGAGGCCACTGACGCGCGCCGCCGCCGCTGGCGAAGGATGGAGGACATGAACAGGACCACCGACCCCGCGACCCCGACCACCCGCCCCTCGCTCTCCCCTTCCGTCCCCGCGCATCACGTCCCGGCCGACACCATCGCCGTCTCCGCGCAGGGCCTGCGCAGCTCCTACGGCTCCTACGAAGCCGTCAAGGGGATCGACCTCTCCATCCGCAACGGAGAGTTCTTCGCCCTGCTCGGCACCAATGGCGCGGGCAAGACCACCACCATGGAGACCCTCGAGGGGCACCGCCCCGCCACCTCGGGCTCCGTCAGCGTGCTGGGCGGCGATCCCCACCGCGACAGGGCCAGGATCCGGCCCCGACTCGGCATCATGCTGCAGGAGGCGGGCTTCGCCGACGACCTCACGGTCGCCGAGACCTGCTCGCTGTGGCTGCGGCTCTCCTCCGCCGACCCGAGCGGCCGCAGCCGTGAGCAGGTCATCGCCGAGGGACTCGACGTCCTGGACCTGGCGGAGAAGGCGGGCACCCGCGTGAAGATGCTCTCGGGCGGTCAGCGCCGACGCCTCGACCTCCTCCTGGCCACCGCGAACGACCCCGACGTGCTCTTCCTCGACGAGCCCACCACGGGCCTCGACCCGGAGTCCCGTGAGCGCACGTGGGAGCTCGTCCGCCGGCTGAACGGCGCCGGTACCACGGTGGTCCTCACCACCCACTACCTCGAGGAGGCCGAGACCTACGCGGACCGCCTCGCGATCATGCACGCCGGACGCATCGCCGTGGAGGGGACGCTCGGCGACGTGCTCCGCCGCGAACCCTCGACCATCTCCTTCGAGGTGGATGCCGACGCCGACGTCCTCGCTCTCACCGCGGCCGGCCTCACCCCGGGCTTCACGCCCACGCCGTCCACCACGCAGGTGACCCTGACCTCGCAGGATCTCCAGCGGGATCTCTGGACCGTGCTCCGCTGGGCCGACGAACACTGCGTGCGGCTCGACCGGCTCTCGGCCAGCGAGGCCTCGCTCGCCGCCGTCTTCCGTCGCGTGAGCCAGGGCGAGAGCGCCTGACCGGCGACCACCCCTCGCGCACGCCCCGACCCGCACCCCTCGACACTCACCCCGGAGGCACCGATGACCGCTCTGCTCGACCACACCACACCGTCCCACCCCACCACGCGCCCGCCCTCCGCGGCCGGCCGCATCCTCTCGATCGCCGCGATGGAACTGCGGATCATCTTCCGCAACAAGACCGTCCTCATGGGCGCACTCCTCATGCCCATCGCGATGGCGGTCTACATGTTCTCCGTAGGAGCCGACCAGGTGACGGACCCCTCCGGCGCCGCCGTCATGGCCGGGCTGACGCTCATGGTGGTCGCACTGCTCGGGGTGTACCTCACGGCCACCACGACGCTCGCCACCCGCCGCCAGGAACTGTTCCTGAAGCGCCTGAGGAGCGGCGAGTCCTCCGACACCGTGATCTGGCTCGGCATGCTGCTGCCGATCGTGGCCCTGGTGGCCGCGCAGCTCGCGATCATCGCCGTCGGTCTCGGCCTGGCCGGCATCGACGCCCCGGCCCAGCCCCTCCTGGTCCTCGGGGCGGCCCTCGGTTTCCTCGCACTGTGCGCCACCGTGGGCATGTTGACGAGCGTCTACACGCCGTCGGCAGCTGCGGCGCAGATCACCACCCTGCCGTTCTTCGCCCTGGTCTTCGGCAGCTTCTTCTGGACGGCGTTCGACGACGGATACGAGCGCATCTCCCGCCTCACCCCGGGCGGCGCACTGCAGAACCTGCTGATGGCCGGCTGGGGTGCCGAGCAGATGAGCATCTCGGTGGCCGGCGCCGCCGTGATCCTCCTGGCCTGGACGGCGATCGCCTACCAGCTCGCCGCCAAGCGCTTCCGGTGGGAGAAGCGCTGAGACCTCCCCGGACGCGGAAGGACCCGGCACCCCATCGGGTGCCGGGTCCCCTCGCCGTCCGGATCCGCCTAGCAGCAGCGCCCTTCGGGGTTGGCGTCCTGGCGGTCCGTCTTGTCCCGCCAGAACTCACGCTCCGTCATGGGCTTCCCGCCGGCGTGGGTCCGCACGTGGTGGTCGAGGTAGGCCTGGTAGGCGTTCTCCCCCATCACACCCCTGAACAGCCACGCGAGCTCACGCGCCCGCTCCAGCACGCTCATCAGTGACCCGACCTGACGGGTCGCTTGTCGGGATCGACGGCGGCCCAGCGGGCTTCCAGCTCCTTCTCGGCCGGCGTGGCCGTCAGGCCCGCCGGGGCGAAGATGCGCGAGGGCACGGCGGCGTCCTCCGTCTCGACACCCCCGCCGGTGCGGTACGCCTTGATGGTGGCGAGGATCGCGGTGGCGATGACGATGATGGAGAGCACCACGAACACGATGGACAGCGTCCCCTGGATGAAGGTGTTCCGGACCACGGCCTCCATGGCTGCGACGCTCGTCGCGGTGCCGAAGCTCTCCTCACCTGCGGCGAGGGCGTTCTTGAACGCCGTGTGCTGGGCCCAGTACCCGATGGCCGGCGTGGACGAGAAGATCTTCTGGAACGACGCCGTGATGGTGACCACCGCAGCGAAGGCCAGCGGCAGGGCCGGGATCCAAAGGAACCTGAACATGCCGCGCTTGGCACAGATGGCCATGCAGACGGCGAGCGCGATGGCCGCGAGCAGCTGGTTCGCGATGCCGAACAGCGGGAACAGCGTGTTGATGCCACCCAGCGGATCGGTGACGCCCATGATGAGGATCGCCCCCCATCCGGCCACCATGATGGCGGTGCAGATCCACGCGCCGGTACGCCAGGAGGTGTCGCGGAAGCGGGGCACGACGTTCCCGATGCTGTCTTGCAGCATGAAGCGCGCCACGCGCGTGCCGGCGTCGACCGCGGTCAGGATGAACAGTGCCTCGAACATGATGGCGAAGTGGTACCAGAAGGCCATCATGCCGGCGCCGCCGAAGACGCCCTGCATGATCTGCGCGATCCCCACGGCGAGGGTCGGTGCGCCGCCGGTCCGCGAGACGATCGACTCCTCACCGACGTTCGTGGCCATGGTGCTGAGGGCTTCCTGCGTCAGGTTGACGCCCGTGAGGCCGAGGCCGTTCACGAACGTCACGGCACCCTCGATGGTGCCGCCCGTCGCCGCTCCCGAGGAGTTCATGGCGAAGTAGATGCCGCGGTCGATCGAGAGGGCCGCGACGAGCGCCATGATCGCCACGAAGGACTCCATGAGCATGCCGCCGTAGCCGATGAAGCGCGTCTGGCGCTCCTTCTCGATCATCTTCGGGGTGGTACCGGAGGCGATCAGCGCGTGGAACCCCGAGAGGGCGCCGCAGGCGATGGTGACGAAGAGGAACGGGAACAGGGTCCCCGCGACGACGGGGCCCGCGCCGGTGCTCGCGTACTCCGTGACGGCGGGGACGCTGATCTCGGGGCGGGTGATGACGATCGCGACGGCGAGCATCACGATGGTGCCGATCTTCATGAAGGTGGAGAGGTAGTCACGCGGGGCCAGCAGCAGCCAGACGGGCAGGACGGCGGCGATGAAGCCGTAGATGATGATGCCCCAGGCGATCGTCACGCGGTCGAGCGTGAACAGCTCGGCGCCCCAGGCGGTCTCGGAGATCCAGCCGCCGCCGATGATGGCGAGGAGCAGGAGCACGAAGCCGATCAGCGACACCTCGGTGACCTTGCCGGGGCGGAGGTACCGCAGGTACACGCCCATGAAGAGGGCGATCGGGATGGTCATCGAGACGGAGAAGACGCCCCACGGGCTCTCACCGAGGGCGTTGACCACCACGAGGGCGAGGATCGCCACGATGATGATCATGATGGTGAGCGTCGCCACGAGGGCGGCGGTGCCGCCGATGACGCCGAGTTCCTCGCGTGCCATCTGGCCCAGGGAGCGGCCGCCGCGGCGCATGGAGAAGAACATGACGAGGTAGTCCTGGACGGCGCCGGCGAAGATCACGCCGATGATGATCCACAGGGTGCCGGGCAGGTAGCCCATCTGCGCCGCGAGGACCGGACCCACGAGCGGACCCGCGCCGGCGATCGCCGCGAAGTGGTGGCCGAAGAGCACCCGGCGGTCGGTGGCGGCGTAGTCCTTGCCGTCCGCCTTGTACTCCGCGGGCGTGGCACGCCTGTCGTCCGGCTTGGTGAGGTTCCGCTCGATGAACTTGGAGTAGAACCGGTAGGCGATGAGGTAGGTGCACACTGCCGCGAACACGAACCAGATCGCGTTGACGGTCTCGCCCCGCACGATCGCGAGGATGGTCCAGGACACGCCACCGAGGAGGGCGATTCCCACCCAGAGGGCGATCTTCGCCGGAGTCCACCGGCGGTCTTCTGCTTCTGCCAGCTGCGGGTCGACGGCGACCGGCGGCAGGTCGGGATCCGTCACCAGCACGTCGGCGTGCCGGTGGGACCCGTTCTGCTTCTTACTCATGATGCTCCTCGGGTGGGAGAGTGTGATGCACACGAAGGTAGCAACCTAGTGAGGCGTACGTCACATGACAAGCCTCCCAACCCGGGGGATGCGCCGAACGCGCGCGAGGGTGCGGCGAGCGGCCGGCTCTTGTCGACCGGTGTTCGGTCGGCGGGCGCGGGTGCCGTCCCTCATGCGCCCGTCAGGCGAAGGTCAGACGTGGATCAGGACGCTCAGGTGTCCGTCGTCGCGCCTGAGCCGTCGCGCGTGTCCGCGGGAGGCTCGTCGACGTTCGCGTTCATGCCCTCGCTGATGCTCGCGTGCGTCCTGGTGCGGCCGTCGGCCGGCTCGTCGGCGTCGTCCGTGGGGCCGTTGTCGACGCCGTCGGGCACCTGGTCCCCGAGGTTCTCGGCGAAGCTGTCGGCGGCCTTGGCCAGGCCGCCCTCGTTCCCGTCGTCGTCCTGCATGCCCGTCATGGCGGCGCTCCTTCCGATCGGCTGTCCGACCAGCCTTCCACAGCCCGACAATGAGAGGAAGCCTGCTGATGACCAGCGCACGGCGACCTACGTGGTCAGCAGGACCTTGCCCACGTGCTGCCCGGAGTCGAAGTACGCATGCGCCTCCGCCGCGCTGTCGAGCGGGAAGGTGCGGTCGACGAACGGCCTCACGCGACCTGCTGACACGAGCGGCCACACGTGGTCCTGCACCGCGGCCATGATCCGCGCCTTCTCCTCCACGGGGCGCGACCTCAGCGTGGTGCCCGCGACGCTGGCGCGCTTGCCCATGAGCAGGCCGAGATCGAGCTCCGCCCTGGCACCCCGCTGCAGTCCGATGACCACGAGGCGCCCGCCGGACGCGAGGGACGCGACATTGCGTGCGAGGTACTCGGCGCCCACGACGTCCAGGATCACGTCGACCCCGCGCCCTCCGGTCGCCGTCATCACCTCGTCCACGAAGTCCTGCTGCCGGTAGTCGATGAGCGAGCCGACGCCCAGGGACCGTGCGACGTCCAGCTTCGCCGCCGACCCCGCGGTCACCAGCGGTACGGCGCCGAGGGCGAGCGCCACCTGGACGGCCATCAGCCCGATCCCGCCGGACGCCCCGTGGATCAGCACGCTGTCCCCACCGGTGAGGCCCGCCTGCAGCACCAGGTTCGACCACACCGTCGCGGCGGTCTCCGGGAGTGCGGCGGCCTCGACCAGATCGACGCCGTCCGGCGCCGGCACCACCTGACCGGCCGGCACGGCCACCCGCTCCGCGTAGCCTCCGCCGGCGAGCAGCGCGACGACGGGCTGACCGACGGCGAACTGCGACGGACCCGGATCCGCGACGTGTCCCGACACCTCGAGCCCGGGGATCTCCGACGCGCCCTCCGGCGGTGGGTAGAACCCGCGCCGCTGCTGTACGTCCGCCCTGTTCAGCCCCGCGGCCACGACGTCGATGAGGACCTCGCCCGCTCCGGGACGGGGATCGGGCACCTCCTGCGGCACCAGGACCTCAGGCCCGCCGCTCCCCTGGATGAGCACAGCTCGCACGTCGCTTCTCCCTCCGCAGCCTTCGCCGCTGATCGACCAGCACGATGTTTGGGCGCCACCGGCCTCTCGTGAAACACTAGCGGCGGAAGGTTGTCCGAGCGGCCGAAGGAGCTGGTCTTGAAAACCAGTGGGCGGTCACCCCGTCTCAAGGGTTCGAATCCCTTACCTTCCGCACATCGAGGAGGCTCCGCATCGCGGAGCCTCCTCCTTTTTTCGGCCCCGGACCCGAGCGGCGCGGCGCCGTGGGCGCCGTGGTGCCCCCGTCGTCGTGCGGTACTGTCCCGAGGAGCACCGGCCCTCCCACCGCTCGGGGCCGAGAACGGGGACACCATGACCAGGCGACACCAGCGGAACGCCGTGACCCGGCGCGCGACGGCGGCTTCGGCCTGCGCCGCCCTCGCTCTGCTCACGGGCTGCAGCCTCTTGCCCTCCCAGGGGCCCGAACGCGACGCCGACGGCGCCGTCACCGCTGAGGAGGAGACGGACGCCTTCTCCGTGAAGGTGGGCGACTGCATCGATGATCCGGGCACCTCCGACGTCACCGACATCACGGTGCTCCCCTGCGACGAACCGCACGTCTTCGAGGCGATCGCCAGAACCGAGATGCCCGACGGCGACTACCCCGGCGAGGCCGCCGCCTCCACGGCGGCCACCGAGTTCTGCAGTGCCGAGTTCCGGAACTTCGTCGGGATGGACTTCGAATCCTCCGTGCTCGAACTGCTCTACTTCTACCCGGTCGAGGAGAGCTGGAACAGCGCCGACGACCGCGAGATCCTGTGCTTCGTCGCGGAGGAGGACGAGGCGCCGTCCACCGGCACGCTCAAGGGCGCCAACCGCTGACCGTACGCCCTTCCACCCGTCGGGGGCTCCCGTGTTCTGGTAACCCGCCGTTCACTGGAGTCTGGTTTGCTTCTCCCGGGGATCGCACTGTCACCTGCGTCACATAAGGTGCACAGTGCCACCACGCCCTCCCATCGACGGGTCGGCGGGTACCACTCGCGGCCGCACAGTGGCCACAGTCAAGGAGAACACCACGAATGAGTAATTCGTCCTGGAAGGGAGCGCTCGGTGCGGCGCTGTCGGTAGGGCTGATCGCCTCACCGATCTTCGCACTACCCGCCACGGCGGTGGAGACCCCACCGGCCACGACGTCCGTCACGGGAGACGACGTCATCATCAACGAAGCCTACGTCACCGGCGGCACCGTGGGCACGCCGCTCCGCAACAAGTACGTGGAGCTGTACAACCCGTCCGACGCCCCGGTCAGCCTCGACGGCTGGTCGCTGCAGTACCGGTCGGCGACCGGGACCGCTGCACCGAACAGCGTCTCCGCGCTCAGTGGCACCATCCCTGCGAAGGGATACTTCCTGGTGCAGGGCGGCAGCAACGCCGCCAACGGGGCGCCCCTGCCCACCGCGGACGTCGTCGCCGGAGCCTTCAACCCGGGCGCAGGCGGAGGCGTGATCGTCCTGTCCGACCAGGCAGCGAATGTGGGAGTCCTTCCCGTCGGCAGCGCCGCGGACGCCCCCGGCGTCGTCGACCTGCTCGGTTACGGCAACGCCACGACGTTCGAGGGCGCCGCCGCAACCGCTCCGGGCGGCGGCAGCGTCCTCTCGGCAGCCCGTACGGGCTTCGCCGACACCGACGTCAACGCAGCCGACTTCACCCTCCAGGCGACCTCGCCCACGAACAGCGCGGGCGGCACGACGCCGACCCCGACCCCTCCTCCCACCCCCACGCCGCCCCCGACACCCGGGGCCGTCACGCCGATCCGGGACATCCAGGGCACGGCGGCCACCACGCCGCTGGCCGGGCAGACCGTCACCACGCGCGGCAAGGTCACCGCGGCCTACCCCACCGGCGGATTCCAGGGCTTCTACATCCAGACCCCCGGCACGTCCGCCACGGCGGGCCAGACGGCGTCCGACGCCATCTTCGTCTTCTCGGCATCGACCGTGGCGTCCGTCGCCATCGGTGACCACGTCGAGGTGACCGGGACCGCAGGGGAGTTCTTCGGTCTCACCCAGCTCACCGTCCCGGCGGGCGGAACCGTCGAGCTCACCGAGCCGGCGGAGGAGGTCAAGGCCTCCGAGATCCCGCTGCCCGCGACCGACGCCGCCCGTGAGGGTGTGGAGGGCATGCTCTTCCAGCCCGCGGACTCCTTCACCGTCTCGGACAACTACACGCTCAACCAGTACGGCGAGGTCACCCTGGCTGCCGGCACCGAACGCCTGCTCCAGCCGACCGACGTCGCGCGTCCCGGCACCGCGGAGTACGCGGCGGTCGTCGCCGACAACGCAGCACGCGGCGTCCGGCTCGACGACGGCGCCTCGACGAACTTCTTCACCGGGGCGAACCGCAACAAGGTGCTGCCCTACCTCACGCCGACGCAGCCCGTGCGGGTCGGCTACTCCGCCGACTTCGTCTCGCCGGTGGTCCTCGACTACCGCAACAGCGCCTGGAAGTTCCAGCCGCTCTCCGAGCTGAACGGCTCCGCCCCCGACGGCGTGCAGCCCGTGCAGTTCGCCGGCGAGCGCCCAGCGGCGCCGGACGAGGTGGGCGGCAGCGTGAAGCTCGCCTCCTTCAACGTGCTGAACTACTTCGCGACCACGGGCGAGGACCTGACGGGTTGCACCTACTTCACGGACCGCGCGGGCACGCCCATCACGGTCAACGGCGGGTGCGGCGCCCGCGGGGCAGCCACGCGTGAGAGCTTCGAGCGCCAGGAGGCCAAGATCGTGGCCGCCATCAACGCGCTCGATGCCGACGTCGTCACCCTCATGGAGATCGAGAACTCGGCGAAGTTCGGCAAGGACCGCGACGCCGCGCTCGCCGTCCTCGTGGAGGCACTCAACGAGAAGGCACCCGGCACCTGGGACTACGTCCGCTCCCCCGCAGCCGTTCCCGCCATCGAGGACGAGGACTTCATCCGCACGGCCCTGATCTACAAGAAGGCCGTCGCGGAGCCGGTCGGCGAATCCGTCATCCTCAACGACGACGTCGCGTTCTCGAACGCACGCAAGCCGCTGGCGCAGGCCTTCAAGCCCGTCGGAGGCACGGAGGGCGAGACCTTCGTGGCGATCGTCAACCACTTCAAGTCGAAGGGCTCCGGTCCGAGCTCGGGGCCGAACGTCGACTCCGGCGACGGCCAGGGCGCGTGGAACGCAGCCCGTGTGACGCAGGCAGAGGCGCTCGTCGCCTTCGCGGAGACCCAGAAGGAGGCGACCGGCACGGACAAGGTGTTCCTCACCGGTGACTTCAACTCGTACACGCAGGAGGACCCCATGCAGGTCCTCTACGAAGCCGGTTACGTGAACCAGGGCGTGAAGGACGAGAGCTACTCCTACGTGTTCTCGGGCCTCAGCGGTTCGCTCGACCACATCCTCGCATCACCCTCGGCGGACGCCACGGTGACCGGGGTGGACACCTGGAACATCAACTCGGTGGAGTCGGTGGCCCTGGAGTACAGCCGCTTCAACAACAACGTCACCGACTACTACGCGGCCGACCCCTACCGTGCGAGCGACCACGATCCGGTGATCGTGGGGCTCGACCTGGTTCCGGCGGACACCACCGCGGAGGTCAACCTCCTCAACATCAACGACTTCCACGGCCGCATCGACGCCAACACGGTGAAGTTCGCCGGCACGGTGGAGCAGTTGCGCGCGGAGGGCGGCGAGGGCAGGACGGCTCTGCTGTCCGCCGGTGACAACATCGGCGCCTCGCTCTTCGCCTCCTCGCTGCAGGACGACGAGCCCACGCTCGACGTCCTCAATGCCCTGGAGCTGCGCGCCTCGGCCGTGGGCAACCACGAGTTCGACAAGGGCTTCGCCGACCTCGCCGGCCGCGTGAGCGAGTCGGCGGACTTCCCCTACCTCGGAGCGAACGTCTACGAGAAAGGCACCTCGGAGCCCGCGCTCGAGGAGTACTCCGTCATCACGGTCGACGGCATCGACGTCGCCGTGATCGGTGTCGTCACCCAGGAGACGGCATCGCTCGTCAGCCCCGGCGGTATCGCGAACGTCGACTTCGGCGATCCCGTCGCGGCCGTCAACCGCGTTGCCGAGGAGATCGCGGACCAGGATCTCGCCGACGTCATCGTCGCCGAGTACCACGAGGGCGCCGGCGACGGCGTCGTCGAGGGTGCAACCATCGAGCAGGAGATCGCGGCCGGCGGAGCGTTCGCGCGGATCGTCACCGAGACCACTCCGTTGGTCGACGCCATCTTCACCGGGCACACGCACAAGCAGTACGCGTGGGACGCTCCCATCCCGGGAGCGGCCGGAGAGACCAGGCCTGTCCTCCAGACCGGGTCCTACGGCGAGTTCATCGGGCAGATCGTCCTGACCGTGGACACCACCACGGGCGACGTCGAGTCCTACACGGCACGGAACGTCGCGCGGACCACCGTCGCCGATGCCACCCTCGTGAGCACCTACCCGCGTGTCGCGGCGGTCAAGACCATCGTCGACGCCGCCCTGGCGCAGGCGGCCGTCATCGGCAACCAGCCGGTCGGCTCGGTCACGCAGGACATCACCACCGCCTTCACCGGCACCGCTCGCGACGACCGCACGAGCGAGTCCACCCTCGGCAACCTCGTGGCCGACTCGCTCCGCTCGAGCCTGGCCCCGGCCGAGCGCGGCGGCGCGCAGATCGGCGTCGTCAACCCGGGAGGGCTCCGCAACGAGCTCTACTTCGCTCCCGACGGAACCGTCACCTTCGCCGAGGCGAATGCGGTGCTGCCGTTCGTGAACGATCTCTGGACCACCACCCTGACCGGTGCCGAGTTCAGGACCATGCTCGAGCAGCAGTGGCAGCCGGACGGCAGCTCGCGGGCCTTCCTGGCTCTCGGCCTGTCGGACAACGTGAGCTTCACCTACGACCCCACGCTCGCCCGGGGCTCGAGGATCACGTCCGTCACCATCGACGGAGCGCCGCTCGACCCGGCGAAGGACTACCGGATCGGTACGTTCAGCTTCCTGGCCCAGGGCGGCGACAACTTCACGGTCTTCCGTGAAGGCGCCGACACCCGTGAGTCGGGCCTGGTGGACCGTGACGCGTGGATCGACTACATCCGCGCCAACAGTCCGCTCTCGCCGTCCTTCGATCGACGCGGCGTGCAGGTCCAGGGCGCCCCGAGCACCGTGAAGGCGGGTACGGCTGTCTCCTTCACCGTGTCCAAGCTCGACCTCACCTCGCTCGGTAGCCCGGTCAACAGCACGCTCGCTGCGAGCTTCGTCGCAGCGGACGGCACGGCCACCCCGCTCGGGACGGTCGCGGTCTCCGGTGGCAGCGCGACGGTCGAGGTAACCATCCCGGCAAAGGCCGGCGGACAGGGAAGCATCGTCCTGACCGCCGCGCCGAGCGGAACGACGGTCACCCTGCCCGTCACCGTGGAACCCGTGGTGGCGCCCGAGGTGCCCACCCAGCCGGGCAAGCCCGAGAAGCCGGAGAAGCCCGTCAAGCCGGTCAAGCCCGAGAAGCCCGTCAAGCCGATCAAGCCGGAGAAGCCCGTGAAGCCGGGTAAGCCGGGCGACTCCGCCTGATCCGATCGACCCCGACCTCACGGTCGGGCTGCACCACGGAAGGGACCCCCACCGCATCGGTGGGGGTCCCTTCCGTTCGTCACGGGCACTGCGGGTCCGGGCGTCGAAGGAGGGTCAGGTACGGCCCATCGGGGCGGTGATCGCCGTCGCGATGGCATCGGCGTCGAGCAGGGTGCGTCCGCCCGCTTCCAGATCCGCGCCCGACTCGGCCGCGATCGCCGTACCCCACTGCACCGAGGAGAGCTGGAGGCCGATCACGAAGAGGGAGTCCAGTGCGTGCCCGGAACCGTCGATCGCGCGGTAGGGCGGTGGAGTCACGTCGAGACCTGCCGAGGCTTCCGGGGCTCCGCCCTCGGACACCGTCATCCTCGGGCGCACGAGACCCCGCTCCACGAGCGATGCGAGGAGAGGGGATCGCGTGGTCGCGACGCGGTTGGCCGGCATCATCGCCTCGACGAGGTACTGGGCCGTGAAGGAATCATCCTTCACCCAGGGGGACGATGCCCGGAACAGCGCGTCATCGGGATCGAAGCCGAAGGTGGGGTTCGGCCCGACGAAGCGCACCACTCCCGCCCGTACTAGGGCCGCCAGCTGGGCGATCCGCAGTGGAGGGGGTCCACTGGCCAGACCCTCGACGAGCGGCTCGAACCAACCGCGCAGCTCGGACTTCCACGACGCGTCGGAGATGCCGCCGTCCGACACGACCTGCTTGACCACGGACCGGCCCGCGTTCAGCGCCCCGATGGCCATCTTCAGCGGATCCTCCTCCCCGCGGGCCGAGCCTGCGGCGTCCGCCTCGAGGTAGCCCAGCACGGCCGAGGTGAAGGCCTCCCCGCCCGCGAAGTGCCTCCCGGCGAAGGGCTGAGCCAGGGCCTCGACGTCGAGGCGGTGCGCGTCGGGCACGTGGCGGCCGACCACGACGGACACCTCGTCCTCCCAGGCGGTGGACCGCTCCGACAGAGCGGCATCGAGTTCCTCGAGGAAACGGTCGGGTGCCCCGATGGGCATCTCGTCTGCACCTGTAGCTGCTCCGTCGCTGCGGCACAGCGTCGAGTAGTAGGCCCAGAGGACGTCGCGATGCAGCAGCGGCCACAGGTCGTGGTCGAAGCCGAGTTGGATCCCGCTCGTGCGGAGACCGAGGACGGCCGCAGGCGTGCAGAACCGGAGCCGCACGCTGCGCGGAACGTAGGTATCGATGGCGGCCTTGGCACGGTACGGGACCCCGCGACGCGACGCCGCGACGAGCCGCGGCTCCTTCCCCGACGGGCTGTACTCGAGCCGCCCGTCCTCACGCTGCGTGAACGCACCGCCGCGCCCCTCCGTGAGCTGGATCATCGCGTCGAAGAAGTTGAGCCCGAGCCCCCGGATCAGCACGGTCTTGCCGGCCGGCACCCGGCGCCAGTCGACGTCGGCGGGCACCGCGGGCGGCCAGTACTGCAGTCCGTGCCGCGCCGAGGCGTCCTGCAGTCTCCCCTGCTCCGGCGTGAGCGCCGCGGGGAGGTGCCCCAGCGCCAGCACGACGTCGTCGACCTCGAGGCCGCTGCCGTCGTCGAGACTGATCCGCCACCGGCGGGGACCGAGCGCGTGGAGGTCGACGGCCTCGTGCCGATGGTGCACCACGCGGGTGCCCACGGGCGCCGTCCGCACTGCCTCCGCGAAGACCCACGCGAGGTAGCGCCCGTACAGCGCCCTGCTCGGGAAACCGCTCGAGGTGAGGCGTGCACACTCCTCGAGGTCGTCGTCGGGCGCACTGATGAGGCCGTTCACCACGCGTAGGCGCCACTCGTCGAACGCGACGCCGACGGGCGAGGGTGCCACCCGCTGCCCGGCTCTGCCGACCGGAACCACCGTGGGGTAGAGGCAGGGCGTGTTCATGAGGAAGAGGCGCGACTGCCCGGTGCGCCAGACGTGACCGGGGCCGGGTTCGTACGGGTCGATCACGTGGATCGTCAGGGGCGGCGCCGCGTCCCCGAGCTCGAGGGCCCGGGCGATCAGGCGTTCCACCACGGAGGTGCCGCGGGGTCCTGCGCCGATGACGGCCACCTGCTGCGGCTCCTGGGTTCCCACGGACCAAGAGTATCCAACGCCTGTCGGCGTTCCCTCACCTGGGCGGCTCACCGCTCGAGGCCGGCCGGTGACCCGCCGCCCGTACCCGGACGCCTGCATAGGATGGGCGCATGACGGACACGACGGACACCCCGACGACGACGGACGACCCCTTCCTGTGGCTCGAGGACATCTACGGGGACAGGCAGCTCGACTGGGTGCGCCGGGAGAACGCGCTGACGGAGAACGTGCTGGTGACCCCCGAGTTCGAGGCCGGTGAGCAGCGCATCCTCGACGTGCTGGACTCCACGGACCGCATTCCCATGGTGGGCAAGCACGGGAACCACTACTACAACTTCTGGCGCGACGCCGAGCACCGGCAGGGCGTCTGGCGCCGCACCTCCTGGGACAGCTACCGCTCCGACGATCCCGACTGGGAACTGCTGCTCGACCTCGACGCCCTGAGCGCCGAGGAGCACACGGAGTGGGTCTGGGCCGGCGCGCTCTTCCTCCGGCCGGCCGAGGGTGCACCCCACGAACGCGTCCTCGTGGTCCTCTCGCCGGACGGCGGCGATGCGCACCGGTATCGCGAGTTCGACCTCGGGACACTCGCGTTCGTGGAGGGCGGGTTCGATCTCCCGACGGCGAAGAGCCGCGTCAGTTGGGCCGGACGGGACACCCTCTTCGTGGCGACCGACGTGGGGCCGGAGTCCATGACCTCGAGCTCGTACCCGCGCACCGTGCGGACGCTCCACAGGGGCGGGAACCTGACCGACGCCGAGCAGTGCTTCGAGGTCGACGAGAACCACATGGTGGCGCTGGTGATGCACGATCCGACGCCCGGGTTCGAGCGGGACATCGCCGTCGACACGATCGATTTCTACACGCGCCGCACCTACGTGCGGCGGGACGACGACTGGCGCCTCATCGAGGTGCCCGAGGACGCGAGCGTGTCCCTGCACCGTGAATGGCTCGTGATCCGCCCGCGGACGGACTGGACGGTCGGCGGCTCGACCCACGAGGCCGGCTCCCTGCTGGTGGTCCGGTTCGAGGAGTTCCTCATCGGTGGGTCGCCGCTCGTGGCGGTGTTCACCCCCGACGAGGCGACCTCGCTGCAGTCCTGGAGCTGGACCCGCGACTTCCTCCTGCTGAACCTGCTCCACGACGTCTCCTCGGAGATCCGCATCCTCGACCCGGCCCGCGACTGGCACGCCGCGACGCTCGACGCCTGCCCGCCCCTCCACTCGGTCGACGCCTACGCGGTGGACGACGAGGACGAGGTGGACGGCAACGACTACTGGCTCGTCGCCACGGGGTTCCTGACGCCCTCCACCCTCTACCGCGGCACGATCGGCGGGACGCACGGCACCGTGAAGTCCTCGCCGTCGTTCTTCGACGAGTCCCGCTTCAGCGTGGAGCAGCACTTCGCCGTCTCCCTGGACGGCACGCGTGTGCCCTACTTCCAGGTCGCGTCCACCGAGCTCACGCTCGACGGCGGCAACCCCACGCTGCTCTCCGGTTACGGCGGCTTCGAACACGCGATGACACCCGCCTACAGCGGCGTGATCGGGCGGGGCTGGCTGGAACGCAGCACCGACGACGAACGGCACGGCGTGTACGTGCTCGCGAACATCCGAGGGGGCGGTGAGTACGGCCCGCGCTGGCATCACGCCGCGCTCCACGCGAACCGGCATCGCGCGTACGAGGACTTCGCGGCCATCGCCGAGGATCTCGTACGGCGGGGCGTCACCTCACCGGCGTTGCTCGGCTGCACCGGGCGCAGCAACGGAGGCCTGCTGGTGGGCAACATGCTGACCACCTACCCCCACCTCTTCGGGGCGATCTCCTGCGGGGTGCCCCTGCTCGACATGCGGCGCTACACGAAGCTCTCCGCCGGGTTCTCGTGGATCGCGGAGTACGGCGACCCGGACAGGCCGGAGGAATGGGAGTACGTGCGGACGTTCTCGCCGTACCACCTCCTTCGGGACGGCGTCACCTATCCGAAGACCCTCATCTGGACGGCCACCAGTGACGACCGCGTGGGTCCGGTCCAGGCCCGCAAGATGGCCGCGCTGATGAAGGAGCGGGGGATCGACGACGTCTGGTTCCACGAGGCGCTCGAGGGCGGCCACGCGGGGGCAGCCGACAACCGCCAGGCTGCCCGGATGCATGCGATGAGCTTCGAGTTCCTGTGGCGTGCGCTCACCGGATCCCTGTGATCGACGGCGGCGCGAAGCACCGATCGTGGCGCCTCGCAGGGCCTCACAGCGTTTTGCTCTTGCCGTCATTCACCGGGTAGCCTTGCACAGCTAGCGATAGCCGATGGAGACGTGCCAGAGCGGCCGAATGGGCTTCACTGCTAATGAAGTGTGGGCCTAAAGCCTACCGGGGGTTCAAATCCCCCCGTCTCCGCATCGAGGGGCCCCAGGAATGGGGCCCCTTTTCGTTGCCGTTCGCCCCAGTCGAAGGACCTTCTCCCCCGAGCGCCCCCTCGCGGAGGTCAGGCCTTCAACGCGAGGGCGAACGGCAGCACTCCGGAGGCCCCCGCCACCCGCAGCGCGCGCCCGGCCTCGGTGATGGTCCAGCGGCTGTCGGCGAAGTCGTCCACGAGCAGCACCGGCCCGGGATTGGCCGCGAACCAGGCCGCTCCCTCCTCCGGGACACCGAAGTGGTCCCACACCTGGGCGAGGCGGAACGCGCTGTTGCCGCCGGGCTGACCCTGCGGGTAGCCGTTCGGCGTGGTCAGTCGGCCGAGATAGGGGATGCGCCCGAC
Organism: Arthrobacter sp. TJ-236; assembly: GCF_058269235.1. Lineage (NCBI taxonomy): Bacteria > Bacillati > Actinomycetota > Actinomycetes > Micrococcales > Micrococcaceae > Arthrobacter > Arthrobacter sp. TJ-236. The sequence goes on from NZ_JBZCNI010000005.1 coordinate 51,562, forward strand.
GTCGGCGAGCGCCTGCGCGAGGGACGTGATCAGTTCCGGGCGTCGACGCGAGGGCACACTCACCACGGCCACCGGGCGCTCGTCCCAGCCCCACTGCGCCAGTACGCGCACCACCGCTTCGATGACGGCGGGATCCAGCGGAGCATCGGGCGTGGCGTCGGACATCAGCTCCCGCAATCTGTTGCCCCATCCGAGGTCCGTCAGACGTGCGAGCGCGCGCCCGGGAAGGCTCACCTCGCCGGGCTTCAGCTTCCCCTTGAGCGCCACTCCGAGCTTGTCCATGCCCGACGGCCACTGGCCACGCGGCTCGAGCTCGACGCCGACGCGGCTCAGGGCCTGGTTGGCGGAGTCCGAGGCCTCGTGGGCCACGTCGTCGGAGTACCAGGGCCCGGCGCAGTTGTCACAGCGTCCGCAGGGCGTCGCCGCAGGATCGTCCAGGGAGCGGGAGAGGAATTCCATGCGGCAGGAGGTCGTGTTCTCGTAGTCGAGCATGGACTTCTGCTCGACGACCCGCGCCTCGCTGATGCGGCGGTAGCGATCGGCGTCGTAGGTCCAGGGCGTACCGGTGCTCTCCCAGCCGCCCGTCACCTTGCGGACCGCACCGTCGACGTCGAGCACCTTCAGCAGCAACTCGAGGGGCGACCGCTTGAGGTTCACGCGTGTCTCCAACGCGGGCGTCGAGAGGACCACTCCCGGCTCCAGGGCCTCGAGCACGCGGAGCGCGGCGTCCTCCGAGGGCATGGAGGCGGTGGCGAAGTACTCCCAGATGTCGCGGTCCTCGGCGCCGGGCAGCAGCAGCACGTCCGCATTCGGCGTTCCGCGGCCCGCGCGGCCCACCTGCTGGTAGTACGCGACCGGCGAGGACGGTGCGCCGAGGTGCACCACGAAGCCGAGATCGGGCTTGTCGAAGCCCATGCCGAGGGCGCTCGTGGCGACGAGCGCCTTCACCTCGTTGTTCTTCAGCGCCATCTCCGCCGCCTCGCGATCCGCCGGATCGGTGCGTCCGGTGTAGGCCCGGACCGCGTGCCCGTTCTCCCGCAGCAGCCGCGCGGTGTCCTCGGCGGCGGAGACGGTCAGGGCGTAGATGATGCCGCTCCCCGGCAGATCCGTGAGGTGCGTGAGCAGCCAGGCGAGGCGCGACCGCGGACTCGGCAGCCGGAGGACGCCGAGCCGCAACGACTTCCGCGCCAGCTCCCCACGCAGGGTGAAGACGTCCGTGCCGCCCGCCCCGAGCTGCTCCTCGACGTCCTTCACCACGCGTGAGTTGGCGGTCGCCGTGGTCGCCAGGACCGGGACGCCCTGGGGCAGGCCCATGATCAGTTCCCGGAGGCGCCGGTAGTCGGGGCGGAAGTCGTGTCCCCAGTCCGAGATGCAGTGCGCCTCGTCGATGACGAGCAGGCCGGTGCGCCGCATGAGCTCCGGGAGGTACAGCTCCCGGAAGGACGGGTTGTTCAGGCGTTCCGGCGAGACGAGCAGCACGTCCACCTCGTCGGCCTGGAGCTTCGCGATGATGTCCTGCCACTCGGTCTGGTTGGCCGAGTTGATGGCTTCCGCCCGGACGCCCGCGCGCGCGGCTGCCGCCACCTGGTCCCGCATGAGGGCCAGCAGCGGCGAGACGATCAGGGTGGGCCCGGCGCCGCGAGCCCTGAGCAGGAGGCTCGCGACGAAGTACACCGCGGACTTACCCCACCCGGTGCGCTGCACGACGAGCGCCCGCCGGCCACCCTCGACGAGGGCCTCGATGGCTTCGAACTGACCGTCGTGGAACCGGGCGTCCTTCGACCCCACCAGCGTGTGGAGGATCTCGGCGGCCTGCTCGTTGAGTGTGGTGGTGGGTGACATGCCTCCAGTCTCCCAGCCCCCTCCCCCAGTCGGCCGGGTTGGGGGAGGCTATGTGGGAAACGGGTGCCGGAAGGCCAGCCGATACACTTCCAGACGTGAATACACCCTTCGATCTCTCAGCATCCTTCAAGGCCTATGACGTGCGCGGCATCGTCGGCGAGACCATCACCGTGGACTCGGTGCGCGCTGTCGGGGCGGCCTTCGTGGACTCCCTGGGGCTCGCGGGCGAGACTATCCTGGTCGGCGGCGACATGCGTCCGTCGTCGCCGGAGTTCTCGAAGTCCTTCTCCGAGGGAGCCACCCTCCGCGGGGCCAACGTCCTGTTCCTCGACCTCATCTCCACCGACGAGCTGTACTACGCGAGCGGCACGCTGGACGCGGCCGGCGTGACGTTCACCGCCAGCCACAACCCCGCCCAGTACAACGGGATGAAGATGACCCGTCCCGGCGCCGTCCCGGTCTCGTCCGAGACCGGACTCAAGGACGTGCAGGAGCGTGCGGAGCGCTACCTCGACGACGGCACCATCCCGGCCGTGGACGTCCAGGGCACCACCAGCGTGCGCGACGTCCTCGAGGAGTACGCGCGCTTCCTCCGCGCACAGGTGGACCTCTCGGGGACCCGCCCCCTGAAGGTCGTGGTCGACGCCGGCAACGGCATGGCGGGCCTCACCACTCCCGCGGTGCTCGGCGACAAGCTGCTGCCCGCCCTGCCGTTCGACATCGTGCCCCTCTACTTCGAGCTCGACGGCTCCTTCCCCAACCATCCCGCCAACCCGCTGGAGCCGGAGAACCTGCTCGACCTGCAGGCCGCCGTCGTCGAGCACGGCGCTGACATCGGGATCGCGTTCGACGGTGACGCCGACCGCTGCTTCATCATCGACGAGCGCGGCGAGCCGGTCTCGCCGAGCGCCATCACGGCGATGGTGGCGCGCCGCGAGATCGCCCGCGCGCAGGCCGCTGGTGAGGCCGAGCCCGTGATCATCCACAACCTGATCACCTCACGCGCGGTGCCGGAACTGATCAGGAACGACGGCGGCCGCCCGGTCCGCACGCGCGTAGGACACTCCTTCATCAAGGCCGTGATGGCCGAGGAGGGCGCGGTGTTCGGCGGGGAGCACTCGGCGCACTACTACTTCCGCGACTTCTGGAACGCGGACACCGGCATGCTCGCGGCCATGCACGTCCTCGCGGCGCTCGGCGAGCAGGACGGCCCGCTGTCGGAGCTCGGCCGTGAGTACGAGCCCTACTTCTCCTCGGGCGAGGTCAACTCGAAGGTCGTGGACCTGCAGGCGTCGATCGCCCGGGCCCGCACCGAGTTCGAGCAGGACGGCGTGGTGGTGGACGACCTCGACGGTCTCACCTTCACCCCCGCGCACGGGAACTGGTGGTTCAACCTCCGCCCCTCGAACACCGAGCCGTACCTCCGGCTGAACGCGGAGGCCGTGGACCCTCAGACACTCGAGGACCTCGTGCAGCGCGTCCTCGCCGTCATCCGCGACTGACGGACCGCACCGGCACGCCCAGCACCGCGGCACGACGGCGGCGCGGCGACGGTACTCCCCCAGACGAAAGGCCCCTTCCTCATGGAAGGGGCCTTTCGTGTGCGGCATGTCAGGCGTTGCTGAAGCGCACCTTCAACTCGTCGAGCTGGCCCCGGAGCTCCTCGGGTAGGGAATCCCCGAAGCGCCCGTACCACTGCTCGATCCCTTCGAGCTCCTCGGCCCACTCGACGGCGTCGACGTGCACGGCGGCCTCGACCTCCGCCGGCGTCATGTCGAGGCCGCTGAGGTCCAGGGCGTCCCCCGTGGGGACGTAACCGATGGGCGTCTCGACGGCGTCGGCCGTTCCCTCGAGGCGCTCGATGACCCATTTCAGGACGCGCGAGTTGTCCCCGAAGCCGGGCCAGGCGAAACCGCCGGTCGCCGTGCGGCGGAACCAGTTGACCAGGAAGATCTGCGGCAGGCGCGCCTGGTCGGCCCCGGCGCTGAGGGTGAGCCAGTGACGTAGGTAGTCACCGGCGTCGTACCCGATGAACGGCAGCATGGCCATGGGGTCGCGGCGCACGCGACCCACCTCGCCCGCCGCGGCCGCGGTGGTCTCGGAGGACAACGTGGACCCCATGAAGATGCCGTTGGCCCAGGTGCGTGACTGCGTGACCAGGGGAACGGTCGTCTTCCGACGCCCGCCGAACAGGATGGCGGAGAGTTCCACGCCGTCGGGCCGGTTGAACTCCTCGGCGAGCATGTCGATCTGGTCGATCGGCGTGCAGAAGCGTGCGTTCGGGTGCGCGGCCGTATGGTCCATGTCCGGTGTCCAGTCCCGGCCCTGCCAGTCGGTGAGGTGCGCGGGCACCTCCTCGGTCATGCCCTCCCACCACACCCCGCCGTCGTCGGTGAGTGCGACGTTCGTGAAGACGGAGTTGCCCTTGGCGATGGCGCGCATGGCATTCGGGTTGGTGTGCCAGCCCGTTCCGGGCGCGACGCCGAAGAGGCCGGCCTCCGGATTGACGGCACGGAGCTCGCCCTCCTTGCCGAAGCGCATCCAGGTGATGTCGTCGCCCAGGGTCTCGACCTTCCAGCCGTCGATCGTGGGGTCGAGGAGCGCGAGGTTGGTCTTGCCGCAGGCCGAGGGGAAGGCCGCGGAGAGGTAGTAGGTCTTGTCCTGGGGCGAGGTGAGCTTGAGGATCAGCATGTGCTCAGCCAGCCAGCCCTCGTCGCGCGCCATGACGGAGGCGATCCGCAGCGCGTAGCACTTCTTGCCCAGCAGGGCGTTGCCGCCGTAGCCGGAGCCGTAGGACCAGATGGACCGCTCCTCGGGGAAGTGCACGATCCACTTCTCCTCGTTGCAGGGCCAGGGGACGTCCGCCTCGCCGTCCGCGAGCGGTGCCCCGAGCGAGTGCAGCGCCGGCACGAAGGGGGCGTCCAGCTCGGTCATGCGGTCGAGGACGGCCGTGCCGATGGTCGCCATGATCCGCATCGACGTCACCACGTAGGCGCTGTCCGTGATCTCCACGCCGAACTTCGGGTCCTCGGCGTCGAGGTGGCCCATGACGAACGGGATGACGTACATGGTGCGTCCGCGCATGGCACCCGAGAAGAGGCCCGTGAGCTTGGTCTTCATCTCCGCCGGGTCCATCCAGTTGTTGGTGAAGCCGGCCTCGCGCTCGTCCTGCGAGCAGATGAAGGTCTGCTCCTCGACCCGCGCGACGTCCTTCGGGTCGGAGAACGCCGCGAAGGAGTTCGGGAACGTCTCGGGATTCAGCCGGACGAAGGTCCCCGCCTCGACCAGTTCGTCACACAGCCTGGCGTTCTCGGTCGCCGAACCATCCACCCAGACGACGGCGGCGGGCTGTGTCAGCTCCTGCACTTCGTGTACCCAGGCCAGCAGTGCGGCGTGCGTCGTCGGCGCGGCACCAGGGCCGGCGGACCCCGGAACGGCGTTCGAACGCTGGCTGTCGGACTGGTCAAGCCGGTGCACGGCATCGCCCATTGGTCTTCCCTTCGTCGGGTGCTCGGTGTGCTCCGATGCTAGGGCTGGCGTGTTTCAGGCAAGGGGCCGGAGCCGAGACATGGGTGGGTACAGTGGCACGTCGGCCCGCCATCGCAGGGATGTCGAGCGCTTACGTTCAAGGTTCGAGTGACGAAGGTCACGTAGACCGGTCTAGTTCTCACGGAGCGCAGTACTGATTAGGCGTCATCCGGATTCCACGCTAAAGTTGTCTACGGCCAATCAGCCACCCTGCAGCACCGATTCCTCGTGGATCACACACCTGCACTCGCGTGCGTAGCTCAACGGATAGAGCATCTGACTACGGATCAGAAGGTTGGGGGTTCGAATCCCTTCGCGCGCACTCCTGAATAGACACATGAACAAACGAAGAGGCCCCGACTCCGATCGGGGCCTCTTCGCTTGTCCCGGAGCCCCCCCGGGTGCAAGGCTCGCCTCATGAGCGAACCGAAGATCGTGGACGTCGTGGTGATCGGAGCCGGCGCAGTCGGCGAGAACGTGGCGGGGCGCGTGGTCCAGAAGGGCCTGAGCGCGGTCCTGGTCGAATCCGACCTCGTAGGCGGCGAATGCTCCTACTGGGCCTGCATGCCCTCGAAGGCCCTCCTCCGCCCGGGCACCGTCCTCAACGCCGCCCGCTCGGTCGCCGGCGCCCGCGAGGCCGTCACCGGCACGCTCGACGCGTCGCAGGTGCTCGACAGGCGTACCTCCTTCACCTCGGACTGGGACGACTCCTCGCAGGAGGAGTGGGTCGCCTCGGCCGGGATCACCCTCGAGCGCGGCTGGGCCACGGTGACGGGTGAGCGCGAGGTGACCATCACGCACGACGACGAGTCCACGACCGTCTACCGCGCGTCCCATGCGGTGGTCCTGGCGACGGGCTCCACCCCGACCGTCCCGCCGATCGACGGCCTGACCGACCTCGACCACTGGACCACGCGTGAAGCGACCTCGGCGAAGTCCGTTCCCGCGAGCCTCGCCGTGCTCGGCGGAGGTGTGGCCGGCGTGGAACTCGCACAGGCCTACGCCCGGCTGGGTTCGGAGGTCACCGTCATCGCCCGCAGTGGCATCCTCGGCGGCTACCCGAAGGAAGCCTCCGACCTCGTGCTCGGCGCGCTCCGCGGGGAGGGCATCACCCTCCTGACCGACACCGCCACGCACCGCGTCCGCAAGGAGTCCGACATGTTCGTCCTCGACGTGGGCGACGGCTTGACGGTCACCGCCGAGAAGCTGCTGGTCTCCACCGGCCGGCACCCGCACACCACCGGCCTCGGACTCGAGGACCTCGGGCTCGATCCGAAGAAGCTGACCCCCGACGACACCGGTCGCGTGCCGGACAGCGGCGGATGGCTGTACCTCGTGGGCGACGCCGGCGGCCGCGTGCAACTGACCCACCAGGGCAAGTACGAGGCGCGGATGACGGGCGACGCGATCGCCGCTCGCGCCCACGGACTCCTCGGCGACGACGCCGCTCCCTGGAGCCCCTACACGGCGACGGCCGACCACGCAGCGGTGCCGCAGGTGGTCTTCACCGACCCGGAGATCGCGATGGTGGGCCGCACGCTCGAGCAGGCGCACAAGGACGGCGTGAACGCGTCCGAGACCTCGCTCGCCATCGCCGTCGCCGGGTCCGCCCTGCACTCGGACGACTACGAGGGCTGGGCCCAGATGGTCGTGGACGAGGACCGGAAGGTGATCATCGGCGTCACGTTCGCCGGACCCGAGGTCTCGGAGATGCTGCATGCCGCGACCATCGCCGTCGTGGGCGAGGTGCCGCTGGACCGCCTGTGGCACGCGGTCCCCGCCTACCCCACCGTCAGCGAGATCTGGCTGAGGCTGCTCGAGAAGTACGGGATGTGACTCAGCGCAGGGTGGAGGCCCGCCGGACCACGAAGTCGGTGACGTCGGCGTCCCGTCCGTCGAGCTCCGCCCAGTCGCCGTCGAACGTCATGACCGTGAGGCCCGACGTCGGGTAGTCCGTGGCGAGGTCCATGACCGCGCGCTCGCTGGACCGGACGGAGGCGAGACGCATGGCCAGTTCCTGGACGCCCGGGTTGTGGGCGATCACGAGGAGACTCGTGACGGTGGGCGGCACGTGGTTGATGAGGCTCAGAATCTCGGCGGGCCGGGCGGCGTAGAGCTCGTCCTCGAGTTTCGGTGTGGGCGCCTTGTCCCCGAGCTCCTTGCAGACCCAGGTGCAGGTCTGCCTCGTGCGCAGAGCCGTGGACACCAGGATGAAGTCCGGGACGGAATCGTGCTCGAGCATCCACCGCCCCACGAGGGGGGCATCAGCATGGCCGCGGGAGCTGAGCGAGCGCTCGTGGTCCGGCACGCCGTCCTGGAACTCGGCCTTCGCATGGCGCAGCAGCATGAGCGTCTTGAGGTGAGCGGAGGGCATCCCCGAAGTATAGGTCTGCAGTGTGCCGGAGCGCCGTCCCGGCCGGACCCGACGCCGCGCGGGCCACACCGAGCGCGAGATCGAGCGCTAGATCGAGTACTCGGGAGCTGCCCAGACGACGACCTCGGGGTGATCGTAGAACCTGTACCCCTGCCCGCGCACGGTCCGGACGGTGTTGGCGAGCCGGCCGAGCTTGGAGCGCAGGCGCCGGATGTGCACGTCGATGGTGCGCTCGTTCGGCACCTCCTCCGCGTTCCGCCAGAGTCCGCTGAGCAGTTCCTCGCGGCCCACCGTGCGGGTGGCGTTCTCCACGAGGTAGTTGAGGAGTTCGAACTCCTTGAAGGTCAGGTTCAGGCTCTCGCCGTCCAGGTGCACCTCACGGCGCGAGAGATCGATCAGCACGCCCGTGGGGCGCGGCGGCTGCGCCTGCGGAGCTGCCGCGGCGTCCGAGCGCGTGCGCCGGGCGACGGTGGGATCACCGAGCGCTGCCCGGACGACGTCGATGTCGGAGCCCGGCGCGTCCGCGGGCGCGAGGGCGACGGCCGCGTGGCTCTCCGCCGTCGGCACGAGGGAGCGCACGTAGGAGCGGACGTCCTGTGCGAGCTTGGCGAACGTCGTGCCGGCAGCGGCCGCCGTCGCCTCGTCGAGGGCGACGTAGAGCACGAAGCCGCGCGCCGTGGTGTCACCCGTGACGGCCTGGGGACCCGGGACGCCGTTCGGCGTGACCACCGGCACGGGCGGGGTCATCGCGGCATCCGCGCCCTGAACCGACTGCAGCCGGGCGGCCGCAGCCGAGGGGAAACGCTGGTGCGCGGGGCGGTTCGCAGCGGAACGGAGCGAGATATGGACGTAGCCCGGATTTACTGACATGAGATCAACCTCGAGAAGTGTGCCGTCATCACGGCTCGAATGCGGGTGTGCCCGGTCGGGATGAAGAGGGATGCCCGCCGTCGGGCTTGAGGTGCGTGGTACCGGTTGGGGTATGGCCGCTACGCGTGCATTCGATAGCAGCAGCGTCCAGGAGCGGACACAAGGTCCGAGGTGGGAGCAGCCACTGCAGATGCGAGTGAGTTGATGGTCACGGGGGAATTATTGCACGTAACAATCGATCGGTCGAAGTAACAAAGACCGGCCCTCCTGTATAGCCGCTGGTCAGCAGGCTGCACGTACGCAGAAGGGCGGCGCCGATCGGCCTCCACGGGGTTCCCGCTGCCGATCACGCGCCGCCCTCCCGCACCGCGGTGGTCGTCCGGATGCGCCGTCCGCTACTCGGCGCTGACGCGGTCCTCGTGCTTCCGTCGGGCGCGGGCGCAGACGAACAGGATGGAACCGACGGCGATGTAGGCGAGCCCGCCCAGCCACACGACGAAGCTCTGCTGCGCGAGCAGGGCGATGCTGGCGATCGTCGCGAGGATCGGCACGATCCGCGGCACGGAGAAGTGTGAATGCTCCACCGTGTCCTTCTTGAGGACCAGAACGCTGAAGTTGGCGGAGATGAACACGAGCAGCAGCAGGAGCACCGTGGTCTCGGCGAGCGTGCCGACGTCCCCGATGAAGGAGAGCCCGATGGTGAGCGCGGCGACGACGATGATGGACACGTACGGGGTGCGGCGGGTGGGGAGCACCCGGGCGAACGCCTGCGGGAGCAGACCCGCCTCCGCGAGGCCGTAACCCACACGGCTGGCCATGATCATGAACAGCAGGGCGCCGTTGGCGATCGCGACGAGCGCGATCAGGCTGAAGATCCACGGGGGCAGCCCCACGCCGCTGGCGTTGACGACATCCAGCAGCGGGCCGGAGGAGGTGGCGAGATCTGCCGGCGGCAGCACGATCACGGCGCCGACCGCGATGAGGATGTACACGACGGCAGCTGTGCCGATGGCCCCGAAGAGGGCACGCGGGTACGCCTTCGACGGGTTCTTGACCTCCTCGGCCATGTTGGCCGCGGCCTCGAATCCGAGGAACGAGAAGAAGGCGATCACGGAGGCGGCGAAGGCCCCCTGGAGCGCGGGGACCTCGGGGGCGAACTCGAGAAGTCGCGACGGCTCCCCGTTGCCACTGGTGAAGACGACGGCGGCCACCGCGATCACGATCACGAGGCCCGTCACCTCGATGACGGAGGCCACGAGGTTGGCCCCGAGCGATTCCTTCACCCCACGGAGGTTGATCAGCGTCAGCATGATGATGAAGACGGCCGCCGCCGGGGCGGCGGGGACGTCGATGAGGGCCGCGAGGTAGTCCCCCGCGAAGGCGTTGGCGAGAGCGGCCGCCGTCGTGATGCCCGAGGCCATCATGAGGAACCCGACCAGGAAGGAGAGGTAGGGGACCTTGAAGGCCCGCTCGGCGTACCGGGCCGCCCCGCCTGCGTGCGGGTACTTGGTGATGAGCTCGCAGTAAGTTCCCGCGGTGAGGAGCGCGACGACGAGCGCGATCAGCAGCGGCAGCCAGATCACGCCACCGACGTCGGCCGCCATGGCGCCCACCAGCGTGTAGATGCCCGCTCCAAGGGTGTCGCCCACGATGAAGGCGAACAGCAGGGGCGCGCCGACCGCCCGCTTCAGGCCACTGTTCGTGGCGGAGGCTTGAGTACCCGTGTCGTTGGTCATCGCACCATTTGAGCCGTGATCGGAACGTGATGCAAGAAACCGGGGACCGGAAGTGCTTCGTTGTCCTGCGGGTGGGCCCGTGGGGGACGCGCCACCCCGGCTCCCGCGCGGCAGCGGCGGTATTAGCCGACGACGCCGTACAGGCGGTCCCCGGCATCGCCCAGGCCCGGCACGATGTAGGACTTCTCGTTGAGCTTCTCGTCGATGGATGCCAGCACGATGGTGACATTGCGGCCGTCGAGTTCCTCCTGCAGGGTGGCCAGACCCTCGGGCGCGGCCAGCAGGCAGATGCAGGTGATGTCCGCCGCCCCGCGGGCGAAGAGGAACTTGATGGCTTCGCGCAGGGTGCCGCCGGTGGCCAGCATCGGGTCGAGCACGAAGACCTGGCGGCCCGTGAGGTCGTCCGGCAGCCGCTCGGCGTAGGTGATCGCCTCGAGGGTCTCCTCGTTGCGGGCCATACCGAGGAAACCGACCTCGGCGGTGGGTACCAGACGGGTCATGCCCTCGAGCATGCCGAGGCCGGCCCGGAGGATGGGGACCACGAGCGGGGTGGGCTTCACGAGGCCCACCCCCTCGGTGGACGTCACCGGGGTCTCGATCGAGACGGTCTCCACCCGGACATCCCGGGTGGCCTCGTAGGCGAGGAGGGTGACGAGCTCCTCGGTGAGGAGGCGGAACACCGGCGAGGACGTGTTCTTGTCCCTCAGAACCGTGAGTTTGTGGGCTACCAGGGGGTGATCGACGACCAGTACACGCATGGGCCAAAAGTACCATTGGACCCATGACCGCCTCCCTCCCCTCCGTGGATCCCGAGCACTGGACGTGGATGGGCGCAGCACTCGACGCGGCCGCGCGCACGGCCACGAGCGCGGACGTGCCGATCGGCGCCGTCGTCGTCGGGCCCGGTGGTTCCGTGCTCGGGACGGGGTGGAACCGGCGCGAGGAACTGGGGGACCCGACCGCGCACGCAGAGGTCGTGGCGATCAGGGCCGCCGCCGCCCGAACCGGTGCGTGGCGGCTCGAGGGGTGCACCCTCGTGGTCACGCTCGAACCGTGCGCCATGTGTGCGGGGGCCTCCGTGCTCGCGCGCATCCCGCGCGTGGTGTTCGGGGCGTGGGACGCGAAGGCCGGGGCGTCCGGTTCCGTGTTCGACGTGCTGCGCGAACCCCGGCTCAACCACTGGACCGAAGTGTTCCCGGGCGTCCGCGAGGACGAATGCGCGGCGCTCCTCAAGGGGTTCTTCGCGGCGCAGCGGTCCGGTTCCGCACCCGCGTGATGGTGCGTAGGCTGAGGGAATCCGCAGCAGCCCCGATCAAGGAGTAGACGTGGCAGACCAGCAGGACGGCTTGAAGGAAGTCCAGGACATCCTGGGGAAGACCGACATCGCGATCCTCACCACGGTGAGCCTCGAGGGCACGCTGGTCAGCAGGCCGCTGGCCCTGCACGGCAAGGACTTCGACGGCGACCTCTGGTTCTTCACCGAGGACCCCTCCCCCAAGGCCGACGAGATCCGCGCAAACCCCCAGGTGAACGTCTCGGCCAGCACGGGCAAGGGCTACGTGTCCATCGCCGGCACGGCCACGCTGACCAAGGACCAGGCGAAGATCGACGAGCTGTGGGGGCCGAGCGTGTCCGCATGGTTCGAGAACGGCCGTGACGACCCCGCCGTCGCCCTCATCCACGTGGACGCCGACACCGCTGAGTACTGGTCCATGGACGCGCCCCGCGTGGTCTCCGCGGTCAAGATGGTCAAGGGCCTCGTGACGGGTACGAAGCCGAGTTCGGGCAAGAACGAGGTCATCGACCTCCCCTGACGGGAGCCCGTTTTGGGACTCGGGCGCCGCAGCCGGTAAAGTAACGGCGTTGGTGACGTGTCCGAGCGGCCGAAGGTGCAACACTCGAAATGTTGTTTGGTGTAAAAGCCAACGTGGGTTCAAATCCCACCGTCACCGCCAGCGAGAGCCCCCGGGAGACCGGGGGCTCTCTGCATTCCCGGGGACTTCGTGGTGCATCTGTGGTGCATACTCCGAAGGTGCACGGGCACGCCGGGCTGTCCGTCACTCGTCCCTCTCGCCCTCGGAGTTGACGACGGAATACCTCTGGGCCGCACCGCACTCCGTACGGGATCGGCTGCTCAAGCTTTGACGACCGGGAGATCCGCCCACGTGGTCGTGTAGTGGGGCGAGAGCATGTCGCGCTTCATCGTCCAGTCCGAGCCTGCTTTGAGGCCTCCGTGCCCCAGACCGATGGCTGAGCGCCCGAATCTCTGGCCGATCTCGTGGAGGAGCGGACCTGTGTCCTTGCCGCCGGAGCTGCTTGACCCCGACCCGGAGTCGCTGCCCCATCCCGGCTCGACGTTCAGGAGCGTGTCCTGGGTGCCGACTGGCTGGAGGTCGGTGATGATGACGCCGGCGCGGTTGTAGGAGACGCCTTCTTCGATGAGTGGCAGGAGTGTGTGCGCGGCCCGGGTGAGTTCGAGCGGGTCCGAGGTGTGCGCCGGTAAGGGGATGCAGATGCTGGGCGAGCTCCTGGTGCCGGTGCTGAACGGCGAGGTGCCCGCGAATGCGGTGAGCACTCGTCCCTGGAGCTCCTTGCGCGCCAGACGCGACGCAGCGCCCTGGGCATAGACGCTCAACGCCTGCCGCATGGCATCCAGGGTGTCGACCGGATGCGCGAAGGACCGGGAGAACATGACCTGCTCGTTGCCGGTGGAGGCATTCGAGGTGATGCACGGCGTGCCCTGCAGCTCCAGCACGGTGCGCATCAGCACGACCGAGAACTTCTTCCGGATCAGGACCGGATCGGCTGCGCTCAGGTCCCACGCCGAGTCGATTCCCAGCGCGTTGAGGCGTGCGGCGTTCCTGGTTCCGACACCCCAGATGTCGGTGACTTTCAGCCTGCGCAGGAGCGCTTCACGCTGATCTGCTGGTACGAGCTGCCAGTGGCAGACGCCATCGAACCGGGTGTTGCCCTTCGCCCACCGGTTGGCGAGCTTCGCGAGGGTCTTGGTGGGTGCGATGCCCACGCACACGGGAAGCCCGGTATTGCGTTGCACGGTCGCCTTGATGGTCCTGCCGGTGGTGTATTGCCCCTGGTGATCGCCGCCGAGGGTCAGGAACGCCTCGTCGATGCTGTAGATCTCGAGGGTGGTGGTGTGCCGGCCGAGGAGCTCCATGACGCGGGCACTCATGTCCCCGTACAGCTCGTAATTGCTGGACCTGGCCTGCACCCCCGACGCCTTGGCCTGCTCGACGTTCTGGAACCACGGTGCACCCATCGGGATGCCCAGGGCCTTCGCCTCGGCGCTGCGCGTGATCACGCACCCGTCATTGTTGGACAGCACCACCAAGGGCTTCCCCTCCAGGGACGGGTCGAAGGCCCGCTCGGAGGAGACGTAGAAGTTGTTGACGTCGACCAGGGCCACGCTCGAGCTCGTGGGAGCAGGACGGCGGACTGGTGATTCCGGCTCAGACATGGTGCAGGCACCTGGTCGCCACTCCCCAGATGACCAGGCTCTCCGGATCCGGCACAGGGATGACCGGGTAGGCGTCGCCGGCCGCGATCAGTGTGACGGCGCTCGGGAGGTCTGAACCGGGAGCAGGGCTCGTGACGCGTAACCGCCGGATGATGAGTTCGCCGTCGAGGACAGCGATGACCACGGATCCGTCCTTGGGCTGCAGGGCCCGGTCGACGATCAGCTCGTCGCCATCGGAGATGCCTGCGCCGTCCATCGCGTGACCTGCGACCCGCACGATGTAGGTGCTGGTGACGTCGGGGATGAGATGTCGGTTCAGGTCGATCCGGTTCTCGAACCAGTCCTGGGCGGGAGATGCGAACCCCGACGGCATGAGTTCCGTGCGAGCAGCAGCCGGAGCCGGCCGGCCTATCGCTGTGCCTGATGCGCCGAACTCGTCCATGTGTCCGCGCACCTTCCTGCCGTGCCCCGGCTCACCGCGGCGTCTGGTCCGTTCTGGAAGCTGATTCCAGCCCCGCACCTGATCGTAGACCGCGGCGCTGACACGCCGAGGTGAAGGCGTGCCCGACCTCCCCATGCCACGCTTACTCCGTGGATCTTGAGGTGACATCGACCGTGACCATTCCGGCGAGCGAGTTGCAGTGGAAGTTCTCGAGGTCCTCCGGGCCCGGCGGGCAGCACGTCAACACGTCGGACAGCCGGGTGCAGCTCACCTGGGTGGCCTCGGAGTCGTCGGCGCTGAGCGATGAGGAACGCGCGCGGATCCTCCACCAACTCTCCCGGAGCCGTGTCCCGGGATCGATCACGGTGACGGTGTCGGAGCAGCGGTCCCAGCTGCGCAACCGCGAGATCGCCCTGGACGTCCTCCGCAAGATCGTGACCGCCGCACTCGGCCCTCCGCCGGCGAAGCGCCGCTCGACACGTCCCACACGCGGATCGGAACGGCGTCGTCTCGCGAACAAGCAGCAGCGGTCCGCCACAAAGCAGCAACGCCGGCGGCCCACCGCCGAGTGACGGGTGCGCTCGACCCCGCTCCCACCGAAGGACAGACATCGCCGCGGAGGTCCAGGAGGTCCACCACGACCCTCTTTTCGATGATCTCGGCGGGGACAGGGGTGGCTCGGCCCGGTGCTGAGTGCTGGAATAATCCGCCTTCGTAGAACGCTCTTGACCCCACGCTTAGAACATGCTAAGCACCGACGGGGTTCTGTGGATCCATCGTCGGAAGACGAAGGAGAAGGACATGGCCACTCCGTACGAGGGCATACAGGAATGGGTGCAGCAGCTCCCCGAGATCGTGCAGCCGGTGGGAGTCGCCGTCGCCGGCATGATCCCCTACATCGAAGGTGAGGGCGCTGCCGGCATCGGAATCATCCTGGGGGTCGAACCGATCATGGCGGCGCTCGCCGCGATGATCGGCAACTTCCTGAGCGTGCTCGCCGTCGTCACCATCAGTTCCACCGTCCGCCAGAAGGTGGTGGCCGGGCGGTCCGGCGGGCTCGGATCGACGGCCTCCGCGTCCGCCGCGCCATCCGCCCGGCGACTGAAGGGGCAGCGACGCCTGCAGGGGTGGCTCTCCCGATTCGGCGTGCCAGGTGCGAGTCTGCTCGCCCCCCTCGCTCTTCCCACGCAGCTCACCGCCGCGTTCCTCGCCGCGTCCGGCGTCAGGCGGGAGCGGGTGTTGCTCTGGCAGGCCATCGCCATCGTCGTCTGGACCGCAGGTGTAGCAGTGCTCGCCACGGGCCTCGTCGGAATCCTCGGCCGCTAGGAGCGCCCATCAGCCGCCCTGGTGCGCCTCTTGAAGGCGCTGGGCGTGAGCGGCCGCTCCTGACCACCCCGGCGCCCCTCCCGCGGGAGGGGCGCCGCCGCGGTCAGTCCTCGTCGCCCGCTGCGGCGGCCTTCTCGGCGGCCTTCTCGGCGTCCTTCTCGGCGCGGAGGGCCTGCGTCTCCTGCTGCTCCTCGGCTTTCTCCTG
Organism: Arthrobacter sp. TJ-236; assembly: GCF_058269235.1. Taxonomy (NCBI): domain Bacteria; kingdom Bacillati; phylum Actinomycetota; class Actinomycetes; order Micrococcales; family Micrococcaceae; genus Arthrobacter; species Arthrobacter sp. TJ-236. The sequence continues at coordinate 67,360 of NZ_JBZCNI010000005.1, forward strand.
GCGGATGACCACCGCGAAGAGCTTCTCCATCTCCTTGGCGACCCCGGCCGCGGACACGGGGTTCTGGCCCGTCACGAGCCGTTCGTCCACCACGACCATCTCCTCGAAGGTCCCGGCGGAGACGTGGGTGGCGCCCTGCTTCTCGAGCTCGTCCGCGAGGAAGAACGGGATCGCCGTGTCCTTGCCGGCAGCCACTTCCTCGTCATTGGTGAAGGCGGCGACCTTCTTGCCCTCCACGAGTCGGAAGCCGTTCTCGAGCTCCACGTGCAGCAGGCCTGCCGGTCCGTGACACACTGCTCCGACGAGCCCGCCGGCGTCGTACACACTGGCGACGAGCTTCTGCAGGCCGACGCTGTCCGGGAAGTCCCACATGGTGCCGTGCCCGCCCACGAGGTAGACGGCGTCGTACTGGCCGGGATCGACGACGTCGACGCGGGCCGTGTTGTACAGACCTGCGCGCGTGGTCTCGTCCTCGGTGAAGGCGACCTGGATGGGATCGGAGGTGTCCACCTCGTCGCGCGGGGGCTGCCCGCCCTGGATGGACGCGAAGTCGACGAAGTGCCCGGAATCCTTGAAGACCTTCCAGGGATGTGCGGCCTCGGCCACGTTGTAGCCGGTCTTCTCGTCGGTATCGCCGATCGTGGAAACGCTGGTCAGTACCATGAGGATTTTCTTCATGGGGGCTCCTTTCGTCCACCGATCACCCTACGCCCGCGCCCCTGCGCCCTGACTGGCGAGGCACGCGTCCACGACGGCAGTTGCTCCGGCATCACTCATCCGGTCCGGCAGGCGCTCGTGCGGACCGGTGAAGAGTGGAGTCCCGGCGCGCGTCGGCTGCGCGATAGCGTTGGCGCATGGCCATCCGGGTACTCGCTGTGGGGCGCAAGCACGAGTCGTGGGTGTCCGAGGGCATCGACCGCTACGCGAAGCGCCTCAAGAAGCCGTTCGACCTGTCCTGGCAACTGATCCCACACTCGGCACGCCAGGACGACGCCGCCCGGGCCGAGGAGTCGGACCGGCTCCTGGCGAAGCTCGGCAGCGACCACGTGGTGCTGCTGGACGAGCGCGGCCAGGCGATCGATTCGCCGTCGCTCTCCCGGAGACTGCTCGCGCCGCTGGAGGCATCACGCCCCGTCACCGTGATCATCGGCGGCGCCTACGGTGTGGACCGCCGCATCCACGAGCGCGCCGACTTCGTGTGGTCGCTCTCGCCGCTGGTGTTCCCGCACCAGCTCGTGCGCCTCATCCTCGTGGAGCAGGTGTACCGGGCGCAGGAGATCGCGGGCGGTCGCTCGTACCACCACGAGTGATCCACGGGCAAGGGTGTCCGGTGGTCGATCAGGGGACTCCGGACGTCGGCGTGGTCGGGTTCAGTTGAAGACGTACCGCCGGAACCGCATTCCTCCGAGGGTGACGAGCACAGCCGCATACAGCGCGAGGGTCGCGAGGGCCGCCACCTGCGGCAGAGGATCCCCGCCGGTCGCGAGCGTGAGGAGCGTCCCGCCGGCAGCCGCATCCCCGACGGCGCCGGGCAGGAACCGCGCAGCCGTCGTCTCCGCAAGGACGATCCTCGCCACGGGCTCGACGAACTGGGTGAAGACGACGACGCCGATGATTGCGACGAGCTGGTTCCTGACCAGGGCACCGACACCGACACCGATCGCCCCCCACAGGGCGAAACAGGCGACCCCACCCGCTAGCCGCGACACCACCTCCGGCGAGGAGAGATGCAGCTCGTACCCCGACATGGCGAGGACCGATGCACCCCCGAGCACTCCTGCGCCGAGCGCCGCGACGCCGTAGACGGCACTGACGACGACGGCGACGGTCACCTTCGAGATGTAGATGCGAGGGCGCCGAGGCTCCCCCATGACACTGAGCGCGAGTGTCCCGTGCTGAAGATCCGCGGTGACCGTCAAGACGCCCAGCACGAACGGGATCACATACGCGAGGCCGACCACGAGGTTGTAGACCACACCCGCTGCCTCCGGCGTTCCGAGCGGCAACTGCGCGGAGGCCGTGGCCGACACCGCGAGCGTCAGGAGGGAGGACCCCCCGGCCGCCAGAAGGACCAGCGTGACCGCGAGCAGCCACCACGTCTTGGTCGTCGTGATCTTGGTGGCCTCGGCCCGCACTTGGATCATCGTCATCAGCCGGCACTCACTTCCATCAGTTCGGTCGTCCGCATGAAGGCCGCCTCGAGGGTGGGCGGTCCCGCAACCACATCTCCCGTCGGCAGGTCGGGGTGACCGGCCAGGAGGGCCTCGACCGCCGCCTGGTCCCCGGCGACCCAGAGTTGCTGCGTGGGCAGTTCCGTCGTCTTGAAGGTGGATCGCAGGAAGGCCGCGACCCTCGTCAGCACCGCCTGGTCCCGGCAGCTCAGCACCGTGACGTTCGCAGGAAGCAGCCCCTGCCGGTCGCCGGCGAAGCGGAGTCGTCCGCGGTCCAGCAGCACGACATCGTCGACCGTCCGCTCCATCTCGGCCAGCAGGTGACTCGATACGAGCACGGCCTTGCCCTCCGCGGCCATGCCACGGAGGAACTGCCGGAGCCAGCTGATCCCTGCCGGGTCGAGGCCGTTGGCCGGCTCGTCGAGGATCAGCAGGTCGGGGTCTCCGAGCAGTGCGGTGGCGAGCGCCAGTCGCTGCTTCATACCGAGCGAGTACCCGCGGACGGAGCGATCGGCGGCGTCGCCGATGCCGAGCATGGTGAGGAGTTCATCGATCCGCCCGGCCCGGGCCCGTGCTGCATGCGCGAACACCTTCAGATGGTCACGCCCGGTCCTTCCCGGACTGAACGCGCCGTTGTCGAGCGCGGCTCCCACACGGGTGCTCGGGGCGTCCAGTTCGTGATACTTCCCGCCGAACACCCGGACGGAGCCGGAGGTGGGCGGTACGACGGACAGGATCATCCGCAGGGTCGTCGTCTTCCCGGCGCCGTTCGGCCCGAGAAAACCCAGGATGCGCCCCCTCTGCACCGAGAAGCTCACGTCCGTCACCGCTTCGACCGCACCGTAACGCTTCGTCAGTCCCTCGACCTGGAGCACCGTATCAGTGTCCGTGTGAACCATTCCCCTGCCTTTCGTTCGATCGTTCGCGTCTCTCCGGTGCCCGAGATCCCGGAGGTCACGCCCTGACGTCCACCTGCGAGATCACCAGGTCCCGGTACGTACCCTCCTGTCCCATCAGGTCGTCATGCCGCCCCTTCTGCACGATCCTGCCGTGCTCGAGGACGAGGATCAGATCCGCAGCGATGATCGTGGACAACCGGTGGGCGATGACGATCTGCGTGCACTCCATCCTTCGGAGGGTGTCGTTGATCCTGGACTCGGTGATGGTGTCCAGGGAGCTCGTTGCCTCGTCGAGGACCAGGATGCGTGGCTGCCGCGCGATCGCCCGGGCGAGCGCAAGCCTCTGGCGTTGTCCGCCGGAGAGGCTGCCGCCCATCTCCCGCACCTGGGTGTTGTAGCCGAGGGGCATGGCAGCGACGTCCTCGGCCAGCTGGGCCCGTTCGGCAGCTCGACGAACGAGGTCCATGTCAGGCACTTCGCTCCCGAAGTCGATGTTCTCGGCGATCGTCCGGTTACTCAGTCGGATGTCCTGTGGGACGTACGCCAGACGCCGGTACAGGGATTCGGCCGAGAGGGCAGAGAGCGGGTGCCCTCCGATCCTCACCGAACCGTTCGCGACCGGGTAGAGGCCGAGCAGCAGCTTGCCGAGTGTGCTCTTACCGGAACCGGTGCTCCCGACGATCGCGATACGCGCCCCCGGACGGGCCGTGAAGGAGATGTCGGTGAGCGCCGGAGCACGCCCTCCCGGGTAGGTGAACGTGACATCCGCGACCTCGAGTGACCCCTCGAGGTCCAGGTCCTCGTCACCGAAGACCTGCTCCCGGTCCGGCTGATGAAGGATGTCCGCGAGGCGCTCGACGTGCGCGCTCGCCTGCACGAACTGGGTGAAAGCGGAGGACAGCGACACGACGGAGGCGAGCGCTGTGGCGGTCAGCGCCTGCGTGGCGACGACGGTACCCAGGTCCAGGCGCCCCTCGGACACCAGCGCCAGCCCGACGAGCAGTACCGTGAACGGCCCGAAGATCTGGAACGCCGAAGTGGCACTCGAGACGGCGCCCTGCACGACGATCCGCTGCTTCGTGTGGTGGATCACGCGCTCGTAGTGCTTGCGCCAGTCCTCGAAGAACTCACGCGTGACACCGGACACCTTCAGGATCTCGATCGAGTTCAGCGCCTCGAGCTGCATGGTCGACGCCGTCGATGTCTCCGCGATCTCCTGCTCGGTGATCCGGTGGATTGGCCGGTGGCTGAGCAGCGAGACCAGCACCATCAGGGCGACGACGCTCAGGGTCGCCAGTCCCAGGGGAACCGAACGGGCGAAGATGTAGATGAAGACGACGATCAGGCTTCCGACGTCGAGGATCACGGAGGTCAGCTGACCGGAGATCATGTCGCGGATCATCGTGATGCTCGACATCCGGAACATCAATTCACCCTGCGACCGGTTGGCGAAGTACGAGAACGGCAGGCTGAGCAACTTCCGGAAGGTCATCGACATCATCGCGAGGCCGAGGTGTCCGATGATGGCCGCGAGCAGGCGTGACCTCACCAGCGAGATGAGGAAGAAGCCCGCAGCCGAACCGGCGATCGCGGCAGCGAAGAGCGCAGCCGGCGTGGCCCGGAAGAAGTCGTCGAAGCCGTTGATCGCCGATTGTGTGGCGATCGGTACACCGAGGACCACGGCGTACAGCAGCAACGACAGCGCGAAGGTCCATATCAGTGGCCGGCGATTCTCCTGTGCCGTCCGCAGGAAATCTCTCCACACACTCGGCGTGCGTACCCTCTGCGGCCGGTAGTCGGGCCCCGGAACGGCATGCAGCACGATGTGCGAGAAGTGCTGGTCGAACTCGTCGAGCGTGATCGAGCGGCGACCGATCGCCGGGTCGACGAGGGTGACCCGGTCATCGGTCATCGCCTCGACGACCACGAGGTGCCGGTCGTCCCAGTAGGCGATCAGGGGCCCGGAGAGCTTTCGGATGGAGCCCGTTCCTGCCCGGTACATCCGCACCTCGAGGCCGTAGGCGCGCAGGAGGCGCGCGACGTCGTTCAGTCCGAGCCCGTCCCGGCCGGTCTCGTAGTCGCGGCGTAGTGTACTCACCTGGTTCGTGGATCCATGCGCTCCCAGCACCATGGCCGCGCAGCACAGGCCGCACTCGGACTGGAGGAACTGGCGCACCACCTTCACCTGGCTCATGGCGCGCCTCCGACCAGGAGCGCGGGAAGGGACGCCTCACCGCGTGCCGCCGCGGACGCCAGCAACCACCCGGAGGTGCCGAGCATGAACGAGGTCAACTCAGGGGCTCGGCCGAGACCCGAACGCCAGAGGCCTGCCTCGACGCGTTGCTCGCCGGCATCCCGGAGCGCTCGGGCCATGTCGAGGAGGTCCTCGTCACCGAGTTGGCGTCCGAGTGCCAGAAGACCCGTGATGCGGCCGGCCGCACCGTGGCAGAGGCTGATGTCGGTACCAGAATCATCCGCGACGTCCGCGAGCACCGCGATCTCCCGATCGAACCTGTCGCGCACTCGCTGCTTGTCGCCGGCGGCGATCATCACCTGGCTGAGCACGGGCAGGATACCCGCGTATCCCCGGCACCAGGACGTCCTCCCGGATCGGTCCTGCAGGTCGTCCGACGCGTCGTCGAAGCTGCGAACGGCCAAGCCGAGTGTCTCGTTGATGCGGTCGTCGCCGCCGAGGAGCACGGACACGGCGGACAGTGCCGCGAGGCGACCGGCCGTGCCGTGGGCCAACCCCGGTCGGCCCCAGTCCGAGAGGCTCGGGGCGTGCCTGTCGAGATAGGCGTGCGCCGCGTGCCGGGCGGCGTCAGGGTCGAATCCCACGTGACCGTACAGGGACAGCGCCACGAGATAGGCACCCATACCGCCCACGTAGTCGAGCCCGTCCGGGTCGGTCCGTCCCAGCAGCTCCACGGGCTGTGCCGGGAGCGGAGTGGGCCGGCCGAAGGTCCCGCCGAGATAAGCGAGTTCGTTCAGCGTGACGTGGTCGGCGAGCGCACCGACGAAGGGCGAGAGATGGAGGGGGTCGGGCTCGTTCGGCACCTCGTGGAGGTGTGCGCCCCGAGCAGCTGCCCCGACCGTCGCGCGGTCCTGGCCCGTACCGAGCGCCGCCGCTGCGAGGAGCTCACCCCCGCCCTCGAACAGTCCGAGGCCGATCGGCGCCAACCTCAAGCCGTCGCCCAACGTGAGAAGGCTCAGCCAGGTGCAGCTGCTTCCGTCTGCGGAGCGGCTGATCGATGCGTCAGGGGGCAGCACCCGGCGGATCATGGGTGAGCGGGTCGCGGGATCGAGGGGGTATGACCAGACATCGTCCGTCGAGCTCGAGACCGAGAGCCGTATCTCCCGCTCGTCGGATGCGAGGGTGCGGGCGAGGAAGCCTTCGAGATGTGACGTCAGGTCATGGCGGGCCCCGGCTGATACGTCGACCGCCACCTTCGCCGTGCCGTCGGCGCGTACGGCGAACAGGCCCGGTTCCGCGGCGTCGATGGCGAAATAGGGTACGTCGAGATCGGCGAGAGCCGTCGTCTCGTCGCTGAGCACCGCACCTGCCGTGCCCGGCTCCGCGTTCCCCAGCGAACGCGGCACCGGAAGCTTCGCGAACAGGGCCCGGCGGTGCTCAACCGAGGCGAGGTAGGTGGGATGGGTGCTCGCGTCCAGAACCCTCGAGTAGATGTACGTCGGCCGGACGACGACCCGGACGCGCGGCGGCACCTCCTCGGCGAGGATCCGGACGACCGCCGATCGGCGCTCCGCGATCCGGCGCCTGGCCGCCGCATAGCCACTGACCAGGGACCCGATCCGGAGCCGAGGATCGAGCACCGTCCCGTTCAGGGTCGGCGCATTGGGGCCGACCTCGACGGTCGCCGGTCCCGTCTCGAAACCGATGGTGTCCGTCCCTTCCCCGGTGACTCGGGTGGCCGTCAGCCGTGACTCCTCACCCGCCCGGAGGGTGCCGAGGCCGGAGATGTCGAGATCGATACCGGCCCCGAGGAACCGCATGGGTAGCAGCATGGTGTGCAGGGGCCCGCGGTCGAGGTGGTGGGACAATCGCTCGGCCGCGCTCGCATCGGTCGACTGCACGCGCGAAGGGCTCGTGATCGTCTCCACGTCGAGGATCACCGGCCCACCCCGGGTCGCGATGATGTTCTCGTAGTGCAGGTCGGTGGCCCCCAGCATGGTGGCGAGCGCGGTGACTGCTCCGAAACGCCGGTAGTAAGCGTCTGCGTCGGTGTCGGTGACGAGATCCTCGTGCACCACCACCTCCTGCCACGAGTGGGAGTCCCCGCCGTCGATCGTGAGGGGCAGCAACGGTCCGAAGAGTTCGTTGTCGTCGTCGAGCTCCGCGCGGAGCTTCTCGACGAAGCGCGATTGCGCGGTGTCCCTCGGTTTGTGGACGGCCGACCCCGTGGCCCAGTCGACGAAGGTGACGGTAGTTCCGCCGGCGTGGCGGTCACCGAGTCCCGTGCGCAGAGCCGTGATGGGACCCCGCAGTCCGAGGAGCGGGCGCAGTCGGGGCAGATCGCGGACGGCGTCGTCGAGCACGCGGACGGCGTGGGCGGTCACACGGTCCCTCAGCAGGGCGAGCAGGCGTCCGAGCTCGGGGAAGCGCTCGAGGATCGCGGCACGTCCCTGCTCCGTCCCGCAGTAGCGGGCGAAGGCCGCGTAGTCGGGGTTCTCGCCCCCGCGCTCGAGGTGAAGGGTGATCAGAGCACGGATCGCCACGCCGTCGAGCTCCCGCGCGAGACATGTGGCGAAGGCCGTGAGAACCGCTGCGCGGTCGACAACGCCCGGGGAAAAGGTTCCGATGGTCCGGGCGAGGCGAGTGCATCCCCACTCGACATCCACGGCGTGGAAGGCGCCGAAACGTCCGGAGAGGTTCTCCACGGCGCTGCGCACCGCGCCGTCGATCTCGTCCTGGCTCCTTCGTTCCTCCCGGTGAGGACGTGTCCCCTCCGTGGTCTCCCGTGTCGCGACGGCCATGCGCCCACTCCTCACCGTTCCTGGCCCTCATCCACTGCTTCGGGTCCGTTGTTCGATCACTCGGTGCCGATGCCGGGTGCGCCGCAGGACGCGACGCACCCGGGTCGAGGTCAGCAGCGGGTCGTGCACGCACCGGACGGACAGAAGCCCGGAAGGGCGGCGCTCGCCGCGATAGCGCCGCCGGCGATGGCGCACGGCACGGTCGTGGTGCCTGCGACGCCGACCTCCTGGGAGTCGTCGGCAAGGAGCAGCAGTTCGTCCTCGGGCACGTACCCGGTGCGTCGATCGGTGGCGATGGGCGATGTCATGTCGTTTCCTGCTTTCTCTCGTTGCTTCCTGCCGACGGGCGCCGGCAGGCCTACCCGAGCCTCAGAACGCTCGGGAAGCGGTGTGGGGAGATCCCGCGGAGGAGGGACCACGCCGTGCCGGCGCTGCCGACCATGAGTGAGGTGGTGAACGAGTACTTGCTGCTCCGGTCAGCGGGACCGTCGAGGACTGCTGCCACGAGGGCCTCATGGAGAGCCCTTGTCACGGGTTCGGTGCGTCGCCGGTCCACGCCGCGTGACGCCGCCTCGAGGAGCACGTCGAAGGTGCCCGCGTCCCCGTGGCACAACGTGGGGTTGTTGCCGAGTCCGCGATCGAGGGTCAGCTCGACGAGACGCTCCAGGCGACCCTCAGCCACGGTCCCGGGTGCCAGGGCGTCCACCTCCGCGTAAGCGAGCAGGAGTCCCGGTGCACCATGACACCAGGCGTAGGATCGCCGACCGTCGGCGTCGTCCACCGTGCGGGGCCAGTCGTCCTCGCTCGCCGACCTCGCGCGGTCGAGCACCTGGAACACCTCCAGACCGAGGGAGGTCGCCCTTCCGTCCTCCAGGAGGGTTCCCGCGCGCAGCAGGATCGGCGCGATCCCTGCCAACCCGTGCGCGTAGCCGGTGTACGCGGTCGAGAGGTCGAGGCGTTGTACGGCGGCCATCGCGTGCCGCACGAGGTGCCCGAGGGCTGCGTCACACGCCTGACGGTCGCGTTCGGACGCCAGCCTCCGGACAGTGAGGCCCGCCGCGAGGGCGCCGACGGACCCGACCGTGATGTCGGCGAGATCATCCGGCTCGGATCCTCCTGCGTGGACCAGCGCGCCGAGGAGCGCAGGGAGGTCGATCGCGTCCAGCGATCCCTGGAGGGCAGCTGCCCGGACTATCGCGTAGACCGTGCCTCCCATACCGGTGAATCCGCCCGCGGAAATGAGCTGCGCGTCGATCCTCCCCTCTGTCAGCTGCCTCGCGATGGGCCCGAGGACCCGGTCCGCTGCCGCGCCGTAGCCCGGCTCGCCCAGAAGTGCACCGGCACCGGCAAGGACGAGGCCGATACCGGCACTGCCGCCGTAGAGGTCGTATCCCAGCGTTCCCGGTTGCCACTGCGCATGGTCCGACGTCGTCACGACCGGGCCGATCCACGTCGCCGGGTGACGCGGGTCCTCACCGTCGACGATGGCGTCGACCAGGGGATCGAGCAGCATTCTCAGTGCCCGCGCAGTGGCATCATCGACGACGGTGCCACCCCGGGCAGGTTCGCCGGTACGGCCGGAGATCGCACCGAGGGAGATCCCCGTCCGGTCCCCCTCCGCGTCGAGCTTGTTGACGAAGGCGTAGTCGATCAGTTCGCGCTGTCGCGCCACCGCCGCGGGATCGAGCGCGGCCAACCGATCCAGGACCGCGTCGAGCCCGGAGGCGACGAAGAAGTCGGGATACTCCGACCAGCGCGCATCCGCACCGGGGTCCCTGCTGAAGATCGAAGTGGAGTCGGTGAGGTAGGTGAAGTACGGAACGTCCCCGGCCCACAGCTGGCGGACCTCACCGTCCGCGAGGGACACAGCGGTGACCCCCTCCCGCAGACACACACGATTGAGGACCGCTGCGCGGACCTCGGGGTCGGTGAGCACCGAAGGGTGCGTCGCCATGCGCAGGAGTTGTGAGTAGAAGAGGGTCGGGGAGGGCACGAAGCGCTGGACACATCGCCCGAAGACCTCCCGGATCACCACCTGCGCCCTCTCGCGCCGATCGATGAGGCCCAGCAGAACTCGGGAGAACCCCTCTCCGATCCGGTCGCGCTGCTCCACCGGAGTCACCTCCTCGCCTCCGACCGGCCTCGGCGCCGTCCGCCCACCGAGGGAGGCGAACGCGAGGGAGGTGTGCATGTCATCCCGGCCCTCGTTCACCACGACGAGGGACTTGATGGGCGCCGTTTGACCGTCCTGGTATCCCATGGCGCCGATGTCGATCGAGCCCTCGCGCATCGGGACGGTGATGAGGGTCGGCAGTATCCCGATGCCCAGGACGGAATCCAGGACCGCGCGCCGCGCACTCGTGGAGGCCGCCCCGTCGTCGTAGGACGGACGGGTGCGCGGCTGCGGGGTCAGGAGTGTCTCGGTGTCGACCACGACCGGGCCGTGCTCGGTCGCGAGGACGTTCTCGAAGTGGATGTCCGTGGCGCGCAGGACATGCAGCAGGGCCGTCACCTGGCCCACCTGATCGAAGTAGGAGGACCGGGGACGCACGTCGGCCTCGGCAGTATCGAGACTCCCGACGTGTTCGACATAGCCGTAGCCGTCCCGCGGCAGGACCCTCAGCACCGGCAGGCACGTGAGACCCTCGCTGTTCGTCCACTCGATCAGAGCGTTGAAGGCGACGTCGCTGCCGACGTCTCGCGGCTTGACCACCAGACGGGCGCCGTCGTCGAAGGTGACGATGGCGACGCTCCTGCCGTCCGCGTGGCTGTCCCCCTCCCCCACCCTCACCCTGTTCACCCGGGCCCCACTGACGACGTCGTCGAACGTGCGAGCGAGATCCGGGAGGTCCTGGCACAGGTTGCCGACGATCTCGCGGATGTTCCGTACGGCCCTGCGAGCACGCTCGCGCGCGAGGAGGTACGCCGGACCGTACGCGGTCGTCATGTGGGTCCGCCCGTCGTCGGAGACCAGCCAGGCGTGGAAGTGTGAGAAACGGGCCTCGGGGCTGTCGCCGACGAGGTGCCCGTCACGCCGGCGTTCCTCCAGCACGTCCAGGACCGTGCGCAGCAGATGGTTCGACACGACCGTCGTTGCGGCGTCGAGTGCGTCATCGCGGACGCCGCGCCCGCCGACGGGTCCCTGGACGGTGTCCAGCACACGCAGATCGTTCGCGGTCCAGGCCGCGGCGAGAGCCGCGAAGTAGGACGAGAAGCGGGGGTGCGGCTCGGCCTCGCCGATCGGGTCGAGCACGGACTCGGGCGCTACGCGCCGGTCCTCGGACACGTGCTCGGCGAGGAACGCGGCAACCCTTTCGCAGACGGCTCGACGACGGTCGTCATCGGCGAGCTCCGGGATGTACCGATCGATCGTCCGAGCCAAGGAGGCGGACGGCTCGTCGGCCAGAAGACCGTTCAGTGGTGGTGTCATTGCATCTCCCCGGCGTTCGGACCGCGGGAGGGCGCCGGCGCTCGAGCCGACGCCCTCCGGCCGGATCTAGTTGCAGTTGCTCTGACACTCGACGGTGGCCGTGCAGAGGTTGCCGTCGTTTCCGAGGGCCCAACTGGCGCCGTAGCAGCCGATGCTCGTCACCGTCGTCGTCCAGCCCTGGCCGGCGCTCAGGTCTGCGGCCGCCTGCTCGTCGATCTCGTCGAGGACGTCGACGTTGTGTTCGGTCATGAGGGACATGATTCAGACTTCCTTTCGAAATGTCGTCCGACATATCGACAGCACGTGGAACTGCGCTGTCTGCAGAATGTCGGGAGGAGTGTCCGGGTTCTTCCCGGACATTTCCAGAAAACAATCAATGACGTGCGGATGTCAATAAAAGTGCGAGAGGCATTTTCTCAGCTGAATTCGGGCGCAAAAATGTGGCCCCTCTGGCACAATTCTGGGGGGAGGTCACGATGAAGGCAGACCTGAGCATCGGAAAAGGCGCGTGAACCGCGGAATCGGTCAATCGACCGACAACGAATACTTCAGCAGCCGCCCGCGAGGAGGACGCGCACCGCTGGAGTCGGGTGAATCAGCCCGAGGTGTTTGCCCTCCGGCGCTTCAGCGTCACGTATTCGAAGGCGAGAAATGCGCCGATCACCAACGGCACCCACTGGGCGGAAGCAATACCCGGCGAGAGAAGGGGTGCCACCACGAAGGCGAGGATGAAACAGAATATGGTCGCGCCGAGCAGGAGATATTCGCTCGCCGTGCGCTTCGTCGAACTAGCCATGATTGCTCCTTGGTCTAGGTTTTCGATAGCCGCTTGCTCCGCAGAATCTGGTTGCACACGTGCTCCTGCGTCGACCGGTCAGTCCGTCGCCGTGCCGTTGGCAGGTATGCGGCGCTCCGAGCCGCTCGTCAGCCTCTGCAACTCCTATGCTAAGGCAACCTTTTAGAGCCCACAATCCCCCTCCGGGAAGTTTTGTATGAATCGGTGACGGCTTCCCCGACGTCCGCCGCGGAGTCTTCTCCCACGTCCTCATAGCTGGTTCGCGCAGCCCTGGGTCAGGCGTTGGACTGCCTGCGCAGGCATCGGCCGATTCCGATGGCCGAACACGGCACGCCGTCCGGTAACGCGGATCCCGGAGGAGCGCCGGACGTAGGGTGAGGCCATGACACGTGTCCCGGGAAGTAAGCGTTGGATGGTCGCCGCCACTGCAGCAGGTATGGCTCTCGCCGTCGCCGGCTGCACACCGTCGGAGCCCGACGACGGACCGACCGCGACGGCGCAGCCGTCCTCCTCCGCGAGCGCAACGCCGTCGAGCTCACCGTCGGGGTCTGCGTCCGCGTCTGCGGCGCCGAGTCCGTCGTCGAGCCCCACCACACCTGCGCCGTCGACGTCCCCCACTCCTTCCCCGACTCCTTCTCCGACCGTGACGACGCCGGAGGCCGGCGGCCCCTGCACGGCCGCGCAGCTGACGGGCGCTGTCGAGGAGCAGCTCGGCGGTGGCGGCGCCGGGAGTGTGGTTCGCACGCTCGTCCTGACGAACGCATCCGATCAGGAGTGCACGGTGCAGGGCTACCCGGGCGTCTCGTTCGTCGATGCCGCCGGGACTCAGCTGGGTGCTCCGGCTGACCGTGCGGGCTCAACCGCGCCGCTGGTCACCCTGGCGCCCGGTGCCTCGGCCACCGCCGACCTGCGCCAGACCAACGCCGAGAACTACGGCCCGGACTGCGGGCTGACGCCGGCCGCCGGGCTGCGCGTGTACCCGCCCGAGGCCACGGACTCGCTGATCCTGCCCCAGACCGTCTCGGCCTGCACCGGCGCCTCGATCGTGCTCATGACCGTGGGAACGCTGCAGCCCGCGTAGACGCCGTGACCGGCGCGAGGGCGCGGAGCCGCCACGCGGCGACGATGATCAGGCCCGCCGTGGCGAGGGCGAGCACGAGGGTCAGCCAGTGCTGGGCGACGGCGATGGCTGCGACGCCGAAGAGCGCGGCGCCCGTTCCGGCCGTCACCATGACCCGACCGCGCTCGAACCAGCCGTAGACCGCGAGGCCGAGACCGAGGACCACCCAGGCGCCGAGCCCGCGGAAGGGCTCGACGGCCCCTCCGAGCAGCGCCCCGAGTTCGACGACGACGGCCAGGACCAGGTAGGCGCCCGAGCCTGCGTGCATCGCGGGCGGGTGGCGGACGAGCCACGGCGCCGTGATCACGATGAGCACCAGCGTGCTCACCACGAAGTAGACGGCGGTGCGGGCGGTGTCGCCGTCGAACACGAGCGCCGCGGCCGCACCGCCGAGGAAGAGTGCGCCGATACAGGCCGCGGGCACTCAGTTGTTGGAGACGTGACCGCGCCCCCGCCCGAGCTCCGCCCGACCCTCCGACTCCGTCCGGACCGACATGTCCGCTCCTCCACCGGCCGCACCCTGCGGTCCTGTCCGCAACCTACTCCCCTTTCGCCCCTGCTCCCCCGCCAGCGCGTCGGTGCGCCGCCCGCCCGCTGTGAGTCCGCCGTGCACCTGCCGTCGGTGCGCCGCCATCGCGCCGTGGGTCCGCACGCCGGCCGGGCGGGAGTGTCAGCGGCCTGGGGCATGATGAACGGGTGACGACGCCGGTGCTGACGAGGTTCACCCCCGCAACCCATGAGTGGTTCGCGGGGGCCTTCGCGGAGCCCACTCCGGCCCAGGAGGGTGCATGGTCGGCGATCTCCGCGGGCTCGAACGCGCTCGTCGTCGCACCCACCGGATCCGGCAAGACCCTCGCGGCCTTCCTCTGGGCGCTCGACCGCCTGATCGCCTCCGGGGAGGGCAGCGGGGACATCGAGCCCGAGCTCGCCACGCGCGCCCCGGCGAAGGGCCGCAAGGCCGCACCGAAGCCGAAGCGGAGCACGCGGGTGCTGTACATCTCCCCGCTGAAGGCCCTCGGCGTCGACGTCGAGCGGAACCTCCGGGCACCGCTGATCGGCATCACGCAGACCGCGAAGCGCCTGGGCCTGCCCGCGCCGAGCATCACGGTGGGCGTCCGGTCCGGTGACACCCCGCAGGCCGAGCGCCGCGCCATGCTCACGCGGCCACCGGACATCCTGATCACCACGCCCGAATCCCTCTTCCTCATGCTCACCTCGAAGGCCCGCGAGACGCTGATGGAGGTGGACACCGTCATCATCGACGAGGTCCACGCCGTCGCCGGCACCAAGCGGGGCGCCCACCTCGCGGTGTCCCTGGCCCGGCTGGACGCCCTGCTGGAGAAGCCCGTGCAGCGCATCGGCCTGTCCGCCACGGTGGAGCCGAAGGAGACCGTGGCGCGCTTCCTCTCCGGGAACGCGCCGGTGGAGATCGTGGCGCCGCCGTCGAAGAAGCAGTGGGACCTCACGGTCACGGTGCCTGTGGAGGACATGACGGAGCTGGGCGGGACGGCGGGGAACGACGACGACGGCGAGGCCCAGCCGCAGGCGAGCATCTGGCCGCACGTCGAGGAGAAGATCGTCGACCTCATCGGCCAGAACCGCTCGACCATCGTGTTCGCCAACTCGCGGCGCCTCGCCGAGCGGCTGACCGCCCGGCTCAACGAGATCCACGCCGAGCGGCTCGAACGAGACGCCGTATGGGCCGCGGGAGGCGACCCCGCAGCCCTCGAGCGCACCAGCGCGCCGCCGTCGTTCGCTCATACCACGCAGACTCCCGCGCAGACGATGGCGCAGGCGGGGCAGACCACCGGTGCAGAGGCACTCCTCGCGCGTGCGCACCACGGGTCGGTGTCGAAGGACCAGCGCGCGCTCATCGAGGACGATCTCAAGTCCGGGCGGCTGCGGTGCGTCGTCGCGACCAGCTCCCTGGAACTCGGCATCGACATGGGCGCCGTGGACCTCGTGGTGCAGGTCGAATCGCCGCACTCGGTGGCCAGCGGACTGCAGCGCGTGGGCCGCGCGGGCCACCAGGTCGGTGAGGTCTCCCAGGGTGTGCTGTTCCCCAAGCACCGGGGCGATCTCGTGAACACGACGGTCACGGTGGAGCGCATGCTGGCCGGTCAGATCGAACCCCTCTACATCCCCACGAACCCGCTGGACATCCTCGCGCAGCAGACCGTCGCAGCAGCCGCGCTCGGCACCATCGACGTGGAGGAGTGGTTCGACGTCGTCCGCACCTCAGCGCCCTTCGCCACCTTGCCGCGCTCGGCCTTCGATGCGACCCTCGACCTCCTGGCCGGCCGCTACCCGTCCGACGAGTTCGCCGAATTGCGCCCCCGCATCATCTGGGACCGCGTGGAGGGCACCATCACGGGCAGGCCCGGCGCCCAGCGCCTCGCCGTCACGTCCGGCGGCACCATCCCGGACCGCGGATCGTTCGGGGTCTTCCTCGTCGGGTCCGAGGGCGAGGGCGCACGGGCAGGCGGCCGCCGCGTGGGTGAGCTCGACGAGGAGATGGTCTACGAGTCACGCGTGGGGGACATCTTCGCGCTCGGGGCCACGAGCTGGCGCATCGAGGAGATCACCCACGACCGCGTGCTCGTCTCCCCCGCGTTCGGTCAGCCGGGCAAGCTCCCGTTCTGGAAGGGGGACTCCCTCGGCAGGCCCGTGGAACTGGGCCGCGCACTCGGCGCCTTCAACCGCGAGATGTCCGGCAGCACCGTCGAGAAGGCGCAGGAGCGGTGCGCGCGGATCGGCCTCGACGCGTGGGCCGCCGGCAACCTCATCACCTACCTGACGGAACAGCGCGAGGCCACCGAGGTGGTCCCAAATGACAGGACGCTCGTGGTGGAGCGCTTCCACGACGAGCTCGGCGACTGGCGCGTGGTGCTCCACAGCCCCTTCGGGATGCCGGTGCACGCGCCGTGGGCGCTCGCGGTGGGCGCGCGGCTCGAGCAGCGCTACGGCATGGACGGCTCCGCCATGGCGTCGGACGACGGCATCGTCCTCCGTGTACCGCTGATGGACGACGAGCCGCCGGGCGCCGATCTGTTCCTCTTCGACGCCGAGGAGCTCGATGGGATCGTCACCACGGAGGTGGGCGGCTCGGCTCTCTTCGCGTCGCGCTTCCGCGAGTGCGCGGCCCGGGCGCTCCTGCTGCCGCGGCAGAACCCGAGCAAGCGCACGCCCCTGTGGCAGCAGCGGCAGCGCTCGGCGCAGCTGCTCGACGTCGCGAAGAAGTACCCCACCTTCCCGATCGTCCTCGAGACCGTCCGGGAGTGCCTGCAGGACGTCTACGACCTCCCGGCCCTGAAGGAGCTCGCGGCGTCCCTCGAACGGCGCGAATTGCGCATCGTCGAGGTGACCACGCAGCAGCCCTCGCCCTTCGCGCGCTCCATGCTGTTCGGCTACGTGGCCTCCTTCCTCTACGAGGGCGACTCCCCACTGGCAGAACGGCGTGCCGCCGCGCTCTCGCTCGATCCGACACTGCTCAACGAACTGCTCGGCCGGGCCGAGCTCCGTGAACTGCTCGACGCACGGGTCATCGCCGAGACGGAGCTCGAGCTGCAGCGGCTCAAACCCGACCGGCTGGCACGCGGACTGGAGGGTGTCGCGGACCTGCTGCGGCTGCTCGGACCGCTGACCGTGGAGGAGATCGCCGAGCGGCTCGAGGCACCGCCCGAGGAGAAGGGCGCGGCCGACACCGACGGCGGCGCTGAAACGGCCGATTCGCAGAGCGGCGCCCCCGTCCCGGCCGCCCGTGCGACGGTCAGCGGGCTCACCGCCACGACCGGGAACCCGGGGCGCGATCACGCCGCACAGGCGATCGCGGACCGCAGCGGTGACACCGGGCGAGCCGGTATCGACGAGGACAGCGACGACGGCGCGGACGAGGACGGCGATCTGCGGCCCGGGTCACAGGCCCCGGACGACGACGGCCCCACCGACGACGAGCTGATCGCGGAGGACGCCGCAGCCGCTCCCGCACCCGATCGGCGTCGCGCCTCCCCCGCCACCGTCCGCGCGCACGTCGCCGCCCTGGTCAAGACCAACCGCGCACTCACGGTGTCCATCGCCGGTATCGAGCGCATCTCCGCGGTCGAGGATGCCGCGCGGCTCCGCGACGCCCTCGGCGTCCCGCTGCCCATGGGCATCCCGCTCGCATTCATCGAGCCCGTGGCCGATCCGCTCGGGGACCTCGTGGGCCGCTACGCCCGCACGCACGGGCCCTTCACCGCGGCGGAGGCGGCCTCCCACCTCGGCCTCGGCGTCGCCGTCGTCACCGGTTCGCTGCAGCGCCTCGCCGGCGCGGGCCGCACGATCGAAGGCGAGTTCCGCCCTGCCGAATCCGTGCCCGTCCTCGACATCTCGGCCGCCTCCGGAGCTGCCCCGGGCACCATCACGGTGCACGCCCCGGCCTCCAGCGAGTGGTGCGACGTCGAGGTGCTCCGACGGCTCCGGCGTCGTTCCCTCGCCGCCCTGCGGCAGGAGGTCGAGCCCGTGGACCCGGCCGCCTACGGTCGGTTCCTCCCCGTCTGGCAGCACATCGGCTCGAACCTGCGCGGGCTCGACGGCGTGGTCACGGTCATCGACCAGCTCTCCGGCGTGCCGATCCCCGCTTCTGCGTGGGAACCGCTGATCCTCGCGCAACGCGTCGCCAACTACACCCCCGCCATGCTCGACGAGCTGACCGCGACGGGCGAGGTGCTGTGGTCCGGTGCCGGTTCGCTCGCGGGGAACGACGGCTGGATCGCCCTGCACCTGGCCGAGAACGCGTCCCTGACCCTGCGTCCGGACCCCGCATTCGAGCCCACGGCTCTCCACACCGCACTGCTGGAGCTGCTGGCGCCCGGCGGCGGGTACTTCCTGCGCCAGCTCACCAACCTGCTCGACGTGCAGGAGGTCACCTCCGACGCCGCCGTGGTCACGGCCCTCTGGGACCTCGTGTGGGCCGGCCGCATCAGCAACGACACGTTCACGCCGGTGCGCTCGCTCCTCTCCCACGGCAAGACCGCCCACAAGCAGCGGCCGGTCCCCGCGCGGGCGCGCACCTCGCGCACCGGTCGTCTGGGACGCGCACCGGGGAAGTCGCTCACGGGCGCGTCGATGCGCCTGGCGTCGGGCGGGGACGACACCGGCGCGTACCAGAGGCCCACGCCTCCCCTGGCGGCGGGGCGCTGGAACATGCTGCCGCAGGTGGAGCAGGAGACCACGCTCCACGCCCACGCGCAGGCGGAACTCCTCCTGGACCGCTACGGCGTGGTGACCCGCGGGGCCGTTGCCACCGAGGGCATCCCGGGCGGCTTCGGCCTGATGTACAAGGTGCTCGCCCGGCTCGAGGAGATGGGCCGCTGCCGGCGCGGCTACTTCATCGAACACCTCGGCGCCGCGCAGTTCGCCGTCCCCGCCACCGTGGACCGCCTGCGCTCCTTCAGCGCGGACACGCAGCTACCCACGTCGCAGGAGATCCTCGGCGGGGAGGCGGCTCCCCTGAAGGCCGTCGCGCTCGCCGCGACGGACCCGGCCAACCCGTACGGTGCCGCTCTCGCCTGGCCCCACGCCGACGGCGGGCATCGGGCCGGCCGGAAAGCTGGAGCCCTCGTGGTCCTCGTCGATGGGGAACTGGCCCTGTACGTGGAGCGCGGCGGGAAGACGCTGCTGACGTTCGCCGAGGACACCGGTGTGCTCCGTGCCGCCGCCCTCGCGCTCGTGACGGTGATCCGCCGCGGGGCCGCGGACAAGATGGCCCTCGAGAAGGTCAACGGCGGGGAGATCCTCGACACCGAGGTGGGCAGGGCCCTGGCCGATGCGGGCTTCTACACGACGCCGAGGGGGCTGAGGATCCGTGCCTGAGGGTGACACCGTCTGGCGCGCGGCCCGCGAGTTGCACAAGGCCCTCGCCGGCAAGGTCCTCACGCGCTGCGACATCAGGGTGCCGCGCTTCGCGACGGTCGACTTCACGGGCGACACCGTGCAGGAGGCCGTGGCGCGCGGCAAGCACCTGCTCATCCGGGGCGGCGGCGACGACGGCTGGGACATCCACTCGCACCTCAAGATGGAAGGCCTCTGGCATGTCTACCGCCACGGGGAGAAGTGGCGCCGCCCCGCGTTCAAGGCCCGCTGCATCCTCGAGACCGCGGATGCCGTCGTCGTCGGGTTCGAACTGGGCCTGCTCCGGGTCATCTCGCGGGCCGAGGAGGAGGACGCCGTGGGGTTCCTCGGGCCCGACCTGCTGGGGCCGGACTGGGATCCCGACGAGGCGCTGAGGAGGCTCCTCGAGCAGCCCGAGCGGCCCATCGGGCTGGCCCTGCTGGATCAGCGGAACCTCGCCGGAATCGGCAACGTCTACCGGTGCGAGCTGTGCTTCCTCGCCGGGGTGCACCCGCTCACGCCCACGGGCGAGGTACCCAACCTGCCCCGCATGGTGGAACTGTCCAAGAAGCTGCTCGAGGCCAACAAGGAGCGCAGCACGAGGGCCACCACGGGCCAGCTCCGCGGCAACACCCTGTGGGTGTACGGGCGGTCGCGCCGGGGATGCCTGCGCTGCGGGACGCCCGTGGCGCTCGAGCAGCTCGGCGACCGCGACACCGAACTCCGTGAGCTGTACTACTGCCCGCACTGCCAGCCCAGGGTGGAAGCCCCGGCGGCGAGCGCGGACGGGGATGCTCGCCCGAGTGGAAGCCCGGGACGTGCCGCACTACCCTGACGTGATGGACCCGGACCGGAGAGCTGCCGACGCATGGCGATGAAGTCCCCGCTCCCCGTGCGGGACGGCGTCAACGCGACCCGCCTCCGCCTGCCCGAGGAGGGGCCGTGGGCCACTGCCCTGGACTACATCCTCGACCGCTTCGACCACGTGGACCCCGAAGGCATCGGCGAGCGCTTCGACCGCGGCGAGGTGGTGGCCCTCGGCGGGGACGTGCTGACGCGCAGCACCCCGCTCGGCGAGCACACGTTCGTCTGGTACTACCGCGAGCTGCCCGTCGAGGAGCGGCTCCCCGTGGAACTCTCGATCCTGCACCGCGACGACCACCTGCTCGTCGTCGACAAGCCGCACTTCCTGCCCACCACCCCCGGCGGCATGTACGTGGCGGAGTCGGCGCTCGTGCGTTTACGGGTGCAGCTCGGCATCCCGGACCTGATCCCGATGCACCGCCTCGACCGCATGACCGCCGGCATCCTCATGTTCTCGATCGACCCCGCGACCCGCGGCGCCTATCAGTTGCTCTTCGAGAACCGCCGCATCAGCAAGGAGTACCGTGCGGTAGCGCCCGTGCGCCCGGAGTTGCACCTCGACGCCGAGCCCCTCGACGTGCGCAGCCGCATCGTGAAGTCCCGGACCTACCTGCTCGCGCAGGAGGTCGAGGGGCCGGCGAACACGCACACCACCATCTCTCTCCTCGAGGAGCGGAACGGTCTCGGCCTCTACCGGCTGCAGCCGCACACGGGGAAGACGCACCAGCTGAGACTCCACATGGCGTCGCAGGGCCTCGGGATCGTCAACGATCCGTTCTACCCCGTCCTCCACCCGCAGGCCCCGGACGACTACACGCGGCCCCTGCAGCTCCTGGCCCACAGCATCGCCTTCACGGATCCGGTGGACGGCTCGGAGCGCAATCTCACCTCGGGCCTGTCGCTGTCCTCGTACCCCTGACCACCTCCGTGCTCCTGGCGGCTCCTACCCCTGAGGCCTCCGTGCCCGTGACGTCCGGCCGTCCACACGGGCCGCGCGGACGGTAAGTTGGCAGGGTGGACCTGCCCGGCACGGACATCCCAGCACCCCTCTACCTCCTCTTCATGTTCGGCGTCGTGGTGCTGGACGCCGCGCTGCCGATCCTGCCCTCGGAACTCCTGGTCATCGGCGCGGGCACGGCGTCCGCGCACGGCACCCTCTTCCTCCCCCTCGCGATCGTCATCACGTTCGCCGGTAGCCTCACCGGCGACCTCGTGCTCTTCCTCCTCTTCCGGCGGCGCCTGACCCACGTGCTGGACCGCTTCCGCTGGGGCCGCGCCGTCCACCGCAACCTGCGGAAGGCCATCGACAAGGCAGGGAGTTCCCCCACGTACGCCGCCGTCGTCGCCGTGCGGTTCCTGCCGGGCGGGCGCACGGCGAGCGTGGCCGTGGCCGGGATCGCGGAGTTGCCCTTCCGGCCGTTCGCCCTCGCGGCGGCCGCGGGAGGTGCGCTCTGGACGGCGTGGCTCCTGGGCCTCGGGTACGTGGCCGGCGCCTCCACGGGCCTCCCGGCAGGGGTCAGCGCCCTGCTCGGAACGGCTGTCGGTACGCTGGTGGGAGCCATCACGGCGGCAGTCATCGCCGTGAGAAAACACCGGAAGGCCCGAAAAGCCCATGAGCACTCCGAAGAACCCGGCACCGAGGCTCCCTGACATACCGGCCGTTCCACCCTCCGTCGCCCAGCCGGCCACGGACACCGCGAGCGTCCTGGAGCGCCTCAAGGCCGCGCAGCCGCGCGTCGCCCAACCCTCCGGGGACGACGACGGCCGGGCCGCCGATCACGTGAACGCGCCATCAGCCGACACGGCGCCGGCACCGCGGAGTTCGGGCTCTGCACCCTCGACCGCTGCGTCGACGACGACCTCCCGGCGCGACGCCCGCGTGGACCGCGAGCGCCCGGCCGCGGGTGCGACGTCCGGCAGGCGCCTCGGAGCTGCGCCCTCCGGGGACGACACCTCGGCAGACACGGCAGGGCAGCGCCAGGCGGCGGCCGATGCCGCCGAGCGGCTCCGACTCGCGAGCGAGAAGGCGAAACTGGCCGGCGAGAAGGCGAAGATCGCGGCAGGCAGGGCGAAGGTCGCCGCCGGCTCCACGGGACGGGCGATCGGGCGTGGCAGCAGCGCCACCGTGCGGCACATCGGTTCGTGGAACCCCGACGTCGTCCGGCAATCGGTGGTCACGCTGTGCGCCATCGCGTGCATCGTGGGCTCGGCGGCGGGCGTCGGGGCGTTCGGCGGGCCGTCCATCAGGGACGCCGCGGGGGGGCTGTTCGCGCCGGACGCCACGTTGCTGGCGCCGTCGTCGTCGGCCTTCTCCATCTGGAGCGTGATCTACGTGGGCCTGATCGCGTACACGGTGTTCCAGTGGTTCCCCGCCCAGCGCGTGTCCGCGCGGCAGCGGCGCCTGGGCTGGACGGTCGCGGCGTCCATGCTCCTGAACCTCGCGTGGATCCTGAGCGCGCAGAGCAACCAGCTGATCCTGAGTCTCGTGGTGATCATGCTGCTCTTCTTCACGCTGCTGGTGGCGGTGCACACCATGAACGAGCACCACACCCAGACGCGCCTCGAGGGTGCTCTCGTGGACACGCCGATCGGGCTGTACCTCGGTTGGGTGCTCGTGGCGGCGTCGGCCAACGCAGCGGCGTTCCTGACGGCGACGGGCGTGGACTTCTTCGAGCTGGGCGGCGTCACGTGGGCGACCATCGGGATCGTGGCCGTGCTCATGACGGCGGCAATCATCTGCTCCACCGATCGCGGGCGGCTCTCCGTGGCCGCGGCGACGTCCTGGGGCCTGCTGTGGATCGCCGTCGAGCGGGTGCTGGGTCAGCCCTTCGCGCCCATGGTCGCGTTCGCCGCGGCCGTGGCCATCTTCCTGCTCCTCATCACGGCGGGCTCGCGCCGCCACCGTGTGGACCACGCCTACCGCCGCTGGGTGCGGGCACAGGAGGACGCCCGCCGTGAACCGCTGGACCTGCTCGGCGACGACTACGAGGACTCCCGCTTCTAGCGGGACAAGCACGGAAGGCCCCGACCCGTCTGGGTCGGGGCCTTCCGGCGTCCTGGGCAGGACGGGCGGGTCGCGTCAGCCCTGGTCGCCGACGGTCAGGGCGATCTTGCCGCGCACGTGGCCTTCCATACTGCTGCGGAAGGCGTCGGCGGCGCGCTCGAGGGGGAAGGTCTCGGCGAGAACGGGCTTCACCGCCCCGGCTTCCACGAGCTCGGTGAGGGCGAGGAGGTCCTCCGAGTTCGGCCGCACGAACACGTACCGGCCGCCCTTCTCCTTCACCTCGGCATCGGCGATGGAGGCGATGCGCGCGCTGTCCTTGAGCTGCTCGAGCGAGGCCACCCAGTCCTCGCCGCCCACGAAGTCGACCACGGCGTCGAGCCCCTCGGGCGCCACCTCCGCGAGACGGCCCGCGAGCCCCTCACCATAGGTAAGCGGCTCCGCTCCCAGAGAGCGCAGGAACTCGTGGTTCCTCTCCGACGACGTGGCGAGCACGCGCGCGCCCCATGCCTTCGCGATCTGGATGGCGTAGGTGCCCACGCCGCCCGCGCCGTTGTGGATCAGCACCGTGTCACCCTCGCCCGCGCCGACCGCGCGGAGCGACTGGTACGCGGTGAGCCCGACCAGCGGCATGGTGGCCGCCTCGGCCCACGAGACGTTGCGGGGCTTGCGCGCGAGCGTGCGGACGGGCGCGGCGACCTGCTCGGCGAACGTACCGAGGCCCACGGTATCCATGCGGACGTACCCGATCACCTCGTCACCGGCCTCGAACTCGGTGACGGACGGGCCCGGCTGCAGCACCACGCCGGCCACGTCCCAGCCCGGGATCACCGGGAAGTGCGTCGGGAGGGCGGCGTCGAGGTAGCCCGCGGTGATCTTCCAGTCCACGGGATTCACGGACGAGGCGCGGACCTCCACCAGCACGGAATCGGGGCCCACCTTCGGGTCCGGCTGCTCGCCGTAGGTCAGGACGTCGGGGTCACCGTACTGCTCGTAGAACACTGCCTTCATGGGGGTACTCCTCCTCGAGGGTGGTCCGGCGCCTGCCGGGTCGCTTCCTCCTGGCGGCAACCGCTCCCCGTTGGCCGCTATTCCGACCGGCCCGCTATGCCTGCCGGTAGGAGCTCTCGGTAGTCCCCGGGGTCCGTCGCGGAGCTGCCAGCCGGTACCCCAGGCCGCGTACGGTCTCAATCGTCGCCTCACCCAGTTTCCGCCTCAGGTACTGGACGTACACGCTCACGATGTTCGAGTCCGGATCGATGTCGTTCTCCCAGACCCTGTCGAGGATCTGGTCGCGGGTGAGCACCGCCCCCGGGTTCCGCATGAAGAGTTCGAGCAGCGTGTATTCACGGTTGGAGAGATCGACGGCGCCCTCCGCGGTGAAGGCCTGCCGGGACTGCGGGTCGAGGCGGATGCCGTTGTGCTCCAGCTGGACGTCGGCCTCGGTGGCCCGCCGGTCACGCAATCTCAGGTTGATGCGCGCGAGGAGTTCGGCGAACGCGAAGGGCTTGGTCAGATAATCGGCGGCGCCCGATTCGAGACCGGTCACGGTGTCCTGCAGGGACGTGCGGGCGGTGAGGATGATGACCGGCAGGGACACGCCTGCCGTCCGGAGGAGGCTCAGCACGCCGAACCCGTCGACCAGGGGCAGGCCGACGTCGAGGATCATCAGATCATGGCGGCCCTCGGATGCGAGGTGGAAAGCAGCGAAACCGTCGGTGACCACGTCGCAGGCGAACCCTGCGCGGACGAGTCCCTCGACCATGAACTCGTGCATCCGCTCCTCGTCCTCGGCGATGATGATGCGCTTGCTCACAGCGCCGCTCCTTTCCCGACCGACGACGGCGAGTCAGCGGTGAGCCCCACCCTCGACCGCGGGAGCTCCAGGATGAAGGTCGCCCCGCGCCCGGGGGGACTGACGACCCGCGCGCCGCCGCCGTGCCCCTTCGCGATGGCGGTCACGATCGACAGGCCGAGACCTGAGCCACCGTGCGAACGCCCGGCGCGAGCCCGGGCGAAGCGTTCGAAGATCCTGTCGGCGTCCGCGGGGTCCACACCCTTCCCCGTGTCCCGCACCCAGAGCTGAACAGGCCCGGTATCGGTCACCGAGACGCCGAACCCGATCTCGTCGCCGTCCTGGGTGAACTTCACGGCGTTCTCGGCCAACTGCAGCAGCGCCTGGGTGAGCCGTTGCTTGTCGGCCCGCAGCATCACGTCGACCCGACTGTCCACCAGCCACCGACGGCGCCCGAGAGGGCGTGCCTTGTCGGCGATCTCGTCGATGAAGCGATCCGCCTCGAACGTCGACTCCGCCATGAAGTCCGGACGAGCAGCGGCGGCGAGGAGGGTGATGTCGTCGACGAGGCGCCGCATGCGGTCCAGTTCGTCGACGAGCATGTCCACGGTCCGTCGGGCCCGGGCAGGATCATCGAGCTCCAGCAGCTCCAGGTGCCCGCGCAGGATGGCGATCGGGGTGCGCAGTTCATGGCTCGCGTCATCGAGGAAGCGACGCTGCGAGGCGAACGCGTTGTCGAGCCTGTCGACCATCCCGTTGAAGGTCTCGGCGAGCATCGAGATGTCGTCACTGCCACGGACCGGGAGCCTCTGGGAGAAGTCCGCGTCGCTGACGTTCGTGATCGCGTCGCGGAGCAGGCGCACCGGCCTGAGCAGCCGGCCTGAGAGCCACCAGAGGACCGCCGCGAGCAGGAGGAGCCCCAGCAGCGCCACGCCCGAGTAGGTGATCGCGGCCGCCACGGCTTCCTCCCGCTGCGCACCGATGTCGTTGATGATCAGGTACGTGCCACTCTGCTCCAGCCCCGCGATCTCGAACGGGACGGCGGCGTAGTGCACCTCCGATTCGTTGATCACCGCGGATCCGTCGCGGACGCCCTCGCCGGCGGAGACGCCGGACAGCTCGGCGAGGAATGCAGCGCTCGGCGGAGGATCGATCGTGGCTCCCGACACGGTGGCGAGGTCCGGACCCACCAGGCCGACGAAGGTCTCGAAGCGGCCGCCCACGTTGCCGCGTTCTGCCGCCTCGAACAACTCGACGAGCGTCGGGAAGTCGCGTGATGTCCACGGGGTACCCCTCGAGACCAGGAAGCTCGAGAACTCCTCCACCTCCTGATCGATGGCATTGCCCACGCGGACGTCGACGCGCTCGAGCTGGAGTGAGTAGGCGGTGATCGACGCAGCGAGGATCCCGAGCGCGGCAAGGCCGGTCACCCATCCGATGATGCGGGCACGCACGGATGTGATGGCTCGCGGTGAACCGGTAGTGCGTTCCGTCATTCGACCTCCGGGGCGGGGTGGGCGCAGCGACACGGCCCGTATGTAGCGGTTCTCACGATGGGGCCCATCCTTTAAGGCTAGTGCTCATGCACCGCTGCCGTCGGCACGGTCATGCGGACAGTCGACCGACCAACCCGAGACCGTCGCAGCGTCAGCCGGAAGTGCCGAACCGTCGGGTCGGCCGCGTGCGATGAGCACCACGCCGGGGTACTCCTCGATGAGGCTCCGGAGGATCTCCAGGCCTTCGTCGTCGAGCTCGGCATCGATGCGGTTGAGCACGAGCAGGGGTGGGTCGCCGAGCGCGGCACGGGCGAGGATCAATCGTGCGCGTTCCGAGACGGTGAGCGGCTCGCCGCCGCGCCTGAGCTGCGTGCGGCCGCCGCGCGGGAGCGCCTCGACCGACTGCGCAAGGCCCACCCTGCTGAGCGCCCGGTACCCGTCCTCGGTCTCTGCCTCCGGGTGGCGGTACCGGACCGAGCGTTCGATCGTGCCCCGTTCCAGGTACGAGCCGGACGCCGCGTAGCCGATGAGCCGCCGGCGCTCCTCGGGAGCCACCGCGGTCACGTCCTGACCGTCGACGAAGGCGAGGACGCGAGGGTCCGACCTCAGCCCGACGATCGCCCGGAGCACGTCGTCCGCCCGTGCGGGATCGCCCGTGGTCAGCGCGACCACGTCGCCGGGAGCGGCCAGGAGGGTGGGCGGGGCGCACTGGGAACAGGCGGGTGGGGCGACGAGGGACACCACGCCGTCGCCGGCGACCAGGGAACTGGCGATACGGGCCGCTCCGACCTCGGAGGTCCGTTCCTCCGGCTCCTCCGGCCTGTTGAAACTGGCCTTCCGGAGCGCAGGGACCAGGATCCGGCGTGCGGCCTTGTAGTTCTGCCGATACTCGACCACGCGGCCGAACTCGCTGACGGGAGCGGACATGAGCCCCACGATGGTCAGGGCGCCCGCGATCGTGGCCGTGTCGATGCCCTGCCAGAGCCCTGCGATGCCCACCGCCGCCACGGTGAGGGCTGCCGCGGCTGCGGCTGCCCCGCGGATGTAGCCGGCGATCCGCGACCTGTGGATGGACGCGTCGACCACCTGCTGACCGGCCTTGCCGATGCGTCGGAGTTCGCGCTTCTCGCCGCCGCCCGCCCGGATGACCGGAGCCGCTGCCACGGTGTCGGCGAGGAGGGACGCAAGGCGACCCCGCTTGCGCCGCACCACCTTCGCCCGGTCGAGCGCGGCACGGGAGAGGACGATCATCGCGGCCGCGAGGACGATGAGGGGCGCGACGGCGGCGAGTGCCAGCATAGGGCTGAGAAGGCCCAGTCCCACCGCGGCACCCAGGATCAGGGGAACGCCGACGGCGAGGGGTGCGATACCGAGCGCGATCCAGTTGCGGACACTCGTCAGGTCATTGGTTGCGCGGGCGATGGTGATGCCTGCCGCCGGGGCCTGCTCGTGTGTCAGCGCTGCGTCCACGAGCCCCACCCGGATTTCTTGGATATAGCTCTGCCCCAGACGTTCGGCAAGGACACGCTCGAAGGAGCGCAGCACGCCGATACCCACGGCCGCGGTCAGCAGCCCGGTACCCGCCAGGAGCGACGCCGTGAGGTCGGCTCCCGTGCCGAGCAGCATCGTCATGAACAGCGCGGTCACCCCGGCCAGTGCCGCCAGCAGGAGTCCCGTGCCGATGAGCAGTGCCATCACGCGGACTCGATCCCCGGCGAGGAGCTTCGGCATGTCGGCCGCCGCGCGAGGGTTGTCCTCGGCCGCCCTCATGACGCGAGGGTCGGCACGTCCTGCGCCGATGGGACGATGCTGAGCGCGACCTCGGGCGTGCACAGGTCGAAGGTGCTGATCACCGGGACGTCGAGTACGGCCGATGCCTCCTCTTTGGCGAGCGGGGACGCAGTGAGCAGACCGGACACGGCAGCAACCTGCACACCGCTCTCCCGAAGCACCTGGACCCCGGCCGTCGCGCCGAGCGCATCCGCCGCCGAGAACACCACCTGGTCCACGACCCCCTGGAAGACCGGATCGGCGAGGAGCCGTGCGGTCTCGCCCTGGTAGACGCCGTCGGCGATCTCGACGACCACGACGTCGGTGCCCTCGGTGCTCAGGCGCCCGATCAGGCTCGTGAGCAGCTCACGGACCTCCGCGTACTCGAGGCGGAACGTGGTGGGGTGGCCGAAGTCGGTGAAGTCGAGCACCTGACGCGCACCGGCGTCGGTGAAGAGGCGGGGATCGTTGCCCGAGCCCGTCCCGGTGGCCTTGCCCGCCGAGACGCGCAGGCCGGCGTTCGTCAGACCGTTCACCAGGCAGCCGAGCGTGGTCGACTTCCCCGAGTTCATCGAGGTCCCGAGGACCGCGACGACGGCGGGGCGGCTCAGGTCCGCCCTCACCGGTTGCACGGGAGCGGACGGGGCGAGGTCCTTCAGGTTGACGACGCCCTCCGTCGTGGCGAGGAGTCCGATCGGCTGGATGGTCGTAGCCTCCTTCATCCCGGCGTGCTGCTCGAGGACGCGACCGGCCACGCCGCCACCGGCAACGAGCTGGCACTCCTCGAGATCGGCGGGGACCTCGGCGAGGAACTGGTCCGGCGCGTAGCGGTTGCCGTAGGCCACGAGGATCTCGTCACCGACGAACATCACCTGGCGCCGTGACACGGGGCTCTCGAGCTTCAGGTGGGACCCGAGCTTCACCACACGGGCGAGGACGATGTCGCCCGGTCGCGGGGCGGCCTGCATCAGCAGGTAGCCGCTGGCATCCTTCTCCAGCGATGCGGCGAGGAAGCGGGTGGTGTAGGCCTTCTTGGCCAGCTGCAGGCGCTCGGCGTCGACCGGAACCATGCCGAGGGCCGGCGACGGCGTGCTGACGAGGGTGGCGGCGGGTGCGGTTCCTTCGATGATGATGCTCATGACGTTGAATCCAATCGGTGGGGTTCCTTCGGGATGTCTCCAGTGAAGAGCACCAATCGAAGAGCAACATGAGTCCGCCATGAGAGAGCTCTTATGGGACGTTCACCTGGCCTTCATGTGCGTCCGCGACGGTGGACCGCGGCCGCCACCGCGGTGGTGCCGCTCCCACTGTGTCGCTCGCGTGCGTAGGCGACCCGGCTGACTACTGTGGTTCAAGGGTCCGACGGGCGGTCCACGCGCCTGGCCGTCCGATGACTCTCCCCACCACGACCTTCGAGGTGTGACGTGCATCACCTGCCTGGTAACCCGGGCACCGCCGGAGCGGGGTCCGACGGACTGCGGCGGCGCGTCCTGATCGTGGCGACGGGGCGCGACCGGGGCGCGCTCGCCGCTGCACGGGCTTTCCAGCGCGAGGGCTGGTATGTCGGTGTGGGCACGCCCGAGGGCGGCGGCGCCCTCGGCTCGTCCAACGCCTGCGCCATCTCCTACACCGTGCCCCGTCCACGCACCGACGGCCTCGCCTTCGTGGAGGGTGTGCGGCGCGCCGCCACCTCCGGCCGGTTTGACGTCGTCTTCGGCGGTGGAGACGACTGGATGGCGGCCCTGGCCGCGTACCGGTCCCAGATCCCGGTCCCGGTGGCGCATCCGGAGTTCGAGGTCGTCGAGACGGTGCTCGACAAGGTCCGCCTCGCGCAGTACGCACAGAAGGCGGGCCTGGGCTCGCCCCACACGGAGCTCGCCACCGATGCTGCCCTCGCCGCATGGAACGGCCCTCTGGTGATCAAGTGCAAGGAACACTGGGGGACCAATCAGACCCACCCTGTCCGCATCGAGGCCAAGTTGTTCGCGACGGCCGAGGCCGCTCGTCCGCAGGTGGAGCGGATCCGGGCCGCCGGCGCCCAGCCCATCCTGCAGCAGCCCATCATCGGCACGCTGGGCGCGCTGATCGGCGTGTTCCACGAAGGACGCCTCCTCGGGAGGACCCAGCAGGTCTCGACCCGCCTGTGGCCCACTCCCAACGGCGCCTCGGCCCGGGCCGTCACGGTCCCGCTCGACGACGCGCTCGTCGCGAAGGCCGAAGCCCTGCTGGGCGACCTCGGCTGGCGCGGCCTGGTCGAACTCCAGTTCCTCACCGGTGACGGCGGCGTGCCGCACCTCATCGATTTCAACGGACGCTTCTTCGGCTCCCTCGCCCTCGCCGAGTCGGCTCGGCCGGGGCTCGTGCGGGCGTGGACTGATCTGGTGCTGGGCGGCGGGACCGAGCCCCTACCGGACGCGCGTCCGGGCGAGCGTTACTCGTGGCTCACGGGCGACCTCCGCCGCGCGCGGATCGAGCGGCGCGGTGGCCTCCTACGCGACTCGATCGACACGTTGCGGTGGTCCGCGGGAGCACACCACAGCATCTGGGATCCACGCGATCTCGGCCCGTCGGTGAGCCTGGCCCTCGGGCGGTTCCGGCGCCGGTGACAGGTCGCTGCGGCAAGGGAGTCACCACGCGTCCTGGGGCCTGGGACCCCGGAACGGGAGCCGAGGCCGATCGGACCATGAGAGGTGCTCTCATGTCCTCGTGGCACCTCGCGCCGATCAGGCGAACGCCGAGATGCCCGTGAGGGCCCGGCCGACGATCAGGCTGTTGATCTCGTAGGAGCCCTCGTAGGTGTAGACGGCCTCGGCGTCGGCGAAGATCTTCGCCATACCGTAGTCCGTGACGATACCGTTGCCGCCCAGGATCCCGCGCCCGAGGGCCACGGTCTCGCGCATCCGGGCCGTGGTGAAGGACTTCGCGAAGGCGGCCTGCGGCATGTCCGACACCCCCTGTTCCTGAAGCTGGGCGACGCGCGCCATCACGCCGAGGCACGCGGTGGTGTTCCCCATCATGGTGACCAGCTGGTCCTGGACGAGTTGGAAACCGGCGATCGGCCGCCCGAACTGGTGGCGCTCCACCGCGTACTGCCGGGCGACGTCGAACGCGGCGAGTTGCTGCCCCACGGCCTGCCAGCCCACGAGGATGCGGGAGCCGAGCAGGAGGTGGCGCGTGTCGTTGAACGTCTCGATGCCGGCGAAGCGGTCCGCTTCGGGGATGCGCACGTCGGTCAGCGTGATGTCGGCGTTCTGCACGGTGCGGAGCGCCGTCTTGTTCGCGATGGCGGTGCGGGTGACGCCGGCCAGTGTGGCGTCGAGGATGAAACCGCGCACCCCGCCCGTCTCGGCGTCCCGTGCCCAGAGCAGCATGTAGTCGCAGAACGTCCCGTTGCCGATCCACCGCTTGGCACCGTTGATCACCCAGGTGTCGCCGTCGCGCCTGGCCGTGGTGGCCATGCCACCGGCGACGTCGGAACCGTGCAGCGGTTCGGTGAGCGCGAAGGCGCCGGTGACCTTCAGGTCCATCGCGTCCTGCAGCAGGCGGTCCTTCTGGTTCTGGCTGCCGAACAGGTGCAGCGCCTCGACGAAGAGGTCGTGGTGGACCATGAAGAACGTGGCGATCGAGGTGTCCGCCCGCGTCAGCTCGGCGATCACGAGGCCGCTGAACAGGTGGCTGTACCCCTGCTGCACGGGCGTGCTGAGGCCCAGCGCGGCGAGCTTCGGCAGGATCTCGTGCGGGAACTCGGCGCGGTTCCACCATTCGACGGCGCGCGGCGTGACCTCCTTGGCAAGGAAGTCGCGGACGTCCTGGAGCTTCTCGCGCTCGTGCCCGGCGAGCAGGGTTTCGAAGCCGAGGAAATCGGCGGTGGGTAGCTGGCTCTCCATCGAGCCGTCCTTTCCGTTGAGACCGGGCGAACCTGGTGCGCCTACTTCGGCGCCATGCGGATGGCGCCGTCGAGGCGGATCGTCTCGCCGTTGAGCATCTGGTTCTCGACGATGTGCGCCACGAGTGCGGCGTACTCCACGGGCTTGCCGAGGCGGGAGGGGTGCGGCACCTGGGCGCCGAGGGAGTCCTGTGCCTCCTGTGGCAGACCCGCCATCATGGGGGTCTCGAAGATGCCGGGCGCGATGGTCACCACGCGGATGAGGGAGCGGGCGAGCTCGCGGGCGATCGGCAGCGTCATGGCTGCCACGCCGCCCTTCGACGCCGCGTACGCGGGCTGGCCGATCTGCCCGTCGAAGGCCGCCACGGACGCGGTGTTGATGATGACCCCGCGCTCGTCCGAGCCGCCGAGACCCGTGACGGTCGGGGTGGTGGCCATGGCTTGCGCGGTGAGCCGGATGACGTTGAACGTGCCGATGAGGTTCACGGTGATCACCCGCGAGAACTGCTCGAGCGGCAGGACGCCCTCGCGTCCCAGGACCTTGCCGGGCGTCGCGATGCCGGCGCAGTTGACCACGATGCGCAGCGGGCCGAGCTCCGCGGCGGCATCGACGGCGCGCTGCACCTGCTCCGCGTCGGCGACGTCCGCGGCCACAAAACGCACGCGTCCACCGGAGGGGTCGAGCTCCTTCGCGACGTCCGCTCCCGCAGAGCCCGGGAGGTCCACCAGGAGCACCGAGGCGCCGCCGTCGACCAGCCTGCGGGCGGTGGCGAGCCCGAGGCCCGACGCCCCGCCCGTCACGAGCGCAACCGCTCCCCCGATGTCCATGCCTGTTCCCTCCGCGGTGCTGAGCGTCATTGGTCCGTCCCCGCGGCCAGCGTACTGTGACGTGGCCCACTGCGCACCCGGCACCGCTCGCGCTGCGCACCCTGACCAGTGCTGACCCACCGCACTGGGCTGCGCGGCCTGACTAGGGTGGTCACATGCCCATTCCCGACGACGCCGCAGACGTGGCCGCTGCGAGCGTCCGGCAGGCGTTCCTCCGGCGGAGCCTCGCCGTTCCCCGGACGCGGCTCGGTGCCGTCGAGGTACCGGCGCCGGCCGCAGGCGGGCACTGGCACTACTGGTGGCAGGCCCATCTGCTCGACTGCCTGATCGACGCCGGTCTCCGCGATCCGGCGTCGGGTGCGCTCGCCGAGGCCCGACGGCTGGCCCGCGGCATCTGGCTCCGCAACGGCGCCCGCTGGCGGAACGCCTATTACGACGACATGGCCTGGCTCGCGCTCGCGCTGCAGCGGCTCGACGGCACGGCGACGACGCCAGCAGTGACGCGCGGCGGGACGTGGGCCGCCGCGGAGGACGGACGACGGCG
This sequence comes from Arthrobacter sp. TJ-236, assembly GCF_058269235.1. Taxonomy (NCBI): domain Bacteria; kingdom Bacillati; phylum Actinomycetota; class Actinomycetes; order Micrococcales; family Micrococcaceae; genus Arthrobacter; species Arthrobacter sp. TJ-236. The sequence goes on from NZ_JBZCNI010000005.1 coordinate 100,826, forward strand.
GGATCGACGCCGCGTGCGCGTGCTCGGCGCGGCCCTCCGCTCGGCCGACACCAGTGACCTCGGCGGTGGCGTATGGTGGAATACCACGCGGGACTACAAGAACACGCCCAGCACGGCACCGGCCGCCCTGTTCTTCGCGCGGGCCGGGGAGACCGACCGCGCGCAGGGCCTGCTCGACTGGCTGCACGCGAGACTGTTCGACGCTTCCACGGGCCTCTACCTCGACGGCATCCGGGCCGACGGGTCCGTGGAACGCACGGTTCACACCTACAACCAGGGTACGGTGCTCGGCGCACTCGTGACCGTCGGCGGGCCGACCAACCTCGCGCGCGCGGCGCGGCTCATCGCGGCCGTCGAGCAGCACCTCGCCGACCGCCCCCTCGCCGATCACGGCGGACCTGGACCCCTGCCGCTCGCGTCCGCCGGGGACGCGGGCCTCTTCACCGGGATCCTCGTGCGTTACCTCTCGCTGGCTGCAGGGCATCCTGACCTCGCGCCCGACGTCGCCGCCACGGCTCGCCGGCTCGTCACAGCGACCGCCGAGCACGTGTGGAACGGCCGGCACCCCGGGGAGGCCGGGAACCTGGTGTTCCCACCTTCCGGTGACGGCCCCACGACGCTGTCCTCGCAAGTTCAGGCCTGGACCGTCCTGGAAGCCGAAAGGGCGTGCCGGCACCGGTGACCCGGTACTGACACGCCCTGACACGACGTCGGCGGCCTCGCGGCTACTCGTCCGCTGCCTGCCGCCTGCGCTTCGTCAGCACGAGCGCCAGACTGCCGATGACCAGCAGGCCGATGGCCGACGCCACGATCCCGGTGAGCTGCACACCCGTGAAGGCGAGGCCCGGGATCGGGTGCTTCACCGGCGGGACGTCCACCACGGGGTTGACCGTGACGTCACCGTCAGTCACCGGCGGAGCGACCGGCGGAGCGACCGGCGGGTCAACCGGCGGATCGACCGGCGGATCGACCGGCGGGTCAACCGGCGGATCGACCACTCCGACGGCGGTCGCCGAGTTCCGGAGCACCCCGTTGCCGGTGTCGCCCGAGACCGTCACACCGTAGGTGATCACGGCCTCCTCACCGATGGCGAGTGGACCGATCCAGCGCAACTGCCCGCCGGTGACGGTCACCTCGCCGCTGGTGGCTGAGGTACCCGGCTTCAGCACGGCGTCGTCCAGCACATCCGTCAGATCGTCCTCGACGATCGCCTCGGCGAGGTCCACGTTGCCGTCGTTCCTCACCGTGACGGTGTAGTCGACGTCCTGGCCGTCCGACACGTCCCCGTCGTCGCCCGCGGAGACCGACTTGTCGATGTCCACCGACGGCCGAACCGGCGCCGGCGCGGTGGTGACGGTGTCCGGAGCCGATCCGATCCGCGCACCGTCCAGGAGCCCGAAGGCCCGAGCGGTGTTGCTGATCGAACCGGCGGCGACGTCCTCGTCCGTGACCACGTACGGATCGGCCTCGAACTCTCCGGTGTCGCCAGGCCCGATGTCGACGGTCTCGTCGAGACCGGTGACGCGCTCGTCCTCCACCCGGACGTCCCCGATGAGGACGGGCCCGGTGTTGGTGACCTCGAACGAGTACGCGATGGTCTCGCCGGCGTCGGCGAAGCCGTTCCCGTTGCCGTCGTTGAGCTCGGCGATCTTCTCGAGCACCAGCGGACCGTCACCTGCGGGCACCACCTCTGTCGAGGGCGCCGAGAGCACCGGCGGTGCCGGATCGCCGTTCGGCAGCGCCGGTGCGGTTCCGCCCACCGTCGCCGTGTTGGACACGAATCCTGCCGCGATGTCCTCCGCCGTCACGGTGTACGGATCGGCCTCGAGCGTGCGCGCCTCGCCCGGAGCCAGCGTGAGCTCACCGGCGTCGGGCAACGTGACCTGCGGGTCGTTGACGGTGACCCCGCTGATGACCACGTTTCCGGCGTTCCGGACCGCGAACGAGTAGGTGATGGTCTCGCCCTCGTTCGCGATGTCGTCGTCGCCGGACAGCTCGCCGGTCTTCTCGACCATCAGCTGTGCGTCGCGCTCCACCGTCACGGTGCTCGTGGTGTCCGGTGCACTCTGCACGGCCTCGGCCGGCACTCCCGGCACGGCGGTCGTGACGCCGGTCGCGGTCGCCGAGTTGTTCGCGGCTCCTGCGGCGATGTCCTCCGCCGTCACCGTGTACGGCTCGGCCGTGAAGCGGACCGTCTCACCGCGCAGGATCGTCGCGGACGCGGGAGTGAGCCCCGAGACCTTCGGATCCTGGACGGCGACGTCGGTCAGGGTGACGTTGCCGGTGTTCGTGACGTCGAACGAGTACCGGATGGTCTCGCCCGGATCGGCCACGCCGTTCTCGTCGGCGTCGTCGACACCGGGTTCGAACACGGCGATCTTGTCCACCACGAGGCCCGGCACCGCGTCACCGACGACGACGACGATGCGCGCCTGCGCCCGGGTGCCGTTCGTGTCGGCCACCGAGTAGGTGATCGCCGTGGTGGTCCCGTCGAAGCCGTCCGCCGGCGTGAAGGTGACCGCCCCGGTGAATGCGTTCACCGAGTAGGAGCCCTCGCCGGGCACGAGCAGGCCCCGGCCGTCGGCGCTGACCACGGCACCCTCGACACCCTCGGGCGCCAGGAGCACCACGCTCGTGGGAACCAGGAGGGCGTCGGGGCTGCCCGGCTGATCGTTGGACAGCACGTCGATCAGCACCGCCGTCTCCGGCTCGGTGACCGCGGAATCGTCCTGTGCGAGCGGTGACACGGCGGCCACCGTCACGGTGAAGGACGCGCTCGCCGTGGCGCCGTCGACGTCGCTGACCGTGTAGGTCACCGGCGCCGCGGTGCCGCTGAAGGCACCCGTGGGGGTGAAGGTGATGGCACCGTTCTCCGGGTCCACGCGGTAGGTGCCCTGGCCGGGTACCTGCAGCGTCTTCCCGTCCTCGGACAGCTCGGCTCCCTCCACACCCTCCGGCGTGGTGAGGGCCACCGTGGTCGGATCGAGCGGAGTGGTGTCGTTGCCCGCGGAGTCGTTGCCGAGCACGTCCACGGTGACCGGGACGCCCTGCTGGGTGGTCACGGCATCGTCCCCGGCCAGCGGCGTGGCGGCGACCACGCTGATGTCGATGGTCGAGGAGGCCGTGCGGCCGTCCGTGTCGGCGACGACGTAGCGCACGGTCCCCACCGGTCCGGCGAATCCGGGTGCCGGGGTGAAGGTGATCTCACCCGTCGCCGTGTCCACCGTGAAGGTGCCACCCTCGACGGTGAGTTCCTCGACGGGCTCGCCGTCCGCATCGAGCAGGCGCACGGAGGTCGGATCGACCGGCGTGCCCCCCTCGATACCGGGCAGGTCGTTGGCGGCCGGCGCGAGCGTCACCGGGGTGTTCTGGTCGGTGCGAGCGGCGTCCGCCACCACGCGCGGGCCCACGCCCTCGACGTCGACGACGACGGCGGCCGAGGCCTCCTCGCCGTTCTCGTCGAGGACCACGTAGGTCACGGGCGAGGTGGCCCCCACGAAGAGGGCTTCCGGCTGAAAGGTGATGACGCCGTCGGGGCCGACGGTCCAGGTGCCCTGGCCGGCGACCACGAGGGTGCGGCGGTCCTCGGACAGCTGGGCGCCCGCGAGCGGCCGCAGCGTGACGGATCCGGTGACGAGCGGTGTCTGCCCGTCCACCGGGACGTCGTTCCCGAGGACCTCGACCGGCACGGACGCGCCCTGGGTGGTCGTGGCGGCGTCGTCGTTTGCCGTGGGTGCCGTGGCCCCCACCGCGACGTCGATGGTCGCCTCGCCGCGCTCGCCGTTCGCATCCGCGATCGAGTAGGTCACGGTCGCGGCCGAACCGATGAAGCCGGTGGTCGGCCTGAAGGTGACGATGCCCGTGGTGATGTCCACCGCGTAGGTGCCACCGGTCACGGTGAGCGTGGTGACGAGTTCGCCGTCACCGTCCACGAACCGGAGGGTGGTGCGGTCGGGGGCGCTGCCGCCCTCGATCCCCGGGAGGTCGTTCGCGGCGGGATCGAGTGTCACCGGCGTGTTCTGGGCCGTGCCGACGGCGTCCGCGCGGACGCGGGGCCCGACGGCGGTCACCTGGACCGAGATGTCCGCGGACACGCTCTGCCCGTCCATGTCCTGCACGGTGTACGTGACCGTGGTGGCCGTGCCGGCGAAGCCGGGCTCCGGCCGGAAGGTCACCAGGCCGGTGTCGGGATCAACGGTCCACGTGCCCTCGCCCGGGACGTCGAGCTGGCGGCCGTCGGCCGAGAGCTCCCCGCCGTCCACGGCACCCAGCACCACGGTGGTCGGGTCGAACGGCGTCTCGTCGTTGCCCGCCAGATCGTTGCTGAGGACGTCGACGGAGACCGCGCTGCCCTGGACGGTCGACGCGGAGTCGTTGTTGGCCACGGGGTTGACGAGCAGCACCGTGAGGCTGATGCCGGCCGTACCACGCGAGCCGTTCCCGTCCGTGACCACGTAGGTCACTTGCGGGACCGATCCCGTGAAGCCCTGGGCCGGTACGAAGGTGATGCTGCCGGTGGCGGGATCCACGGTGAACGTGCCTGCCGCGAGGACGAGCTCTGTCACCTCGACGCCCGCGGCGTCGAGCAGGCGCACCGAGGCGGGATCGAGCGGCGTGCCGCCGTCCACCCCGGGGCGGTCGTTCGCCGCAGGGGCGAAGGTGACCTGCTGGTTCTGGCCGGTGCGGACGACGTCGTCGACCGCGCGCGGTGCCACGGGTGTGACCTCGACCTGGATCGAGGCACTGGCGGTGGTGCCGTCCACGTCCGTGACCGTGTAGGTCACGCTCGTGGCCTGGCCCGTGAAGGCCGGCTCGGCATCGAAGACGACGACACCCGACTCCGCGTCGACCGTGTAGGTGCCCTGGCCGGGGACCACGAGAGTGCGGCCGTCGGCGGAGAGCTGGCCGCCCTCCACTGCGGTGAGCACCACGGAGCCCGGTACCAGCGGTGTCGCGGCATTGCCGGCGGTGTCGTTCCCGAGGACGGTGATCCGCGCGGACCCGCCCTGCGCCACCTCGACGGGATCGTTGCCCGCCGTGGGTGACACGGCGTCGACGTTCACGTCGATGGTAGAGCGAGAGGACTGCCCGTTGCCGTCGGTGATGACGTACTCGACCTGCGGCACCGGTCCGGCGAAGCCCCGGGTGGGTTCGAAGCGCACGGTTCCGGTCGCGGTGTCCACGGTGAACACGCCGCCGGTGACGGCGAGGGTGTCCACGGCGTTGCCGTCGGCCGGGTCCACGAGCCTCACGGAGGAGGCCAGCGGCGTGCTGCCGCCGGTCACTCCCGGGAGGTCGTTCGCAGCCGGCGTGATCGTGACGCCCACGTTCTGCTGGGTGGTCACGGCGTCGGCGGCGGCGCGGGGCGCCACCGGGGTGACGGTCACGGAGAGCGTCGAGGAGACCTCCGTGCCGTTGATGTCGCGCACGGTGTAGGTCACGGTGGCCGTGGTCCCCGTGAAGGCGGGTACCGGGGTGAACAGGACGGTGCCGGAGGCCGGATCCACCCTGAACGTGCCCTGGCCCGGGACCTGCAGCGTCCTGCGGTCCTCGGAGAGGTCCGCGCCGCTGCCGGCCGGGACGTCGAGCGTGACGGTGGTGGCGTCGAAGGGAGATGCCTCGTTGCCGGGGAGGTCGTTGGCGAGGACCGGCACCGGGACGGCCTCGGCCTGCCGGGTGGTCCTGCTGTCCGCGTTCGCCACTGGAGTGACGGCCACGACGTCGAGGGAGATCGACCCGACCGAGCGCTGCCCGATGCCGTCGCGGATGCTGTAGCGCACCTCCGGCACGCTGCCGGCGAAGCCGACGGCGGGGGTGAAGGTCACGCGTCCGGTATCGGTCTCGACCGTGAATCGGCCGGCTGCCAGCACCAGCTCGGTGACCTCGGCACCTGCAGCGTCGAGGAGCCGGACGCTGGCGGGCACCGGGACGCTACCGCCCTGGACGCCCGCGCGGTCGTTCTCGGCCGGGGCGAAGGTGACAGCCGTGTTCTGCTCGGTCGTCACGGCGTCGGCCACGGCCACGGGAGCCACGGCGGTGACGGTGACCGTGATGGTCGCCGTCGCAGGCTGTCCGTCGGTGTCCTGCACGGTGTAGGTCACAGGGGTGGCCACCTCCGTGAAGGAGGCGATCGGCGTGAAGGTGACCGTACTCCCCTGCACGCGCCAGGTGCCCTGGTTCGGGACGGCGAGCGTCCGGCCGTCCTCGGAGAGGGTTCCGCCGTCCACCGTGCCGAGCACCACGCTCTCGGGGACGAGCGGGGTCCGCGCGTTGCCGGGTACGTCGTTGGCGAGGACGTCGATGCTCGGGATCTCTCCCTGCAGGACGGTCCCGGAATCGTCGCCCGCGGTGGGCGTGACGGCGGTGACCAGGACGTCGATGGTGCTGACGCCCACCTGGCCGTTGCCGTCCGTGATCTGGTAGCGCACCTCGGGTACGGCGCCGGAGAAGCCGGCGGCCGGTGTGAAGGTGACGTCACCGTTGGTGGTGTTGACGCGGAAGGTGCCGACGCCGTCCAGGGACAGCAGGGTCACGGGCGCGGTGCCGTTGAGCAGACGGACCGAGGCCACATTCACGGGGCTCCCGCCGGTCACACCGGGGAGGTCGTCGGCGCCGGGCTGGAACGTGACCGGGGTGTTCTGCTGCGTCACCGCGGCGTCCGCGACCATGCGCGGGCCCACCGGGGTCACCGTCACGCGGATCTCCGCCGTGACGGTGAAGCTGTCGGCGTCCCGGACCTCGTACTCGACGGCGGTGGTCTCCCCCACGAAGGAGGCTGCGGGCGTGAACGTCACGACACCACTCGCGTTGATCCGGAAGACACCCTGGTCGGCGACGGTGAGCGTCTTCCCGTTGTCGGAGACCACCCCTCCGCCCGCGCCCGTGAAGATCACGGAGGTGCGGTCCAGCGGGGTGTTGTCGTTACCGGGGCGGTCGTTCGCGACGACGTCGATCACGGCCGCCTGCGCCTGTCGCGTGGTCGCCAGGTCGGGGTTCGCCACCGGGGTGACCGCCGTGACGAGGACGTCGATGGTGCTGATGCCCACCTGGCCGTTGCCGTCCAGTACGCGGTAGTGCACCTCGGGCACGGGTCCGGCGAAACCGGCTGCCGGTGTGAAGGTGACATCACCGTTCGCCGTGTTCACGCGGAACACGCCCTCGTCGAGGGTGAGCACCGTGACCGGGGCGTTGTTCTCGCCGAGCAGGCGGAGCGAGCCGAGGTTGACGGCGCTGCCGCCGTCCACGCCGGGGCGGTCGTCCTCGCCGGGCTGGAACGTGACCGGGGTGTTCTGCTGCGTGACCGCGGCGTCCGCGACCATGCGCGGGCCCACCGGCGTGACCGTCACACGGATGGTGGCCGTGGTGGTCTGACGATCGGAGTCGGCCACCCGGTACTGCACCGGCGAGGCGGCATTCACGAAGCCCGCCTGGGGCGTGAACACCAGGACGCCGTCGGCATCCACGGTGTAGACGCCCTGGTTCGGGACGGTGAGGGTCTTCCCGTTGTCCGAGACCGTTCCTCCGCCCACGCCCGTGAAGACCACGGTGGTGGGATCGAGCGGCGTCGCCTCGTTGCCGGGGACGTCGTTCGCGAGCAGGTTCGCCGTCACCGGGACCGCCTGACGCGTGGTCAGGAGGTCGTCGCCCGCGACGGGTGTCACGGACCCCACGGTGATGCTGATGGTGCTGGTGCCGATCTGTCCGTTGCCGTCCTCCACCTGGTAGAAGACCGTCGGCACCGAGCCGCTGAAGCCGGGCTCTGGAGTGAAGGTGACCGCGCCGGTGGACCGGTCCACCGTGAAGGTTCCCTGGGGCACGGTGAGCGTGTCCACGGGATCGTCACCGTCGAGGAGCTGCAGCGTGGTGAGATCCACCGGGCTGCCACCCTCGACGCCGGGGAGATCGTCCTCGCCGGGCTGGAACGTCACCGGGGTGTTCTGCTGCGTCACCGCGGCGTCCGCGACCATGCGCGGACCCACCGGGGTCACGCTCACGCGGATCTCGGCCGTGACGCTCTGGCCGTCGGCATCCTCGATGGAGTACTCCACCGGCGTGGCCGCGTTCACGAAACCGGGCTCCGGATCGAAGGTCACCACACCGTCGTCGTCCACGGTGTAGACACCCTCGTCGGTGACGGTGAGCGTCTTCCCGTTGTCCGAGACCACTCCGCCACCCACTCCCGTGAAGACCACGGTGGTGGGATCGAGCGACGTGTTGTCGTTACCCGGGCGATCGTTCGCCACCACGGGAA
>NZ_JBZCNI010000006.1:0-85597 GCF_058269235.1 Arthrobacter sp. TJ-236
ACTGCGTCGACGTCCCCTGCGTCGAAGGTCTCGAAGTAGGCATTGCTTGCGATGTCGCGGGCGGTGAGTTGCGTTGTCATGGTGGTCTCCTGGTTGCGGATTGGTAGACCCACGATGCACTATGGGAAGTAGTTTCCCGCAAGATACTAATGGAGTCGACATGAGTAACGTTTGGACAACGCTGCCGCATGACACCGACGAGTGTCCGGTCGATCGCACGGTGCAGGTTGTTGAGGGCCGTTGGGCGACGTTGATCGTTCGCGAGCTTCTCTCGGGGACGAAGCGTTTCGGCGAGCTGCGTGCGGCGTTGCCGGGTATCAGTCCCAAGACGCTCACCGATCGGCTCCGGCACCTCGAGGCGCAGGACGTCGTGATTCGGGAGGCTTTCTCGGAGATTCCTCCCCGGGTCGAGTATCGGCTGACCGAACGGGGGTTCCGTCTGGAGCCGATCCTGGTCGCGATGTGGGAGTGGGGACACGAGGATCTCACTGCGAGGCCGCGATGAGCCCGTGGGTGCGCCGTATCGCTCGTGGTGGATCGGTTCGGGTGGCCCTGCCGAGTGACGAGGTGGGAGTCTGGTCGGTTGCAAGGTAGGGAGGACCCGCGACTGTTGCGCACGAGGGCGAAGGTCCTCCTGGGCTCTACTCGACAGGTGAATTCTTCGGAGACGTCGCAGGTTTTGCCGTAACTTGGCTCCTTGTCGCGAGTGCTGGCGTTCTCGGCGGTGGAGCAGGGCTTGTGGTATCCGGTGCTGCCATCGGTGGATGCCTCGGTGGAACTGTCGGAGAAGGCTCAAGTAACTACATCGACGGCGAAGATACAAGCTTGGGTGATGTTGCGGCTACTTGCGCTGTCGGAGCTGTGTCAGGCAGCTTGCTCGGGTAACCAGATCAGAGACCAGAACGGATCTCTCGAACGGTAGATAAGTGAGAAGGGCGGGTGATCTGAGATCACCCGCCCTTCTTCATGGGCGGCCCTCAGAGAAGGCCAACGGGTGTCACCCGGCGCCTGGTCTTACCTTCGACGAATCGTCGATAATCCATCTTATGTCGACTAATGTTGACGCGCGCCCTATTCGCTGCCGTTCGAGCTGATCTGAGCAAAGGCGGCCGTGAGGTCGTCGGCAACTGGCAGTGCCCGTTACTCCGCACCCGGCAAGCTCTCATACGTGTACACCCGGATCGGCTGAGATTCCTTCGCCGGAACGCGTGGAGAGTTCGCCTCCGGAACTGGTCGAGGCACCAAACCCAAGTGATGTGGACTAGCCCCCGCCAGCCTACCTGCTGAGCCCTTCACCAGAGGCCTGTCAGGCCGCGGTGAGCTCGGCGAGCAGTTCGTCGGACCTTGTTTGACCTCCCGGATCAGCCATTCCGCCACTGACCAGTAGTTCGTCGGCTCCGGTCCGTGTTTGCAGCGCGACAAGCTGCTGCACCACGTCCTGCGGCGTCCCGTGGACGGCGCTGGTAGGGGATTTTTCGACGAGCGTTCGTTCGCGGGTAGTCGAACTGTCATCCAGGGCGGGATCAAGCGGTGGGAAGTAGCCCTTGGTACGCGAAGTGGCCAGTGCGTGGGCCTCCGGCAACAGTAAGTCGCGGGTTGCGGACGTCGTGTCACTGACGGCAATGGTGAGGGTCGCCGACACGTACGGGTGGGACCACCACGAAGACGGTTGAAATCGTTTCGGTACCGCTCGAGTGCCGCATTCCCCTCATCCGACAACGCAGGTCCCCCCCACCACGACGGCGAGCCCGGCACGGGCCGCGATCTCCATGCCGTGCCCCGTGGCGAGGACGAACACAGGTAGACGCCCAGCCACCGGCGGTTGCGCGGTGATCGACGCCGACCCGTCGAGGAACTCGAGAAGTTCCTCGACGTCGTTCCCGAAGCGGCCGGCCTCCTTCGTCTCTGCTCGAAGTGCAGACGGCACTGCCGGTGTGAACCCGAGTGAGCGGCCCACACCCAGATCGAACCGACCATCAAAGAGCAGTGCCAGGGTGGCAGCCTGTTCGGCGACCACCAGCGGCTGATGATTGGGCAGCATGATGCCCCCCGTACCCACGCGGATCGTCGAGGTTGCCGCGATGACGGCCGCAGCGAGGACGGCGGGAAAAGAACCAGCAATCCCCGGTCCCCCGTGGTGTTCCGCCACCAGAACCGCTGGTAACCCGACGTCTCGGCCCGCTGTGCTCGTTGTACGACGCTCCGCAGCGCACCCGCGGCGGACTGACCAAGGTGTAATCGGGCACGGTCGAGAATGGACAGGGAGGAGAACGGAAGCACACGCAGTGAACGGGACGCCAAGACTGAGCACTCCGCTCGTGTTCTCACACTCGTTGTGCTCGCCCCATCCGCACAATGAACCTTCCCCGGTCCTTCGGTCCGCGTGCCTGCCCGAGGAGGGGGAAGCTCACTACAGTTGGTCCTGCACGGACAGCACTCATGCCTCACAGGTACTTCTCGCAGGCATCTCGCATCAGGGGGGGACGCATCACATGATCAAGGGTTTCAGGGACTTCATCCTGCGAGGCAACGTGATCGAACTGGCCATCGCCGTCGTGATCGGCAGTGCCTTCACCGCGCTGGTCAGCGCGTTCACGGCCAACATCATCAACCCGGTGATCGCCTCGGCCGGGGGCATCGACGCCGAGGGGTTCGGCTTCGCGATCCGCCGCGGCAATGACGCCACGTTCGTCGACATCGGCGCCGTGCTCACGGCCGTGGTGACGTTCCTCATCACCGCAGCCGTGGTCTACTTCGTGTTCGTGGTCCCGATGAACCGCGCCAACGCGCGGCTACGCACCCTCGCGGCTCCCGAGGAGCCCGCCGAGACCCCGACCCCCGTGGACATCGTGCTGCTCACCGAGATGCGCGACATCCTTCGTGAGATGTCGACGAGGGACGCTCGGCCATGAGCGCCGGCGCGGAGAGGACGGCCGCTCCCGCGGCCGGAACGGTCCCCGTCCGCGCGATCGTCCGGATCGGCGTCGCGGCGCTGGTGGCCCTCGCGGTCGTCTCCACGTATCTCGACACCGCATCCAGGGCCACCATCAACCCCTTCAACTTCTTCGGTTTCTTCACGATGCAGAGCAACATCATGGGGGCGGCGGCCCTGCTGCTGACGGCCGTCCTCCAGCTGCGCGGAGTCCGTGATCCGCACTGGTTCGCACCGGCCCGTGCCGCGGTCACCACCTACATGGTCGTCGTGGGCGTGGTCTACAACCTGTTGCTCGCCGGGCTGGCAGGCGGTGTGGAGCTCGCGTGGGCCAACTGGGTGCTGCACGTGGCGTTCCCGGTCTACGCGGTCCTGGACTGGGTGTGCACCAGGGACCGCCGGCCGCTGTCCTACCGCGTCATCCGCCTGATCCTCGTGTACCCGCTCCTGTGGGCCGTCGTCGTCCTGGTTCGCGGGGCCACGGACGGGTGGGTGCCGTACCCGTTCCTGGACCCGGCCTCGGGGTACGGCTCGGTGCTCCTCTACGTGGTGGGGATCGCCCTGACTTTCGCGGCGTTCGGAGCGCTCGTCATCCTCGTCAGCCGCCGGGTGCCACCGCTCGGCCGACTCCTCGTAGGGCTGACCGGCCGAACCCGCCGGGCCTGATCGCCAGGCCTGATCGCCCGGTCCCGCCCGGATCAGCGGCGCGTGTCCGAGAGGTCCGACGTCGACGGACCCTCGAGCAGCGTGCCGTCCGCCGTGAAACGCGACCCGTGCAGCGGGCAGTCCCAGGACCGCTCGGCGTCGTTCCAGCTCAGGATCCCCTTCAGGTGCGGGCACACGGCGGAGACGCGGTGCTGCACGCCGTCGACCGTGCAGATCCCGATGGGCCGGGCGCCCTCGCGGACCACCCGTCCCTCGCCCTCCGCAGGAGCGGAGGTGCCGGCCTTCGCGAGGCCCCCGAGCCAGCCGGACACCAGTTCCAGGCCCACGACGGCGTTCTTCTGTACGGTCTCGAGGGCGTCGGTCGCGCTGACCTTCGTGCGGTACAGCGTCCGTGCCCACGGCATGTTGCCCCCGAGGATCTCCGCGGACAGCGCGAGGGAGGCGGCGACGGCGTTGGTCATGCCCCACTTGTTGTACCCGGTGGCGGCATAGATGTGTCCGCCGCCCGCCGGGACCTTGCCCACGTACGGCACGCCGCTCGACGGCGTGTAGTCCTGCGCGGACCAGGCGTAGGCGGGCTTCGCGGTGGGGAAATACTCCTGCGCCCAGCGCGTGAGGTCGTCCACGCGCGCCTGGGTGGTGGAGCTGCGTCCCGTCTTGTGGCCGTTGCCGCCCACGATCAGGTACTTCGTGCCATTGACTGTCGCGGTGCGGAGCGAGCGCGTGGGCGAGTCGGCGCTGAGGTACATCTCCTCGGGGACGTCGTCGACCACCGTGAGGGCCACGCAGTACGAGCGCATGGGCTGGAGCACGGCGAAGTAGCCGCCGCGATCGAGGATCGGGATGCCCGTGGCGAGCACCACGTTCTTCGCCGTCACGGTCCCTGCGCTCGTGGCGAGTTCGACGCCGTCGTCCCCGGTCCTCGACACCCCCTTCACGCGCACGCCTTCGACCAGCGAGCCGCCGTGCCGGTGGAGCTCGGCGGCCATCCCCGCGAGCACCTCGAGGGGATGGAACTGTGCCTGGTCCCTCAGGCGCAGAGTCTTCCGCACGGGGAAGGGGAGCGATGCCGCCGCGCCGAGCTCGGTCTCGAGCCCGGCCGCCGTGCAGGCCTCGTGCTCGGCGACCAGCGCGCGGGCGCCGGTGTCCGTGGTGGCGTAGTCCACCGCGTCGCGGCGCTGGTAGGCAATGCCCTGCTCGTCGCAGAACCGCAGCAGCCAGCTCTGACCCTCACGGTTACCGGTGACATAGGCGCGCGCGAGCTCGTCGTCGTGGTGCTTCCGCACGGTGGAGATGCTGGTGCCCTGGAGGAGGGAGACCTTCGCGGTGGTGTTGCCCGTGGTCACGGCGCCCGTGGTGCGGGCCTCGAGCACGGCAACGCGGTGCCCGGCCCGGGCCAGCAGGAGGGCCGTGGTGAGTCCCGTCAGCCCGGCCCCCACCACTACCGAGTCGTAGGAGCCCGGCTGCAGCGTGTCCGTCGGGATGGAAGGAGCGGTGTCGAGCCAGAGCGATCGCATGGGGGTCCCTTCGGTGCCTGTCGGTACTCCTCACGCAATCACTCAGCATGCTGACAGTCAAGGAGTGCTGTCGGCGGCGGGCGCTAGGGTTGCGGATGTCGCTCGTCCACCACCGGAAGGCCCGCAGCGTGCACGTCCAACTCGTCCTGCCGCACCAGTTGTTCGAGGAGCACCTCGAGGCGTCCCCCGAGACCCGCTTCGTGTTCCTCGAGGACGATCTCCTGTTCCGGAGCCTCCGCTTCCACCAGCAGAAACTGGTGCTGCACCGCGCGGGGATGATGATTTTCGCCGAGCGAGTGCGTGCCGCGGGCTACGAGCTGGACTACATCGAGACGTCGGCCGACGCTCCGAGCCAGGACCGGCTCGCCGCCGTCCTCACCGACCGCGGAGCCACCACCGTGACCTACTACGACGTCGTGGACGACTGGCTGGACCGCCGCCTGACGCGCACGCTGGCCGCCGCCGGCGTCGAGGCACGCGTGCTGGAGACCCCCCAGTTCCTCACGTCCCGTGACGTCTTCGGCACCTACTTCTCCTCCCACACCTGGCGCATGCAGACCTTCTACGAGTGGCAGCGCAAGCGCCTCGGCATCATGGTGGAACCCGACGGCTCGCCCACGGGCGGGCGGTGGAGCTTCGACGCCGACAACCGCAAGAAGCTGCCGAAGAAGATCGAGCTCCCGGACCTGCCGACGTTCGAGCGGCCGCAGGAGGTGGAGGACGCCATCGCCTGGGTGCAGGAGGCGTTCCCTGACAACCCCGGCCATGCGGAATCCTTCAACTGGCCCGTCACGCACCGCCAGGCGTACGACGCCCTCGAGGCCTTCCTCACCGAGCGCTTCGAGCTCTTCGGTCCCTACGAGGACGCCATCGCCGAGGGGCAGACGTACCTGTTCCACTCGGCACTGAGCTCGAGCATGAACACGGGACTGCTGAGCCCGGGGGAGGTGGTGGATCTTGCGCTCGATTTCGCGGAGCGCCACGGGACGGCCATCGCGAGCGTGGAGGGCTTCATCCGGCAGGTCATCGGCTGGCGTGAGTACATCCGGGCGTCCTACGTGCTCCGGGGCCGTGAGATGCGCATCGGCAACACCCTGAAGCTCACGGCCGATCTCGACGAGCGCTGGTGGACGGGGAAGACGGGGCTGAAGCCCGTGGACACGGTGATCGCCCGGATCCTCGACACGGCCTACGCCCACCACATCGAGCGGCTCATGATCCTCGGGAACGCCGCGCTCCTCATGCGCGCCAAGCCCGACGCCGTCTACGAGTGGTTCATGGAGATGTTCATCGACGCCTACGACTGGGTGATGGTCCCCAACGTCTACGCCATGAGCCAGTACGCCGCCGGGTCCATGATCACCACCAAGCCCTACGTGAGCGGCAGCAACTACGTGCGCAAGATGAGCGACTTCAAGGACGGCCCGTGGTCCTTCAGCTGGGACGCCCTGTACTGGGAGTTCATCGGTGACCACCGCGACATCTTCGCGCGGAACCCGAGGTCGAACATGGTGGTGAGGCTGCTCGACCGCATGGACGGCGAGCGCCGCACGGAGCTGCAGCACGAGGCGGCGCGCTGGATCCCCGGGAAGGGCTCCACGGCCGTGGGGCGGCAGCAGGCGGACGCGCGCTCCGGTGTCCGGTCGCCCTCCGGGGCCCGGGCACCCCTCGAGGACGGCACGACGCCGGAGGCCGGCTCCCGCGAGGAGCGGGCGATGGCTGCCGGGAAGGAACCGGCGGAGGCCACGCTCCCCGGCCTATAGTCGAAAGCATGGAACAGAGAACCCTTGGAAGAACCCGCCGTCCCGTCTCCGTCGTCGGGCTCGGCACCTGGCAGCTCGGGGCCGACTGGGGTGAGGTGGAGGACAAGGACGCCGTCGCCGTCCTGGACGCCGCCGTGGAGGCGGGCGTGACCTTCTTCGACACCGCGGACGTGTACGGCGACGGGCGCAGCGAATCGACCATCGGCGGCTTCCTGAAGGACAACCCGGACATCGAGGTTCTGGTGGGTACCAAGATGGGCCGGCGGGTGGACCAGACGCCCGAGAACTACACTCTCGCGAACTTCCGGCAATGGACCGACCGCTCGCGGACCAATCTCGGCGTCGACACCCTCGACCTCGTGCAGCTGCACTGCCCGCCCACCGCGGTCTACAGCTCCGACGAGGTGTACGACGCCCTGGACACCCTCGTGGCCGACGGCGTGATCAGGAACTACGGCGTCAGCGTGGAGCGCACCGACGAGGCCCTCGCGGCCATCGCCCGCGGGAACACGGCCAGCGTGCAGATCATCCTCAACGCCTTCCGCCTCAAGCCCCTCGACGAGGTGCTGCCCGCCGCGAAGGCCGCCGGCGTCGGCATCATCGCGCGCGTCCCCCTCGCCTCGGGGCTGCTCTCGGGCACGTACACCAGCGAGACCTCCTTCCCCGAGAACGACCACCGCAACTACAACCGCCACGGGGCCGCCTTCGACGTCGGGGAGACCTTCTCCGGCGTCGACTACGAGACCGGCCTGCAGGCCGCCCGCGAGTTCGCGGACCTCGTGCCCGAGGGGGTCACGACGGCGCAGGCCGCCCTCGCGTGGATCATCGCGCAGGACGGCGTCAGCACCGTCATCCCCGGAGCCCGCAACCCCGAGCAGGCGCGGGCGAACGCCGGAGCGGTCGCGCACGTGGCGCTCGGTGCAGGGATGAACGACGACGTCGTGGGTATCTACGACCGCCACTTCCGCGCCGTCGTGCACGGGAAATGGTGACCCGGACGCCCGCGCCACGCCGCTGAACGGACGCCCCGGGAGGCCGGGTTCCGGAAGGCACGGGGCTCGGCTAGGGTGGCATCATCCAGGTCAGACGGAGTTAGAGGACGTCTGTCATCGATCACCGGCAAAGGAATCGACATGACTGAAAACACCTCAAGCACAGGCGAGACGCACACCATCCGCGACTGGACCGATCTCGCGGAGGAGATGTGGTCCTACCTGACCGGACGCGGCGCAGCCATCAACTACACGCTCGAGCAGATGACCGTCGAGGTGCCCCGCGACATCGGGCCCGACGCCCCGCGTGCCACGTGGAAGTTCGACGGGACCCTGCGTATCACCACGAGTGACAACGCCTCCGGCGGCTCCGACCCCCACGCCAACTGAGTCGTAGCGAGAACATGACGTCATCAGTACGGTTCGACATCGACATCGGCTTCTCACTCGAGGAGCCGGCCGTCGACGGCAAGGCGGCGACCGGCCTCACCGGCACCGTGAAGGCTGCGGGCACCACGGTCGAGGTCTTCGTGGATGACCCCGCCGCGTTCCGCGGCAACAACCTGCCCGGCATCGGTCAGGTGCGCACCGTGGCCAAGCAGTTGGCCTCCCGCGGGCTCGCCGTGTCGGTCAGCGGACCGAAGGGCCTGTTGGTGGCCATCGGCGCCGTGCAGACCAACATGGCGCAGCGGCTCCTCACACGGTCGCCGCACATCCGCCTCGGGTCGCCGGGGACGCTCGCGCCGCTCGTCGGGATCGGTCGCCGGGCGTTGGAGAAGGGCGACTCGCCGTCCCTGATCCCACCGGGTACTCCGTTCCCGCTCGTGCCGACGGTCAATCGCCGCATCAACCGCCGCATCACCACGACGCACTACTCCCACGGGAGCGGGCGCCCGCGCCTGATCTTCGTGGAGAACTCGCAGGTCTGGAACGGGCAGGTGCCGCGGGAGTTCGAGCTCGTGGGTGACCGCGTGGTCATCGGCAGCGGTGACGGTGCCGATCTCCTGCTTCCCGGGCTCGAGGACGTGCACGCCGAGGTGATCCACACCGAGGACGACGAGTACGTGCTGGTGCCGCACGGCCCCATCACGGGCAGCGTCAGCGGTAACCGCGAGACGGTCCTGAGGACGGGCGCGCGGATCAAGCTCGGTGACTGGGCGCTCGCGTTCTTCCGTGAGGAGTACGCGGACCACGGGCGTCCCTTCGGCGGGCGCAACGGTGGCGAACTCGCCTACCAGCGTCCCCAGCGCAACCCCCGTACCGGTGCCACGGAAGTCGATGGCACGGGTGGCATCGGGGATTTCCGCCGGCCACTGGCCTGAGGTGAGCGGATCTGGCACTACGGACCCGGCAGGAGCGACGACGCGTGGCCGATAGCGTCGAGCTCCTGCTGGATCCGGAGTCCCACCGTCTCCTGCTCGACGACTGGTCTGCGCTCGAGGCGGAGGACCTTCCGAACCAGGGGCGGCACCAGTCCTTCAGCAACGCACCCCACATCACGCTCGCGGCGGCCACTCGCATCGATGCCCGCTACGACGCCGACCTCGCTGCCGCCGCGGCAGGGCCCGCGCTCACGCTGGTCACCGCCGGATTGCTGGTCTTCCCCACGCGCCGGAAGTTCGTGCTCGCGCGCCACGTGGTCGCCGACGTCGCACTCACCGCCCTCCACCGCCGGGTCTGGTTCGCCCTCGACGGCGTGGCCGAGCCCGTCCCCACGACGGTGCGGGGCTCCTGGACGCCCCACATCACCATCGCGCACGGCCTGACCGCGGAGCAGCTCGCGGCCGCCTGCGTCATCCTGAAGAACCGGCCCGTCGACCGCCTCGGCGGCGGCACGGTACGCCGCTGGGACGCGAAGAACCAGCAGCTCGTGACGCTCGGCGGCGGAGGCCTCGTCTGGCCCGAGCCCACAGGGCCCGTGCCCTAGGGTCGGGAGGACGCCGTCAGGTCGACGAGCGCCTGGACGGGCGCGTGGTCACTGGCCCACCGCCCGTCGAGCGTGGAGACGTTGACAGCCGCCTGGCGGACCAGGACGTCGTCGGTCGTGAGGATCCAGTCGATCCGACGTCCACCCACCTCCGCCGTCCGGTAGCGAGGGAAGGTGCCGAAATCGGGCGTGAGCCGCTCGTCGGCGGCCACCCAGGCGTCACGCAGTACACCGGAGTCCACGAAGCTCCGGTACGCGGAGGACGGCCCGGCGTCGGAATTGAAGTCCCCCATCACCACTGCCGGTAACTCCGGGCGGAAGAATCGCACCAGGTCGAGCACGGCTCCGGCGCTCCGGACACGCGCCTCGTCCGACTCGTGGTCGAAATGCGTATTGACGAGCAACATCTCGCAGCCCGTCGCGGTGTCGTGGAAGCGCCCCCACGTGACGATGCGCGTCACGCCGTTGCCCCAGCTGCTCGACCCGATCAGGTTCGGCGTGTCCGAGAGCCAGAACTGGCTCCACTCGATGAGCCTGAGCCTCAGGGAGTCGTAGAAGATGGCCGAGTACTCACCGCGACTGCCGCCCTCCCGGCCCACTCCGACCATCCGGTACGTGGGGGGCAGCGCTGCGGCGACGACGTCCAGCTGGTGCAGGAGCGCCTCCTGTACGCCGAGCACGGCCGGCACCTCGCGCGCGAGGATGTCCTGCAGCGGCGCGATCCGGTCCGCCCAGTAGTCGATGTCACCCGGCCGCGCCGAGGGGCGGTCGTAGCGGATGTTGAAGCTCATGACGTGCAGGAGGGTGGCGTTCGGCGCGATCAGGGGTGGAGCGGGCGTTCCCGACATGGGCTCTTTCCGGTGGGGCGGATGACGTACGCGGCGGGGCGGGGGCTCAGTCGAGATGGTCCACCAGGTCCGCCGCAATGCCGGTGTAGCGCGCCGGAGTGAGCGCGAGCAGGCGCTGCTCGGCCTCCGGGCTCAGCCCGAGGCTCCCGACGAACTCGCGCATCCGCTCGCCGTCCACCCGGTGCCCGCGGGTCAGGTCCTTCAAGCGCTCGTAGGGATCGTCGAGCCCGGGGACGCTGGCGATCGCCTCGGCGCGCATGACCATCTGGACGGCCTCGGCGAGCACCTCCCAGTTGCCGTCGAGATCGGCGGCCAGGACGTCCTCGGCGACGTCGAGCCGCCCGAGCCCCTTCGCCACGTTCGAGATAGCGAGCAGCGAGTGGCCGAGGGCCACGCCGATGTTCCGCTGGCTCGACGAGTCCGTGAGGTCCCGTTGCCAGCGCGAGGTGACGAGGGTGGACCCGAGGACGTCGAGCAGGCCGGAGGAGATCTCGAGGTTCGCCTCGGCGTTCTCGAAGCGGATGGGGTTCACCTTGTGCGGCATGGTGGAGGAGCCCGTGGCGCCCGCGACGGGGATCTGCGCGAAGTAGCCGATCGAGATGTAGCTCCACACGTCCGTGCAGAAGTTGTGGAGGATGCGGTTGAACCGCGCGACGTCCGCGTAGAGCTCGGCCTGCCAGTCGTGGGACTCGATCTGCGTGGTGAGCGGGTTCCAACGAAGGCCGAGGCCTTCCACGAAGGACCGTGAGACGGACTGCCAGTCGGCCTGTGGTGCCGACGCGTAGTGGGCGGCGTAGGTGCCCGTGGCGCCGTTGATCTTGCCGAGGAATTCGGTGGCGGCGATGCGCTCGAGCTGGCGGGTCAGGCGGTGCGCGACGACCGCCATCTCCTTGCCGAGCGTCGTCGGCGTCGCCGGCTGGCCGTGGGTGCGGGAGAGCATGGGTGTGGCGCGGGAGGTCCGGGCGAGCTCACCGATCGACGCCACCAGCGCACGGGCGGCGGGCAGCCAGACCTCCGTGATGGCCCCCTTGATCCCCAGGGCGTACGCGAGGTTGTTGATGTCCTCCGACGTGCAGCCGAAGTGCACGAGCGGCTTGAGGTGGGCAATGCCGAGACCGTCCAGGCGCCGCCCGATGAAGTACTCGACCGCTTTGACGTCGTGCACGGTGACGGCTTCGAGGTCGGCGAGTTCAGCGACCGACGCCGCGTCGAAGGACGTCACCATGGCGCGCAGGCCCGTCTCCTGGTCCTCGGCGAGCGGCTGCGTCCCGGGCAGCACGGCGTTCTGCGTGAGGTGGAGGAGCCACTCCACCTCCACGTGCACGCGGTCACGGTTGAGCGCGGCCTCCGAGAGGAAGTCGATCAGGGGGGCCACGGCCTCCCGATAACGGCCGTCCAGGGGTCCGAGGGTCAGGGACGTCGCCTCCCCTCGGGGGAGTGCAGCGAAATGGACCCGGGAGCGCGCGGAGTCAGCCATGCGTCCATCCTTCCACGGCCAGTCCGTCGGGGCCTGATCGCCTGTCCACATACGGGGTCGCCGGGCGGGCACGTCCGCGTCCGGCTCGTAGCGTCGGCATATCGGGGAGGGAAGAGGGGATGTCATGGAAGGCTCGGGACGAGCACTCATGGGAGCTGGACGCGGGCCGTTCGCGGCGACGACGGAGGCGGGTGAGCGGATCGATGCGCTCGGCGTGGCGCTCCGGCGGCAGGCGCAGCAGCTCCGGGAACTCCAGCGGCAGGCTGCGGGGGTCAGCCGGCTCACGTGGGAGTCGCCCGCGGGTGATGCCTTCAGGTCCTATCTCTCGGAACGCTGCCGGAACATCATGGGCTCGATCGATCTCCTCGAGACGGCCGCCGCCCGGCTCGAGGAGTACGGACGGCTCGTGGCCGAAACCGAGCTGCTGCAGCGGGGTGTTGCGCCGTGACGGAGCGGCTCCTGCCGTTGCCGGGCGACGACGGCGGGCTGAACGTGCGCGGCGGCGTGGGCGGCATCCGGTTCCAGTGGGAGGAGCTCGAGGAGGCATCGAGGGTCCTCGAGGGACTTGCAGCAGACGCGGGGGAGGTGGCTCTCGCGCTCGGTATCACCGCCCGGGACGTCCGCGAACTCCCCTGGCGCGTCCTGCATCTCGACACGTCGGGAGGAGGGTTGTTCCTGCACCAGGAGGCACTGAGTCAGGTGGACGCCGCGTCGGCCTCGGTACGGAGCAACGAGGAGGAGCTCGAGGGGACGAAGGATCGGCTGGTCTGGAACCTCCGCACCTACCGGGCCGCGGACGCCGTCGCGCTGGCGGCGACCGAGGCGGTGCGCATGGCGGGCGCCGAGGTGGCTCGGCGGGCTGCACGGGTGGCGACGGCCGGCGGCGCGGTGGTCGTCGGGCCCGTCGTGGTGGAGCCGGGCGAGGGGAGCGAGGCGGTGACCTTCGACGGGTCGGTGTCGGGCGTCCTGGACCGTCTTGCGGCGGTCGAGGCCGGACCGCCCGGGTCCTTCGAGATCCTGACGGCGGGCACCGCGGAGCGGCCCGTCCACGTGGTCGTCCTGCCGGGAACGCAGACGGGAACCGTGGACGGCCGCACCGGCAGCAACCCGTTCGACGTCGGAGGGATCGCCGAGGCACTCACCGAGGACAGCCGGTACACCGAGGAGGCGGTCCGGGCGGCGCTGGTCGAAGCCGGAGCGAGGCAGGGGGACGGTGTCATCATCGCCGGCTACAGTCAGGGCGGTCTCCACGCGGTGAACCTCGCGAGCCCGGAGCGTTTGGGCTCCCTCTACGACGTACACCTCGTCCTCACCGTCGGCTCGCCCACGGGGTGGGAGGCACCCGTGCGCGGGGAGTACCTCCATCTCGAGCACGGGCGCGACGGCGTACCGGTCCTGGACGCCTCGGCGAACGGGGACGGCCGGAACCGGACAACGGTCTCCTTCGACCACGAGGTGCCACCCCTTGGCGTCGCAGGGGACGGCACGCCGGAACCCTGGGGGCTGGGCCCGGCGCACAAGCTGGAGAACTACGCGGAGGGCGCCCGGCTGGTCGATGCGAGTGACGCACCGTCGCTCGCGCCTGCCGCGGCGCTGCTCGCGGCGGCCGGGGCATCCGGGACCGCCCGTCGGCACTCGTTCACGGCGGTGCGCCCGCTGCAGGGCGCGGCGCCCGCGCCCGCACGCCCGCAGGGCCGAAGGCGTGCGGTCTAGGCTATGGCCATGACTTCGATCGACGACCTCCCGGCACCCTCATCCCACGACGCCCCGGCGGGCGAAGCGGCCGGCACAGCGACGGGCGACGCGCCGGTCGACGCAGCCGTCGAGGCTGCGCAGTCCGACGGCGTCCGCACGGTCAGGCCCCGCGGAGTCGTCGGGAGGCTCCCGCGCTATGCCGCCGGGAAGCCGCCCGTCGTGGTCGAGGGCCTGCAGAGCTTCAAGCTGTCCTCCAACGAGAACCCCCTCCCGCCGCTGCCCGCCGTATTGGAGGCGATCGCCGCCGAGACGTCGATCAACCGGTATCCCGATCCCCTGACCACAGCGCTCCGCACGGAGCTGGCCGGGTACCTCGGGGTCCCGCCCACGGACATCGTCACCGGGGCCGGCAGTCTCGGGGCCCTCAACCAGATCCTCGCCACCTTCGCCGGGCAGAACGACTTCGACGCACCCGACGAGGTCGTCTACGCCTGGCGCTCCTTCGAGGCGTACCCGATCAGCATCGGACTCGCGGGAGCAGCGGGGGTGCAGGTGGCGGTCCGCCCTGACGGCACCCATGACCTGGACGCCATGGCTGCGGCCATCACGGACCGGACGCGCATCGTCATGCTGTGCACGCCGAACAACCCCACCGGCCCCGCACTCACGCGGGACCAGGTGGTGGGGTTCCTGGCGAAGGTCCCCGCGGACGTCGTCGTGGTCATCGACGAGGCCTATCAGGAGTTCGTGCGGCGCCCGGACGCCGTGAACGGGATCGACCTGTACCGCTCCTACCCCAATGTGGTGGTGCTGCGGACGTTCTCGAAGGCTCACGGTCTCGCCGGCCTGCGTGTGGGGTACTCCGTCTCGCAGGAAACGCTCACGCAGCATCTTCGCGTCAGCGCCGTACCCTTCGCGGTGTCGCAGATCGCCGAGCACGCCGCGGTCACCTCCCTGCGCCACATCGACAAGGTAAAGCAGCGCGTGCAGTCCATCGTGGACGAGCGCGTGCGCGTCGTCCTGGGTCTGCGGGAGCTGGGCTGGGCGGTGCCGGAGGCTGAGGGGAACTTCGTGTGGCTCGCGCTGGGCGAGCACACCCAGGACTTCGCGGAGCGGGCAGCAGCACAGGGACTGTCGGTGCGGGCCTTCGGGTCCGAGGGAGCACGGGTGTCGATCGGCGAGCCGGAGGCGAATGCGCGGTTCCTCGAGCTCTGCAGAGGCTACGCACATGGTCCCTCTGCGTGACCAGCCCGTCTTAAATAGGCCCGAACGCGCCCGCTGACTAGTCTTGATCAGTACGCCGCCGGAACATATGTACTCCGGTGTATGACTCACGACATACATTCCCTCCTCGGCATATCAAGGGAGGGTGAGGAGCAGCGATGAACAGCAGCCGTCTGCCTGCCGCGGAGTTCGAGGTCGAGGAACTCACGCTGGCGGCTCATCGAGCCGACGCCGATCAGCACGCCGATCACGCCGAGCACGTCGCTGGTGGGCTGGAGAGGCCGGGCGGACCGGACGGGCCGGACGGCGACATGCTGCAGGTCCTGACTCCCGACGGCTCCCTGGCGACGACGCTCGAGACCAGCATCATGGGCGAGCGCGTGGACCTCACGCCGTACCTCGCCCCGGAGGACGCCGACCATCTGAGGTCGCTGTACCGCGACATGTTCCTCGTCCGGCGGTTCGACCAGGAATCCACGGCGCTGCAGCGGCAGGGACAACTGGCGCTCTGGGTGCCGCTCACGGGTCAGGAGGCAGCCCAGATCGGGTCCGGCCGGGCGCTGGCTCCGCAGGACTACGCCTTTCCCACGTACCGCGAGCACGGCGTCGCTCTCACGCGCGGCGTGGAGTTCGCCGAGATCCTGAGGCTCTTCAGGGGAGTGACCAACGGCGGCTGGGACCCCCGCGAGAAGAACTTCCACCTCTACACCCTGGTGCTCGCGGCGCAGTCCCTGCACGCGGTCGGCTACGCCATGGGTATGCAGCGCGACCAGCTCGCCGATCCGTCCCTGCCGCCCGGCGCGTCCATCGCCTACTTCGGCGACGGGGCGAGCTCGGAGGGTGACGTGCACGAGGCCATGGTCTTCGCCGCCTCCTTCGACGCGCCCGTGGTGTTCTTCTGCCAGAACAACCAGTGGGCCATCTCCGTGCCGGCGACGGTGCAGACCCGGGTGCCACTCGCGAAGCGGGCCGAGGGCTACGGCTTCCCCGGTATCCGCGTGGACGGGAACGACGTCGTCGCGGTCGAGGCGGTCACCCGCTGGGCCCTCGAACACGCACGCTCGGGGAGGGGACCGGTGCTCATCGAGGCCTACACCTACCGCATGAGCGCCCACACCACCGCCGACGACCCCACGAAGTACCGGCTCACGCGTGACGAGCAGGAGTGGCAGCCGCGTGATCCGCTGCTGCGCCTCGAAGCCCACCTGCGGGCCGCCGGGCTGGCCGACGATGCTTTCTTCGAGGCGCTCGGTGCGGAAGCGCGCGCCATGGCGACCTCGCTCCGGGAATCGGTGCTCGCCATGAAGGCGCCCGATCTCGAGAGCCGGTTTGCCGCCGTGTACGCGGAGCCGCACCCCCTCGTGCAGGAGGAGCTGCGCTTCTTCCAGAGGTACGAGGCCGGTTTCGCCGAGGAAGGACGGCAGGACTGATGGCCACGATGACCATCGCGAAGGCGACTAACGAGGGGCTTCGCGCTGCACTGGAGAACGATCCGAAGACGCTCCTCATCGGTGAGGACATCGGCGAGCTCGGCGGCGTCTACCGCGTCACCGACGGCCTCAAGCGCGACTTCGGGGCCCTGCGCGTCGTCGATTCGCCGCTCGCCGAGTCGGGGATCATCGGCACCGCGATCGGCCTCGCCCTGCGCGGCTACCGGCCCGTCTGCGAGATCCAGTTCGACGGATTCGTGTTCCCCGGGTTCAACCAGATCACCACGCAGCTCGCCAAGCTCCGCACCCGCAGCGACGGCATGCTCAGCGCGCCGGTGGTCATCCGGATCCCCTACGGCGGCGGCATCGGCAGCGTGGAGCACCACTCCGAATCACCGGAGGCGCTCTTCGCCCACACGGCCGGGCTCCGCATCATCACGCCGTCGAACCCGCAGGACGCCTACTGGATGATCCAGCAGGCCGTGACGTGCGAGGACCCGGTCATCGTCTTCGAACCGAAGCGGAGGTACTGGCTGAAGGGCGAGGTGGACACGACCGCGCCCTCCGGTGATCCGTTCTCGGCGCACGTGCTCCGTACCGGGACCGACGCGACCGTCGTCGCCTACGGCCCGCTGGTGCCGGTGGCGCTCGCGGCCGCCGCCGCGGCGGAGGAGGACGGCAGGAGTATCGAGGTCATCGACCTGCGGTCCATCTCCCCGATCGACTTCGACACCGTGACCGAGTCCGTCCTGCGCACCGGACGCCTCGTCGTCGCGCACGAGGCCCCGACGTTCGGCGGCATGGGCGGGGAGATCGCCGCGCGCATCACCGAGCGCGCGTTCCTCTCCCTCGAGGCACCCGTGATCCGCGTGGGCGGCTTCCACATGCCCTACCCCGTGGCGCGTGTCGAGGAGCAGTACCTGCCGGACATCGATCGCATCCTCGAGGCACTCGACCGTGCCCTCGCGTACTGAAGGGCCGACCATGACGCTGAAGACCTTCAACCTGCCCGACGTCGGCGAGGGCCTCACCGAGGCGGAGATCGTCCAGTGGCGCGTCGCCGCGGGCGCGAGCGTGGCGGTCAACGACATCATCTGCGAGATCGAGACGGCGAAGTCCCTCGTCGAGCTGTCCTCGCCGTACGCCGGGACCGTGTCGGCGCTGCTGGTGGACGAGGGCGAGACCATCGAAGTCGGGACGCCCATCATCTCGGTCGACGAGGGTGCCGCGGCAGGTCAGCCCCGTGACGACGACGGCGGAGCAGGCGTGGGCACAACCGCCAGGGGCACGAATGGGGCCGCCGACGGAGCCGGCGACGACGGCGGCGACGGCAGTTCTGCTGTGGTCGGCGAGGCGAACGGTGCCGTGCCCAATCCTCAGATGCCGGGCGAGGTGGCCGGTCCGGCGACGGCGGCGGACGGCGACAACACCCAGCAGGCCTCGGAACCGTCCACGTCGACAGCGCGCGCCGGCGGGGCCGCGGCGGGTACCACCGATCACGCGCCGGGCGAGTCGGCACCCGGGCCCCTCGTCGGCACGGGCCCGAAGGCGGACGCCGTCAAGCGCCGTCCGCGCAAGCCTCAGGACCACCAGGAGCCCACACCCGTCGGAGGGCCGCAGCAGCAGCCTGACGCCGTCACGAGCCCGCCGTCGCGCGCGGTCCACGCCGTCGCCTCCGCAAGCGGAGCCTCCGCGAGCGGATCCGCCGCACCGGACGCCCCCACGCCCGCCCGCGTGCATCCGCTGAACCAGCTCATCAACCGCGTCCTCGCGAAGCCCCCCGTCCGCAAGGCCGCCCGGGACCTCGGCATCAACCTCGCGGACGTCCCGGCCACGGGCAGCGCGGGTGAAGTGACGAAGCAGGACCTGATCAGCTACCAGGCGCAGCGCGAGGCCGAGCAGGACGGCGCCGAGTCCTTCTGGTCGGGGCGGAAGCTGATGGGCGGTGACCGGGTGGAGCGGATCCCGGTGAAGGGCGTCCGGAAGGCCACGGCGAAGGCCATGGTGCAGAGCGCGTTCACGGCGCCGCACGTCAGCATCTTCGTGGACGTCGATGCCTCGCGCACCATGGAGTTCGTCAAGCGGCTGAAGACGAGCCGCGACTTCGAGGGCATCAAGGTCTCGCCGCTGCTGATCCTCGCGAAGGCGGTCATCTGGGCCGCCGCGCGCAACCCGTCGGTCAACGCCACGTGGAACGACGACGAGATCCTGGTCAAGCACTTCATGAACCTGGGGATCGCCGCGGCCACCCCGAGGGGTCTCATGGTGCCGAACATCAAGGACGCCCAGGACCTCTCGCTGAAGGAGCTGGCTCTCGCGCTCAACGAGTTGGCGACGACGGCGCGCGCCGGGAAGACACAGCCCGCGCAGATGCAGGGCGGCACCCTGACCATCACCAACATCGGCGCCCTCGGCATCGACACGGGGACGCCGATCATCAATCCGGGCGAGGTGGCCATCGTGGCCTTCGGGACCATCAAGCAGAAGCCCTGGGTGCTCGACGGCGAGGTGATCCCGCGCTGGATCACGACGCTGGGTGGATCCTTCGACCACCGCGTGGTGGACGGCGATCTCAGCGCGCGCTTCATGGCGGACGTCGCGTCCATCCTCGAGGAACCGGCGCTGCTGCTGGACTAGGGTCGATGAGCCTCGATACGCCTCGATTAGGGTTGGCAGCATGAGTCAGAACCCGCAGGGGCGCGATCCTGCCCGCCGTCCCCGCTACTCCGTCAGCCGGTTCGCGCTGGTGGTGGCGATCGGCCTGGCGGCGTCGCTCGTGCTGCAGGCCCTCTTCCCTGACCTCGGCACCATCGCGCGGCTGTCCATCCTGCTCATCGCGGCCGCGCTGATCTCGATCGGCGTGACCCTGTGGCAGCAGAAGAGGCCCCCGCGCTGACGCTCAGTGCCTCCCGGCGCATCCCGGCGCCGGCGTTGCCGCTACTGCTTGCCGTACTTGCGGTGCACCGCCTGCTTCGTCACGCCGAGACTCTGCGCGATCGCTTCCCAGGAGAGCCCGGCCTGACGGGCGCTGCGCACGAGACCCGCCTCCGTGCGCCCGACCTCCCGGTGGAGCTCCGCCACGATCTGCAGGGCTTCAGCGGGTCCCTTGCCGTCCATCGATCCGACGAGTGTCTTCATGCGTCCCACCTCCATTCCGTCAACATTAGTTGACGAAGGGACGTGGCGGCAAGAGCCGGGAAAGTCTCGGGCCTAGGCCCGGTTCTCCTGAATGGCCGTGCGCAGGATCGGCGCGAGGCGTCGGACGCCCTCCACGATGTCCTCCGGGGACACCGCACTGAAGGCGAGTCGCAGCTTGTTGGACGGCTCGTCCGAGGGCGTGAAGGCCGCCCCGGGGATGAAGACCACGCCGGCGTCGATCGCGGAGTACAGCAGCGGGTAGGTGTCGATGCCGTCGGGGAGCGTGACCCAGATGAAGAAGCCGCCGTCGGGAGTGGTCCAGTGCACGCCCTCCGGGAACTCCTCGGCGAGCGCCCCGAGCATGGCGTCGCAGCGTTCGCGGTAGAGGCTCCGCATCGAGTGAAGGTGGCCGCGCCAGTCGTACTCGGTGAGGTAGTCGATGACGAGCATCTGCGTCAGCGGTGACGGGCAAAGCACCACCGCTTCGCAGGCGAGGTAGAACCGGCGGTGCAGGTGCCTCGGTACCAGCGCCCAGCCCAGCCGGACGCCGGGCGCGAAGATCTTCGAGAAGGAGCCGAGGTAGATGACGTCCTCGGGGTTGTCCGCACGCAACGGCGTGAGGGGCTCGCCGTCGAACCGGAGCATGCCGTAGGGGTTGTCCTCGAGGACCAGGATGGTGTGGTCCCGGCAGATGTCGACGACGCGCTGGCGGCGATCGGCGGACATCGTGATGCCGCTCGGGTTGTTGAAGCTCGGGATCGTGTAGAGCAGCTTGATGGCGCGCCCCTGGGCCTCGAGCTCGGCGATGACGCGCTCGAGCTCGTCCGGGATCAGCCCGTTCTCGTCCATCGGGACCGTCACCACCTCCACCTCGTAGGCCTCGAAGGTGTTGAGTGCGCCCACGTAGGTGGGGTCCTCGCAGAGGATCACGTCGCCGGGGTTGCAGAAGACTTTCGCGGCGACGTCCTGCGCCGACTGCGAGCCCGTGGTGATCACGACGTCGTCCGGGTGGGCTCCGGTGATCCCCTCCGCCGCCATGACGTCGCAGACGAGGCGGCGCAGCTCCTCCATCCCCTGCCCGCCGCCGTACTGCAGGGCCTCGAGGCCCCGTTCGGCGATGATGCGCTGGGCGCTCCGGCCGAGCTCCTCCAGCGGGAGGGACTTCAGGTAGGGGCTGCCGCCGGCCAGGGAGACGAGGCCGGGCCGGATGGAGATGTCGAAGACGTCCCGGACGGCTGACTGCTTGATGTTGGCGGCGCGCGAGGAGAACAGTGCCTGGTGCCGCTCGGCGGCGACGACCGCCCGTTCGAGGGCGGCCTCGGTCTCGGCGGGAAGGATGTCGGGGGAGTTGTCGCTGACTGAGGTCACGCCCGCAGTCTAGGTGGCAGGTTAACCAGCAGGCAACACCTGTTGCCCTGATGGCGTGGTCGGATCACGGTCAGATCCAGCCGGCGTCCCGCGCCTTCAGGGCCGCCTGGAACCTGCTCTCGGCGCGCAGTGTCTCGAGCATCCAGGCGATGTGCCGCCGGCAGGTTCTCACGTTGATGTCGAGGCGACGCGCGATCGACTCGTCGGACAGGCCGCTGGCGAGGCCGTGCAGGATGGAGCGCTGCATGCTCGTGAGCGGCGAGGCGACCTCGGCGGGAGCGAGGAACGGTTCACTCAGCTCCCACGCGAGGTCGAACAAGCCCGTGAAGATGCTGATGAGGTTGTGGTCCCGCACCACGAGCGCCGCCTTGTCGTCACGCGAGAGCTGACGGCCCACCACGGCGAGCTTGTCGTCGAAGATCAGCATGCGCAGGGGGATGAACGGCAGCACCCCGAACTCACCGCCGCCGGCCGCGATCGCCTCGACGGCCTTCCGTGTGGGCACGTGGTCCCTCGTGCTGGTGTCGTAGAGCGTGCGCCGCCGCACACCGTGCTCGAGCAGGTCCAGGTCCTTCCGCACGCTCTCCTCGTGGACGTCCGCCGTGGAGCCCTGACCCGGCTGCGAGATGTACACCTTCTCCGTGACGTCCCGCCCGTAGTCGATCAGGACACGGTGGATGAGGTGCGGATCCTCCAGCGTCTCCACCGAGGTGGTGGACAGGACGTCCTTCCGTGCCTCGAGGAACGTGGGCAGGAGTGTGGAGAGCTCCCGTCGTCGCGCGCTGATCCGCGCCTTGAGGTCCTGCACACTGCGTTCATCCGCGTCCACGAGGTCTGCGAGGGCGACGTCGGGGGAGACGGCGACGAGCCCGTCACCGGAGCCCGCGCGCGGGCTGAGGAGACGCTGGGCGGAGAGCGCCTCGATGGACTCGTCGATGCGGCGCAGGGTCAGCCCGAGCGCGTCGGAGGCCTCGGAGCGGGTCCAGCCGGGATGCGCGACGGCGTAGCGGTAGACCTCGAGCGACGTCGCGTCGAGCATGAGCGGTCCCCGTCCCTGTCGCTGAGGCCAGCGGCATCTGCCCTCGAAAAAGATGACATGTCCAGTTAATGACACTACGCCAACGGTCGCAAGAAGAGTGCGCAATGAGACGTCGCGAGCCCGGAATGACGCGGATCCGAGGTGATCCCGTGAGCTCGGTGCGGCGGGCAGGCCGACCGCTGCGTCCTCTTCACGTCATGTCCACAACCGGCCAGCCCTACCGCTGGACACCGACTTCCGCCGCCGGACATCCTTGGGAGGCCGGTCCACCTCGGCTGTCCGACTGGACGCCGACGGTACCACGGGCGCTGCACCCCGCAGCGCGGACCAGCTGAACCGACCCGGACAAGGGTGAGGAAGGACCGCCATGAAGAAGGTATTGGGCGCAACTGCAGGCCTGTTGATTCTCATGGGGGCCGTTGCGCCGGCAGGCCAGTCCATCAGCGCAGGGAGCTGGGATTGGCCGAAGGGTCAGCCCACAGCGAGCAGCTGGGACTGGCCCAAGTAAAAGGGGTCTCCGGACTAGAGCCCGGAGGTTCCGCCCAGAGCCCGCCCCAGCGGGGGTGATCACAAACCCTGAAGGAGAGAGCCATGAGCCAGCTGACAGCCATTCGAACCGCCTCACGGACGGTCGTCAGCACTCAGTGGTGGCATCTCTCCCTCTCGACGGGTGGCTTCGATGTAGCGGACGGCATCATCGAGGAGCAGGTCACCCCGCTGGTGGCGCAGGCCCAGGCGCTCGGCGCCAAGCGCTGGTACTTCACGCGGTGCGAGGACGCATCCACGGGAGTGGTCAGCCAGATCAAGGTCAGCATCCACGCGCACCCCCGCGTGCTCGAGAGGCTGCGCGCCTTCCAGCGCGTGCTGCAGACCCGCAGTGCACGCACGCTGCCCCTGCTCACGGTCCGGCAGCAGTTCACCGCCCCGGCCAGCAACACCTACTACTCCGGTGGTCCCGAGATGGCCGACCCGCAGATGGAGGCCAACCTCGTGAAGTACGGCGGGGTGGAGGGCCTGCATCTCGCCGAGGAGGTCTTCGAGCTCAGCTCCGAACTCGCCGTCTGGGCGAACCAGCGCTTCCCCCGCATGCAGAGCCGGTCCGCGCTGGGCGCCCTCGTCCTCTTCGACGCCGCGAACGCCATGATGCGCGGCCCGCGCTCCGCCGGCTGGCCCGACCGCCGTCGTCTGTCCTGGGACTTCTACTGGGACAGTCACCTCCGCACCTGCACGGCCGACGTCGGACCGCGCGCGGCGGGAGTGCGTGAGGCGATGACGGCGCAGGTCTCCTCGAAGTCCACGGGCTTCCACGCCCTCATGGCCGCCACGGCGGCGGAATCCGCGGTGCACAACTGGCGACGCCGGTGGTCACGCGCGGTGGACACCTACCTGTACCGCGCGGACAAGGTGCGCGTCAGCCGCAGTGCGCAGCACCTCACCGTGTACCAGGCGCACATGGCGCTGAACCGCCTGGGCTTCGTGGCCCGCGAGGAAGCCGCCCTGGGTCTGTATGCACGCTCCTGGCGGCCGCAGGTGGATCCCCTGCACTCTGCCCGCGCCACTCCCTGAACCGACCCCGAGCCACCACGCACCGATCGAAGGAGAGCACTATGAACGCCAGGAACAGCATCGTGCTCGCGGCGGACGACGCCGCCCTCTCCGAGGCCCTCGGGTGCTCCTTCGAGACGGTGGAATCGCTGCAGCACGACGGCGTCCTGGAGTTCCAGGGCCAGCTGTGGGAAGTGGGACCGGCGCGTGACTACCTGCGTGACGCGGCGTGGGCCGACAACATCTGGCACTGATCCGTTCGTCGTCCGGTATCGATCTGCGAGCCGCCGGACCCGGCTGTCAAGAACAGAGGACGCCGTCGCACCGTGCGACGGCGTCCTCTGCTGTGGGTGTGGGTTGCGTGTCGGCTCAGGCGGCCACAGAGACGGTCGCGGCGTCGGCGAGGGCCGCGAGGACGTCCGTCACCTGACCGGCGACCTCGGCGTCGTCCTTCGGGTGCGTCTCCGCGAAGCGCGTGATGGAGCTCCCGATCGACAGCTTCGCGTCCTCGAGGACGTCCGCGCCGGCCACGCCGAGTGAGCGGCGTGCCTCGTCGTGCGCCCAGACGCCGCCGTACTGCCCGAAGGCCGATCCGATGACGGCGGCGGGCTTGCCGGAGAGCGCTCCCGCACCGAAGGGGCGTGACAGCCAGTCGATGGCGTTCTTCAGGATCGCGGGCATGCTGCCGTTGTACTCGGGGGAGACGAGGAGCACGGCATCGGCGTCACCCGTGACGGCCCGCAGATCCGTGGCGGCCTGGGGCCGGTCGGCCTCGTTGTCGATGTCCTCGTTGTAGAAGGGGAGGTCGCCCAGCGCGTCGAACGTGACGACGGTGACGTCGCGCGGAGCGTGTTCCGCAGCGGCTTCGGCGAGTTGGCGGTTGATCGACCCCTCGCGCAGGCTTCCGACGAGGGTCAGGATCGTGGTGGACATGCATTCTCCCTGGGGTGTGTGGCCGTGCTTCCGGCCGTCCGTGCGGGAGCGCTGATCGAGCGCCCCTTTCCCTCAAGGGCCTCGGAGGCCGGCTTATTCCAGCCCCCGCCCCCGCCTCCTTCGTACCCCTGCGCCCTTGTTCCGGCCACGAGTGCCTGATCGGCCGGAGGGCTTCCGTGGGGGAGCAGGCTTGTACACTGTGGCCACAGTGACAGCAACAGAAGTGTCGGGCGCGCCCGGACGTTGACAATCGAGGAGGCCCGCGGCGCCATGTCCGATTCCCACCACCTGACCGACGACGACGTCGTCGGCGAACGCCACCTCCACATGGTGGCCGAGGGCGAGATGCCCTCGGCGGAGGAGAGCGCAGCACAGCTGCAGGACCTCCTCGTGAATCACCCCGACGTGCAGGCCTTCCTCCAGCAGCTCGCGGAGTTCACGGCGGGCACGCTCAGCACCCAGGGGACCACCTGGTGCGGGATCACCCTCCAGCAGTCGCGGGCGAAGCGCTTCACGGTGGGAAGCAGCGACGAGAAGGCCCGCAGCATGGACGAGGTGCAGTACGCGCACGACGACGGCCCCTGCCTCCATGCGCTGCGGGTCCACGACGAGGTGTTCATCACCGATACGCGCGGCGAGAAGCGGTGGCCGGACTTCATGCGGCAGATCTCGGAGAGCGGAGTCGGCGCGATGTTCTGCCTGCCGCTGGACCTCGAAGGTCACGCGAAGGCTGCCCTGAACCTCTACGCAGAGGATGCCTCGGTGTTCACCGAGGACTTCCGGCACGTGGCGCGCAGCTTCTCGGTCCAGGCCTCGCAGGCGCTGAAGCTCGCGGTGCGCGTGGCGCAGCACGCCGCGAAAGCCGAGGACCTCCACTCCGTGCTGCAGTCGCGCACGGAGATCGACCTCGCGGTCGGCATCATCATGGGCCAGGACCGGTGTTCGCAGAGGGAGGCGTTCGACAAGCTGCGGCGCGCGTCCAACGCACGGAACGTCAAGCTCCGGCTACTCGCGTCGGGCATGGTCGAGGGCTACAACGGCTCAGCCCCCGCAGCCCACTTCGACCCCGCCTGAGGTCACCCGCTCGGCGTCAGACGAGCGCCGTCCAGTCCTCCGCCAGCTCGAGCCCGTGCGCGTTCGACACGGACTGGTGCGTGACCTTGCCGCCGGCCACGTTCAGGCCTCGGGCCAGGGAGGCATCGGCGTCGAAGGCGCCGCGGACGCCCTTGTCCGCCAGGGCGACGGCGTAGCGCAGGGTCACATTGGTGAGCGCATAGGTCGAGGTGTTCGGGACGGCGCCCGGCATGTTGCCCACGCAGTAGAAGAGGGAACCGTGCACCATGAAGGTGGGGTCCTCATGCGTGGTGACGTGGGAGTCCTCGAAGCAGCCGCCCTGATCCACCGCGATGTCCACGAGCACACTGCCGGGCTTCATGCGCGCCACGAGGTCACTGGTGACGAGCTTCGGCGCCCGTGCGCCGGGGATCAGCACCGAGCCGATCACGAGGTCCGCCTCGAGCACGGAGGTCTCGATCTCCAGCGCGTTCGACGCGATCGTCTTGACGCGGCCCGCGTAGAGAGCGTCGAGGTCGCGGAGGCGTGCGATGTCGATGTCGAGGATGGTCACCTCCGCACCCGTGCCCACCGCCATCGCCGTCGCGTTGGTCCCCGCGACGCCGGCGCCGAGCACCACCACCTTCGCGGGTCGCACGCCGGCCACGCCGCCGAGCAGCAGGCCGGGGCCACCGGCTGGGGCGGTCATGACCTGCGCTCCCACCTGGACGGACAGGCGCCCGGCCACCTCGGACATCGGGGCGAGCAGCGGGAGTGTACGGCCGTCCTGCACGGTCTCGTAGGCGATGGCGGTGACCCCGGCGTCGAGCAGGGCGCGGGTGAGCTCCGGCTCGGCCGCGAGGTGCAGGTAGGTGAACAGGACCAGGCCCGGACGGAAGCGGTGGTACTCGGAGGCCACGGGCTCCTTGACCTTCAGCACCATGTCGGCGCGGCCCCAGACGTCGTCGGCGGCCTCCACCAGCTCGGCACCGGCGGCCTCGTACTCGGCATCCGAGATGTTCGACCCCACCCCGGCTCCGCGTTCCACGAGGACCTCGTGGCCACGGGTGCGGAACTCGTGCACACCGGAGGCGGTGATGGCCACGCGGTACTCATTGTTCTTCACTTCTCGGGGGACGCCGATGATCATGGGTTCTCCAGTGCGATCGGGGCGGATGGGTCAGCACAAGGATAGGGAGCGACGAAGCGCGGTCCGCGGGCCCGTGGAGGGCTTGCACTGCGCCGCGCAGGGTAGTGATCACGCGCCGACGGCGGCGTGCCGGGGATCTGTGCACGTGTGACGGCGGACACGGCCACTTCGGGGTCGACAGATGTCGAGGCGCAGGGCGGCAGATGTCGTCTGTCGGACGTGCGGCCACTACTGTGGGGGCGTGCAGAACCAGGCTGTGGAGGACCTCGTCGAGTCGATCGCGGTGACGCTGGGTCGCGGTCTCTCGCTCGAGGACCCGGACGGCGTCCTCCTCGCGTACAGCAGCCACCAGTCCACCGCCGACCGCGTCCGCGTCAACTTCCTGCTGAGCAAGAAGGTGCCCGAGGACGTCAGCGAATGGCAGCTCCGGCACGGGATCGCCCACGCCGTCCGGCCCGTCGTCGTCCCGGCCAATCACGAGCTCGGCATGTTGGGGCGGGTCTGCGTGCCGCTCCTCGCCCGCGGGTTCCGCGTCGGCTACCTCTGGGTGCAGCACCACGCGCAGGAGGACCCGGCGTCCACCATCCTCGAGGCCCTCGCCGCCGTCCGCCCGACGGTCGACCGCCTCGCCGAACTCCTCCTCGAGACGGACGCGGCGTCGTCGGAGCGGCGGTCGCAGCGGGAGGCCGCCTTCCTCGCTGCCTGCCGCGGCTCGGCCGCCGCCGTCGAGGAACTGCGGGGGTGGCGGGAACTCGGCGGGCGCGGACCGTGGCGGCTCGCCGTGGTGCACGAACTGCTGCCCTCCGACCGGGGCGCGGGCGGCGACGGCGAGCAGGGCGGCGGGGGAAAGGGCGCCGGCGGTGCTCAGCCGATGGTCGGGGACCCCCACGAGGGCGTCCTGCTGCAGCGGACCCTCGCGCTGCAGGCGACGGTGGGCGTTGCGTCCGTGCTGTTCAGTGCCGCTGCCCCGACCTCGACCGTCCTCGTGTGTGCGCCGGACGCCGGGAGGCCCGCGCTGGAGCAGGTGCTGAGCCGCTTCCGGAGCGAGGTGGGCAAGCGTGCAGGCCGGGAGGCAGGGCGCGTGATCCTCGGCCTCAGCGACCCCCTCCCGGACCCACGGGACCTCGCGGACGGCCTCGCCCAGGCCCAGCAGGCGGTGCAGGCAGCCGCCGTCGACCCTGCCCTCGGAGACGTGGTGGCCTACGCGGAGATCGGGGTGTACCAGTTCCTCGGCGCGCTCGGCTGGCAGGTGCCGGGCCGGGGCAGCGTGCGCTTCGCTGACCTGGAGGACGCCGACCGCGCGCACGAGCTGCTGCCCGTGCTGGAGCTGCTCTACGACAAGAACGGCTCGGTCCAGGACGTCGCGGCCCAGCTCCACCTGCACCGCAGCAGCGTCTACAACCGGCTGGCCCGGATCCGCGGGCTGATCGGCGTCGACCCCCTCGCGGGGGCGGTGCGGCTGGACCTGCACCTGGCACTCAAGGCACGACGGTGGCGCATGCGGCCCCGGTTCGAGCAGTCCTAGGGGTTCCGTGAAGCGTGCCGGTCAGCCGGCCGCTGTCGCGTCGCTCTCCCGGGCGGCGTCGATCACGGGCCCGCGCTCGGCGGTGCGCCGCAGCTGACCGCGCAACCACTCCTCGACATCGGACCTCCGGAGCCTGCGGTGCGAGCCCCGATATTCGACCGGGAGCGTGCCGGCGTCCGTGAGCTTGCGCAGGTAGCTGTGCGAGATACCGGCGAGCTCGGCGGCCTGTGAGGTGGTGAGGAGTTCGGCGACGGAGGTCACCTGCACGGCGTCGCCGTCGGACAGCCGTGCGAGGAGATCGACGACGGCGGCCTGCGCGTCCGTGGTGAGACGGTGCGCTGTGCCGTCCACGAACACGGTGACGTCCGCGCTCCCGCCCAGGGCGCGGCGCAACGGTGCGCACTCCTCGGGTGGCAGCGCCGCGGTGGATCTCGGAGCCCTGGCCGTCATGGGGACATCATCCCACTACCTCGCCAGGGTGAGCCCTGCGGTCACGGCGAAAACGCCTGTGAGTGTGTCAACTTCATCCAGGACCACTTGGACGGCTTGATTCAGGACCACAAGGTGATTTCCGAGGCTGCCGAATTCTGTCGGTCAACGGCGAAGAGCTGGTGCTGGATGGAATATCCCTGCACCAGCCCTTTGCCGATGACATTCGGTGTTTAAGCCGCGCGACTGCGATGGCTCTAACGTTCGCGTTACGCGCCGTTGGTCGTGAAGAGGGTGTTTGACACCGCTGCAACGGCGCACCGGGTATTCACCGTAGCGTCGTCGCTTGCCGTCAGTCCGTAGGACCGCCCAGTTGCGTTGTTCACGCGATCCATTTCGGCTAGATCGGCTGTGTTGCTTTGGTTGGTGATCTCGTGCTGGTTGCTGATCAGTGCTGCAGCTCGTTCGCCGATGTGCCGGGTCATCAGCCCATTCCAGTAGCAGTGACGATATGCGTCTCCTCGACCCCCAGCTGACTTTGCCCGCTAGGGTACGTTGCCAATGAGGCGCTGGTCGCGGTTGCCGCGTCATCGGCTGCGACGTTGCAGGATGCGATGTCGGCAGCGACCACACAAGCGGCCCGTTCAAGCACGCCCCAGAAGTCGGAGAAATCACCCTCCGCGCGAAGTGTGACTTCTGGTGGCTGTGAGGTCAGGATCTTTTCCTCCAGCTCAGGAAGCAGCTCCCCTGATTCGTTTTTCATCAGCGGGAATACAGCTTGCTTCTCGTCTGCGGTCAATTCGTCGAGAGCGACCAGCGGATCTGGTGCGGCGAGGATCACCGCAAGGTTGGAAGCTGGGTCGCTGGTTGTTGTCGCGAAGCCCGGACCGGCCATACCCATAGCCGTGAAGGCAGTTGCTAGTGCAATTGCTGCGCCAGTATAGCGTTTCATGGTTCCCCCTTGTGTTGGTTGGCTTACCCTTTTACGGTTTCACAACGGCTTCGGACTTCACGAGGATTTTCGTCGTCGCTCTTGATAGGCAGAATCGTCTTGGATAGTGAATGCAAGAGTGTGTTCAGGAGGTACTTTGAACTCGGCTGATACCGTTCGACTATGGTTGGGCCGGAAGTGGGGTTCGCTCCCGTTCCATAGCGGCTGCACGGCCAAGGAAAGCCAGCAGCCCGCCGACGATGATGGTGGCTCCCAGGCTCAGAGTGGGCCAGAGGTAGTAGCCGATTGCGAATCGACCGTCGTCACTGACCGGGTCCGTAGGGTCACTAAGCGCACTTTGCGCGGCAAATAGAAGACACCAGCCGATGACCGCGGCCCCAACCGCCCAGGTGTATTTTCGCCAGCTCAGTAGTGAGGATTGTCGTTTCATAAGTAGAAGTCCTGCTACGAAGATTCCAATGGGTAGACCTAGGAAACCGATGGTCAGGCAAGCAAGAAGCAACGTGTCCATATGACCAGCGTAAGCGGGAGGGTGTTCTGGGCCCATCGTCCTATGATCACCAAATCATCACCGCCCTGGCGTTAATGGGTCGATCTAGCTGTTGCTCCGGCTGGCGAGGGTGTGTGCGAGGCGGTAGGAGTCGGTGCCGGTTTCGATGATGGCTCCGTTGAACGTGAGTCGGTCGACGATCGCGGCGCAGAGACGTGGGTCTGTGAAGGTTTTCGTCCACCCCGAGAAGGACTCGTTGGACGCAATCGCGATCGAGTTCTTCTCCTCCCGTTCGGTGAGGACCTGGAAGAGCAGTTCGGCGCCGCGGCGGTCGAGTTCCATATAGCCGAGCTCGTCGATCATGAGCAGGTCGACCCTGCCGTACCGGGCAATGGTCTTGGCGAGCACCTTCTCGTCAGCGGCTTCTACTAGTTCGTTCACGAGCCTGGTGGCGAGTGTGTATTTCACCCGGTAGCCCTTCTCAGCGGCCGCAGTACCCAAGCCGATGAGCAGATGCGATTTCCCGGTCCCGGAATCCCCGATCAGACACAAAGGCTGTCCTTTGCGGATCCAGTCCCCGGTCGCCAGCGTGTGGATCGTCGCGGCGTTGATGTTCGGGTTCGCCTCGAAGTCGAAGTCCCCGAGCCACTTGTCCCGCGGAAAGCTCGCCGCTTTCACCCGCCGGCTCGAGGACCGGGGGTCCCGGTCGTCGCACTCGGCCAGCAGCAACTCGGCAAGGAACCCCTGGTAGGACAGCTGCTCCTTCCCGGCGACAGTCAGGGCTTCGTCGAGGACCGCACGGATAGTCGGAAGGCGTAGCCGGCGGCATGCCTGGTCCACGGCCGCGACAGCAGCCTGCTCCGTCAGACCACGGCGCCGGCGCAGCGTCGGGGTCACCGTGGTGGTCGAGGTGGTAGGGCTCATGAGATGTTCTCCTTCGACATGCTGACGGACGCGCTGACAGAGGTGTCCGCGGGCGGGTCTGCTGGGGAGCGTTTGGCGAGCAGCTCGTCATACGAGCTGACGGACGGGATCGGGCGGCTGTCGGGTGGAAGGCCTGCAATGACAGCGGCTGGGTCCATGAGCCGGCGCTGGGTGAGACTGACAACTCGTTGCTCGCGCTGATCAGTGTGAGCACCACGATGGCCGTCGGAATGACGGTCCGAACTGGACCCACCCATGGATGCCAGGTCCTTCGCGGTCCGGTCCTGGTCGCTGGTCAGGTGTTCGGTTGCGTGTCGGCGTGCTTCGACCGCGACGACGTCGGCGCTGACCGCCCCCACCGTGAGGGCGGCGCGGATGCCGGCCTGGATGTCATTGGGGTGCATGAACCGGTGCAGGAGCAAGACATCGATGAGTTCTCGGGTCCCATCGGCATCACCGTTGACCCGCCGGGACGCCGCCCAGAACGCTTTATGGGCGTTGGTGAATGAACCAGCCTCCCGTGCCCTGGCTAAAGGAGTGGAACCGGGGAACGCTCCAGCCCGAATACCACCGACGTCACCGCAGCAGTGAGGTTGTCGTACCGAATATGTCTGGTCGGGACACCACCCAAGGCGGTGAACGCGTCGATGTGTCCCTCGAGGAACGCTTCCTGCGCCTGCGTCGGATACACCCGGTGGACGGCTTTCCCGGAGTGGGAGAGCCGGTAGACGAACATGTGGCACTTCGTCTTCACCCCGTCGAGGACGACCCAGACCTCACCGAAGTCGACCTCGGCTTCCGCGCCTGGTGCGTGTTCCTGCGGGACGAACACCTCGACCCTGCGGCCGGCCTCAACATCGATCTCCGCACGACGTACCCGGACGTAGTCCCGAACCGTGGAATACGACAACTCCTCAGCCCCGTGTTCCTCGATCAGTCGGGCAAGAATCCTACGAGCGGTATGGCGTTGCTTCCGGGGTGCTGTGATGTCCTCGACGAGCATCGTGTCGATCGCAGGCTTGAAGCCATCCAAGCGGGGCGCGCTCCGTACCGGAATCTTCCGGGCCGGTGGGACTGGACTCGCGAGGGCCTGACGGACCGTGTCTCTGCCGACCTGATACCGCTTGGCCAATTCCCGGATCGAAGCACCCTCAACTCGGGCATCTCTACGAATGCTGGCAAACAACTCCATACGCAACCTCATCCGAACCTCCACCAGCTCGTCCCATCACATGAGAACAAGAGTGGAGGTGGTCCTGAATCAAACCGTCACAGGGAACCGGCGAGTCGCAGGTGGTCCTGACTCAGGCCGTCCTAGTGGTCCTGAATGAGGCTGTCACAGTCACGCCTGCTTCCACTGGGAGAAGCAGGCGTCTATATTCGAAGTATCAGTCCCCTTACTACTTGCATCCAGCGTTGAATGCAAGACGGAAACGGTGAATCTCATGACAATGATCGATCACACCGGAAGCCTGCAGACCAGCAGGTCCTCCACCACCGACGAGCTCGCGGGAGAGGCACCCACCTGCCCCCGCTGCCACACCGACGACTACCTCATCTACGAGGAATTCGTGCCGGCGCGGCAGGCCGATCACACCTCCAGACTGCTGCCGGCCAGCGTCAGCTACGCCTGCTCGGAGTGCGGCACGTTCAATGCCCACGCCGTACCGGCATCGTGGCGCCCGCCGCAGTGGTTCTGGTACAACTGACGCGCTCGGCGTAGCGGGACACCTTTCGCTGCGCCGCCGCTGGTCCGTGACAGGTGCGCGCGAGCGGCCTGCGCGTCCCGAGAGTGCCCACGGCAGCCCCGCGACGGGCGTCCGGCGCCGATGTCCCCCGGTCAGGCGTCGGGCGTGGTTGAGGATTGGGCCGCTGTGGACGACGCCGCTGTGGCCGACGCCGGCACAGCCGGTCCGCCCGCTGCCCGGCCCTCGTGGGTTCCACTCGCCGCGCGCCGCGACCCTGCGGCTTCCTCGTCGGCGGTCGCTCGCTCCTCCGAGGCGCGTGAGGCCCGCCTGAGCGCCGCAACGCGGTAGGCGATGCCGCCGTCGACCGGTCGGTACTCAAGGATGTGGAGCAGCGAGGCGAGGCAGAGTGCGAGCCCCGTCATCTCGAGCGTCTCCTCGATCAGGGTGAGCACGAAGAACGACGGCGCCGCGCCGCCGTTGACGAGTGCCATGCCGGAGAGCGATTCCGCACCGACGGACCCGCCGACGAACACGGCGCCGGAAACGATCAGGCCGAGCATCACCGAGCGGGGCAGGGAGAGCACCAGCCGCAGCAGCACGGCGCACGGGACGGCGGCGATGAGCACACCCGGGATGACCCACGTGAAGCCGAGCTGCACGGGGAGGTAGGGCGCCAGCTGGTTGCCGATCACGTCCAGCCGCTCGTGCAGCTCGAGGGTCTCGTCGAGCGAGAGGAACACCGCCACGAAGGAGAAGAAGCCCCAGGAGAACCGGAAGCGCGTGGCCCGGCGGGCGCAGTAGCCGGTGAGCACGCCTATCAGGATCCACAGGCCGGCGCTGAACCAGGTGGGTACGTTGATCTCGCGGCCCACGTCGAAGAAGTAGAACCAGAAGTGGATGTCGGCGTAGGTCTCCGGCGTGGACCGGGCGATCGCCCGCCACAGCAGGTAGCTCGTCAGGGCGAGCACGGCCACGGGGATCAACAGCACGAGGAAGGTCCGGATCAGACGCAGGCGTCGCCAGGCGTCGTCCGCCACGGACGTGCCATCCCCTTCGACCTGCATCATCCAGCCTCTCCGGCAGCCTCAACGGGCCGACCTCGGGAGCCTAGTCGCCGTTCATGAGACAGGGATGAGAGCAGCGGGCCGGCGGGGTTGACCTTGCCGCTGCGTCAACTCCTACCGTTGACCACACAGAGCACGTCGGATCATCCGGACCGAGGGAGGCGGCATGGAACACCCGATCTCCGCCGTGGCCCGCGTCAGCGGGCTCACGAGCCGCACGTTGCGCCACTACGACGACGTGGGGCTGCTCCCGCCGTCGCGCGTGGGTCCCAACGGCTACCGCTACTACGACGGCGCGGCACTGGTGCGCCTGCAGCGCATCCTCCTGCTCCGCGAACTGGGGCTCCCGCTGCCGGCGATCAGGGAACTGCTCGCCGACACGGCGGCTGGGACGCCGGCGGCGATGCTCCGGAAACACCTCGACCACCTGCGCGGTGAGCAGCTTCGGCTCGACCGGCAGATCACAGCTGTGCTCACCACCGTGCGGGCACTCGACGAAGGAGAAGAACCCATGCCCGAGACCATGTTCGACGGATTCGACCACACGCGACACCGCGAGGAGGCGGAGCAGCGGTGGGGTCAGGACGCGTACGCACAGGGCGACGCGTGGTGGCGCGGCCTCGGCGAGGACGGCAGGGCCGGGTTCTCCCGTGAGAGCCGCGACCTCGGAGCGGCATGGACGGACGCCGCTGCCCGTGGTGTCAGCCCCGAGAGCGAGGAGGCGGCCGGCCTCGCGGCGCGGCACGTCGCGTGGCTGTCGGGCGTCCCGGGCGTACCGGGCGACGACGACGGCGCACTGTCAGCGGAGTACGTCCGCGGACTGGGCGACATGTACGTCGCCGATCCCCGGTTCGCCGCGAACTACGGCGGGCAGGGCGGCGCGGAACTCGTGAGGGAGGCGCTCGACGCGCTCGTGGCCACACGTCCCTGATCCGGCGTCGGGCAGATCACCAGGTAGGCGTCGGTGATGCTCCCTATGCTGGGAAGCGGTGCGCGAACAAGCGCACTGCAGCGCGACGCGGAGGAACACGGATGACGCACGGCGGAGCCCATCGGCGGAGCCTGCCTGCGCGCGCCGCCGACGTCGTGGAGCAGGCCTCGGACCTCCGGGCTCTCGACGTGGCCGCGCGCCTCGGGTTCGGAGCGCTCGCCGTCGTCCACATCCTCATCGGCATCATCGCCCTGCGCATCGCCTTCGGCGGAGACGGGGAGGCGGAACCCACCGGCGCACTCGAGGAGGTCGCGGGAGGCCTGCTGGGGACGCCGACGCTCTGGATCTGCGCCGTCGGCTGCGCAGGCCTCGCCCTCTGGCAGCTCAGCGAGGCCACCCTGCGCGCACGGCACCTGCCCATGCGCGAGCGCCTCGGCAAACACATCTCCTCCGGCGCCCTCGTGATCATCTACGGCTCGATGGCGGGGACCTTCGCGCGCTTCGCGCTCGGCGAGGATCCGGACTCGTCCGAGTCGACGGTGGACTTCACGCGGTCACTCCTCGAGACCGGCGCCGGGGTACTGCTGGTGTTCGTGACCGCCGGGGTGATCCTCGGGATCGGAGTGCACTTCGTCATCAAGGGCGCCCGGCGGAACTTCAGGCCTGAACTGCGCAGGTTCGAGGACACGGCCCACGGGCAGGTCATCGAGGTGCTCGGCGTGGTGGGTCACGTGGCGAAGGGTGTTGCGCTGCTGCTGGTCGGAGGCCTCTTCGTCATCGCGGGGCTGGACAGGAATCCCCAGGAGTCCACCGGGTTGGACGGCAGCCTGAAGGCGCTGCAGGCCCACCCCCTGGGCGCATACGTTCTCACGGCGATCGCCGTCGGCCTGATCTGCTACGGGATCTTCGCGGTCATCCGAGCCGTCTTCGGGCGCATGTGAGCAGGAACGGCAGGAACCGGACGCAGGGCAGGGCGGCAGCGGTCACGCCCGAGCCGAAGCACTGCAGGTCCTGCGGGCGTGTCATCGAGTGGCGGAAGAAGTGGGAACGGTCCTGGGACTCCGTGGCCTACTGCAGCGACGCCTGCCGGGTGCGGAAGGTCTCGGCCACGGACACGGCGCTGGAGGAGTGGCTCCTGGAGCGCCTCGCGGCGGGTGCCTGGAACGCGGTGGTCGATCCCGCCGCTGCCGCAACGGTTCTCCCGGTGGGCGGTGCATCGCCCGGAAGCGGCGCCGACCATCGGAGGGGTGACGGATCATCCGCGGGGGTCGCCCCTCCGGCGAACGACTCGGCTGAGCTGCGGGAGGCGGCCCGGCGCGCAGCACGGCGACTCGTGAACCGAGGCCTGGCCGAGATGGTGCAGCACGGGGCCGTGGTGGACCCGTCCACGGCGAAGGGCCCCGTGGGCCTACGCAGACCGCGCTGACGAGAGCGGCAGGGAAGGTTTCGCACCGGCATCCGACGACGGCTCGTACCGCACGGTCGTCGCAGCCTGCCGGGCCGCGACGCGGAGCGCAGCGA
Source organism: Arthrobacter sp. TJ-236 (assembly GCF_058269235.1). Classification (NCBI taxonomy): domain Bacteria; kingdom Bacillati; phylum Actinomycetota; class Actinomycetes; order Micrococcales; family Micrococcaceae; genus Arthrobacter; species Arthrobacter sp. TJ-236. Next base: position 36,222 of record NZ_JBZCNI010000006.1, read on the forward strand.
GACCACCCTCGGTGGGTAGGCGCCCGGCGGTGCGGGCCTGCACCAGGACGTTGCCGAGCGCTGTCGCCTCGACAGGCCCGGCCACCACGGGGAGCCCGGTGCGGTCGGCCGTGAGCTGGCAGAGCAACGCGTTCTGCGACCCGCCCCCCACCACGTGCACGACGTCGATGCGCCGACCCGAGAGCCTCGCGGCGTCGTCGAGCGTGCGGGCGTAGGCCTCGGCGAGGCTGTCGACGATGCAGCGCACGACCACGGCCCGGGCCTGCACCGCAGCGGTGCCGGCGCCGCCCGTGATCCCGCCGTCGTTGCCCCCGCCGTTGGTGATCCCCCCGCTGGTGCCGGCGCCGCCCGTGATTCCGGCAGCCCGACGGATGCGACCCGGCATGCCCCCGGGTGCCAGGAAGTCCGTGCTGTCGGCGTCGATGGTGGGGCCTCCGGCCGGAAGGCGCGCAGCCCGCTCCAGCAGGTCCGCGAGCACGGGTTCGGGGCCCTCGGCGGCCCACTCGCGGAGGCACTCCTGCAGCAGCCACAACCCGCCCGTGTTGCGCAGGTAGCGGACGGTGCCGTCCACGCCCCGCTCGTTCGTGAAGTTCGCGGCGCGGCTCGCGGAGGTGAGGATCGGCGCGTCGAGTTCCACGCCCACGAGGGACCACGTGCCGGAGGAGATGTACGCGAAGTGCGCCGACTCAGCAGGTACCGCGGCAACGGCGGACGCCGTGTCATGGGACCCGACCGCGACGACCGGCGTCCCCGCGGGGAGACCCGTGGCCGCGACGACCGCCTGCAGCAGGCGGCCGATGACCTGACCGGGCTCCACCAGTGGCGGGAAGAGACCGGGTTCCAGGCCGAGGGCGGCGAAGAGGTCCTCCGCCCAGGCACCGGAGTGGGCGTCGAGCAGGCCCGTGGTGGAGGCGTTCGTCGTCTCGGTGCGGCGCTCGCCGGTGAGCCGGTACGCGAGCAGGTCCGGGATCAGCAGTGCCTGCACGCCTGCCAGGAACGGCTCGGCGGCCAGCTGGTACACCGTGTTGAAGGGGAGGAACTGCAGGCCCGTCCGGGCGTAGAGGTGCTCGGGCGGTACGGCGGTGTGCACGGTGTCCACCGTTCCGCCGGTGCGGGCGTCGCGGTAGCTGAACGGCAGGTGGCGGAGCGTCCCGGCGTCGTCCACCAGCCCGTAGTCCACCGCCCAGGTGTCGATTCCGATGCTGACCACCGTGTGGCCGTTGCGGTGCGCCACCTCGGCGGCCGCCCGCAGACCGACGATCACCTCCGCCACCAGGGCGTCGAGGTCCCACCGCAGGCCGCCATCGAGGTACCGCGCGCCGTTGGGGAACCGGTGGACGGTCTCCAGCTGCGGCCCCGCGACGGTCAGGCGGCCGAGGATGACCCGCCCGGAGGACGCACCGATGTCCACGGCGGCGAAGCTCTGGTGGAAACCGCCCGCATCGGCGGCACCGTGCCCCTGCAGGTCCGGCGGTGTCCGTGCTCGCCCACCCGGGGTCTCGTCCGCGTCCATGCGTCGTCCGCCCTGTCCGTCAGCGCAGGAAGGCCGCGGCGACGCCCGCGTCCACCGGGATGTGCAGGCCCGTGGTGTGCGAGAGCTCCGCGGAGGTCAGCACCGCGACGGCGTTGGCGACGTTCTCGGGCAGCACCTCGCGCTTGAGGAGGGTGCGCTGCGCGTAGTACTCACCGAGCTTCTCCTCCTCGACGCCGTACACGGCTGCGCGCTTGGCGCCCCAGCCGCCGGCAAAGATGCCGGAGCCGCGCACCACGCCGTCGGGGTTGATCCCGTTGACCCGCACGCCGTACCCGCCGAGTTCCGCGGCGAGGAGGCGCACCTGATGAGCCTGATCGGCCTTCGTGGCGCTGTACGCGATGTTGTTCGGGCCCGCGAACACCGAGTTCTTCGAGGAGATGTAGATGATGTCCCCACCCATGTCCTGCTCGATCAGCACCTTCGCGGCGGCCTGCGACACGAGGAAGGAACCCTTCGCCATGACGTCGTGCTGCAGGTCCCAGTCCTTCTCGGTGGTCTCGAGGAGCGGCTTGGAGATGGACAGCCCGGCATTGTTGACCACGAGGTCCAGCCCGCCGAAGGCCAGGACGGCGGCCTTCACGGCCTGGAGCACCTGGGCCGCATCGGTGACGTCCGCCTGCACGCCGATCGCGACGTCGGGGCCGCCCAGTTCCGCGGCGACGGCGGATGCGCTGTCGATGTTCAGGTCGGCGATGACCACGCAGGCGCCTTCGGCGGCGAGGCGGGTGGCGATCGCCTTGCCGATGCCGGACGCCGCGCCTGTCACCAGTGCGATCCGCCCCGCGTGGGACTTCGGCTTCGGCATCCGCGCGAGCTTGGCCTCCTCGAGCGACCAGTACTCGATGCGGAACTTCTCGCTCTCCTCGATGGGGGCGTAGGCGGAGATCGCCTCGGCGCCGCGCATGACGTTGATCGCGTTGAGGTAGAACTCCCCGGCCACGCGGGCTGTCTGCTTGTTCGCCCCGAAGGAGAACATCCCGACGCCGGGCACCAGCACGATCGCGGGGTCCGCACCGCGCATCGCAGGGGAGTCCGGTGTCGCGTGGCGCCGGTAGTACGCGGCGTAGTCCTCGCGGTAGGCGGAGTGCAGCTCGCGCAGGCGCAGCAAGCAGCTCTCGACGTCGGCGTCCGACGGGAGGTCGAGGACCAGCGGCTTCACCTTCGTCCGGAGGAAGTGGTCCGGGCAGCTCGTGCCGAGGGCGCCGAGCCGGGGGTGGGCCTCGCTGCCCAGGAACTCGAGCACCCGGGGGTCGTCCGTGAAGTGGCCCACCTGGGCCTTGTCCGTGGAGGCGAGGCCGCGGATGGTCGGTGCGAGGGCCGCGGCCTTCGCACGACGCTCGTCCGCGGACAGCGCGCCGTACCCCTCGAGCGCGGCGCCGAAGGGCTCCGGGCGGCCGTGCTCGGCGATGTAGTGCTCGGCGGTGTCGATGATCCATCGCGAGTTCGCCTCGGCGTCCTCCGAGGTCTCACCCCAGGCCGTGATGCCGTGGCCGCCGAGGATCGTCCCGATGGCGTCGGGATGCGCGGCCTTGATCGCCGCGATGTCGAGTCCGAGCTGGAAACCGGGCCGCCGCCAGGGCACCCACACGACCCTCGGTCCGAAGATCGTGGCGGTCAGCGCCTCGCCGTCGGCCGCCGTCGCCACGGCGATGCCGGAGTCGGGATGCAGGTGGTCCACGTGTGCCGCGTCCACGAGCCCGTGCATGGCGGTGTCGATGGACGGAGCCGCCCCGCCCTTGCCGTGCAGCGTGTAGTCGAAGGCCGCGACCATCTCGTCCTCGCGCTCCACACCCGGGTAGACGCCCTGCAGGGCGCGCATCCGGTCGAGGCGCAGCACCGCGAGACCGGATTCCGTGAGCGTGCCGAGGTCACCGCCGGATCCCTTGACCCACAGCAGTTCGACGTCCTCGCCCGTGACGGGATCCGTACCGACGCCCTTCGCCGACGTATTGCCGCCGGCGTAGTTGGTGGTCCGTTTGTCGGCGCCGAGCCGGTTGGAACGCGCGATGAGCGCGCTGACGGTGGGATTCGTCGTCGTGCCGGGACCTGCCGTCGTCGTTCCTGAGCTCATGCTCATGCTCCCCATCCGGCCTGCCGGCCACCCTGTCGCTCGCCGTTGATGCGTTGCTGGTACCCGCTCGCCGCGTAGGCGGCCATCGGATCCGCGGGAAGCCCCTTCGCCGCGCGCCAGGCGGCGAGGCCGGGGCGCACGTCCGTGTAGAAGGCGTCCATGAGGATCGCGTTGGCGCCGAGCACGTCCCCGGCCTCCTGCGCCGTGGCCAGCGCCGTCCGGTCGATGAGCAGCGCCCGCGCCGTCATCTCCTGCACGTTCAGCACCGAGCGGATCTGCCCGGGGATCTTCTCCTCGAGGTTGTGGCACTGGTCCAGCATCAGCGCTATCCCGCTCGACGGGTCCAGGCCGCCCCCACGCACCACCTCGGCCATGATGCGGAAGAGCTGGAAGGGGTCCGCGGCGCCCACGATCAGGTCGTCGTCCGCGTAGAAGCGGGAGTTGAAGTCGAAGGAGCCCAGTTTGCCGAGGCGGATGAGCTGCGCCACGATGAATTCGATGTTGGTGCCCGGCGCATGGTGACCGGTGTCCAGGCACACCAGCGCCTTCTCGCCGAGCTGCACGCAGTGGGCGTAGGACGTTCCCCAGTCCGGGACGTCCGTGTGGTAGAACGCCGGTTCGAAGAACTTGTACTCGAGGACCAGCCGCTGGCCCTCGCCGAGGCGGTCGTAGACCTTCCGGAGGGACTCCTGCAGCCAGTCCTGCCGGGAGCGCATGTCAGCCTGGCCCGGGTAGTTCGAACCATCGGCCAGCCAGATCTTCAGGTCGCGGGATCCGGTCACGTCCATGACGTCGATGCACTCGTACATGTGGTCGATGGCCTTGTTCCGCACCGCGGCGTCGCTGTGCGTCAGGCTCCCGAACTTGTAGTCGTCGTCCTGGAAGGTGTTGCTGTTGATGGTTCCGAGCCTCGTGCCGTGGTCCGCGGCGAAGGAGGCCAGGGCGCGGTAGTCGTCCACCCTGTCCCACGGGATGTGGAGTGCGACGCTCGGTGCGAGCCCCGTGAGGCGGTGGACCTCGGCGGCGTCGGCGATCTTCTCCTGGACGGTGCGGGGGGTGCCGGGGGTCGCGAACACCTTGAAGCGTGTCCCGGAGTTGCCGTACGCCCACGAGGGCACCTCGATGGCCAGCTGGTCCAGCCCTGCCGCGATGTCGTCGATGACACTCATGTACTCTCTCCAGCGCTAGAACGATGGGTCACCACGCGGGTGCTCCATCACACCCGGCGGCGAGGGACGTCCCGATGCCCGGACGGACGGGGCATGGGGACACAAACTCGTCATGTCGTTGAATCGTTTCATTGACACGTTTCAAAGTAGCGTTGGCCTTCTGGAGTGTCAACAGCCCCGCCACGGCGGGCCGGACGGCGGGCAACGCATGGAGAATCGACCAGTCAGCATCAAGGACGTCGCCGACCGCGCCGGCGTCGCGATCGGCACCGTCTCCAACGTGCTGAACCACCCGGACCGCGTGTCCGAGGCGACACGCGCCAGGGTCCAGGGCGCGATCGACGACCTGCATTTCGTCCGCAACGACGCCGCGCGCCAGCTCCGCGCAGGCCAGAGCCGCACCATCGGACTGATCGTGCTCGACGTCGGCAATCCCTTCTTCTCCTCGCTCGCGAGGGCGGCGGAGGACTGCGCTGCCGAGAACGGCAGCACCGTGATCCTCGGTGACAGCGGCCAGAGCGCGGAGCGCGAGAGCCGGTACATCGACGTCTTCGAGCAGCAACGCGTCCAGGGCATGCTCATCTCGCCGGTCGGTGACGTGGGCGCTCGCGTCGAGGCACTGCGACGCCGGGGCATGCCGGTGGTCCTCGTGGACCGGACGGATCCGCAGCGGCGCTGCAGCTCGGTGTCCGTGGACGACGTTGCCGGCGGCTACATGGCCGTGCGTCACCTGCTCGAGGCGGGCCGGAGGCGGATCGTGTTCGTGGGCGTCGAGGCAGACTACCGCCAGGTCGCAGAGCGTCTCGCGGGTGCCAGGCAGGCCGTCGAGGAGCAGGAGGGTGCGGTGCTCGAGGTCATCGAGGCCGACGCCATGACCGTCCTCGCCGGGCGCCGGGTGGGTGCGGTGATCTCCGAGCGCCGGAAGGGTCACCTCCCGGACGGCATCTTCTGCGCCAACGACCTCCTCGCGATCGGCGTGATGCAGGCCGTGCTGCTGATCCGCGGCCTCAACATCCCGGAGGACCTCGCGCTGATCGGGTACGACGACATCGACTTCTCGGCCTCGGCGGTGGTCCCCCTCACCAGCGTCCGGAAGCCCACCGAACTCATGGGCCGGACGTCCGTGGAGCTCCTGCTCGAGGAGATCGAGGCGCCCGGGGCCCGACGCCGCCAGGTGATCTTCGATCCGGAACTGGTGGTGCGCGGTAGTACTGCCGCCCCGGTCCATACGGTCGGCTGAAGCCCGCGCGCCTTCCGGCCCCGTCCATCACAGCTCCTTCTCGGAGTGTTGACGGTGATGTGGCTCACGCCTACTATTCGAGGTGAACCGTCACTCTGAAACGATTCATTTTCTCGAGGAGTTGCAATGACGCACAGTACCGGTCCTGGTCGTGACACCGTGGACCCTTCGGCCCCGGCCCGCGAGCCGGTGCTCAGCCTGCGCGGCGCCCTCAAGACCTTCGGACCCGTCATCGCCCTGGCGGACGGAACCATCGATCTCCTGCCCGGTGAGATCCACGCCCTCGTGGGCGAGAACGGCGCCGGGAAGTCGACGCTCGTGAAGATCCTCGCCGGGGTGCACCAGCCGGATTCCGGCGAGTTCATCGTGGCCGGGGAACCGGCGAGCTTCCGGAACGTCGCGGACAGCAAGGCGGCCGGCATCTCGGTCATCTACCAGGAGCCCACGCTCTTCCCGGACCTCACCGTCGCCGAGAACATCTTCATCGGCCGCCAGCCCACGGGCCGCTTCGGCCTCATCAGCCGTGCCGAGATGCGCCGCCGCGCCAAGGAGCTCTTCGACCGGCTCGGCGTCCCGATCGACCCCGACCGCGTGGCGGAGGGTCTCTCCATCGCCGACCAGCAGATCATCGAGATCGCGAAGGCCATCTCCCTCGACGCGCGCGTCCTCGTGATGGACGAGCCCACGGCGGCGCTCAGCGGGGTCGAGGTGGAGCGCCTCTTCACCGTGGCCCGCGCACTGCGCGACGCCGGCAGCGGCATCCTCTTCATCTCGCACCGCTTCGACGAGGTCTTCGGCCTCTGCGACCGCATCACGGTGATGCGGGACGGCACCTACATCGCCACGCACGAGACGGGGGCGACGTCGGTCGAGGCGATCGTCCGGGAGATGGTGGGCAGGGACATCGAGGCCCTGTTCCCGAAGACCGAGACGGAGGCGGGCGACGTCGTCCTCCGCGTCACCGGCCTCACGCGCCCCGGGGTCTTCCACGACATCGACCTGGAGGTGCGGGCCGGCGAGATCGTGGCGCTCTCCGGCCTCGTGGGTGCGGGCCGCACGGAGGTGGCGCGGGCCGTCTTCGGCATCGATCGCTACGAGTCGGGCAGTGTCGAGATGTTCGGGAAGCCGCTGCGCGGCAGGGACCCGCGGGCCGCGATCGACGCCGGGATCGGCTTCGTACCCGAGGACCGTCGCAAGCAGGGCCTCGTCATGGAGCTCTCGGTGGAGCGCAACGCGGCCCTCACGCTCCGGCACTCCCTGGCGAGATTCGGCCTCATCAGCGCCAAGGCCGAGCGCGAGGCCGCGGAGACGTGGGGCAAGCGGCTGCAGGTCAAGGCCGGCTCACCAGAGCACGCCGTCTCGACCCTCTCCGGCGGCAACCAGCAGAAGGTGGTGCTGGCGAAGTGGCTGGCCACGGACCCGAAGCTCCTCATCATCGACGAACCCACCCGCGGGATCGACGTCGGCACCAAGGCCGAGGTGCACCGGCTCATCTCCGAGCTCGCGGGCCGCGGGATCGCGATCCTCATGATCTCCTCCGAGCTCCCCGAGGTGCTCGGCATGGCCGACCGCGTCCTCGTCATGCGGGAAGGCCGCATCACGGGCCGCCTCGACCGGTCGGAGGCCACCGCCGAGACCGTCATGCACGCCGCCACCGCCTCCCTGGAGCACACCCGATGAGCCTCGACAGCACCACCGCCACGCCTCCGGTTCCGGCGCCGGCCCACGCCCGGCCCTCGCCCCTGGCCTCGTTCCTGAAATTGCGCGAGCTCCCCGTGATCCTCGCGCTCGTGGTCCTCGTCGCCGTCACGGCGGCCCTGAACCCCCTGTTCCTCAGCGAGCAGGGCGTCAAGGACCTCCTGCTGAACGCGACCATCCTCATGATCCTCGCCGTCGGGCAGACGCTCGTGATCATCACGCGGAACATCGACCTCTCGGTCGGCTCGATCCTGGGGCTGGTGGCGTTCGGGACGGGCAGCATCTTCGTGGCCGCCCCCGGGCTCCCCATCATCGCCGTCTTCGCGATCGGCATGCTGTTCGGTGCCGTGCTCGGAGCGCTCAACGGCCTCCTGATCACCATCGCGAAGGTGCCGGCCCTCGTGATCACACTCGGCACGCTGTACATCTTCCGAGGCATCAACAACGCCTGGGCCGGCGGCACCCAGTACTTCGCCGGTGACCGCCCGGAGGCCTTCGGCAACCTGTCCGTGGACACCGTGCTCGGGTTCCCCGTGATCACGCTCATCGCCGTGCTGGTGGTGGTCGTCGTCGCCGTCTACATGATGGGCACCCGGTCCGGGCGCGATCTCTACGCGATCGGGTCCGAGCCCGACGCCGCACGGCTGTTCGGCATCCCGGTGACGCGCCGGGTGCTCCTCGCGTTCGTGGTCAACGGGCTGCTGGCCGGGCTCGCGGGCGTCCTGTACGCCAGCCGCTTCAACTCCGTGGGCGCGACGACGGGCGCCGGTCTCGAGCTCGACGTCGTCGCCGCCGCCGTGGTGGGTGGCGTCGCGATCTTCGGTGGCAGCGGCACGGTGGTGGGGGCCGCGATCGGAGCGCTCCTGCTCACCACCATCACCAGCGCCCTGACCGCACTGCGGGTGGACAAGTTCTGGCAGCAGGCGATCGTGGGCATCCTGATCCTCGCCGCCGTCGTGATCGATCGCGTGGCGAGCGTCCGCTCCGCCCGGAAGCTCCGGATCGCCGAGGCCCGCAATGTCTGAGCGCCTCGATTCCCAGCCGGTCCGGCCCGACCCCCGCACCGGGGACACCCCGCTCACGGCATCACCCACGAAAGGCAGGCGGATGGCGGCGGCAGGCAGCACCTCCGAGGACAAGAAGACGCGCCGCCCGGTGAAGGCGGACACCACGAAGGTGCTGGCCGTCCCCAAGGGGCGCACCGGTGCGGCGCGGCTCCTGCTGGGCCGCGACGCCGTCATGATCTACGTGCTCCTGGTGGTGGTGATGTACGCGTGCCTGTCGATCCCGCGGTTCGCCTCCCCGGTGACGGTCGGGTTCCTCCTGCTCGACGTCATCCCCACCCTGCTGATCGCCCTGCCGATGACCCTCGTGATCATCTCCGGGGAGATCGACCTCTCCGTGGCGAGCATCGCGGGCCTGACGAGTGCCCTGATGGGCGTGCTCTGGCAGGGTGGCATGCCGATCGCCCTGGTGCTCGTGATCTGCGTCCTCGCCGGTCTCCTGGCCGGCGCGTTCAACGGGGTGCTGATCGCCTATCTCGGCTTGCCCTCCCTCGCGGTGACCATCGGCACGCTCGCCCTGTTCAGGGGGCTCGCGCTCGTGGTGATCGGTGACAACGCGGTGGCCAACTTCCCGCCCGCGCTGACCGCCTTCTTCACCTCGAAGCTCGGCGGCACGGGGATCCCCACCGTCATGATCGGGGTGGTTGCGCTCATCATCGCGTTCGCCGTCGTGCTGCACTTCACGCCCTTCGGCCGGGGGCTCTTCGCCCTCGGGTACAGCAAGGAAGCGGCCACGTTCGTCGGCATCGACGTCGCGAGCTCGAAGTTCCTCCTCTACCTGGCCACCGGGACGGTGTCGGCACTGGCGGGCATCTACTGGACGCTCCGGTACTCCAGCGCCCGGAGCGACAACGCGAGTGGGCTCGAACTCGCCGTCATCGCCGCGGTGCTGCTCGGCGGGGTCTCGATCTTCGGCGGCAAGGGCTCCATCCCCGGGGTCCTCGCGGGTGTGCTGCTCATCGGCACCATCAACTACGCCCTCAAACTGGACCGCGTCTCCGAGGTGGTCCTCATCATCGTGACCGGCTCGCTGCTCATCGTCTCGGTGGTGGCGCCGACCATCGGCACCGCCATCAAGGGGGCCCGCCATTCCCGGCGGGTCCGTTCCGCTCCACTTCCCTAGGACTCCCAGGGTTGCTCCCGGCGACTGGTCCCCAGCGCTCATCGAAAGGAAGAAACAATGAGGTTTATTCACTCCGGCTCCACCCGCCGGCGGGTGGCTCTCGCGGCCCTCGCAACGAGCGCAGCGCTGGTCCTCAGCGCCTGCGGCGGCGACGCAGGCACCGAAGGCGGCGGCACAGAGGGCGGCAGCGGCACGGACGGCGAGCAGACCATCACGTTCCTCCCCAAGCAGCTCAACAACCCCTACACGGATGTGGTCCTCGGCGGCGGGGAGGCCGGCGCGACGGAGGCCGGCTTCGCCTCCTCCGAGGTGGTGGGTCCCCTCGACGCCAGTGCCTCCAGCCAGGTGTCCTTCATCAACGCCGAGACCCAGCGCGGCACCAACGTGATCGTGATCGCCGCGAACGATCCCGACGCCGTCGGGCCCGCCCTCGAGGAGGCCCGCACCGCGGGCGCCAAGATCGTGGCGTTCGACTCGGACACGAACCCCGACTACCGCGACCTCTTCGTCAGCCAGGTCAACGCGAAGGACGTGGCGCTGATCCAGCTGAAGCTCATCTCGGAGCAGATCGGCGGCGAGGGGGAGATCGCGATCCTCTCGGCCACGGCCAACGCCACCAACCAGAACGAATGGATCACGTTCATGGAGGAGGAGCTCGCGGCCAACCCGGACTACGCGAATATCGAACTCGTGGCGAAGGTCTACGGCGACGACGACGACACGAAGTCCTTCCAGGAGGCCCAGGGCCTGCTGCAGGCCTATCCGGACCTCAAGGGGATCATCTCGCCGACGACGGTCGGCATCGCGGCGACCGCTCGCTACCTCTCCACCTCGGAGTACAAGGGCCAGGTGGCGCTGACCGGTCTGGGCCTGCCCAACGAGATGCGCCCGTTCGTGGAGGACGGCACGGTCACCGAGTTCGCCCTCTGGGATCCGGCACAGCTCGGGTACGTGGCCGCCTTCGCGGGCAAGGCCCTCGCGGACGGCAGCATCACGGGTGCTCCGGGCGACACCTTCGAGGCCGGAGAACTCGGCGAGCGCGAGGTCGGCGAGGGCGGGATCGTCCTGGTCGGTCCGCCCACGCAGTTCAACGCGGAGAACATCGACGACTACGACTTCTAGCCGTCCCGACCCGGGCGGGGCGCTCATGGTGAGCGCCCCGCCCGCACCACGTCCCTTCCACCCCTTCCCCCCCCCCCCCCCCGGAGTGCAGATGACCGTTCAGCCTGACGCCGCAGCGCAGCCGCGCGTCCTCACCGACCTGATCGAGCCGGTCCGCCGCAGGCCCACGCGCCTCGGTCTGGTCTCGGGAGGGCTCGGCGCGTACTGGCCGCAGTTCCCCGACCTCCTCCCGCAGCTGCAGGAGTCGGCGCGCTACGTCACGGCCCGGTTCAACGAGCTCGACGCCGAGGTCACCGACGTCGGCTTCGTCTCGGACGCGCGGGAGGCCGCCCTCGCGGCGGAGCAGCTGCGGAAGGCCGACTGCGACCTGATCGTCATCTTCCTCACCACCTACCTGACGTCCTCGATGGTCCTGCCGATCGCGCAGCGCGCGCAGACGCCGGTCCTCGTGATCGACCTCCAGCCCACCGAGGCCATGGACCACGCGAACTTCGACACCGGGAAGTGGCTGGCCTACTGCGGCCAGTGCCCGGTGCCGGAGGTGGCGAACGTGTTCAAGCGCGCGGGCATCCCCTTCCGGTCCGTCTCCGGCCACCTGAAGCAGGAATCGGCATGGCAGCGCATCAACCAGTGGGTGCACGCTGCCGGTGTGCGCGGCAGGCTGCGGCACGCACGCCACGGCGTGATGGGCCACGTGTACCCGGGCATGCTCGACGTCTCCACCGATCTCACCACCGTCTCGACGACGTTCGGCTCGCACGTGGAGGTGCTCGAGTTCGACGACCTCCGCGAGTTCGTCGCGGAGGTCACCGAGGAGCAGGTGCGCGAGCGCGTGGCACTGGCCCGGAACCTGTTCACCGTGGACGGCTCCGTGATCGACGAGGACTTCGTGTGGGGCGCGAAGGTCTCCGTGGGGCTCGACCGCCTCGTGACGGAGTTCGACCTCGACTCGCTCGCCTACTACCACCGCGGGCTCGCGGGGGAGCAGCACGAGCGGCTCGGTGCCGGCATGATCCTCGGCGCCTCGATCCTGACGGCTCGCGGCGTCCCCATGGCCGGCGAGTACGAGCTGCGCACCTCCATCGCCATGCTCGCCGCTCAGGCCATGGGCGCAGGCGGCTCCTTCACGGAGATCCAGGCACTCAACTTCTTCGACAACGTGGTGGAGATGGGCCACGACGGTCCGGCACACCTCGCGGTGAGCGCCGCCGACCCCTTACTGCGCGGCCTCGGCGTCTACCACGGCAAGCGCGGCTGGGGCGTCTCGGTGGAGTTCGACGTCCGCCACGGGCCCGTCACCACCTTCGGGATCGGCCAGGACCCCGACGGTTCCTATGTCTTCATCACCTCGGAGGGCACGGTGGTGCCGGGTCCGCTCCTCGCGATCGGCAACACGACCTCACGCGTGGACTTCGGCGGCGATCCGGGCGTGTGGGTGGACGAGTGGAGCCAGACCGGTATCGGCCACCACTGGGCCCTCTGCGTGGGCCATCGCGCAGCCGACGTGAAGGCGGCGGCCTCCCTCCTCGGCGTGGAGCACCGGCACGTCTCCCTCACCTGATCCTCAGCAGACCCCCGGAACACTCCCGGTGGTAGCCCCGCACGAACAGCCACGACGACGTGGCGGAACGGAGTCCCATGTCCCAGTCGATCACCACCAGGAGCAGGGCGCACCGGGCGACGGCGTGGCTCGCCACGGCCGTTCTCGGCGCCGGGGCGCTCGCGGTGTCCGCGCCGCCGTCGTCCGCCGAGGTCACCGCGGCTGAGGGCGTCTCCTTCACCGACGACTTCCAGCGGCCCGACGGCGCGGTGGGCAACGGCTGGACCGCGCGCGGCACCTGGGGGATCAGCAACGGAACGCTCGTCAACACCGGGGGTCCGCAGAACAACGCGCTCACGCAGAGTGGCGTGGACCTCGGCTCCACCTATGAGCTCGACGCCGACGTCACCCTGAAACCGCTCTCCGGCGACGGCCGTGAGTGGGTGGGTCTGACCGGGAATGTGCAGCAGAACGCCGACGGCACGCAGAACTACTACCTGCTGCGCGTCTCGGCGTCGTCGACCAACGGTACCCAGGCCGCACGCTGGCAGGTGCTGCGTCTGCAGAACTCGACGTCGATCGTCGGTGGGACCACCGTTGCCGGCGGCACCATGCCGGACGTCCGGCCGGGCTCACGCGTGCAGCTCGGGCTGGATCGCCTGCCGGGCAACCAGCTGGGCGTCTCGGTCACCAACGCCGCCGGCGTCGTCGTCGTCGACCAGGACGTGCCCCTGCCGCAGGATGCCACGCGCGTGGGCGGCAAGGCCGGCCTGTACTCCAACACCGGCAACCTGGTGGGGCACTCCTTCTCCGTCTCGACGTCCTCGCCCCCCGTCTTCCCACCCGGCCCGCTGCAGTGCGCGGTCCCCGGCGAGGCGTACCCCTTCCCGGAGCAGAGCCAGCAGGTGCTCGATTCGAGCGAGCTCGGGATCTCCTGGGCGGGAATGGTGGTGGTGCAGGACCTCCTGACGCGCGGTGACCGGCAGTACGTCGGGTTCTACGACGCCGACCGGACCATGGTGATCGCATCACGCACGCTCGGCGAGGAGATCGGCGACGAATCGGAGTGGCAGTACCAGGCGCTACCGACGAGGATCGCCTGGGACAGCCACAACTACATCTCGCTCGGTCTGGACCGCGACGGGACGCTGCACGTCAGCGGCAACATGCACAACGTGCCGCTCATCTACTTCAGGACCGCTCCCGGCGGCGACATCTCCACGCTCACCCGCGTGACAACCATGATCAGCGCCGGCACGGAGAACTCCGTCACCTACCCCGAGTTCGTGAACCGGAAGGACGGCTCGCTCGTCTTCAGCTACCGCAACGGGGGCAGCGGCAGCGGGGTCACCTACTTCAACGTCTACGACGAAGCCAAGGGTGCCTGGGAGCGGCTCATCGACCAGCCGCTGTTCAACGGCAACGGCTCCGCGGGCAATCCGACGGGCACGTGGAACTCCTACTTCCAGGGCCCCACCCTCGGGCCGGACGGGTTGTTCCACCTGCTCTGGGTATGGCGCGACACCCCGGACGCTGCGACCAACAGCATGCTCACGTACGCCAAGAGCGAGGACCTCGTCTCCTGGACGGACGCCGCCGGCAACCCGCTCGCCACCCCGTTCACGTACGGCGCGGGCGACGTCGTCGATCCCGTTCCGGACTACGCGGGCCTGCTCAACGGCAACGCGAAGATCGGGTTCGACGCCGAGGACAACGTACTCATCACCTACCACAAGTACGACGACGACGGCGCGTCGCAGGTGTACGCGGCCCGCCCGTCCGCTGCCTCGGGCGGCGAGGACTGGGACATCAGCCAGATCAGCGACTGGGACGGGCGGTGGCAGTTCGGTGGGAACGGCACGCTGATCTTCGAGGTGGTCATGCAGGGTTCCAGCGTGCTGCCCAACGGTGACGTGCGTGTGGACTTCGGCTGCTTCGGGGCGAAGACCAGCATCGTCATCGACGATCAGCTGAAGCCGATCACGCAGGTGCCCACGCCCACGCTGCCTAGCGAGGTGTCGACGGTCCGCTCCGCCTACCCGGGGATGCAGGTCAACGTGATGAAGGATCGCGGTGACATCGGTGGCACGGCCACGGAGCGCGGGAGGTACGTGCTCCGCTGGGAGAGCCTCGGCGAGAACCGGGACCTCCCGCGCAGCGAGTGGCCCACGGAGGGCAGCACCCTCGAGGTGGTACTCCTCGGGGAACCGCGGCCCGATCCGCCGACGGACACGGAGACCGCGCCGCCCGCGGGCGGCGACCTGACGCACGAGCGGCTCGCGGTGCGCGGACCTGCGGACGACGACTACGCGCTCACCGTCACCGTGGCCGACGGTCCCCGAGCGGCGTCGATCGCGCTGTACGAGGACGGGGTGCTCGTCGAGGAGCAGGCGCAGGACCTCACCACCGTGGGGGCACAGCAGGCGCGCTTCCTGGTCGTCGACAAGCCGAACGGCACCTACCGGTACACCGCCGTCCTCACGAACTCGCAGGGTTACGTGACCACCACCGAGTTCGTCCTGAAGGTCAAGCACAGCGGTAAGCAGGCCGGGAAGTCCGGATACACCGGCACGATGGGTGTGGGTAGCTGATGGAACGCGCGTGCTTCCAGCTGCAGGTGCGGCCCGAACGCATTCCCGAGTACCGCGCCCGCCATGCGGCGATCTGGCCGGACATGGCGCGGGCGCTCAAGGACACCGGGTGGCACAACTACTCGCTGTTCCTCCGGCCCGACGGCCTGCTGATCGGCTACGTGGAGTGCGAGGACTTCGCCGCCTCGCAGGCGGCCATGGCCGCCACGGAGGTCAACGCCCGGTGGCAGGCGGACATGGCACCGTTCTTCGTCGCACTCGAGGGCCGGCCGGACGAAGGCTTCGTGCGCCTGGATGAGGTGTTCCACCTGGAGGACCAGCTCTAGCGGTCCAGCCGGCGCGTTCCACGCGCGACAACGGAAGCTACTCACCTTGCCGGTCGCGGGATGACGACCACGGTGATGTCAGTAGTGATACCTGGCCTGGAGGAGGATCACCGTGTGATCGTCTGCGGTGTACACGAGACGATTGACCTCGTCGATACGTCGTGACCACGTTCCGGCGAGTACGTGTTTGAGAGGCTCGGGTTTGCCGATCCCCTCGAAGGGGTCTCCCCTTCGGATGTCTTCGATCAGCGTGTTGATCCTCCGGAGCGTCTTGCGGTCCTGGCTCTGCCAGTAGAGGTAGTCCTCCCATGCCTCATCGACCCAGAGGAGTCGGCGCGAGGTCACGGCTCGGTCAGGTCGTGATCAGAGGTTGCATCGGTTCGGGCAGATGTGAGTGCGGCAAGCAGGCGCCGAGCGTTCTCCGGGGAGCGGAGCAGGTAGCTCGTCTCGACCAGTGCATCGTATTCGTCCTTCGACATGAGCACGGCTGCTCCTCGCCGGGACATGATCTCCACTTCGGTGTGGTCCAGATTCACCTGCTCAATGAGGCCGAACAGGTCGCGCCGTGCCTCGGATGCCGTGATTGCCATGATGTTCCTCCTAGTTGTACTGGATACGGTACCAGTCGTGGGCGGCGCTGCATCCCCCGATCTCGGACGTCAGCGCTTGGATCGACGCCGCGAGAAGGAGCGGTCGACGGCGTCGAGCGCTGTCGTCGACCCGACGTTGCCCCCGCGTTCCTACTCCGCGAGCAGCGCCGCCACGTACTCCTTCAGCGGCGTCATCGGGCGCCCGATGATCCGGCTGAGCGTGCCGTCGCTGTCCGAGAGGCACCCGGCCGCGATGTTGGCGTCGAGCGCGGCGACGAAGCCGGCGGTGTCGGCGTCGAGCCCTGCCTCGGTGAGGGCGGTCACGTGCTCCTCCGTGCTCAGCTGCGTGACTGTCACGTCACGGCCGGCCACCGCTGCGACGGTGGACGCCAGCTCCTCGACGTCCCAGGGGGCGTCACCGCCGAGCTCGAGGATCTCGCCGGCGTACTCGTCGGAGAGCAGGACGACCGCGGCGGCCTCCGCGTAGTCGACGCGGGAAGCACTCGCCACTTTGCCCGCGCCGGAGCTGGCGACGATCCGGCCCTCCGAGGCCGCGCGGCGGATGGTGTCGGCGTAGTTCTCCGTGTACCAGTTGTTGCGCAGCACCGTGTAGGTCAGCCCCGAACCCTGCAGCAGCCCTTCGGTGGCGGCGTGCTCGGGGGCGAGCACGAGGTCCGTCGACGTCGCGCGGGGTGCGCTGGTGTAGAGGAGTTCGGCGCCGACCTTGCGTGTCGCGTCGATCACGGCCTTGTGCTGCACCGAGCGCTGACCCACCTCGTTGCCCGAGATCAGCAGCACCTTGTCCGCGCCGGCAACGGCGTCGTCGATGGTGGACGGGTCCGCGTAGTCCACCCGCGCGGTGCGGACGCCGCGTGCGGCCAGGTCGGCGAGTGCCTGCTCGTTGCGGCCGCCGGCCGTGATGGTGGACGGGTCCACCCCGCGTGCCAGCAGCTGCTCGATGACGAGACGGCCGAGCTGTCCGGTCGCTCCGGTGATGACGATGTTCATGGGTCCTCCTGGTGGTGCATCGGATACTGCGTCTCGATGGTGCCTGCAGGCGACAACCGCGTGCACCTGCGAACCCTTCCCGCGAATGGCACCCGACACCGCTGATGACCCCGGTCCGCGCGGATCAGGGGTTCGCGGTGCGGGCTTCGAGCTCGGCGATGCGATCGATCCTCGAGCGCAGCAGGCGCTGCAGGCCCACGGGGTAGAGATGCAGCGGTATCGCGAGGCCCAGCAGCCAGGCGGCGCTGGTCCACAGCCCCGCGGTGACGGCGAGCACGGCGACGACCATCACGACGGCGATGCAGGCCAGGTGCGCCACCTCGGAGCGGCGCGTGTCGTGGTCGAGAGCGGCGAGGCCCGCGCGGGAGCCGTCGAACGCCCGCTCCGCTTCGATCAGGCGGTTCCAGCCGATCACGGACAGGATGCGGTCGAAGATCCGCACCCCGAGCACCTTGTACACCCGGGGCTCGCAGGCGCGCACGCGGAACCACGACGCCGTCAGGCCACTGCGCGGGACCCCGACGACGGCGGACCACGTCATCAGCACGACATTCGAGACGAGCGAGATGACCGCGCCGCGCTCGCCGGTGACCCGCCAGGCCACCACGAGGCAGGCGGCAGTCACGGCCGTGGACACGACGGCGACCACGACGGCGACGACGGCGGTGCGGCGCGGGGTGGAGCCGGGCGGGGGCAGTGCAATGGATGAGTTGTCGGCGGACACGGAACGAGCCTAACCTCGCCGCTACCTGCTCTTGCTGAGTACCGGAACCTAGTCCTACTATGTAGCGACTACACGGTACTGAGTATCACTCACTAGCTGGAGGGCGCATGAGCAAGCAGATGACCGAGATGCTCAAGGGCACGCTCGAGGGCATGGTCCTGGCCACGTTGTCGGGCAGGGCCGCCTACGGCTACGAGATCACCGGGTGGCTGAGGGAAAAGGGCTTCACGGACATCGCGGAGGGCACCGTCTATGCGTTGCTCATCCGCATCGAGCAACGCGGCCTGGTGGACGTCCGAAAAGCTCCCTCCGAGAAGGGGCCGCCGCGCAAGGTCTACTCGCTCAACGAGCTGGGACAGCAGTACCTCACCGAGTTCTGGAGAACCTGGGACTTCCTCTCCGATCATCTGAACACCCTCAGGAAAGAAGGCGCATGACCATGTGGATCGAGAAGATGGTCGGCGATCTCGCCGCCAAGAAGCAGTACCGCGAGTACAAGGAACGCGTGCGCAACCTGCCCGATGGCTATCGCGAGGCAGCGGGGGCGCTCGAGCGCTATGTCCTGAACCTCGGCCCGAGCTCCGACAGCGACAGCCTCATCGCCATGCTGACGGACCTCGCCGACCTGCTGGAGCAGAGCGTGGCGGCGGGCACCCCCCTTCGCGACGTCGTCGGGGCGGACCCCGCGGACTTCGCCGAATCCTTCATGCAGAACTACGACGGCGGGAGCTGGGTCCGCAGCGAGCGCGATCGCCTGGCGAAGGCGATCGACCGGGCCGAGGAGCAGGGCCGGCCATGAGCGCGCCGTCCGTGGTCGCCCTGGGGACGTACCGATGCAGGACCGGCCGCGCCTGAGGCGCGGTCCCGGGTGCCTGCAGGACTTGTCCGTCGAGCGGTGTTCCTGTAGCTGTGGAGCTTCGGGTCGATGAGAGGATCAGGCATGGCGCGGGAGTTGGTCTGGACGGGTTTCTTGTCACTGGACGGTGTTGCCGATTCACCGGGTGACGTCAGTGAGGGGCATCGCAACGGTGGGTGGGTGCTCAGCACCGAGATGCTCCCCGAGGCGTTCTCGCTGAAGGAGGACGAGCTGCAGGAGACCACGGCGCTCATGTTCGGGCGTCGCAGCTACGAGGCGTTCGCCCCGATCTGGCGGGACTCCGAGGACCACGCGGCGTACCGGGATCTTCCCAAATACGTGGTCTCGACGACGCTCGACGAGGGATCGCTGATCGACGGCTGGGGTGCCACGGAGCTCCTCCGTTCCACGGAGGACGTCGCGGCGCTGAAGCAGAGCGACGGCGGAGCCATCTTCATCCACGGGAGCGCGGAACTGGCGCGCACGCTGTCCGAGGCCGATCTGATCGACCGGTACAACCTGCTGGTCTTCCCGGTGCTCCTGGGTTCGGGGAAGCGGCTCTTCAGCGTGGAGGACAACGACAGCCGGCCCCTGCGCCTCCGCGAGTCGGAGACGTACTCCAACGGGGTCATGAAGGTGATCTACGACCTCGTACGGTGACGGCATGGTGACGGAGTCTCGCGTGCGGTGGATCGGCACGCGATCGTAGATGAGGCCCGGTCGGCGTTGTCACGCCGGCCGGGCCTCAGCCGTTCTCGAGCCCTACTTGTCGTCCTGACCAGGTAGGGCGTCCTTCGCCTTGTCCTTGGCCTGATCCACCTGTTCCGGGTGGTCCTGAGCCGCGTCCTTGGCCTTGTCAGCCATTCCACCAAGATCTGCCATGGATAGCACTCCTTCGATCGGACTGTTGATCCGCGCTGCGATGCTTCCACCGTCGCGGTCTGACGTCCCCATCGTGCGGCATCCCGGCAGTCGGTGGCCAGCGCTCGACGGGGGTTGACAGGCGCCGTGATGGAGGCGGGAGTGAGAGGCGATGAGGAGCGAGCTGCGGAGGAGTCTTCCGCTTCCTTCCTCCCCGCCGTACACTACTCATTGTCACATTGACAAAATATGAGGAGCGGGACATGGATGCAGTGGTCACCTGGATGTCATCACCGGCAGCACAGCTGTTGGGGGCACCCGTCAGCTGGATCGAGGTCATCGGCTTCGTCACCGGTGCAGCGTGTGTCTACGGCGTGGCCCGGCAGAGGATCTGGAACTGGCCGGTGGGGATCGTCAACAACATCGCGTTCATGATCCTGTTCTTCGGCGCGGGGCTCTACGCCGAGACCGTCCTCCAGGCGGTCTTCGCCTCCGTGGCCGTGTACGGGTGGTTCAACTGGGTCCGGGGAGCCAGGGGTACGCAGAGGAGCGGCGACCTGCCCATCAGGGACGCCACGCGTCGCGAGGCGCTGACCGGCGTCGCCGTCGTCGCCCTCGCCACGGTGGGGATCGCCATGATCCTCACGCGCGCCACCGACTCGCAGGTCCCCTGGCCGGACGCCTTCATCCTCGCGGCCTCCCTGCTCGCCACCTACGGTCAGGCGAAGAAGATCTTCCAGCACTGGTACGTCTGGATCGTCGTCGACCTCGTCTCCATCCCGCTGTATTTCTCACGCGGCCTGAACCTCACCGCGCTGCTGTACATCGGCTTCACCGCACTGTGCGTCTACGGGCTCATCGACTGGACCCGGAGCCGCAGGGCCGGGACGGAGACCGCCACCGCGGCCACGCCCGTACCCGCCTGACTGGTGCCCTCATGCCCCGGCGGGGATGATTGACCGGGTGATCCCACAGCGCACCCGCTCTTCCGTCCCCGCTGGGGACGCTCGTGTCCCGCCGGAGCGCGCCCGATGAGCGGTGGCGGGGTGGAGTCTTCCGAGGGCGGGACGACGACCTACCCCTCCGTGGCGCTGACCGTGGATCTCGTCGTCTTCGCCGTCGAGGGCAGCACACTGCACGCCGCCCTGGTGCGACGCGCCGGCCAGCCCTTCGAGGGGGCCCTGGCCCTTCCGGGAGGGTTCGTCGAGCCGCATGAGGACGCGCTGCAGGCCGCGTGGCGGGAGCTCGAGGAGGAGACGGGCCTGGATCTCGGGGCGCACCGTGCCCACGTGGAGCAGCTCGCCACCTTCAGCTCGCCCGCCCGCGATCCGCGCCGCCGCGTGGTGTCGGTGGCGCACCTCGCGCTCCTCGCCACCGACGGCCGGGAACTGCCCGCACTCCGGCCCGGCAGTGACTCCACCGCGGCGCGCTGGCGGCCCGTCCACGACGTTCTCGCCGGGGAGCACCTGGCGTTCGACCACCGGGAGATCCTCGCCGCCGCGCTCGAGCGGCTGGCCGGCAAGATCGAGTACACGCTGGCCGCGGCCAGGCTCGTCCCCGAGGAGTTCGCCCTGTACCAGTTGCGCCACGTCTACGAGGCGGTGTGGAACACCGAGAAGCTGGACCCCGGGAACTTCACCCGGAAGATGAGCACTGCCCTGGCGGACACCGGGAAGAAGGTGGCGCGTTCCAAGGGTGCTCCCGCCGCCGTCTACAGGGTCGCCAGCGAGTACCTCAGCCCTCCGATGGTCAGGCCTGCGCCCGACCATCGCGCTCCCTGAGACGTCAGGCCGTCCAGCCGGCGTCGATGTTCACCGTGGATCCGGTCATGTAGGCGGCGGCGTCGCTGGCGATCCACGCGACGAGCCCGCCGACGTCGGAGGGCTTGCCGAACCTCTTGAGCGCGGTCAGCCCGGCCAGGAAACCGCCCTGCTCTCCGTCGGCGGGGTTGCCGTCGGTGTCTATGGGGCCCGGCTGGATGTTGTTCACGGTGATGCCGCGGGCCCCGAGGTCGCGTGCGAGGCCCTGGGTGAATGCCACCAGCGCGGCCTTGCTCATGCCGTAGACGGTGCCTCCCGAGAAGGGGATGGAGACGGCGTTGATGCTCCCGATCGTGATGATGCGGCTGTTGTCCGGAAGGTACTTCAGGGCTTCCTGCGTGGTGTAGACGGTGCCCCGGATGTTGAGGTCGATCGTGGCCTCGATGTGCTCCTCGGTGGCGTCGCCGAACGGCTCGAACCAGCCGCCACCGGCGTTGTTCACGAGGATGTCGAGGGAGCCCAGCGCCTCCACGGCGTCCCGCACGCCCTGCCGGGCGGCATCACGGTCGGCGCTGTCGGCGTGGATCGCGTGCGCGGTGCCGCCCGCGGCGCGGATCTCCGCGACGAGCTGCTCCGCGGCGTCCCCTGAATTCCGGTACGTGATGGCGACGGCGGCGCCCTGCTCGGCGAGCGAGCGCGCGATCCCCGCGCCGATCCCCCGTGACGCTCCGGTGACGAGGGCGGTCTTGCCGGCGAGGCTGGTGGTGCTGGTCATGATGGCTCCTTGAATACTGCGGGACGCGTATTACGTCCTTCGCGGTACATATAACGGGAGCCGCCGGATTATATTCCGGACGGTACGTAATGCGTCGGGGTCAGAAGGATCTGCAGCCCCGTCATGGGAAGGCGGTGAGCGCACGTTCCGCGACGGCCATGAGGTCGGTCCGCTCCGCACCACCCGCCGCCTGGACGGCCAGCCCGGCCGTCACGGCAGCGAGGTACCGGGCGAGCTCGGCCGGATCCTCCGTCTCCGGCAGGTCGCCCTCCTCGACAGCGCGCCGAAAGCGCTCCGTGAACCGGGCCTCGCCTCCGCGGCGGCTCGCACTCAGGACGTCGATGATCTGCTGGTCGTTCGGGTGCCCGGCGAGCCCGCCCTGGATCGAGAGGCACCCGGGCGGGCGGCCCGGCAGCGTGACGGCCTCGGCGTTGGCGCGCAGGTAGTGCTCCGCGACCTCCCGGGCCGTGGGCTGCGCCAGTGCCTCGTCCACGTACGCCAGCTCGACCCGCGCGTAGCGCTCGAGGGCGCGCCGGAACGTGTCCGCCTTGTTGCCGAACGCCGAGTAGAGGCTCGGCCGGCTGATCCTCATCGCGCTCGTCAGGTCGTCGAGCGTCGTTCCTTCGTAGCCCCGGCGCCAGAAGACGTCGACCGCGCGCTCAAGGGCTGCGTCGACGTCGAACTCCCGTGGCCTTCCCCGAACTGCCATTCGTGCTCCGTCCTCCCCGGCCGTCGGCCTCTGAAGGACCACCGTACCGCCCGGGATAGAAGTCGGCCGATCGTCAGGAGCTCGACGACGGCGCGTCGGTGTGGGCCGGGTCCTCATCGGCCGGGCGGAGGCCCCGCGCACGCATGAGTGCGGCGGACCTGATGGCGTCGTCGACGAAGCGTTCCGTCAGGTCGGTGTAACGCCGGATGTCCGAGGGCGACCAATCGTCGAGCACTTCGGAGATCATGCGATCCCCCAGCGCGTAGACGCCGCGGGCGGCCTCCATTCCTGCGTCGGTCAGGCGAATCAGATGCGCGCGGCGGTCGGAAGGGTCGGCCGTCCGTTCCACCAGTCCGGCTCCTTCGAGTCGACCCACGATCTTGCTGATGTACGACGCCCCCACGCCGAGTTCGTCCGCGAGCGCGGTCGGCCGCATCGATCCCCAGGCGAGGAGGAGCCGGAGGGTCTGGTGCGAGGGCTGATCCAGCGACTCACCGCTCTTCGCGAGTATCTGGCCCTGCAGCGCAGGCGAGTTCCACAGCAGGATCAGTGCGCTGAGGTTCGCCAGGAGCTTCGACCGGTAGGGGAAGTTCCCGGGGGTAAGAGACTGCGGCTGCTCTACGTCGGGATCCTCGTTCGTCGTCGCCATTCGAGCACTCTATCGGCACCCGTCCACGCATGCGGATCCAAAGTATTGTCCTGCAGGACAGTACTTGGTACGGTGGGAGCTCCTTCAACGAGAAAGAGACACCATGCCTGACATCACCCTCCCGACAGCTGTCCACCGGTTCGTGGAAGCCACGAATGCCCACGACGCCGAGGCGCTCTTCGACGTCTTCGCGCCCGGCGCGGCCGTCGTCGACGACGGCACCACCTATGAGACCGAGGCAGCGGTGCGTGAGTGGATCAGGGTCCACCAGATCGAGCCGATGATCGTCATCACGCCGACCTCCTATGCTGCGGATCGCCTCGTGGCCTCGGTCGACGGGGAGTTCCCCGGAGGCCCGCTCACCTTCTCCTTCACCTTCACCCAGCAGGACGACGCCGTCATCGGTCTGTCGATCGGGCAGGCATCATGACCGCGGGAGGAGGAGCGAGCGCAACTCTCCGGTCCCAGCAACGCGAGTCACCGGCGGTGCCCGCCACACGCGATCGACTGGACGGACGCCGTGCGCTCGTCACGGGAGGGACGAAGGGGGCCGGCAGGGCGGTGGTCGCGCGGCTCCGTGAACTCGGTGCGGATGTCTTCGTGACGGCGAGGGCGATCCCGGATGATGATGACATCGTGGACCGGTTCATCAGGGCCGACACCTCGACCGTCGTCGGAGCGCAGGCCGCCGCCGCACGGCTGGGGGAGGCGGGCGGCGTGGACATCCTCGTGCACGTCGTGGGTGGTTCGTCGACACCTGCGGGCGGCTTCGCGGTCATCGACGACGAGCAGTGGCTGGCGGAGCTCCAGCTCAACCTCCTGGGTGCTGTGCGGCTCGACCGGGCGCTGCTCCCGGCCATGATCCGCGCCGGTTCAGGTGCGGTGGTCCACTTCACCTCGATCCAGAACCGGATGCCCCAGTTCGAGGCATCTCTTGCCTATGCCGCATCGAAAGCCGCGCTCCGTACCTACAGCAAGGGACTCGCGAAGGAGGTCGCGCCTCACGGGATCAGGGTCAACGCGATCAGCCCCGGTGGCATCGAGACGGAAGGCTACGAGCGGCTGGTTGACCGGATCGCCCTGGGCAGCGATCTCGGCCGGGAGGAAGCACGGCAGAGGATCTTCGACTCCCTCGGCGGGGTTCCGCTCGGCCGCTTCGCCAGGCCGGAGGAGGTGGCCGATCTCGCGGCCTTCCTGGTGTCCGATCGGGCATCGTCGATCGTCGGCGCCGAGTACGTCATCGACGGCGGAACGGTGCCCACCATCTGACGTGGCCTAGTAACTCGCCGGGTCGCCGTCGGTCGCTGGACCGGCCGCCGAACCGGCCTCGGACGCGGGCACGTACGCGGCGGCCAACGCCTCCGAGCCCCGCGCGAGGAGCGCGACGTCGGCTCCCACGAGGACGAACCGGGCACCGACGTCCAGGTAGTGCCGCGCCGTGGCCGGGGTGAAGGCGTTGACCCCGGCCGGTGTCCCGGCACGGGTGGCAGCTGCGAGGCAGTGCTCGACGGCGGCGCGCACGTCGGGGTGTTCCTGCTGGCCGAGAAGGCCCATGGACGCTGCGAGGTCCGAGGGGCCGAGGAAGATCGCGTCCACGCCGTCCACCGCGAGGATGTCATCGACGGCGTCGACGGCGGCGGCGGACTCGATCTGCACCGTCACGCTGATGGTCGACGACGCCGTGGCGAGGTAGTCCGGCACCCTGTTCCAGCGGGCGGCCCGGGCGAGGGCCGAGCCGACGCCGCGCACCCCGAGGGGCGGGTAGCGGGTGGCGGCGACGGCGGCCACGGCATCCGCGGCGGAATTCACCATCGGGATCAGGAGGTTCTGCACCCCGAGGTCCAGGTACTGCTTGATGAGCACGGTGTCATTGACCGGCGGCCGGACGAGCACCTGCACCGGATACCCGTGGACGGCCTGGAGCTGGGCGAGCACGGACTCGAGGCCGTTGGGGCTGTGCTCCGCGTCGATCAGCAGCCAGTCCAACCCGGACCCGGCGCAGAGCTCGGCGACCAGCGGGCTGCCGGAGCACACCCACATCCCCGCGAGCGGACGTCCCGCCGTGGCGAGTGCGGCGGCGAACGTCGGCTCTAGTGGAAGCGGCACGTGACGGCTCCCAGCGGTCCGTAGTCCGCGTGGACGGTATCGCCGCGGTCCACCCAGAGTGGCCGGGTGAAGGAACCCGCGAGGATGATGTCCCCGGCCTTCAGCCCGTCGTCGTGCGCGGCGATCTTGTTCGCGAGCCAGTGCACGCCGGCGGCGGGGTGGTCGAGGACACCGGCCGCGACGCCGGTCTCCTCCACCACCTGGTTCTTGTACAGGATGGCGGCGACCCACCGGAGGTCGACGGCGTCGGGCCTCACCGGCCTGCCGCCCACCACCATGGCGCCCATCGCCGCGTTGTCGGAGATGGTGTCCACGATGGTGCGGCCCTCCATCTCGATCCGCGAATCCAGGATCTCCAGGGCGGGCACCACGTAATCGGTGGCGTTGAGGACGTCGAAGAGGGTGCAACCCGGACCGGTGAGGTCGTCCTTGAGCACGAACGCCAGCTCGACCTCGACCCTGGGTCTCGTGTAGCGCTCCCACTCCACCGAGCAGCCCGTCTGGAACACCATGTCGTCGAAGATGGACCCGTAGTCCGGCTCGGTGATCCCCGTGGCCACCTGCATGGCGCGGCTGGTGAGCCCGATCTTCCGCCCCACGAGCGTGCGGCCGGCGTCCACGTTCCGCTGGCGCCAGAGGCGCTGCACCGCGTAGGAATCCTCCACCGTCATGCCCGGGTGGCGGGCGGTGAGCAGCGGGACCGGCGTCCGCGTGCGGGCGGCGTGGAGGAGCTCGTCGGCGATCTCGCTGATCACGTGCGGCTCGAGCATGGGGATCCTTTCCGGAAGGGGGCGGCGGTACGGTGCGCGTCGGAGCTGTTCCTGGAGTCGTCTAGAGCTGGTTGCCGAGCTTGAAGCCCTCGGCCGGCGCGCCGCCGTCGTCCCTGCGCGTGTAGGAGAACCCGTCCGCACCCACCGTGACCGCCTGCTCGCTGCGGTCCTCGCGCTCCGCCACCGGCTGCGGGTTGCCGTCGAGGTCGAGGACCAGGGAGGCCTCCGAGTACCAGGACGGCACGACGGCGTTGCCCCACCAGTCGCGGCGCTGGTTGTCGTGCACGTCCCAGGTGATGGTCGGGTTGTCGGGGTCGCCCGTGTAGTAGTCCTGGCAGTAGATCTCGATGCGGTGGTCGTCAGGGTCCAGGATGTAGAGGTAGAAGGCGTTCGAGACACCGTGGCGCCCGGGTCCGCGCTCGATGCGGTCGCTGATCCGCAGGGCGCCCATCTTGTCGCAGATCTGGATGATGTTGTGCTTCTCGTGGGTCGCGAAGGCCACGTGATGCATGCGGGGACCGTTGCCGCCGGTGAGGGCGGTGTCGTGCACGGTCTGCTTGCGGTGCATCCACACGGCGTAGGTGACGCCGTCGGAGTCCTGGATGTCCTCGGAGACGCGGAAGCCGAGGTCCTCGAGGTACGCCTGGCCGCGCGGTACGTCCGGGGTCACCTGGTTGAAGTGGTCGAGGCGCACCAGCTCGCCCGCCGAGTAGAGGTCGTAGCGCTGCGTGAGGCGTTCCACGTGATCAACGGCGTGGAAGAACTCGTAGGGGAAGCCCAGGGGGTCCTCCACGCGCACGGAATCGCCCACGCCCTTCGTGAAGCCGCTCGGACGGCGTTCGGTGCGGCAGCCGAGCTCCCGGTAGTAGGCCTCGGCGGCGTCCACGTCCTCGGGCGTCCGCACGCGGTAGGCGAAGGCGGCGACGGCCGCCACGGGTCCCTTCCGCAGCACGAGGTTGTGGTGGATGAACTCCTCGAGGGAGCGCAGGTAGATGGCGTCGTCGTCCTCCTCGGTGACGTGCAGGCCGAGGACGTCCACGTAGAACTGCCGCGAGCGTGCGAGGTCGGTGACGACGATCTCCATGTACGCGCAGCGGACGATGTCGGGCGCGGGGACGGACGGCGTGGGGATGCGGGATGCGGGCGCGTGGGTCACCGGTCAGCCCTCGTTCCGGGCGGAGGCGTCGATGCTGCCGAACTTCGGCGTGTGCACCGTGCCGAGCGTGATGTGCACGGCCTGCTGGTCCGTGTAGAAGTCGATGGAGCGGTAGCCGCCCTCGTGGCCGAGGCCGGAGGCCTTGACCCCACCGAAGGGGGTGCGGAGGTCCCGGACGTTGTGGCTGTTGAGCCAGACCATGCCCGCCTCGACGTCCTGCGAGAACGTGTGGGCCCGGGTGAGGTCCTTCGTCCAGACGTAGGCGGCGAGGCCGTACCGGGTGTT
Organism: Arthrobacter sp. TJ-236; assembly: GCF_058269235.1. Taxonomy (NCBI): domain Bacteria; kingdom Bacillati; phylum Actinomycetota; class Actinomycetes; order Micrococcales; family Micrococcaceae; genus Arthrobacter; species Arthrobacter sp. TJ-236. Next base: position 63,949 of record NZ_JBZCNI010000006.1, read on the forward strand.
GTTCGCGAGCTGGAGGGCCTCGGCGTCGGTGTCGAAGGGGGTGATGGCGACGACGGGCCCGAAGATCTCCTCCTGGAAGATCCGCGCGTTCGGGAGGACGTCCGCGAAGACCGTGGGGGCGATGTAGTTGCCCTCGGGAAGGTGGTCCGGGCGTCCGCCACCGGCGAGCAGCCGGCCCTCGGTCTTGCCGATCTCCACGTAGGAGGCCACCTTGTCGAAGTGAACGGGGTGGACGAGCGCGCCGACCTCGGTGGCCGCGTCCTGGGGGTCGCCCACGACGATGGCCTTCGCGCGGGCCGCGTACTTCTCACAGAAGTCGTCGTACACGGGACGCTCGACCAGGATCCGGGACCCGGCGGTGCAGCGCTCGCCGTTGAGCGAGAACACCCCGAAGAGCGCGGAGTCGATCGCGGCGTCGAGGTCGGCGTCGGCGAAGACGATGCAGGGTGACTTGCCACCGAGCTCCATGGAGAGCCCCTTGAGGTGCTCGGCGGCGTTCCGGAAGATCGTCCGGCCCGTGGTGGTCTCGCCCGTGAAGGAGATCAGCGGCACGTCGGGGTGCTTCACGAGGGCGTCGCCGGCCTCCTCACCGAGGCCGTTCACGAGGTTGAACACGCCGTCCGGCAGGCCCGCGTCCGTGAAGATCTGCGCCCAGAGGGAGGCGGAGAGCGGCGTGAACTCGGCGGGTTTCAGCACCACGGTGTTGCCGGTGGCCAGGGCGGGCGCGAGTTTCCAGGACTCCAGCATGAAGGGCGTGTTCCAGGGGGTGATGAGCCCGGCCACGCCGATGGGCTTGCGGTTCACGTAGTTGATCTGCGCGCCGGGCACCTTCATGGCGTCGTCGAACTGGGCCACGATGAGGTCCGCGAAGAACCGGAAGTTCTCCGCGGCGCGCAGGGCCTGCCCCTTCGCCTGCGTGATGGGCAGACCGGTGTCGAACGTCTCGAGCTCGGCGAGGCGCGCCTCCTGTGCCTCGACGGCGTCGGCGATGCGGTTGAGCACGCGGGCGCGTTCGCGCGGCTTCATGCGGGGCCAGGGGCCGTTGGTGAAGGCGTCACGGGCCGCGGCCACGGCGGCGTCGACGTCCTCCTTCTGGCCCGCTGCGGCCGTGGCGTAGTTCCGGTTCGAGACCGGGTCGAGCACATCGAAGGTAACCCCACCGATCGAGTCGACGAAACGGCCACCGATGTAGTGCTGGAGGTGGGACGGCAGGCCGTCGGGGACGAAGTGCTGCGAGGCTGCGCTGGTGGTCGTCATGGTGGTCCTAACGGGGCTCGTGGGCGGGATCGCCGCCGTCGTGATGGGTGGGTTGGGGCGCACCGGCGTGCGCCAGGTAGGCATCGAGGGTGGCGCTGCGGTGCGCGCGGGCCGCCCGTTCGACGTCGTCCGCGCCCGCCCCCGATTCGATGAGGGCGAGCAGCCGCTCGTGTTCCTCCACGGAGTCGGGCGCGCGGTGCGGCACGAAGCGGAAGGTCGACGCGCGCAGCAGCGCGAGGCGGTTCCAGCCGCGCTGCACGAGGTCGAGGATGTGCGGGTTCGGGCAGCGCTCGAAGAGGATCGCGTGGAACTCCCGGTTGAGCTCGGTGAACAGCAGCGGGTCGAAGTCCGCGAGGCTCGCGCGCATCCGCTCGTTGACGGCGCGGGCCCGTGCGATGTCCCCGGGACCCATGAAGGGCGCCGAGAGCGACGTCGCGGCCCCCTCGACGAGGCTGAGCGTCTGCATCGTGTAGAGGTACTCGGTAGGGTCGATCCCGGCGACGGTGGCGCCCACGTTCCGCTCGAACGTCACGAGCCCCTCGGCCTCGAGGCGGCGGATGGCCTCGCGGACCGGGACCACGCTGACGCCGAGCTCGTCGGCGATCTTCGAGAGCACCAGCCGGTGCCCGGGAGGATAGGCGCCGTCGATGATCGCGCGCTTCACCGCCGTGTACGCCTGCTGCGACTTGCTGCCCGAGGGCGCGGTGCCCTCTGAGACGTCGGCGAGGTCAGTCATCGGACCGCCAGGCCTCGTACCGGAGCCGCCACTGCGCGTTCAGCGGGTACAGGCCGTCGACGCCGTGCCCGGCCGTCACCATCTCGGCGATGAACGTCTCCTCCCGTTCCTGCGCCAGGGCGTCGTCGGCGACCTCCTCGGCGAGAGCGGGCGGGACCACGAGGATGCCGTCGGCGTCCGCCACGATGATGTCGCCGGGCTGCACGGTGGTGCCGCCGCAGGCGATGGTGACGTCGGTGTCCCAGGGGATGTGGCGCCGGCCGAGCACGGCGGGGTGGGGGTTGGCGTAGTAGGTGGGCATGTCGAGGGCGGTCACCGCGGCGATGTCCCGCACACCGCCGTCGGTGATGACGGCGGCGGCGCCGCGTACCTGTGCGCGGAGGGCGAGGATGTCGCCGATCGTGCCGGTGCCCTTCTCGCCGCGCGCCTCCATGACGAGGATCTCGCCGTCGTTCACCGTGTCGATGGCGCGCTTCTGCGCGTTGAAGCCGCCGCCGTGCGCCGCGAACAGGTCCTCGCGGTTCGGCACGTACCGGAGCGTGCGCGCGAGCCCGACGACGCGGCGGCCCGGCTGCGTGGACGTCAGGCCGTCGATGCTGACGTTGTTCAGGCCGCGCTTGCGCAGCTGCGAGGAGAGCGTCGCCGTCGCGACGCGCTCGAGCTTCCCCCGGAGCTCGGGGGACAGCGCGGGGGACGACGGCGGGAGACCGGCCGCCTCGCGCGACCCGTAGGCCTCCTCCCGCTGCAGGTCGTCGGCCACGGGCCGCGCACCGAACACGGCCAGTGGCTCCGTACCGTCGGTGACGGTGGTGGTCAGCCGTCCGGTCGAGAGCGTGCCCGCGGTGACCTCGACCTCGAGGACGTCACCAGGGACGGCCACGGATGCACCTGCGGGTGTGCCGGTGAGGATGATGTCGCCGGGTTCGAGCGTGATGAGCTGCGAGAGGTCGGCGACCAGGCGGTCGAAGGGGAAGAGCAGCCCGGCCGTGGTGTCGTCCTGCACGAGCGTGCCGTTGTGCCAGGTGCGCAGGCGCAGCGCGGCGGGGTCCACGGCGTCGGCGGGCAGGAGGGCCGGACCCACCGGCGTGAAGCCGTCGCCGCCCTTGGACCGCAGGTTGGAGCCCTTGTCGGCGTAGCGGAGGTCGTAGACGCCGAGATCGTTGCTCGCGGTGACCCCGCGCACGTGACCCCAGGCGTCGTCGACGGAGACCCTCCGCGCCGTACTGCCGATGACGATCGCGACCTCGCCCTCGAAGCCCAGCAGCTCGCAGCCGGCGGGGCGTTCGACGTGGGACCCGGAGAGAGCGAGGGAGGACGTCGGCTTCAGGAAGTACGAGGGCTGCTCGGGGGTGCGGCCCCTCTGGGCGGCACGGCTCGGGTAGTTGAGGTGTATCGCGATGACCTTGCGGGCGGCAGTGAGCATGCCGTCGTCAACCTGATCCACCGTTGCTCCTCATCGAGTACGAAATCGTATACGAACAGTAGGCAGGGGCGTTCGGACCCGTCAAGCCGCCCGGTCCCCGCCGCAGTGGCGTCGCTCAGGCTCGTGGCGATGACGTCGTACAGCCGTGCGTCGGGAATGGCACCAATGCGGTCACCGCACGATCTACCACGACGTTTCGGGTTGCTTCACAGGTAGCTGCAGGAAGGTCAGAATGGCAGGCAACAACAGGATGGGAGTGGCCATGAACACGGACGGCTTGGGCGGTATGCGCAGCGAGGTCCTCGAGGACCTCCCGATCAGCGCGGGCATGACGGTTGACCCCTTCCCGACCACCGAGCTCCGCATCGCGGTGGCGACGGCGATCGACAACGGTGAGCCCCTGGCCGTGGTCGCGGCGGCCGCGGACGTCCCGTCGCTGGCGGTCCTGGACGCGCTCGACGCCGTGCGGACACTCTGACCGCTCGCCACCTCGCGGACCGGATGGCCGCGTGCAGGCCGGGCGAATTGAGTACCGTCGTCGCGAGGAGCTAGCATCGCCCTGCACGAGAGAAGTGCGGTGCCCGCTCGCCGGAGCGCCGACGCCTGCGGGACCACGATGAAGTGAGGCACGCCCATGCAGTTCCACCACCACGGTTACACCTCGGGCGATCCCCGGGTCCAACCGGCGGCCGGCGTCGGTGTGGACCGGTCCGCGGACCTGCCGGACGAGGTGGACGTCCTGATCATCGGTACGGGCCCGGCCGGCATGATCACCGCCGCGCAGCTCTCGCAGTTCCCCGGCATCACCACACGCATCGTCGAGCGGCGGTCAGGGCGCCTCCCCATCGGGCAGGCCGACGGCATCCAGGCACGCAGCGTCGAGACGTTCCAGGCCTTCGGCTTCGCCCAGCGCATCACGGACGAGGCCTACCGGATCGTCGAGATGGCGTTCTGGAAGCCCGACCCCGCCGATCCCTCGCGCATCATCCGCACGGCCAGGCCCGCCGACGACCCCGCCGGGATCAGCGAGTTCCCGCACCTGATCGTGAACCAGGCCCGTGTACTGGACTACTTCGCCGAGTTCATGAGGAACGCACCCACCCGGATGGAACCGGATTACGGCCACGAGTTCGTGGACCTCACCGTGGACGACTCCCAGGAGTACCCGGTGACGGTCACCCTCACGCCCACGGGGGGCGACGGCGCACCGCGCACGGTCCGTGCGAAGTACGTGGTGGGGTCCGACGGCGCCCGGAGCGGGGTGCGCCGGGCCATCGGCTGCACGCTCGCGGGCGACGCCGCCAACCACGCGTGGGGCGTCATGGACGCCGTCGCGGTCACCGACTTCCCGGACATCCGCCGCAAGTGCGCCATCCAGTCCGGCGCCGGGGGCAGCATCCTGTTGATCCCGCGCGAGGGCGGTCACCTGTTCCGCATGTACGTGGACCTCGGCGAAGTGGATCCGGCCGGCAACGGTGCCGTCCGTAACACCACGATCGAGCAGATCATCGCGCAGGCCAACCGCATCCTCAGCCCCTACACGCTCGACGTGCGGAACGTCGCGTGGCACAGCGTCTACGAGGTGGGCCACCGGCTCACGGACAGGTTCGACGACGTCCTGCCGAAGGATCTCGGCACGCGCACCCCGCGCGTGTTCATCACGGGCGACGCCTGCCACACGCACAGCGCCAAGGCCGGCCAGGGCATGAACGTCTCGATGCAGGACGGCTTCAACCTCGGCTGGAAACTGGGGCACGTGCTCGAGGGCCGCAGCCCGGAGGAGCTCCTCGGCACCTACTCGGCGGAGCGGCAGGTGGTCGCGCAGAACCTGATCGACTTCGACCGCGAGTGGTCCACCCTCATGGCGAAGAAGCCGGAGGAGTTCGCGGACCCGTCCGAGCTCGAGGACTTCTACGTGCGCACCATCGAGTTCCCCGCGGGCTTCATGACGCAGTACGCGCCGTCGCTGCTCGTCGGCGAGCCCGTGCACCAGGAGCTGGCCGCGGGCTTCCCGATCGGGCGGCGCTTCAAATCCGCCTCGGTGGTTCGCGTGTGCGACGGCGTCCCCCTCCACCTCGGACACCAGGCGACGGCGGACGGGCGGTGGCGGATCTACGTCTTCGCGGACGGGGCGCAGCCGGGAACGGCCTCGGCGGTCACCGAGCTCGCGGACTGGCTCGACGGCGCGCCCGATTCCCCGGTGGGCGCCACGCCCGCCGACCTCGATCGGGACGCGTGGTTCGACGTGAAGATCGTGTACCAGCAGCACCATGCAGCGGTGGACATCACGCAGGTGCCCCGTACCTTCCTGCCGTCGGTCGGACCGTTCGGGCTGACCGACCACGAGAAGGTCTTCGCGGCCGGCTCCGCCGAGGTCTCGGAGGACATCTTCGACGTCCGGGGGATCACCCGCACCGGCGCCGTCGTCGTCGTCCGTCCGGACCAGTACGTGGCACACGTGCTGCCGCTCACCGAGCCCGCGGCGCTCGGCAGGTTCTTCGCGCCCATCCTGGCGGGCCGCCATGCCCACGCGGGCCGGTCCTGAAGCCGGCTGGAAGGAGTACCGATGACCACCGTGCCACTGCGGGCGACGGCCGCTGATCCGGCGTCCCTCGACGACGAGGAGACGTGGAGCCGCGACCACCTCGAGGCCGTGCAGCTCGAGCGGCTGCAGGCCACGCTCGCGCATGCGTACGCCAACGTGCCGCTGTACCGGCGGAAGTTCGACGACGCCGGCGTGCACCCCTCGGACCTGCGGTCCCTCGAGGATCTGGCGCGGTTCCCCTTCACCACGAAGGAGGACCTCCGCAGCACCTACCCGTTCGGGATGTTCGCCGTGCCGCAGGCGCAGGTCGCGCGCGTGCACGCGTCGTCGGGCACCACGGGCCAGCCCACCGTCGTCGGGTACACCCTCGGGGACCTCGACCGGTGGGCGTCGCTCGTGGCGCGCTCGCTGCGTGCCTCCGGGGTCAAGCCGGGCTGGAAGGTGCACAACGCCTACGGGTACGGCCTGTTCACGGGCGGGCTCGGCGCGCACGCGGGCGCCGAACGGCTCGGCTGCACGGTGATCCCCATCTCGGGAGGGCAGACCGAGCGTCAGGTGCAGCTCATCCGCGACTTCGAGCCGGACGCGATCCTCGCGACGCCCACCTACCTGCTGACCATCCTCGACGCGATGGCGGCTGCGGGGATCGACCCGCGTTCGACGTCCCTCAAGACCGCCGTGCTCGGCGCCGAGCCGTGGACCGAAGGCATGCGCCAGGAGCTCGAGGGCCGCATGGCGTTCGACGCCTGCGACATCTACGGCCTGTCCGAGGTGATGGGGCCGGGCGTCGCGGGGGAGTGCGTGGAATCGAAGGACGGCTCGCACGTCTGGGAGGACCACTTCCGCCCCGAGATCATCGACCCCTTCACCGAGCAGGTACTCGCCGACGGTGCCGCGGGGGAGCTGGTGTTCACGTCCCTCACCAAGGAGGCCCTGCCGATCATCCGCTACCGGACGCACGACCTCACGCGGCTGCTGCCCGGCACGGCGCGGCCGGGCATGCGCAGGATGGAGCGGATCACCGGGCGGAGCGACGACATGGTGATCGTCCGCGGGGTGAACCTGTTCCCCACGCAGGTCGAGGAACTGGCGCTGGCGATCCCGGCGCTGAGCCCGCACTTCCAGCTGGAGCTGACCCGGCCGGAGGGCCAGCGCATGGACCAGCTGACCATCCGCGTGGAGCCGCGGGACGGCGTCACGGCCGTCGAGGCGACGGCGGCGGCCGAGGAACTGCGGCACCGCATCAAGACGCACATCGGGACCACGTGCCAGGTCGCGGTCGTCGAGCAGGGCTCGCTCGTACGCTCCAGCGGGAAGCTGAAGCGCATTTACGACCTCCGACCGCGCTCCTGACTCAGCTACGGCGCCGGGCCAGCAGGCTGTAGGAGTTGGGAAGCTGCCCGCTCCACGCCGCCGCGTGAGTGCCGGCCGGCTTCCAGAACGGGTCCGGGTGCTCCGTGAGGTGAAGGAGCTCGAAACCCGCGCCGAGAAAGGCCATCACCACCTCGGCGAGCGTGCGCTGGTGTTCCACGGTGCCACCCGCGGGGAAGGAGTCGTTGACGTGGCTGCGCTCGAAGTACCCGCGGTCGGGGCGGAGTTCTGCCTGCTCCTCGTCCCAGGTCCACAGCGGCGTCAGGGGGTGCGCCTCGTAGACGAACACGTGGCCGCCTGATCGCAGGATCCGGTGCATCTCCACGAGGAACGCCCCGAGGTCATCGCCCCACCCTGTCAGGGTTGACCGATACCGCCAACGTTCCGCAGGAGAGGATCGCCATGACCCTCGAGGATCTGCTGGACGAGCTGAGGGCCGGCAGGACCATCCCGGGAGGCTCTCCGCTGCACGCGGTCATGCACGAGACCAGTCAGGAAGCCCTGCGCATCACCGGCGAGTTGAACAGCGGGTGGAGGGAGCCGGCCGAGGTGCGTCGGCTCCTGTCCCGGCTGATCGGTGCGCCGGTGGACGAGTCCGTGACCGTCTTCCCGCCGTTCCACACCGATTTCGGCAGGAACATCACGATCGGGCGCCGGGTGTTCATCAACGCAGGGTGCATGTTCCAGGACCAGGGCGGCATCACGATCGGGGACGACTGCCTCATCGGACACAACGCGGTCCTCGCGACCCTCAACCACGACCTCGCCCCGAGCCGCCGAAGGATCTCATCCCGGCGCCGATCGTGCTCGGTCCGAACGTCTGGATCGGCGCGAACGCCACGATCCTGCCCGGGGTGACGGTCGGGCGGAACGCCGTGGTCGCGACGGCGTCCGTGGTGACCCGGGATGTTCCCGACGATGCGGTCGTCGTGGGATCTCCGGCGAAGGTGGTCCGGTACGCCACCTACTGACGCGACGACGCCGTCGCGCTGATCCACGTGCACAGGAGCCGTGCCCGCGCGGCTTTGTTCGCCCGTCCCTCGTTCGCCGTCCCACCGCCTGCCCGCCGCCCGTCCCGCCCGCGCCCCGCCGCCCGTCCCTCGCCAGGAGCGGGCCCGAGGGCTAGCATCGCGGTACACCGCACCGACCGGACGCGGCTCGAGGGATGGGGGTCCCATGAGGAAGCTCGTCATGGTGTGCGCGCTGGGCGCTGTACTGGTGGTCTCGGCCTGCGGGCAGGGGCCCGCGGAACGCCAGCCTGTGGTCGGCGAGACCGCCGGGAGCACCCCCGGGAGGTGGCAGATCGGCGTCGGTGGCGTTCAGGATGGCGATCCGGCGCAGTGCATCGAGGATCCGTCGGTCGCTGAAGCCTGGCAATCTGCGTCCTACCCGTCGTCGAGCATGGGGCTCGCTCTCGTGGCCGATGCGAGCGGGACCGACGCCGAACGCATAGCCCAGTGCCTCCGCGCGGCTCTCCCGACGAACGAGGTGACGGTCACGAGGGTCGCGCAGACGCAGACGATCCCGGAGGGCCCTCCCGTCATCGGTGCAGAACCCGTGGGCCCAGATCCCTCCGCGGTGCCCCTCCCGGACCACGCTCCCGACGCCCCTCCACCCTGCACCTCGGCCGCGCAGCCCCCGCTGATCACGCACGAAGGGGGAGTCGTCGCAGCGACAGCGTGCTCCGGATCCGAGGGTGAACCGCTGACCCCGGAGGAGATGCAGAACGCACAGCCGATGCCGATGCCGGTGCAGCCCGATCCGGCCGGACCGGCAGCAGAGCCAGGGCAGGGTGCCGACCCCGGCCGCGCTGTCCCGGCCGAACCCCTCCCGGCCCACTCCGGTGCGGTCATACCGGCGGCGCCTTCCACCGATTCGAGGTAGTGCGCTCACCTGTTCGGCGTCGCCCCGGCGTTGTCGCACACCCGCGACGCGTCAGGTCAGCGGCGGGATGACACGGTCGGCAGCGAGCGTGTTGAACAGGTCGAGGAAGCGGTCCTCCGTGTCGAGGCAGTCGCCGAAGCCGTGCTGGCGCGCCTTGATGGTCGAGGTGACGTTGTCGAAGTCCGAGCGGAAGAGGAAGTCGCCGAATGACCACCCGGCGAGGTCGGCGAACGGCGTCGGGACCAGCCCGTGCTCCTCCACCATGCCCGCCCAGAGCCGCTCGTGGTGCGGCATGGCCTCGGCGAGGTCCACCGGCTGAGGCTCGGCGTAGTCCATGCCGAAGTGGCGCGCGAACACGGGCCAGAGGTGTCGCCAGCGGATCTGGTCGCCGTTGGTGATGTTGTAGACCTCGCCGGCCGCCCTGGGTTCGGCGCCGGCCCAGACCGTGGCCCTCGCCAGGAGGGATGCGTCCGTCACCTGGTACAGGGCGTCGTAGGCGGCGTGCGTACCGGGGAAGCGCAGGGGCTGACCGAGTTCGCGGCAGATGCTCGCGTACACGGCAATGACCATGAGGATGTTCATCGGGTTGCCGGTCGCGTACCCCACCACGCCCTCCGGACGCAGCATCGTGGCGTCGAAGCCGTGCTTCGCCGCGGCTGCCCGGAGGATGTCCTCCTGGTCGTAGTAGAAGTTCGGCTGCACGAGGCGCGGGTCGCGTTCCTTGGCGGGCGTGTTGAAGTAGCCGAGGTGCGCGCCGTAGGCCTTGCCGCCTTGGTACAGCGTGACGTGGCGCAGCGGTGCGCCGGCGGCCTCCAGGCCCTGCAGCGCATTGGTCAGCAGCGCGGAGTTCACCTCGATCTGCTCCGCCGTGGTGGGCCGCTCGATGTACGCGCCGAACACGAGATGCGTGGTGTCGCTCGCGGCCTCGAGTCCCCGCCCTGTCGCCTCCGCATTCAGGAGGTCGACGGCGAGGTGCTCCCAGCGCGCTCCGTCGACGGGCCGGCGGCTGAGCCCTCGGACGGGCACACCGAGGCGGGTGTGCTCGTCGGCGACGTGCCTCCCGATGACACCCCCCGCGCCGGCCACGAGCACGGAACGGTCGTCGGCCGCCCCCGGGGGTACGGCTGCGGTCGGGTTCGTCGTGGCGGTCACGGTGGCTCCTCGGAGGATGGTCTCGGCACCCTGGCCAGCCGCGGGATCCGACGGTGTCGGTGCGCGCGGCCCGGGTGGTTCCTGCTTCGACCCTAGTCCGCTGCGGCCACACCGTCGTCGCCCGGGGACCGCTCGAGAGGAGACGCCGGAAGCGCTTGACGCGGGCCGCTACCTCCGGCCCCAGCAGCCGCTACGTCCGAGCGCCCGTCGCGACCGCGACGATCTCCTGCATGTAGGGAGCCACGATCTGCTGGGAGATGCGGCAGTCGAGCAGGAGCACGCCGTCGTCGTCGGACCCGAGCCACTCCTCGACGCCGGCGAGATCCTCCAGGCCGGCGATCACGGCGGAGTGCGCGCCGAGCGCGGAGGCGAGGCCCGCGAAGTTCACCTCGTCGATCATCATGGGCCCGGAGTCGATGCCGCGGACCGCGTACTGGTGGATCTCGGCGCCGTACGCGGCGTCGTTGAACACCACGATCACGGCGCGGCGGGCGGTTCTGATCACGCTGTCGAGGTCCGAGAGCGCCATGAGCCCGCCGCCGTCGCCCGTGCAGAGCACCAGCGTGGAGTCCGGCAGTGCGCGGGCCGCCCCGACCGCACTTGGGAATCCGAGGCCGATCGTCTGGTACGCCGTCCCCACCATGATCAGGCGGTTCGGCGCGGACACGCGGAGATAGGCGGGAGCCCAGCCGATGAAGTGGCCGCCGTCCTGGACGATCGCCCGGTCCGCGGGGAGCATGCGGTCGAGCGCGCGGCAGAGGCTCCGCGGGTCGAGGCGACCGTCGGGCGCGGTGGCGTCGCCGTCGGGCCGTGCGTCGTGTGCGCCGCGGGTGTCGACGGCGTCGCGCCAGCGGTTCGCGGCGCGGTGGGGCACGACGGCGAGGAGGGCCTCCGCGGCGAGCCGCGCGTCGCTGCGGACGTACCGGGTGACCAGGGGCGATGTCGGGCCGGGCGCGACGCCGACCTGGACGACCTCCGCGTCCGCGGAGAAGCAGTGACCGAAGCGGGTGGTGAACTGGTTGAGCGCGGCACCGAGGACCAGCACTGCGTCGGCCTGCTCGATCAGCTCGGCTGTCCGCTCCGAGGCCCAGCCGCCGGCGATCCCGAGGGCGCCGCCGTGCTCCGCGAAGAAGCCCGCGCCGAGGCCGGAGGTGGCGGTGAGTGCGCCGAGGCGGTCGGCGAGCTGGGCGGCGACATCCCGGGCGCCGCTGATCCACGCTCCCCTGCCCGCGAGGACCAGCGGACGCTCGGCCCGGGCGAGGAGGGCAGCGATCTGCGCCATGTCGGTGAGGGCGGGCTCCACCCGGGCGGGGACGGCCCGGGGCCCCATCGCCTCGTCGACGGCGGCATCGGCGCCCGCGAGGTCGTAGGGTATGGCCAGCACCACGGGTTCGCGGTGCAGCAGGGCGTGCGCGACGGCGGCGAGCGTGACCGCGGTGGGCCGTTCGGCGTCGACCGTGAACGTGGTGGCGCCGAGGCCCTTGGCGATGCCCGCCTGGTCCACGTCCCAGGGACGCACGCCGGTGGTAGGGGCGTCGCCGACCACGAGCACCAGCGGGATCTCCGCCTGCACGGCCTCGGCGAGCGGCGTCAGGGCGTTGGTGAAACCGGCGCCGTACGTGGTGGTCGCGACTGCGATGCGGCCGCTCGCGCGGTGATACGCGTCGGCTGCGGCGACCGCGCCGGCCTCGTGGCGGACGGCCGTGAAGTGCAGGACGGGCGAGCCCATGACGGCGTCGAGGAAGTGGGCGTTGCCGTTGCCCATCACACCGAACACCTCGGTGGCGACGGTTTCGAGGGCGGTGGCGATGCGCGCAGACACGGTGGACGCTGTGGGAGTGGTGCGGGTGGTCGGCATGGAGGTCCTCATGGAGCGGACGTCCTCCGGGCGCGGCATCGCTGCACACGGTCACCCGGACGACGACAGTGGGTGGGTTCCGTATGTGCCTCGGGCCCCTGGCCCTTATTGCCTCTTTTGCAGGCACGGCGCCTGGAGCGCCCGACGTCGACACTCTAGCGGCTCCCGCGCGGCCGATGTTGCCGTCGTCTTACCAGGGGTGGCCGCGGGTGCGGGGCAGGTGGTGGGTCGGCCGACGGCTGGCGCGGGCCGATTCAGCGATGAGGGGCCGCTTCCTCCCATTCCATCGGCGCGTGACGAGGGAATACGCCCTTCCTCCCACTGGTCGGGTCCATCACCTGGGAGGAAGCCGCCTGTCCGGGGGCGGGCACCCTGCCGCCGGGCCGCCGTCGGGCACACCCGCCCGAGCGGACCATCCCACAGTGCCTGCGTGCAGTGCGGGCATGTCCGCACATGCCCACACTGCGTCGCCTCACAGTGGAACGTTCCGCTCCCGGGAATCGGTTGGGCCCCTCACCCGGTGTGGAGGAGGGGCCCGACGACGACCGCCAGCGGCGGCGGGTCCGCCGGCGTCGGCGCTGACGAGCGGCGCCAACGCCTGCTTGCGTCAGCGGCTGGTGGCCTCGACGTGGTCGTCCGCCTCCAGCGGGGCACCCTTCGTCTCCTTGACCAGCGTCACGCCGATGAAGGAGATGACGCAGAGCACCATGATGTAGAAGCTGATGGAGATGGACTGCTGGGTCTCCCGCAGCAGGGCCTCCGCGATGAGGGGAGCGAAGGCGCCACCGAGGATCGCGCCGAGCGCATAGCCGATCCCGATCCCGGAGTAGCGGACGTTGGCGGGGAACATCTCCGCGTACATGGCGGACATGGGGCCGTAGGACAACCCGAGCCCGATGGTCAGCACGAAGATGGCGATGCCGTAGGCCCAGATGTTGCGGGTGTCGATCAGCAGGAACAGCGGGATCATCCACAGGAAGATGAGCCCGTAGCCGATCTGGAAGGTGCGGACGCGGCCGATGCGGTCGGAGAGGATGCCCCCGTACAGGGTGAAGATGAGCCAGCCGAACGCGGCCAGCAGCGTGGCGAGCAGCACGGGTGCCGCGGGCATGCCGAGGGTGCGCTGCGCGTAGGAGGAGAGGAACGCGATGACGAGGTAGCCGGCCGCGTTGTTGCCGATGAAGATCACGGCGGCGAGGACCACCTGCTTCTTGTTCGTCCTCAGCAGGCTGCGCAGGGGCGTCGCCGTCTCGCGCCTCCGCTCGATCATGCGCTTGAAGACGGGGCTCTCCGCGACGGCGGACCGGATGAAGTACCCCACGACGATCAGCACGACCGACAGCAGGAACGGGATGCGCCAGCCCCAGGCCAGGAAGGCCTCGGGGGACAGGGAGGTCCGGAGCAGGTACAGCACGAGGGTCGCCAGGATCATCCCGACGGGAACGCCGATCTGGGGGTAGGCGCCCCAGAACCCGCGCTTGTTCACGGGTGCGTGCTCGACGGCCATGAGGGCTGCCCCGCCCCACTCGCCACCGGCGGAGAACCCCTGCAGGATGCGCAGCAGCATCAGGAGGACGGGCGCCCAGATGCCGATCTGCGCGTAGGTGGGCAGGAGACCGATCAGAGCGGTTGCGGAGCCCATCAGCACGAGGGTGAAGACGAGCATGGCCTTCCGGCCGATCTTGTCACCCAGCCTGCCGGCGACCACGGCTCCAAGCGGCCGGAAGAAGAAGCTGATGCCGATCGTGGCCCAGGCCACGAGCTGCGCCAGCCCGGTGCTCTCCTCCTCGAGGGGTCCGAAGTAGAGGGTCGCGAAGACGATGCCCGCAGCCTGGGCGAAGATGAAGAAGTCGTACCACTCGATGGTTGTGCCGACCATGGTGCCTGCGAGCACCTTCCGGTCGGCGGCGCTCATGCGCTCAGGGGCTCGCGAGTTCGTCTCGGACGCCTGACGGTCTGGTGCCATGGCCATGAAAAACCTCATTGTCTTTCGGGGTGCGGTGCCGCGGACGGCGGACCGCGGGACGGATCGTATACGAATGCTAGGCCCGGGTCCGCACACGGTCAAGGTCTTTTGGTCGTAGTGTTCGCGCCTCGGCAGGCCGCCTCGGTGGCTATTGACGGCGCGCGCTCAGTACTGTTTGGAGTATGGCCACCTCCCTCAGAAACAGCCGCGCTGCCGCGCTTCCCGCCAAGCTCTCCCGATCCTGGCTGCTGGCCTCCGCTGCTTCCGAGCACACGTTCATCCCGGCCCTGACGTCCGAGGCCGATTCCGTGGTCTTCGACATGGAGGACGCCGTACCGGCGGCGAACAAGCTGGAAGCCCGCGAGCGCGTGGTCGAAGCCCTGTCCACGGGCATGACCGCGTGGGTGCGTGTGAACGGCATCGAGACGGAGTACTGGGCCGACGACCTCGCGGCTCTCTCGGGGACGCCCGGTCTGCGCGGTGTCATGCTCGCCATGACCGAGAAGCCGGAGCAGGTGACCCACACGGCCATGCGGCTGCAGGCGGGCACGCCGGTGCTCGCCCTGATCGAATCCGCCCTCGGCATCGAGAACGCGACGGCGATCGCCAGCGCCCCGGGCACGTTCCGCCTCGCGTTCGGCGTCGGTGATTTCCGCCGCGACACCGGGGCGTCGGACGATCCGATGGCGCTCGCCTATGCGCGCTCCAAGCTCGTGGTGGCGTCCCGCGTGGGGCAGCTGCCCGGCCCGATCGACGGACCGACCGTCGGAGCCCTCGGCAACGACCTTCTCGAAGCCTGCAAGGTCACGGCGTCCATGGGGATGACCGGCAAGCTGTGCCTCCTGCCGGACGCCACGGACACCATCAACCAGGGCCTGTCCCCGAGCGAGTCCGAGATCAACTGGGCCGCGGAGTTGCTGCGGGAGCACGCGGCCGGGGCGGTCGTCGGCGACGGCTCGTACCTGCCGCGCCTCGCACGAGCACAGAAGATCTCCTCACTGGCCGATTCGTACGGCCTCTGGAACGCCTGATCGGGCGCCGGGGAACCCCGGGGAAAAAAAGTGCAGCTTCCGTGCATCCGAAGCGGGGCCGACGCCGGTAGTACAGGGTGCCAGCCAGTCGAGCCCCCACCGGGGCCCAGCCAAGGAGTAGCCACGCACAGAAGCCTGTATGCCGCCGGAGCAGCTTCCGTCGTCGGAGCCGCGTCCCTCGCCGCCCCGGCGAGTGCAGCCGAAGCACCCGCACCCGCCGCGTTGTCCGTGTTGCACGCCGTGCCTGATCTCACCGTGGACGTGTACGTCAATGGTGCCCTCACCCTCGACGACTTCACCCCCGGAACCCTCGCCGGTCCGCTCGAACCGCCGGCCGGCGACTACCAGCTCGCGGTGACGGCGGCCGACGCCGCGGACGCGAGCGCCCCGCTCATCGGGCCGGTGGACGTCACCCTGGCGGCCGGTGGCAACTACACCGCGACGGCGAACCTCGACGCCGAGGGCGCCCCCACCGCCAACTTCTACACCAATGACATCTCGACCGTCCCTGCAGGCGAGGCACGGGTCACGGTGCGCCACACCGCAGCGGCTCCCGCCGTCGACGTTCTCGCGGGCGGCTCGCCGATCGTCCAGACCCTGAGCGACCCCGATGAGGCCTCCCTCACCACGGCTGCCGGCACGGTCTCCGCCGCCGTCGCGGCCGCGGGCACCACCGAGCCCGTCATCGGCCCGGCGGACCTCACGCTCGGCGAGGGAACCTCGACGATCGTCTACGCCTGGGGCAGCCTCGAAGCGGGCAACCTGCAGCTCGCCACCCAGGTGATCGAGGGTCTGCACTCCACGCCGAGCAGCGTCCCGGGTGGGCAGTCCGGCCTCGCAGCTTCCGAGGACAACGGCGCAGCGGCTCTCGGCCTCGGCGCTCTGCTCATGGTGGCGCTCGGCGGAGTCGTCGCGGCATCGCGCCGTCGCACCAGCAAGGTCTAGGACCTGCTGACGCGATGACCCGGGGAGCGGAGGGCCGTACCGGCTTTCCGCTCCCTCCCCACCGATTCCCCGAAGGAACCCACGCCGTGCACCGAGACCGCTCCGCCGTCGTCGTCCTCGCCGCCCTGCTCCTGACGGGATGCGCCCAGGGCGGGAACGGTGCCGGGGATCCGGCGCCCACCGCCGAGGTGTCGGTACAGGCGCAGCCCGGGGTCTCCGCGCCTCCGGTGAGGAACTCCGTCACGGATCCGCTGACCGCCCCGGTGACTCCGCAGGCCGCCCCTCTCGTCAGACCGGCGGATGCGGCACTCCAGCCGCCCGATCCGCGGCCCGTCTCCCTTTCCGTCGAGGGCACCGACATTGACGTCGCCGTAGTGGAGGTCGGGATCGAGGAGAACGACGCCATGGAGATCCCGGACAGCTTCTACGAGGCCGGGTGGTACCGCTTCGGGCCGGCACCCGGAGCCGACGCCGGGAACGCCGTGATCGCCGCGCACGTGGACAGCCTCACGGAGGTCATGCCGTTCGCGCAGCTCAAGGACGTGGATGCCGGGAGCATCGTGACGGTCGGTCTCGAGGACGGGCGTTCGTTGAGCTACCGCGTCACGGACGTGAGCACGGTCCCGAAGGCCACGCTGAACGGCTCCGAGATCTTCGACCGCGACGGCGCTCACGAGCTGAAGGTCATCACTTGCGGCGGGGACTGGCTGCCGGAGGAGGGCGACTATGAAGATGATGTGGTCCTCACAGCCCTGCCACTCTGAACCGTGCCGGATGCGAAAACCGGGATGAACGGTGTCCCCGCGGCGCGACTCCGGGAAGCCGCGCGCAAGGAGGGCTGGGTGGATTCTTCCGGTTCCGCGTGGACCGAGGAGCTCGATCGCAGCTTCGCAGCGGGTGACGAGACCACCCTGGCCGAGGCGTACGGGCGTGTCTCGCCGCTGGTGTTCTCCATCGCGCTCCGCTCGCTCGACGACCGCGCTGCCGCAGCGGACGTCACCCAGGACGTGTTCGTCAGGGCCTGGCGTTTCCGCGGGAGCTACAACCCGGCAGCGGGTTCGGCGCCGGCCTGGATCCTCGGGATCAGCCGCAACGCGGTGGTCGATGTCCTCGCGGCGCGGTCACGGCAGCAGCAGCTCGTGGCCCGCGCAGTGGCCCTGCCCGATACGCGGATCGAACGGAGCTCCACCGTGGACTCCATCGCGGACCGTGTGGTGACGCGCGCCGAGCTGGATCTCCTCGGGGAGCCTCAGGGATCGATCCTCAGGCTCGCCTTCTACGAAGACTTCACACATCAACAGATTGCCGAACGTCTCGCCCTCCCGCTGGGAACGGTCAAGAGCCACATTCGCAGGAGTCTGGTCCAGCTACGCACGCGATTGGGGGAGTGGAATGCGGCATCTTGACCCGGAGACGGCCGCCCTCGCCGCGATCGGCGAGACCGTGGACCCGCGATCGGCAGAGCATCTCTCCTCCTGCATCCAGTGCTCGGTGGAGGTCGAGGACCTGCGCGACGTCGTGCTCATCGCGCGCGACGGCGGCCAAGGGCCCCTCGAGCAGCCCGGCCCCGCCGTCTGGGAGGCCATCTCCCGGGAACTCGGTCTCACCGATCCGTCGAGCACGGCCGACGGCCAGGGCGCCCCGGGGGTGCGCGATGGTGCGACGGTGATTCCCCTCCGCGCGGCGCAATCACGACGTGGGGGCCGGCGCTTCTCGGGCCGCTGGCTCGCAGCGGCGGCTGCGATCGGCATCATCGCGGGCGGTGCCTCGCTGTGGGGTCTCGAGGCGTTCAGGAGCGACGACGGCGCCGTCCTCGCCCGCACCGACCTCGCAGCACTCCCCGGCTACTCGGGCGGTGGCGCGGTGACGGTCACGCAGCATAGCGACGGCGCGAGGGTCCTCGACGTCTCTGTCGAGGGGCAGCAGCCGGCGGGGTACCGCGAGGTCTGGCTGATCGCCCCCGACCTGACCCGCATGTACACCGTGGGCGTGATGGACGGCGACGAGGGCACCTTCACCGTGCCGGCGGACATCGATCTCGCCCACTTCCCGATCGTGGACGTCTCGGACGAGCCGTACGACGGCGACCCCACGCACTCCACCGTGAGCCTGGTTCGCGGGACGGTCGATCCGACGGACGGCTGACCCGCGTGGGGCTCAGCCGCCGAGGGCGCGCTGTTCCGAGCCGCTGAGCCGGGTGGTCCCGCCGCAGTTCGTGCAGGCCTGCAGGCGTGTCTTCTTGAGGGTGATGAGCGGGATGAAGAACACGGAGAGCTTCGTCTTGCGGACGATCGCCTGCTGCGGCGCGAAGACGCCGCAGTACCGGCAGGTGGCGGAGCGTGTGAAGTGGAGATGCTCACGCGTGGACAGACCGAAGAGGAAGAACATCCCTCAACGGTAGCCATCGCCGCCGATTCCGGGGCCGGATCGGCAAGGTCGCCGCCCTACTTGCGCTCCGGATCGACCATCCCATCCGTCCTTGCGAGGAAGCGTCCCTTGCGGCGGAAGTCGAGGACCGCCCACACCGAGATCGCGATGAAGCTGGTCACGAGTACCGCAGAGATCCAGTCGACATCATCGAGGAGGGAAGCGAGCGAATACAGCCAGAAGGGCAGCACGAGAAGCTGGGTCGCCGACCCTTTGCGGAGCTGCACCGCAGCTCCGCGCGCGATCCGAAGGTGATCAGGGTTCAGCGGCGCTCTACCGGAGATTTGCTTGAGCACGAGTGCGCGCTCGTCCTTCTCGAGGGCGAAGAGCACGCCCATATTCGTGCTTCGTCCGAGGTTCGCCCGTGGCGCGAGGCGTTTCGAGTTGTACAGCAGGCCGCAGATGCCTCCGCCCAGCGCGATCAGGAAGATGACGAGTTGGACGGCGAAGCCCCACTCGATCGGTCCGGGGAGGAGCGCCGCGATTCCAAGCACGAGGCCGACCGCCAGCAATGCCCCTGCCGGGAAGTACCGCGTGTAGTAGAGCCGTAGGGCCTCTCCCATGCCGTTGTCGGCAACGCCGTGCGCGTACCGCTCCGCCCGCGCCCAGCGCACGCGCTTCTTCTCCTGGAGATCGTCGAGCCCCGCCATTGCCGTTCCCCCGGTTCGTCGCGTCGGTCGTCGTCCGTTGCACTGCTCCTCATCCTGCCACCGCCCGCACACGGGATGAGTGCGCCGTCCCCCCGCGGTATGAGCCCCGGCGGCGGACGGTCCCACCCTCGCCCGACGCGCTCGAGGCGACGCGTCGGAAGCATGGAGGTATGACATCCACACCAGCCACCCACCATGCCCGGCCGCAGCCGCAGCCGCAGCCGCTGCCGCCCGAGGGCGCCCGCCCGGTGGTGCTCAGCGCTCGCGGCCTCACGAAGACCTACGACACCACCCGCGCCCTGGCCGGGCTCAGCCTCGACGTCCGTGGAGGAGAGTCCCTGGCGATCATGGGGCCGTCCGGCGGCGGAAAGACGACCCTGCTCCACTGCCTCGCGGGCATCATCACCCCGGACTCGGGTCAGGTGTTCCTGCAGCAGGGCGGAGGTTCCGAGGACATCGCCCGCATGCCGGATCGGGACCGGTCCGCCCTCCGCCGTGCCTCCTTCGGCTTCGTGTTCCAGCAGGGTCTGCTTATCCCGGAACTCACCGCCCTCGAGAACGTGGCCGTGTCCCTGATGCTGCTCGGCGTGGATCGCGCGAGCGCCGAGCATTCCGCGGCCCAGTGGCTCGCCGCGCTCGGTCTCGGCGGCCTCGGGGGCCGGAGGCTCGGCCAGCTCTCCGGCGGCCAGGCGCAGAGGGTGGCCATCGCGCGCGCCCAGGTGTCCGGTGCGAGCGTGATCTTCGCGGACGAACCCACCGGCGCGCTCGATTCCAGCACGTCCGCCGAGGTCATGGACGTCCTCCTGGACTCGACCGTCGGGACGGGGAAGACCCTCGTGGTGGTCACGCACGACGACGACGTGGCTCGCCGCTGCCGGCGCACCGTCCGGTTGCGCGACGGGCTGATCGTGGACGATGCGTGGAACGCGGAGGTTGCCGCGTGAGCGCCCCCACGCTGTCCGTCACGGACGACCGGGTGCCGTTCTCACGCGTTCCCCCGACTGTCGCCCTGCGTCTCGCCTGGCTCCTCGCGAGGCCCTCGGCCGGGGGAGCCTCCGCGGCGGCGCTGCCCGTCACGGCGTTCGCGCTCGTCACGGCGCTGCTCCTCACGGTCGTCGCCGGCGCGCTGTCCTTCCTGCAGTGGCAGGACGAGACGGCGCAGCTCTACCAGGCGCTGGCCGCGATCGCGACGGCGCTCCTCGTGGTGCCCCTCCTGACCCTCGGCGGGTCCGCGGCGCGGTTGTCGGCCCGACGCCGAGACGAGCGGCTCGCCACCCTGCGGCTCCTGGGCGCGCCGTCCTCGACCGTCGCGGTGATGACGGTCGCCGAGTCCGCGCTCCTCGCGGCCGTCGGTGCACTCGCCGGTGTGATCGGGCACCTCGCGCTCCTGCCCTTCGTGCGCATGATCCCGTTCCGGGGTGAGCCGCTCGGCAGTGCCCTGTGGATGGGCCCCGGTCCGATCGCCCTGGTGACCCTGGGAGTGGTGCTCCTGGCCGCGTTCAGTGCGATGCTCGGTCTCCGGAAGATCGTGATCTCCCCGCTCGGGGTGCGGACCCGCCAGCAGGCGCCGCGGCTGCACTGGCTGCGCGCGGTCGTCGCCGTGGTGGTCATCGCCGTCGTCGCGATGGTCATGGGGAATCTGAGTGGCGTCGCCGACCTCGCGACGATCGTGGTGATCCTCGGAGTCGGCTTCGCCTGTGCCCTGGGTGTCCTCAACCTCATCGGCCCATGGCTCATCGGGGTGGTGGCCCGGCGTCAGGTCCGTTCGGCGAGGACCACGGAGCGGCTGCTGGCCGCACGCCAGATCCTCGATTCACCGAAGGCGGCCTGGAGCCAGGTCAGCGGCGTGGCCATGACCTGCTTCGTCGCGGTGTTCGGCGGCACGGGTGCGGCGCTCATGAACGCGGCGGGGCCCGCGGAGGGCGCAGAGCGGTTCCTGCCCGACGACGTCCGCACAGGAGTGCTGATCACCATCGTGGCGTCGTTCTTGATGGTGGCCTGCTCCGCGGGGATCAACCAGTCCTCACTCCTGCTGGACCGCCGGGCCCTCTACGTCAGCCTCGACCGGCTCGGCATGCCGATGGCCACCATGGACGCCGCCCGTATCAGGGCCGTCATGGCCCCAATCGTCCTGGTGTCCGTGGGCAGCGCGGTGCCTGCGGTGATCGTGATCCTGCCGCTCGCGGGCATGGCACTGATCTTCGCGCCGCTGTCGGTGGGGATCGTCCTCGGGTGCCTCGTCGCCGGCATACTCCTGGTGTACGCCGGCCTCCGCGCCACGCGGCCCGTCCTCAGGCACATCCTCGCGAACCCGGTGGCCGCACTCTAAGAGGTCACGGCGCCGGGTCCTCGACGGTCGAGGCTCAGGTGCGGCGGTAGCGGTTGACCATGGGGCAGTCGAAGG
>NZ_JBZCNI010000007.1:0-56861 GCF_058269235.1 Arthrobacter sp. TJ-236
TCGGTTCGGGTGGCCCTGCCGAGTGACGAGGTGGGAGTCTGATCGGATGGAGCTCAGAGAGAACTCGCGACTGTTGCGCACGAGGGCCAAGGTCCTGGCCTCGAGTTATGCCTTGCTGACGGAGGTCGGTTTCGGTGCGATCACGATCGAGCAGATAAGTGCGAGGTCAGGAGTAGCGCGAAGCACCCTGTATCGACATTGGGCGAGTCGGGACGACATCCTGCGGGATGCTTTCGCCGAACTGGCGGTCGGTACGCCCGACGAGCGTGGTGATCTACTCGCCGACCTGCGGCGGTATGCCCAGGTGGTGGCCAGAGGGTTGGCGACCGTGTGGGGGCGGGCAGCTGTGACTCTGGCAGTCTCCGCCCTCGATGACCCGGAACAGCGAAAGATCCAGTCGACTTTCACCTCCGGATTTGTGCGGGACGTCGGCGAGATGCTCGTTCGAGCGTGTGCAGCCGGCGAGATCAGTGACGCTCCGCCACTAGAGGACGTAGCGGACGCACTGTTGGGACCACTTTTCTACCGCTTCATGTTCAGTACGCGGCCGCTCGATGATGCGGCCGCCGACGCCTGCGCTGACCGGGTCTACGACTGGCTTACGAGCAGGGACGGAGTGGACCGGATGATGTAATTCGGTGTTTCCACGATGGGCGCCGTGAGGGTCAGATCAGGGAAGCGACGAGTAACGGCCTCGACGGCGATACGCACCTGGGTACGAGCGAGAGCGGCGCCGATGCAGACATGCGCACCGTGCCCGAAGGTCAGCGGAGCTCGTTCCTTCGGCCTTTGCCGGTTGAACTGGTCGGGGCTTTCGAAGAGAGCGGGGTCACGATTGGCTGCGCTGAATGACACCCACAACTTCGCTCCGGCCGGGAGCGTTACATGCCCGAGCACCGCGCCGGCTGGTGCTTCACGGAACAACCCGATACCAGCGGTGTCCAGACGCAGGAGCTCCTCGACAAGGGCGTCCGTCCCGAGGGTTCCCGTCGATAGTGCGGTCCAGGTCGGTCGGTCACGGAGGAGTCGAGCGAACATATTCGAGAGTGAACTCACTGTCGTCTCGTGCCCGGCGAAGAGCACGTTGGCGATATCCCCGACCAACTCATCATCCGACAGGTCATGGTCACCTCGAGCGCGACCGAGGATCAGTTCCCGGACGATGCCGTCGTCGAGGTCGCGCGGGTCGCTCTCAATCAGAGCTCGGATGTAGGCGTCGAACGCCGCAAAATCATGCGCCGCGCCGATATACGCCCCTGCCGGAAGCCCGGGCACCTGGGGCACAAGGAACGCATCCGACCACGCTGAGAAACGGGGCGCGTGCTCCACAGGAATACCGAAGAACCGAGCGATCGTCCTAGAGGGTAGTGGGCGCACGAACGCGGCGAAAAGATCCGTCGTCCCGGCGGATGTCCCGGCGGATGTTTCAGTCGAGCGCGTCATCGCGGCAAGCAGTTCGTCGGCGTCCTGACGGATCGTCGACTCCAAAGCCCGGACCCGGGTCATCGTGAACGCTGTTGCCATCGCTGTCCGTAACCGGCGGTGCTGTTCGCCGTCGCTACTGACCATCGAATGCGCCCACAGCGCACCGGACGCTGGATACACCTCAAACGCTTCAGTGGGGATGAACTGTGCCGGTATATACGTCCCGCCCGAGGTGTACGTCTCTGGGTCAGCTAAGACCTCCCGCACCTCGGCGTATCCCGTTACAGCCCACATCCCAATTTGGGGCAAGAACGACACCGGGCTCTCCCCACGCAAACCGGCGAGAACGTCGAACCGCTCAGTGGCGAAGGCGGTTGATGCCGGACTGAACCTGGTCACTGCAGGTGTGCTCATGTCGCGACACTATAGAACTACCCAGTTCTGTTCAAGTCGTCGTTTCCCTGGAATGGAACATCTCGCGTGGACGAGTCGGACCTCCCACGAACCGCCGATAACCAAGATCATCTCAACATATGTTGACGAACGTTTCGCCTCGCTGCTGTCTCATTCAGACGCCTGACGACCCCGGGTCGTGGCTAGGGGCGGCGCGTGCTGCGAGGAGTCGGCGCTCGGCGTCGTTCGCGGTGAGTTCCAGGGCCCGGAGATCCGCCGCGAGGGCCTCGTCATCACGACCGAGTCGCCGGAGGAGGTGTGCGCGGACGGCGTGCCAGAGGTGCGCACGCTCGAGGTCGTTCTTGAGGGTGTCGATTTCGGTGAGCGCGGCGGCGGGTGCTCCGACGCGGTCGAGTGCGACGCTGCGGTTGAGCCGTACGACGGGTGATGGGTCGTAGCCGAGGAGCAGGTCGTAGAGGACGAGGACCTGAGGCCAGTCGGTTTCGGCTGCGGTGTCGGCATCGGCGTGGCACGCGGCGATCGCGGCGTGCAGCTGCCAGCGGCCAGACCGACGTAACTGAGCGGCGTGTTCCAGCTCGGCGCGCGCGCGAGCGGTGAGCGTGGCGTTCCACCGTGATCGGTCCTGATCGGCCAGCAGCACGAGCTCGCCGTCCATGGACCGGGCCGATTCGCGCGCGCGGTGGAACAGCAGCAGCGCGAGGAGGCCATGAGCTTCTGCCTCGCGAGGCAGCGCCGCCGCGATGACGCCTGCCAGCCAGATCGCCTCGTCGGCGATGCCGTGATTGGAGGTGGCGTCGCCGCCGGCAATGAGGTGGGCTTCGTTGTACATCACCGACACGACCGTGAGAACAATGTCGAGCCGCTCCGCCCGGTCCGGCCCGTCCGGGATGCGCAGTGGGATGCCAGTGGCGCCGATCTTCCGTTTGGCGCGCACGATGCGTTGCGCGGTGGCGGGCTCGGTGCTGAAGGTGGCACGCGCGATCTGAGCGGTGGTGAGGCCACATACCGCTCTCAAGGTAAGCGCCAGTTGAGCCTCCGGCGACAGCGCGGGGTGGCAGCAGCCGAACAGCAGCGGTAGCCGGTCATCAGCTTCATCGATGTCGATGAACGAGTCTGTTTCGGCTGGATCCGCGATCGTAGTCCCCCGTTCGCTTTCGGGTGCCATGCTCGCCAGCTTCTCGCGGTAACGGGTTGCTCGGCGGAGCCGGTCGATGGCGTTGTGGCGTGCTGCCTGGGTGAGCCACCCGCCAGGGTTCGGCGGGATCCGGCCGCCCCGCCACGCGCGCAGTGCTTCTTCGACGGCCTCGGCAACTGCTTCTTCGGCGACGTCCAAGTCACCCAGCGACCTGGCCAGGGAAGCGACGATCCGGCCTGACTGTTCACGCACGACCCGCGCGAGGAGTAGATCGGATGCCGCAGCTCCGCCGCCTGGCCCTGCCGCGGCATCCGATCCGGTCACTGTTCTTGCTGGCTGAAGTCCACCATGGGGCGGATCTCCACGCCGCAGCCCGGGTGCTCCAGCCCTGGCCACGTCCTCGTCAGGGCGATTGCTGCATCCAGGTCCGGGACGTCGATGACCTGGAAACCGCCGATGACCTCTTTGGCCTCGGAGAAAGGCCCATCGACGACCACCGTTCCGCCCTCCCTGTGCTTTACGGTCGTGGCCGTCTCGACCGACTGCAACTGCGCTCCGACAGGCGCGAGATGCGCCGCGTTCTCCCCGAACCACTGGTACATGCGGGAGTAAGTCTCTTGCTGCTTGTCCTGCGGCACCTGCGCGTCCAACTCAGGGTTGCTGGTGAACATGATCACGTACTTCATGGTGCGTCCTTTCGTCAGTGGAACCGTTACACCTCTTCAGCGAACGAGCAAGGCCACGTTCGACACCCGCCGAAAAAATTCTTTCGGGACCCGGGGGAGACCGTATTCGGCGTCCTTGATCCACCCGCGAGGGGTCGGATGACGCTGCCCCACTAGGCCCTTTAGACCGCCGCGAGTGGCCTCGTCGCGTCACTGCCACCGGGCGCGCTTGGTCCCTCATTGGTCCTGAAGGGAGGTGCTTGGTCCTGAAGCTCCAATCCTTCATCATGGTGCCAGGCCCCTGTGCGGCGGCCTCACAACCGAGCTGGAAGCAGGTAGATGACTCGCCCTCGGCAGCAGGTCGTGTTCGTAATTGGGGCCAGCCGCGGTGTCGGAGATTTCGGGGGCGAAGCTCCACCGATCGTAAACAGGAGGTACTGAGCGCTGCCGGACTGGCGGAACCTACCGGAATCGACTTAGAGCGAGTACCAGAGATGGCCGGATGTCTTCGCGGTCCCAGACGCTGTGCCTCGCTCGAGCGGACCATTGCAGGCTGTCCATGACGTCTCGGAAGATCCCTCCGCGGCGTTCGATCCTTGCGCGTCTGAAGTCGCCGGCCGCCCAGGAGTAGCGTGCGCCGACGCGGGCGTCGTCGAGGTGAGCGACCTTCGATAGCAGCACTATTTCCGCCCAGGCGTTGACGAGCCCAGGACGCGCGTGTTCTGCCAGGGCCAGGGACCCATAGAAGCGTCCGTTGAAGTCGATGAGGTGGGGGACGCCGTCGTCGCCGGTGAGGAACTGCAGTTCCACCAGACCGTGCCAGTGGAGGTCTGCGAGGAGGGTTTCCGCTTTGGCCGCGAGGTCCTCGTCGACGGGCACTGTGCGGGCGCGGGCTGACGCGCCGTTGGGGGTGGGCCAGAGCCTGGTTGATACCTGTTGCGTCCGACCGTGGAGGTGCCCATCGTGAAAGACCCCGATCAGTGCGCCCAGGTGGCCGCTGACAGGTTTCTGCAGGATGGGTTCAGCGCCGGCTGCCCTGATGCGCTCGACCTGGGGGAGTGCTGTCACTGCGTCGGGGAAGAGCTTCGCTTCGATTCGTAGAGGCCGTGTTTGGTTCGGCGACCAGTGTTCCTTGCATTTGACGACCACTGGACCTGTCCACGCGGCGAGACCTTCGTCGGTCGCGAGCTCGGTGTGGGGGGACGCCAGTCCCGCCTTTTCGGCGTATTCGGCGAGTTGGACCTTGTCGAGGACGGTCTGCACAATCCGGTAGTCGGGGTGAGCTACTGGTACGGGTATCTGCGACCGGTATGCAGCAAGCGCAGCCATCCAATCGTCTCCGCCTCCGAAGACGATGTCGAAACCGCCGTCCAGGGCGGCTCGTCGAACGCCTTCAACGAAGGGCATACCGTCATCGCGAGGGCGCGGCACCCGGTAAGTCATGTCGCAGGCCTTCGACGATCCCAACACTCCTCCACCCTCGGGGGTCCCTACCCCCACGTACCACCCTGCGGCTTTGAAGGCCCGCGCGGCAGCGAGGGCGCCTCGGTCACGACCCGTCGAGACGATCAGGACACGAGGGACAGGCGACCGACCACGTAGGGAGGGCAAGAGTCCGTGCTCGTGCTCGTGCTTGTGCTCGTGAGCGGAGTTCTGCATACGATTCCTTGAAATACGTGAGAGCTCGGGGTGGATGGACGACCGGGCGGTGACTATGGGGCGGCACTCGTTAGTGAGCGGGGCGAGCTCGGTGAAGCGCGGTGAGCACTTTAGCGAGTGCGGATAAGAGCCAGATGAGGAGCCCTGCGAGGCAGGGGCGGTAGGTGTCGGGCAGGTGTACGGGACATAAGAGCACTCTCATCGGTGGCTCATGTTGTTCTTCGAATGGGGTTCTTTACTGAAGTCATACCGCAGTAATCCCTACCTGAAGGAGCCCGCCATGAGTCTGACTATCGAACCTGCTGCCACCGCTACTCCTCTTGCCCCGACGGTGATGTCTCGTGCCTCGAAGGCAGATGTGGTCCCGGTCGATCCGGAGCGCCTGCAGCGAGCCAAGAAGGCATACACCACCCGTTTTCTCGCCGCGGCGCTCGAGGAGGATGCAAGCGGGTATCTGCTCCGGCAGGAGGCACCGAAGGCCGGAGACGTCGTCCTGGCGCGCGTCGTCAAGCTCGGTTCCCATCTGAAGCTCGAGAGCCCGGTGTCTCGCAGGCAAGCTATGTTCGTAGGCGACGAGATCCTCGTGGCCTACGGCAACCGGTATGCGCCCGATCAGTTCCTGGCCGTGGTGCCCGAAGATCTCGCTGAGTGCCAGTTGGTAGCCGGCGGAGGTGTTGCCGGGCAGGTGCTCGAGCAGCATGCAGGCATGAAGCAGGCCACTACTTTGCAGCCCATCGGGCTGCTCGCCACGACCGAGGGAGTGCTCAACCTCAAGGACTTCGTGCCAGCCAACGTGGTGGCGCCCTCCCGTGTCCGCCGTCCAGCGGTGGTCGCCGTTCTTGGCACGTCCATGAACTCGGGGAAGTCGACCACTCTCGGATGTCTCGTCAACGGGCTGACCAATGCCGGTCTGCGCGTCTCGGCAGGTAAGGCCACCGGGACGGGCTCAGGGAACGATCCGCGTCTGTTCACCGACGCCGGCGCACGTGAGGTCATCGACTTCACCGACTTCGGTCACCCAACCACCTTCAAGCTGGAGTACGCAGAGGTCCGTGACCTGCTGACCCGCCTCATCGCGCGGTTGAGCACTGAGGAGACCGATGTCGTCGTCGTTGAGATAGCGGACGGCGTGTACCAGGGGGAGACCGCGCGTCTCATGGCCGATCCGGTATTCCAGGGTGTCGTTGACCGTGTGGTGTTCTCGGCCGCGGACGCCCTCGGAGCCACGGCGGGTGTTCAGGTGCTTCAGGAGAGCGGGGTCGGAGTTGCAGCAGTGTCGGGCCTGCTCACCGCCTCGCCGCTGGCGGCGCAGGAAGCGGCGTCGGTGCTCGACGTCCCCGTCATCAGCACCTACGACCTGTGCGAAGCGACTGTGGCTCGTGACCTGGTGGCGGCGGTGCTTCCCACCCCCGCTCAGGCAGCATGAGCAGCGCTAAAGGCGCGGTCGAAGCCTCCAGCCCGAAGGAGGCATCAGTAGACAATGATCGCCTACCGAAGCTCTTCGAGGGTGATCGCAGGAAAACAATGGTCTGCCTCATTGGAGCCGGACTTCTCCTGGCGATCCTCGCAGGGGCGACAGCTTTGCTCATGACCAGGCTCCTCGGGTCCGGTTCGGACCCAGCTGGAGCCATGTTCTCCGGCGCTGGTCTTCTCGCCGCCGCGCTAGGGATTGGCGGTTTGCGGGCGATCGAGCGTGTGTTGGCGGAGCGCCTCGGGCAAAGCTACATCCATCAGATCCGGCTCGGGCTGGTTGAAGCGGCGATGACTGCAGAGAAGCCACCTGCCGCCGGCATCACGATCGCCCGAGCCACCAATGACCTCACGAGTGTCCGGAACTGGGTGTCACTCGGTATCGCGCCACTGGCCGTAGGCATCCCGCTGATCCTCGGGGCCACCCTTGGGCTGGCATTCCTCCATCCTGCGCTCGGCCTAGCGGCCCTGATCCCGCTGATGATCCTGGCTGTAGCAATGTTGACTCTCGCCCGCACGGCCTTCGATCGCGCGAGAATCGTTCGGCGGAAACGAGGACGACTTGCCTCGTTGCTCGCTGACACCATGGCGGCGACTCATGTGATCAGGGCGGCCAACGGGGAGAAGCGTGAAGTGCGTAGGATCGGCGCGGCCGGTCAGGACGTCGTCAACGCAGCCATCGCCCGATCCCGAATTACCGGGTACATCCGTGGGGTTGCTGCAGGCGCGGCCGCTGTCGCTGTAGCTGCTGTCGGCGTCGTCGGGCTGTGGCAGTCGATGGACACGGCCGTTATCGCCGGCGCGTTGACGATCGTCGGACTGATCTCGACGCCGGTGAGTGACCTTGGACGCGTCGTTGAGTACCGGCAGAACTTCAAGGCAGCCCGACGCATCCTCGCGCCGGCGCTGCAGGAGGGGAATCAACGCAACGGCGCGGGGGAGCGGGGCAAGAAGAAGAAACAGCAAGCCCACGGAACAACCCTCGCGAAGTCACACGGCGGTTCGAGCGCCAGGTCCGCGAAAATCGCGCGACAGCTTCCACAATCTCTCCGGCGCGGCGACGGGGTCGTGTCGATCGTCGCGCCCTCCGCATGCAGTTCGTGCCCACCCCCCGCGTTCCTCGCCAGACCGGGGGACACGGTCATGGTGGAGTCCGCTGATCCAGCCCGCGTGGACGATGTCTTCGATGCCGTGCTCGGGTTGAGGCGCGATCCTGCAGCTATCGTCTGCATTGACGGCGTGAACCTGCTCGAAGCTTCACCGGAAACGCGTCGTGAACTAGTGGGATACGCATCAGCGGGAGCAAGCCTGGAACGCGGCACCATCGCGCGAGCCATACGGTATCGCAGACCTGACCTCGGGGAGGAGGAGAGCCAGGTTGCATTGGACCGGGTAGGACTCAGCGCTACCGTCGGGTTGATGAGCAAAGGTGAGCGCACACAACTGAGGCGAGGAGGTGAACCTCTGACGGTCTCCGAACGCGCCCGATTGCTGCTCGGTCGAGCTGCCCTGGCAGATCCGCCGCTGCTTATTCTGAACCGAATCGACACTGAACTCGACGACGACGGCCTCGCTATCCTCAACGACATCGTCGCGGGCTTCCCCGGAGTCGTGATGATAGCTGCAGGCAACGAAGGATCTATTGTGGCGATTGCGAAGCGACGAACCATCACGTGGTCGGTCGAATGCGCTCATGACCCCAGCACGCAGCAGAAAGATCGTGGGAGCCTTGCCAGGTAGTTCACCCATAGAAGGTCGTGCTGTCGAACGCAGGCTGCGGAAGCTGCGACCTGTTCACTCCGCGCGTGCACGGATCATCGGCTGGGGTGTGCCCTTGGCAGCTCTCGTGACCCTTGCAACCGCTGTCACCGCGTACTCGTTGCAACTCGACCGTGTTCAGACGCGGGCCGACAACGCGCTCGATCAGGAGATCGAAGAGTTCTCGAGCTTCCTGACCTCGCGTGGCACACCGTGGACGGTGGAGGACTTCACAACCCTCAACGAGCTGTTCGACGCAGCTGAACGAGGTAACGTCGGCGGCCGATTCGAGACCTTCATAGGACTTGCCGGGCAGGACGTCATCAGCAGCGCCGGTCGCCCGGTCGACCTGATGTCCGAACCCGAACTTCTCCGATCGCTGACGAACGACCTCGCCGGGTCCGATGTCCTACGCGGTTCCGCGATGATCGACGGCACGGAGGTCTTCTACGCCGCCGTACCCGTTCGGATCAACGGACTGCGTGAGACCGGAACCTACGTCATCGTCAATGACGTCGGAGCTCAACGGGACGAAGCGGTGTCTGCAACCGTCACGTCCGCGGCCGTCGCCCTCTTCGCCCTTGTCGTGCTCGGCGGTGTCGGCTGGTGGCTGTCCGGCCGCCTCCTGAGACCCGTGCGCTTACTGCGAGAAGCTATCGAGCAGGTCAGTGACGCCGACTTCTCGCAACGGATCCCTGTGCGGGGCACTGATGACATCTCAATGCTCGCGATGACCTTCAACGGGATGGTCGACAAGCTCGACGACGCCTTCTCCTCCCAGCGGCAGTTCCTCGATGACGCCAGTCACGAGCTGCGCACCCCGATCACGATCCTCCGCGGTCACCTCGAACTGCTCGATCCTGAGAACCCTGCCGCTGCTCGACGCACGATCATCATGCTGATCGATGAGCTCGACCGTATGCGCCGCCTCGTGGACGACATCACCCTCCTGGCATCAGCAGCGCGGCCCGACTTTGTCCAGGATGGTCCGATTGAGGCCGACCGGTTCATCGACGAAGTCGCCGATAAGGCCAGATCATTGGGTAAGCGCCGCTGGACGGTTGACGGTCGGCAGGACGTGACGTTCCTGGGCGACGAGCAGCGACGCACCCAGGCACTGCTTCAACTCGCGCACAACGCGGTCAAGTACACCGAGGAAGGTCACAGGATATCGTTCGGGGCTGCAGCCGATACGTCAGGGATCCGTCTGTGGGTACGGGACTTCGGCACAGGAATCGAACCGGCAGACACCGCCCGCATCTTCGAACGCTTCGCCCGAGCCCAGACGGGTCGCACCACCGAAGGCTCAGGACTCGGACTGTCGATCGTGACCGCGATCGCTGAGAGCCACGGCGGGCGCGTTGACCTCATTACCCAAATCGGGAAAGGATCAACCTTCACCATCGAACTGCCACCGGACCGCGTCGAAACCAGGACGCTGGCCAATACCCGTGATGACACAGGAGAGCTGTGGTCATGACGCAACGCATCCTCATCGCCGAGGACGAACAGAGGATGGCCGCATTCATGGTCGAGGGCCTCACCCGGGCAGGGTTTGTCTGCGACGTCATGACCGATGGCGTTTCGGCGTTTCAAGCCGCCATGCAGGACCGGTACGACTTGATGATCCTCGACATCGGCCTGCCACTGATCGACGGTTTCGGGGTCTTGTCGGTACTACGACAGGCCGGAAACAGCCTTCCCGTCATCATCCTCACGGCAAGGACCTCCCTTCAGGACACGGTAACGGGCCTCGAATCGGGGGCTGATGACTACCTCACGAAACCATTCGCTTTCGCTGAGCTCCTGGCCCGCATCAACCTACGAATCCGCGATCATACAGCGACGACGACTGACCAGCCGGTGGAGTACGCGGGCATCCGACTCGACCCGGAGCGACGCCAGGCCTTCATCGATACCAGCGCCGTCGACCTCTCCGCTCGCGAGTTCACCCTCCTCGAACTGTTCATGCGGCACCCTCAACAAGTTCTCACGAAACAACAGATCCTCGAACGGGTTTGGTCCAACGACCTCGATCCCGACACCAACATCGTCAGCGTCTACGTGCAGTACCTGAGACGGAAACTCGGCGACGACATTATCGAAACAGTCCGCGGCTTCGGTTACCGACTCGCTCGAGAACGCACCACGACAGGCCGGCCACCGTGAAAAGCGACGTCCTGTTGAAGTTGTAAGTTCGGTTTTCCTTCGTTTCCCCCTACTCCGACCTGGGGCGGGTCACAATGGGTGATCTGCTCAGGCATTGAACTGCCTCTCCCGACGGAGGGGATTGTGCGGCGCTGGGGAGCTGCTTACTTTCGGTGCGGGGGTGGGCCCGTAGAGCGGATGTACGCGCATGTCGCTGCCTGATTGGCGGGGGAACCCGTTGATAAGCCACCCGAGGAACTCTCTATAGGGGAGTCGGACGATGCTTCTTCGCCCGGCCGTGCAGGGCGATCCCGCGGTCCTTGTGCTGCAGAGCCAAAGCGATGCGGTGCGCGACCATGAAGGTCGAGGATCGGGCCGAAGATGGCCAGAAACCTCAGCCAGTAGGTTACGTCGTTCGAATCCAAGTGCCGGAAGGTGCGCAGTAGTGGATGAACCTGGCTGATCGCGGGACGCGTTGCGTCGGGTATATCTGCCGCGAGCGGACAGGGCCGAGCGAGTGCTGCTGGTCGAAAATCTCGTCAGGCAATGGCTGTGCCTTGAGGATCGGAAGGTTTTCGAAGTCCGCTCGGAGGCGTTGTGGGAGGTCGTCTATGAGCTCATTGAGAGCTAGAGCGACGAGATTCCGTTCGCTCACGTCGAGCAGGTACAGGCCGTGGAGATAGGCGTCGAGCTCGAGGATCCCGCCGACGCTGAAGTAATGCAACCACAGATCATGTGCGGTGAGGTCCGCGGCCTTGGCAGCGCGCGTTGTGCTCTGCTGCTGACTGTCCTGAGTCATCACAAGTCCTGGTCGATCGGTATGACCGGGAAGAGGTGATGTCCGTGCTCCTCAAAACACGCTGAGGCATCCGGATTAGCTCGAGAAGACAATTACTAGGAGCTGAGCGTACCTCCTGCCCGTCCTGAGTGAGGAGGACCTGCCGGCTGCCATGGGGCAGAAACTCGACCTCGGGCGGATGCTCGATCTCGAGGCGGGCGACGTCCGGTCCTATATGCACCTATTGAACGGGTGGGGGATGCGGTCGAAGGGAAGTTGAAGGCGGTGACGGGGGGTGGCGCAAGCTCTTCAAAGCGTCGTAACACACGGCTGAGGCAAGTGCCACGACGAATGCGGGGATGTGGGAGCGTCACTGAGCGGGTTTAGGTTGAGGGGCACGTTTTCCAATGACGGCGACGCAGCGATGACAAGGTCTCACACCATGTTCCTAGCCGATCGGTCTCACCCTGAGGTGCAGGTGCACCTTGCCTCCTGCGATGTCCTCATGCTCGTGGCTTTCCGTCAGCTCCTGAAGCCGTGCGCTTTTCTCCGCATCACCGGCACCAGCGACGGGACGGCCGAGACGCTCGCGGCAGTAGTGGCCGATCAACCCGATGTGCTGGTCGTCAACGCGACGTCCGCGCTCGAGGTGAGGGGCCTCATCGGCGCGCTACGAGCAATGGGTGAACTGCCGAAGGTCGTGATCGTGGCTGACGCCCGGCTCGCCGAGGACCTGTTGCGGAACCCACCCAGCCAGTTGGACGGTGTCCTCGTCAGGGGAGGGGATCGCCTTCAGGATCTCGGCCCGCTCCTGCGATTCATCAGCCAGGGCGGCCGGGTTGTTTCCGGAACCAGCCGAACACCCCCGTGCGATCCTGGGAGCCCGACGACGAGAAGTGAGCGGCTACGGCGGTCCCTGGCTGAGCGGACGCGCAGTGGAGGCAACGAAAACAACTAGCGAGTCTCCCACGTCACGCACTGCTGGCGGCAAGCCCACACCTTCTGCACCTCCACGCCCCGTCGGAGTGATTCGCGGACACGGACAATCCCTCCGCAGCGCGGGCACAAATCAAGGATCCTCGCGTCCCTCCTACTCATCACGCACCATCACACCCCTCCTGGCGTCAACCGGCTCGGCAATGTGTAATGGCGTGTGATGGTCAGCGAGTTGTGACGGTCAACGAGTGAGTGCGACGCTGCGATGAGTGATCAGTGCCCGGTAGTGCGGGTTCTCTGTCAGGAAATTGATCGCCATCTCGCACCGCGGCACCAAACCCAGCCGTCGCCTGTGAGCGCTGAGGACGACATTACGCATCAGGGTCATGTCATAGCCCTGACCCTCAAAGCCGGGCTGCTCGACGCCCTCAATGAGCACAACATGATCACCGCTCGCCACGTACTTCACGTAGGAGGCGATGGACCCGTCCACGATCAGTTCGAACCGGCAGTACAGAGAGTTATCCCGGAATGTTTCCTTGGCCGTCGAGGGGGCCGTGGATCTGGCTGCTTCCCGCGCGGCTTCTTCTGCCCTGGCGTCGAGTTCCTCAGTGATGATCGCGTGACGGGCTGCGACGCCGGCAGGCGGATTCGGGATGTCAAGCAGTGCGAAAGTCTGATTCGCCAGTACACGGAGCTCCCGGGTCGTGAGCCCGGCGACATCGTTCACCGACATTAGGTCATCGAGCTGAGCGCCAGCGCTTTGAACGGCGGCCTCCGTCACATCCAGCGGCTGACTCATCATCTTCTTCGGCATGTTCACCGGCATATTCACGGGCGTGTCCACTCTCGTGAAATCGAGGTTCGGCTCGTATCGGTCGATCTGGGCAGAGTGCAACGTGGTGGTCATCGTCGTTCCTGTCCTCGTGCTGCCCGAGGCCTTCCTCTAGACCCCAGAGGTGTCACAGATTAGTAACGAACGCCGTAAAGGCAAACCCAGACCACCCAGGACCAGCGAGGTCATTGGTCGTTCTCGCGGCTCCCGACGTCGATTTGCTTGCGCGTCCCGAGCACCACGAAGGTTCCTCCGACGAAGCTGGCAGCTGAAGATGGAATCGCGTGTATGACCCAGGCGGACCCAGCGCGACGGTGCCCTTCGGCAGGCTACTGAGCAGTGCGCCGGTGCGGGTTAGGCTCACAGCAGGGCGGCATGGTTTTATGGTCGCCCGGACATGTACTTCTCGGTCTCATAGCAGTAGGTGCCTAGTGCTCTCCAGCAGTCCTTCTACCGCTCAGTTGCCCCGCGTCGACCAACGACGGCCACCGCGGGCATCACGCGGAACCGCGCCCGGCGTGACTCGCGCGGACGAGCGTGAGCAGGAGCTCACCGTCGGTGACCTGCTCGCTCGGGTCGCCCACCAGGATCAGCAGGCATTCGATAAGCTGTACCAGCGCTGTTCCTCACGTGTTTTCGGGTTGGTGCGCAGGATCGTCTGGGATGAGCAGATGAGCGCCGAGACGGTTCAGGACGTGTTCCTGACCATCTGGCAGGGCGGCACCGCCCGCTACAACCCGAGCCTGGGCACGGGAATGTCCTGGCTGCTCACGATCGCTCACCGTAAGGCCGTCGACAAGGTCCGGGCGGAAGAGAACCACCGGGTCAGAAACCTCCGCTGGGGCATCAAAAACCAGTCCGTCGATTACGACCAGGTCAGCGAGACAGTCCTCACCCGCGAAGACACCGAAGAGGTCCGCGAGTGCCTCAAGAACCTATCCTCACTGCAACGCGAAGCCATCTACCTCGCCTACTACGACGGCCTCACCTACAACGACGTCGCCGCCCATCTCGGGATCCCCGTCTCGACCGCGAAAACGCGGATCCGCGACGGTATCGCCCGCCTCCGATCAACACTGCAGTCAGCCTGAACTTCGAACAACGGACATGGCACACGGCGCAATGTAACCGCACTCGCGCGACGGATCCTTCGATCACCGCCGCCCGTCATTGAGCACTACCACGCGGCGCTCAAGTCATGTGAACTCGTCACCGCTCAGGACGTGTTAACGCTTTCCTCAGAGGATGCGTACATTCTGTAGTGCCTGGCCCACTACCCATGGGTAAGGGGGACGGGTGAGCTGTGAGACGGCTCATCCACAGTGCCGGTGATCCACCCCTGGATAGAGAAACACCGGCACTGCCCCACCCAGTCAACTGAAGAACCACCCGTTGGCGCAAAGCATAGGCAGCTGCCCAGGACGGGCATCACTGAGTCGCAATGGGCTCGTCATGAAGCCTGCACAACGAGTTCCCAGAAGTATCTAAACATGACGGATCGCATGGCCCCAAAAACAGTTGGTGAGCGCCGCTCCCCGCCGAGTCGGATCTTCACCTCGATCGGGTGGGGTGGCAGGTTACCCACAGGTGGACGGCTTTGAGCTCTACCCTTCGGGCTCCACCCGCCCACAGATGGATGACCTAGCGCGGCACGGCTGGCTTCAGCCTCTCTCCCTGTTACCACCATTAGTTCTATTGACCCTCAACGAGGTTCTGTCTTGTCGTGCAGGACCAGGCTTATCGGAGGCTGTGCACATCCACCGCTTGCTCAAGGTGAGTATCCCGTGACGGCGACGGTGGTGGGTGTGTGCAGGTGGCCTGTTGGTTCGTGCTGTCCAGATGTGTGCGGGACAAGCAGCGAAGCGTGGGGAGCTTGTGCCGTACACATGTGGTCAGGAGGCGCATCAACCACTCCATCGCCGTCGATCAGCCTCGACGCCTAGGTCGGAGCGTCTCAAGTGGCCCGAAGCCGATCTGACCCGCTCGAGGATCCTTTGCTGGGAATCTACTCGGCAGGATCGTCCGGTGAGTTGTTTTGGTTCCGTGCCTTCCGCCGGCCAAGCCACTGCTCCCTGTAGGCATCGGTCTTAGCTGCCTCCGCGTTTCCTGCTGCAACGCCGTTATCCAAGGGGAGGAAGTAGAGCACTGCCAATATGGCGAGGGCCCCTAGTGCTTGCCCTAAGCCAGCGAAGAAGTACACGGCCCCGCTGATACCCAGGATCGCGATGACTGCCAGCCAGATTGGGATCCCTTTCATCTTCATGGGTTCAGTATCTCGGCAAGAAGGGAAATATGCCTCCTGGGCAGGATCTCGCGCCCGTAAGCCGGTCGTTTTCCGTTAATACAGCCGATTTCGGAAATCGACAGGGTCGTTTGGCCCCACTGTGGTGGAGAGCGGGCGATTGACCGGAACGATGAAAATGGGCGCAAGGGTGCCTGATACGTGCGTCTTCCCGTCCGGGAGGTGTCGCGTTGAGGTACACTCCAACGCAACTACGCAGAACAGGCGTGATCGCGTTGCAGTGAGGTCGTTGTGAAACCAGCGCAACGAGTTCCCAGGACGGTCTAGACATGACGCATCGCACGGGTCTCAGGGACAGCTTGTGAGCCCCGCTCGCCAGCCGAGTCGGACCCCCGACGAATCGCCGATAACCGACGTTATGTCAAGTTGAGTTGACGAATGCCCCTGCTCTCCGTTGACCGAGCCTCGCGGCGGAGCTCGTCGTCTCTGCAGCCGGTTCCAGATCATTCGGCGGAAAGCAGCTCCGACAAAGAATCGTCTAAGTCGTCTAATCCCTTGTCGACGCCTCGGAAGGGCGGTCACGGCGCCTGGCACGCAGGAGGTGGTCCGTGGCAACGAGCTTCTCGGAACGGCCCACGGCCAGGTCAACACTAGTGAGTACACGAGGGAACCGCTGTAGGACAAACTACAGTGTTATAGCTCCCTATGTGTCCGTATATGATTTTCCGTAGAGTCAGCCTTACACTACTAGCTATGGAACCAGCGCTGAACCCATACAACCCAGGCTCAGGGCTTCAACCTCCCTTTCTTGCCGGACGGGAGAGGGAAATAGAAGCTTTTGATCTACTCCTCGCCCGGACCCGTGCTGGCTACCAAAGCCGCGGCATGATCCTTAGTGGCCTACGAGGTGTAGGTAAGACCGTCCTGCTCAACAAGCTTCGTGGGATGGCCCGCCATCATGAATGGCTCGAGATCAAGCTAGAGGGCCGTCCAGGGCCGGCCGGAGCATCTGACATCCGCCAAACACTCGTGCGCGAGCTTCAAAGGGCCGCTCGTAAGTACACTCCGATGTCAGCCGCGTCAGATCAGATCAACCAGTTCCTGCGCACCATCACTTCCCTCAGCGTTGGAGTGGGAGTCGAGGGCCTCTCCCTGGGAGTCGACCGCGACCCCACTCGCGCCGGAACGGGGCAGATCGACATTGATCTCCGCGACCTGGTCGAGGACGTATCCGGAGCTATGCGGTCACTAAGACGAGGGTTCATCATCTTCATTGATGAGATGCAAGATTTAGACGACGCCCTCCTGTCGGC
Source organism: Arthrobacter sp. TJ-236 (assembly GCF_058269235.1). Lineage (NCBI taxonomy): Bacteria > Bacillati > Actinomycetota > Actinomycetes > Micrococcales > Micrococcaceae > Arthrobacter > Arthrobacter sp. TJ-236. The sequence goes on from NZ_JBZCNI010000007.1 coordinate 16,779, forward strand.
ACTCGTCTCTGCTCAGCACCATGCCGGCCAGGAAGAGTTGCCCTTCTACATCGTGGGCGCAGGCCTCCCTAATCTCCCGGCACGTCTCGCAGACGCCAGAAGCTACGCGGAACGCTTGTTTGACTACCGCACCATAGGTACCTTGCGGAACAACGAGGCAGAGGACTGCTTCCAGATTCCGGCCGGGAGGACGGGACAGCACTACGAGACCGATGCTTTATCTATCCTGGTAGAAGTCTCAGGACGGTACCCCTACTTCATTCAAGAGTTTGGTAGCGCGATGTGGGAAGTCGCCGAACAGTCGCCCTTCACGAGATCCGATGCACAAAGCGCTTCCGAACTGGGCCTTCGGCGCCTCGACTCCGGGTTCTTTCCGTCACGTTGGGACCGGGCGACACCACGCGAACGAGACTACTTATCCGCGATGGCTGTGGACAAGGGAGAAGACTCTGCAACTGCGGCTGTTGCCGAGCGGATGGGCGTCAGCGTCCAAAGCATGGGTCCGACCAGAGCCCAGCTCATATCCAAGGGTCTCGTGTACTCCCCGGAGCACGGCAAGATCGCCTTCACGGTGCCGGGGATGGCCGCCTATATTGACCGAAATCGAGATTCCTGAAACAGGATCTCCACACACCAGCATCCTTGCCAGTCTCCATCAGCCTCGGTTGACCCAACACTGTCAGCTCTGTAATCCACCATGTTCGCGCTGAGGCGGCCCTGGTACTGGGCGACGGAATTGAGCTCTAACCAAAATGTCGGTGTAGCTAATTACAATGCTGCAACTACCACAGGTAGTAGGTCTTCCCATCGCAAACCACAAGATGTAGTGTTTGGAGTAGGTGGGCAAGCTGTTGCAGAACTACTCGTTTCAATGCTCTTCACCTGAAGCAGCAAGACCCCGAGCCGCCAATGCGGTGAGGGCATTGGCAGAGCGGGGTCAAGTGTCTTTGGTCGGACAACAAGACCTTAGAGGTTTAGGGGGCTCCAGCGCGAGTTGGAGACCTCGAGATCTTCGAAAAACTCTGCCTTCCTTTCAGAACGAGTGGAGGAATGGTACGGAGAAGTCATCCTCATCGTCGAAGCCCTCGAAGGGCGTCCTGTCCAGAGCTGGACGTATCTTGGCTACCAATGCTTCTAGCAAGGGCGCCACAACCAAGGCAGGTTCGACGCTGGGGAAGGGTTGAGCTGAGGTGCTGCGATGTAATCGCAGCACCTCAGCTCAGCACGACTTCGCGGACCACATCCCACTCTTATCGCCCTTCAGAGGCGGGTTGGAGTGAGCATGACTACCGTAATAGAGATCCTTGAGGACGTACGTGAGCAGATAGAGGCTGGTGATGCCGCCCTCCACGAAGCTCGCTCACGTCTGGCTTTCACCCGCTCAGCGGCGGAGAAGTTTTATGGCGCCCTGCGGTCATACCGCAGCGGCTCGCTTGCTGCGCACACGATGAATGACCCGGTTACCGATGGCGATGGAGGCTTGGTCCTCAATCGGAATTTCTACCCTGGACTCGGACCGGAGGGAACGAATGATGAGGAGCCCTCAGACATCGTCCAGCAGCTCTGCGACCATCTCGGACCGCTCATCCGAGAGCAGTACCCTCACGCCGTAGTCGCCAAGTCGAAGCGCGGACCGAAAATACACTTCCACTCCCCTCTAGACGATGGCTCCGATCCGACCGTCGATATAGTTCTCGCGCTGACCCGTAAGGCCGGCAGCGGGATCTGGATTCCGAACCTGGAAACCGACGCATGGGACGCATCCGATCCCGAGGGGCACATCGATCTGTTCAACGATGCCCCCACCGCGTACCGTTCCACCAGGCGGAGAATTATGCGGCTCGCAAAAGCCTGGAACAAGCAGTATGCCAACCCAGGAGCATCATCATTCGAGATATCGGTCTGGTGCTACGAGTTCGTCACTCCTGGGGCTGGCATAGCTAACGGTTTGTTGGCAGTGTTCGAAGGAGCCGCTGATCGCCTCGAGGCCAAGCAACCAACCCCTGACCCCGCTGGCGTCTCGGACGATCTCCGCCTCCTGATCGATTCGACGACCATGGCAGCGCGACTACGTAAGGCGGCCAGGAATCTACGCGATGCATTGGACAGCTCAGAACAGGACGACATTGAGGCCGCTATGAGCCTGCTGTTCTGGAAGTACGTGGAAGCATCTGCCACGTCCGAGCTGAGAGCGATGGTGGCATCGCTGCGCTCCCCCAAGCCGGTCGCAGCTTCTAGGATCGGTATCCCGGTGGCCGCGACGACAGCAGCCTCAAGTCTCGCACGATCATATGGGAGGAGCATCTCTCGATGAGGTCGAGGTGGAACCCTCCTCCTTGGTTCGCAAAACCAGCTCCACGCATTCAATTCATGCGGGAACTGAGCGGGGTGGAGGACGTATGCCTGCTGAAGGACAAGAACGCTCCAGGAGGCTTCAGTGTCAGTTTCAACCTCCAACCAACCGGCCTTCCTCAACGTTCTGTGACCGTTTCGTTCTCCCGAGGATCACCAGCATCGCCAAGGGTGCATGTAAATGGGCCAGAAGACTCCCCCCACCGATATGAAGACGGCTCCCTCTGTATGTGGCACCCCGACGATCGAAGGGAGATGCGTTGGGTGCCAGCTGATGGGGCTGCGGAACTAACCGTAAGAATCGGCGTCCACCTTATAAAGGAGGAGTGGTATCGCCACACAGGTGAATGGATAGGACCTGAGGAGAAGCACGGACCTCGAGACGAAGCCAACGATCCAGAAGTGAGCCAATAGATGGTAGCTCCTCCGATTCCCGTAGAATCCGCTTCATCCTGGATTGAAGGAGACGGTTTCGCGACGATACTTGCTGCACTCGTCGGCGCCCTAGTAGTTGTTATTGGCTATTTTCTACAACAACGAGCGGTCCGGCGAGACAAGCGTGTGGGGATTTACAGTGAGTCCATCCGCGCTGTTGAGGATTATCTCGAGGCCCCCTTTCTAATTCGACGACGGCAGGGTTCCGCAGAAACCCAACAGCAACTAACTACTCACATCAGTGGTATCCAGTCACGGATCGCTTACTATCGAGCGCAGCTTAAGATCCACGCGCCCGCACCCATCGCTCGAACCTACGATAAATTCGTGGAAGCTGCACGTAGCGAGGCAGGCCCCGCGATGACCGAGGCATGGAAAATGAAACCGATACGGAACGGGAAAAACGTTCCTCTTGGAGTGAGATTTAGTCGACAGAAGAGCGACGCTGCTCTCGCTGAAGTAATTGATCTGATGCGTAAGGACGTGACATCGCGCTTTCGGCAACGGGAGACATAGCAAATCCGATGTTCAGGTTGCACTGCGGTTTCGGCAAGACCCGAGCGAACATGATGCGGCCAGCGCTACGAGCGGCCCTACCCAGATTGATACGTTCTCTGCATACCGACCGACATAAACCCATGCGGCGATCTTCTCGTTTCAGGCGTATGGCCCCATCTGCAGGGTAGGATATTCCGTCCGTCGTTACCTCTTCGGACACCACTTTCTCCTCTTGCTAGTCGATTATGTTAGCCATCAAATCTGGCTCAAAATGATAAGTGGCGAGCCAGTTTGAGTGCAGACACGACACGTCTCACTAGCTTATTCCCACCACGTTTCGGAATAATCGGTTCCTTCAATCTGCGAAGTTCCTCTTCCGACTTCACAAGCCTGCCGCGCACATTCGCCGCAGCAGGTATACGCACGCTGGCCCCAGGGAACCACTTGGGCAGTAACCATCGAGTTCTATTGTGAGTAGTTTGCATGCAGAACAGAAAAATGCCCAACGGAAGTAGAATGAGTAGTCCCACAAAAAACAGGAAATTCTTAGGGGACGCAAAGTAGGCAATTATCGAGACAATCAGGTAAAAAACCGTCAAGAAAGTAACTGACATATATTTTTCAACTCTGTCGATTCCGTGCCAGCTTATACCGACGTATACAAACAGACCCTGCTGAGAAGCTATCAAAATCAGGAAAAAGACAAGTGTTCCCCACTGCCAGTACCACTCCAATTCTAGTTGCGAAGAGATGATCGCCCCGATTAGAAACGAAAGCAGCGTAACGGGCAGCGAGTTTACGACGATTAAGGCAACGATCGCACCCGTTTTTCTCTGTACTACTTGAGGCAATCGGTGCCGTCGATAGTGACTGATTCGACGGCGAGCTATCTCCATCCTCACTCCCACATTATCTTGGTCAATCCTCAAGATCCTGCCCGTGGCATCCGCAGAAATAAAGCAGTTCACTGCAGTTATCGTGAGTGCGACACAAATATAGGGAAGTGAAAGGCTTCCATCAATGAGAGATTCTATGACGACCAGTACCAACAACGTGCAACTTACAACCGGACCGAATAACGATAGAATCGCGAGATTTTGACGATGGTTCCATTCCGCCGCCGATGCAGACGGTTTAGCATAGCCCGTCTGCGCCATAACCTGCAGTGCAATCGTCGCGGTGGTTATAGCTGCGAGAGCACCAAGAACCTCGGCTGGCTCGAACGGCAGAACTACTCGATCTGCCCATGCGAGGTCTTGCAGAGTCGGGGTAGCGTAAGAGTGGATGATGAGTGGAATAGATACACCCAAACCGAGGGTAATGATTTGTGCGAAAGATATCGAACTCGCGCTAGACGACCGGAAAAGCTTGCGAAAGCGTGTCGAAAGTTTCATTAGCGAATCCTCGCTATTCCGGCAAGATAAGCAAGTCCCTTATTCACCATAACTCACTCACCTTTCCACGCCTTCGGTACGACCAAAGCCCTGGTTCCTTGTGAGTGCTGGTTCAGACGACTCCTGTCGGCGTCCTGCACGCTTTCCCGGCTTCACTTTCACTGCCGCTGAGGGCTGAGTCCCGTTACTGACGTCGGCTGCGAGGACGGCGGCGACTCCTTCGCGTTCGACGCCGGTTGTACCGACCCGCTCCATGAGGAAGTCCGCGAGCCTCGCTCTGCGGTCCCCTGAGTCCCAGAGATCCTCGGCGTTCACGGCGGCGTTCTGCGTGTCGACGTCGTTCTGCAGGTCGCCGGTGACAACAGCGGCCGACTCCAGTTCCGCGGCCGCGTGGTCGCGCTCGGCCTCACGCTTGGTCGCTGCCGCTCCGAGTTCCGGCTCGACGTCGCTGGTCACTTCGGCTGTCTGACCCTTGAGGTATTCCTCCGGGGTCACTTCGTACCGCGTGAGGATCTCGTCGCGGATGTGTTCGCGGGACAGCCGCGCCATGTCGTCGAACGGTTCCCACTGCTGCGCCAGGCCGTACTGGGCGGCGATGTCCTCGGGCTTCGCGCTCTCCCAGAATTGCGGCTGATGAACGGCGCCGAGCTGCGTGCGCATCACGGCTCGTTCGGCCTCGAAGCGCTCCTGCAGCTGCTTGCGTTGGGCTTCTTCTGCGCGCAGCATCTCCTCATTGCGCTCGGCTCGCTGACGGGCGAGGACCTCACCCAGCCGCCCGGCGACGGCCATCGCTGCTTGCAGCTGCGGACGGAACAGTCCCTCTGCCCCGTCGGGTGTGTCGTGGTTCATCTGCTATCTCCCTATCCCCTGATCCGGTGTGTGCAGGTCGGTCTCGTACTCCGCTGTCTCACGCGCGACGCGCTGCGGGACTCGCTGCGGTGGTGTGGCTTCGGTGAGGTTCGGCACTGGCTTCCGCTCAGCTCCAGCCGGGGTGCCGGCGGCATACTCGAGCGCGGGCAGGCGTGGCTCTGCGACGTCGGGCAATGGCGCTCCGACGATGCTCAGGTGCTGGCGCACGGTGTCGTTGAGTAGCCGCGCTTCACGGAGCTCCTTGTTGCTCGCCTGCATGTCGTGCAGGAGGCGGATGGTGCGCAGCATCTGCTGCATGATGAGCGTCTGCGCGACCGGCGACGGCGCGGACGTGGCTGCGAGGAGGAACGCTGTCGTGCCGGCCATCCGCAGCGGCGTGCGCACCGGCTCACTGATCGTGACACCCGACCGGTGCGCGGACCTCGCCAGGACGCGTGAGGCGTGCGCCAGAGGACCCGGCTCGGACTCCGTGGCCTTCGACCAGGCCCCGAACACACCGGATACTTCACGGGCGACGTGAGCCCACGTCTGGTGATCGCCGGGGGCCACTGACGACATGATTCGGCGGGCGTTGGCCATGTCCAGTGCGAGCTTCCGCGCGGCGACCTCGTCGACGGCGTGACCGCCGATCATCGACACGCGCGGACCCCGCGTCATGTCCGCGGCGTCACGGTTCACGATCCGCTGGTGGCGCTTAGCTGCCCACCATTCCTCGGCTGCTTCCTGGGAAGCTTCCGGGGTGTCCGTCCACGCTGTGCGCAGCGCCGGCAGGGTGAGGTCCTTTGCGAGCTTCCCCCCGCCGAACCACACCGGGTCCATCCCCGCCGGCGGTCGCTCTGCCACGGAGTAGCCGGTGACGACGGCTCGGCCGCCGTCAGCGAAACGGGCGTTCACGAGAAGCTCCTGGCGACGGAGCCGGCGCACGAACTCCCCCTCGGTGGTCGAGGCCATCGCGCTCGAGCGAACCGTACGCTCCAGGCGGTGTCGAGCCGGTTCCCGCGTGTTGCCGGTTCCGCGATCGACGAGTTGCTCCGCCGGCTTCAGACCCCTCTCGGAGTGCTGGCCGAGCTCGATGAGCCCGAACTGCTTCTCGAGGTTCCGGGCCGCTGCCTGCGCCTTCGGGAAGTCCGACCAATCGCTCCACTTCGTGCCGTCCTCACGGACGCGGGAGGCCACGATGTGAATGTGATCGTTTCCCGCAACGCTCGTTCCGTGGTGGACCGCGACCCACTGGCAGGGTGCTTTGCCGCTGCTGTCGGTGAACCCCATGTCGTCCATGAACGTCTCGACCATGTCCGCCCATTCGCGGTCACTGACCGGCCGCTCGTCGTCGCGTAGCGACAAGGAGCAATGCCAGACGTGCTGGTCCATGTCGACGTCGTTGATCCGCTTGTTCAAGTCGATCTCGCTCGCGACCCGCACCGCGGACTGGTCGTTGAGCTCGGCGTCGTCGAACCAGGACATGATGACCGGGCTGCCTGCGACCAGGTGCGGGTCGGTGTGCTCGTTCCGCTTGCCGGGGCCGACGAGGTATTTCATCAGACCGACGGTCCGGGATCCCTTCGTGATGTTCGGGATCACGGCTTCAGCTCGTACATCTTCGCTTCGATCTGACGCATCAGCTGACGCGCTTCCTGCACGGCAGCCAGCGCCTCGTTCTTGACTTCGCCGGTGGCATTGGCGTGACGCGCCAACTGGTTCACGTTGTTCGCTGCCGTTCCGATGAGCCGGCGAATCGCCAACAACGTGACGACCTCCTGTTTCCGCACCGTCAGCACGGCCGGGTCACCGGAACCCAGAGCGGCGTCGACGAGGATCGCGGACGGCGACAAACCTGTCTGCGCCTCGAGCTGCAGCAGCTGCGCGCGCTCCATCTCCGACATCGAGACCCGCACGTACACGGTCTTACCTTCGATGCGCTTGCGCCGGGAAGACCACACGTGCCGCCTGGCGGCACGACCTGACGTCTCCCCTGGGGACGACGCAGAGCTCTCAGCGGGCTCCTGCTCGCCTCCTTCGCTCACGGCTCCCCCGCCCTTGATCCTCAGGCCCAGCGCAGCGCCCCTCCAACGGAGGCCCCACACCCCAAGTGTGTCACCGCCAAGCCGCAGGCGCCAGCGGTCTAAGCGTTTATGGCACATAAACATATAGCTTGCTTCGCAGGTGGTTGAGAACGTACTCGCACGGGGGTGTGTGCCGGGTGGGCTGTTCAGGCTCTCGGAAGACGCTTCGCGTCTGGATTGATCCTCACGGCTGCGCCGTTCCGTTTCGGCTTGTGAATGTACTGTCCGCCCTTCTCTTGGCAAGGCTCCGAGGACGGCTTTCGCGGCATATCCTCGCTCCGCTCCGGTATTCCACGGTCCGACCTCTCCACCTTGCCAATTCACTTCGCGGCCAAGTGTTGACGGCGTTGCCGAAAGGAACGGGGGCAAGGATGAAAGCGGGACTCCAGGTGGGAGTGATAGTGGCGGCGAGGGACGTGGCTGCGTTGTACGGAGTAACAACCCAAGAGCTGGCCGAGTGGCGGCGGGAGGGCATCGGTCCGCCCTACTTCGTGCTCGGACGGAACACCGTGAGATACGACTCCGACGACGTCACCGACTGGTTCAACGACCCTGCGAACGCATACCTTCATGACTACCCTGCCGGCTACTAACAGGGTTCCCGCGTTCCTTTCGTCCGACTCCCAGATTAAGGTGAAGCCATGACTACACTCGACCTCGAAACAACCAGGAACCAGGCACGCAAGCTCCTCGACTCACGCCTTGAATCCGTCGCGGATCTGACCATTACGCGTCAGCGCGTGGAAGAACTTCGCGAGCAGCTCGCGGAGGCCGAACGTGAAGACAAGAAGGCATACGTCCGCGCCACCAAGGACGGCTGGAGTGAAGACGAACTGAAAAAGCTCGGACTCGAATCCGGCGGAGTAGCGAAGCGCCGCACCCGGCGCTCATCGAGCCCTCACAGCTCCAGTGCATCTTCAACCGCTGAAGGCTGAGCGAATACATTGCCACACGTCGTACGTGTCGAGCTCGTCGGGGGCAGCCCCTGGGACTTGGTCCTTCCAGCCATCGCAATCGTGATCTCCCTTCTTGGTGTCGGGCTGACTTTTTGGTTCCGACACACTGACAACGCTCGTGTGGAGCTGAAAGTCAACGCAGCCGTTATCGGAACCGAGCCACCGGGCTACTACTACGTGGTGACTGCAACCAACCGAGGTCGAGTGGGAACTGCTGTTGTGGAGTCCGTTGCTCTCACCGCTGAGGGTCTCGACGGCCAACTGGTGTCCCTGAGATGGCAGCCCTTTGAAACAGTCCTTCCGTGGACACTGGGGCCCGGATCCTCAGAATCTAGATACTTCGAGATGGAGTTCGTCAAAAAAGAGCTTGCCGAGAGACAACTGGGCATCGAGAACCTGCGGGCTATTGCGAGCACAGGACACGGTGAAGTCAGGTCGAGGACGATGGCGGCGAATCAACGCCGATTCCGTAAGCGTCGGAAGTAGTCCTCACAGCGTTCGAAGCAACTAGATCCTGTCACCCCTGGCGACCTAGCAAAGGCCATGCGCGACGTCGATACAAAGCTCGGGCGGTTGATGTCTTGATCCAGAAGAGGCCGTAGCCGTCGCCGGATACTGCCCCGGTCTAAAGCCAGCGGCCATGCGCGCGGGGTCCCTTGATGACCTTGGACCAGAACCTCTCGTCTTCACCCCTAATCACCAGGCGCTCCGCCACCTGAGCTCGAGCTTGTTGAAGGCGAAGAAGCACACCCCTCGCCCCACCAGCGGGTGGGTCGGAGCGAGAATGATCCACCCGAGCAGTGACACGGCGAGGAACGCTGCGAGGAAGAAGAAGATGAACATGCTGTGCGCCTAGGACGTGGATAGTGTCGGCTCAGTCGGTGGTGCTTTGAGCAGTGCCCGGTACAGCGTGGTCCGGTCGACGTTGAGTCGCTGTGCGACCTCGGTCTTGTTCATGTTCGCGTCGATGAGCGCCCTGGCCTCGGCCAGCAGCTCGTCAGTGAGTTTGCGCGGCCGGCCCTTGTAAACGCCTCGGGCCTTAGCAGCCTCGATGCCGTCAGCCTGACGCTCCCGGATAATCAATCGTTCGAGCTGCGCGAAGGACGCCATGATGTTCAGCTGGAACTCCGCGAACGGATCCGCGGTCCCCGGTGTGAAGGTCACGCGCTCTGCGACGAACTCGACAGAGACGCCCTTGGCCGTCAGCTCCCCCACTATCTGATTGAGGTCGATCACCGACCGGGCAAGCCTGTCCATGGAAGACACCACGACGGTGTCACCGTTGCGGACGTACTTGATCATCTCTGCCAGCTCAGCGCGGCCGACGCGCCGCGCGCCTGATTGCTTTTCCTCGAACATGCGATCGACAGCGCCGATGATGGCGAGCTGCCGGGCAAGATTCTGATCCAGGGTTGAGACGCGCGCGTACCCGATCCGCTGAATCTTGTGTTGCGTCATGTCTAGACCCTCGCATGATCCTGTTGCAAAAGCCAGGAATGGACCCTAGATCCACGCAGAATAGGTACTTCTGCGCAGTTGCGTTTGGGTGTACCCCAATGCAACAGTCAGAGGTTGGGTGCTGTGGCTAGCATGAGAGTCATGTCGCCCAAGCACCTGAATGCAGCTCTTTCCGCCGTGAGCATTGCAGCTGCAGCCGTCGGCAAGAAAGTCACGAGCTCTCGCGGGGCGACCAGTCAGGGAGCATTCGTTGGTCGCACTGCCGTCATAACCGGTGCCGCTTCCGGTATCGGTCTTGCTCTCGCCGAGCAGATGGCGGCACAGGGTGCACATGTCGTCCTCGCCGATATCGACGCCGACACCGCTGGAGCGCGCGCCTTGGCGCTCAGCACCCAAGGGATGAAGGCCACTGCAGCGGCCCTCGATGTCACAGACCGCAACGCCGTCAAGGACCTCCTGCAGCAGGTAGCCACGGCGAACAACGCACTGGACTTCGTCTTCAACAACGCCGGCATCGGAGGAACCCTCCCCTTCCAGGAAGCAACGCCACAGCAGTGGGACCGCATCCTGTCCCTCAACCTCCGCAGCGTCATCGACGGAACCGACCTCGCCTACAGCATCATGCGAAAACAAGGCCATGGACACATCGTCAACACGGCCTCCATCTCCGGACTCGTACCTGTCCCCTTGCAGACCCTCTACAACACGACCAAATTCGCGGTCGTCGGCCTGTCCACGACTCTCCGACCAGAAGCTGCAGCACACGGGGTGCACATCAGTGTCGTATGTCCCGGCCAAGTTGCCACCGCTATCTGGGGCACACCGATCCTGGGCGCGAAAAACCCGGCCGCCGTCGCGCCAGCGCAAGCGGTCAGCGCAGACCGGGCCGCGCGAACTATCCTGCACGGCGTACAACGGAACCGGCCGATCATCACATTCCCTGCACCAGCCCAAGCCCTCGCTCTCGGCTACCGCCACCTCCCCGCACTAAGTAACCGCTGGCTCAACGCCGAGTACAGGCGTCGAACGGGCTCTTCCTAAAGCAACCCAACGAACGTTGCCTGGGGTGTACCCAAACGCAACGTTCGAAGCGATGGCCGCAACTTACTCCAAGCCCGGCGTTCGAGTCGGGACTGGTGTCTAGACGACGAACGAACTGGTTGTTTGGTCGAACATCAAAAACTGGTTCAGAACTGTCCCGTGCTCGAGCCGATTCAAGAGCCTCAGGTCAGTGCGGGAAGCCCCGAACCGATCGGCCACAGCCATTTTGGATGAAGTTCCCCTAGCTATCCAGATCATCAGCGCTAAAAGCTTCTAAGCGTAGGTGCATAATTATTCCCATCTTCGGATGCACTGACGAGACTGAGGACCTTCAGCATGTCTTCTTTGAGAGTTTTCTGGTTTATTAGGAAGCGGTTACGCCCTGCCCCATCAGGCCCCACTGGTTCCGCCACCCAGTGCTTTTTTGCAGGCTTCCACCACGGCTTTCGTTTACTATTGCTCAGGGAGTTATACTTGCCCTCGACCCTTGAACCTTTCGGATTATCTGCTACCGGAAACCACTCCGCATTCATCCAGCGATTATCGTCTACTTCGACCCACATGATGAGGAACCAGGCAAGCTTCGGATCGGAGGTTTTGAAGGCAACAGTCACGGTCTCCCCAGCTTGCATCTGCCAAGGGTAACCGTAGATTTCGTCTCGATGTAGTGATCCTTTTACGACGCTCCAGCCAAAAATCTGTAACGGTGAACCAGATGTCTGCCCAATCTTCAGTACTTCTAAATGCATCGAGCCAGGATTTAAGGTGCCTGTGGCCCACCCTTCGACTTGCCATAAAACTGCTTTAATTCGCCGCTTGTCCTTCAAAAACTCGTAGACCGCGAGGGCGATAGCGATTAGAGAGATGAGTGCGGCTATACCTGCGATGCCGTCCCACATCGGCGAGCCAAGGACCTTTGGGACCCACCGGAAACTCAGAATGCTTCCGAACCACTCACCGAGAGCGATCAGCCATGAGAGGTCAGGCGGCTGCTTGTACGGGGCTAGAGAACCGAAGGAGAATCGCATGTCATCATCTAAGTCCATGAACGCCGGAAGCCGCACTTGCCTGTCGAGGGCACTCGACCCAACACCTATGACAGCGCCCATTGAAGTACGTGGTGTCGTCGCACCTTAGCTCAATCATCAGGCAGACTGCTCATCTGGCCAGACGATTTGTTCGCCGATCGCTGAGAGGAACGCAGCGTATTCCTCGGGGCTCAAGCTGCCTGCCACAGCGGTTCGTCCAATGTAATCTCGGCGCGTCCATAAGAACACACGACCTGATGGGTGCGAGACCGAGTAAATTGTCATATCCATGCTTGCGAGGTGAGCTACGAGGTCTAGTCGCGACGTAGCCCCCGGCAGGGCCACCAAATCGGCAATTTCTTTGCGGGCGGACTCCCAATTCTCGTATGACATGGGGACGGCGAGCGAGGCATGTTCGCGGACACGAGGGTTGCTACCTGTGAGCATGTACTTTAGAGGGCTCATTTCGCCGCCGCCGATACGATTCAAGCAAAACCTTTGATTGGCTGCCCGCTCGGTTCGTTCCTCCACCGCATAGGGACTGCGGCTGCGGGCTGCAAATATCCGGGTGTTATCAAGCGCCCGGAACTCATCGACGGGAAAGATGGACTCGTAGGGGCTTCCCCATAAGAGGCGGTCGAAGCTTTTCCGCGCGCTCCAGTGCTGTCTGATGCGTTTCCGTATGTTCTCTGACTGGCCGATGTAAAACTGCTTGTAGTCGTCAAAGACCATGATGTAGGCGCCTGCCTTTTCGTCCCACTCCTGCAGAGACTCGATGGGTTTGAAGGTTCGGCCTTTGACTAGGGCGTGCTGCAACGCCTGCTCGAACTCAATTGGATCGAGTGAGGTGAAGTAAGTCATCGACAGATCAAAGTTCACTAGGGCTCGGTCGCGCTGTACTAGCAGGTACACGTCCGAGTGTTCTGTGTGGTCCTCGTCGCGGTAGGCCCATGCAGTCCCCAGCCACAGGTCTTCAGGCATATCCTCGCGGTACAGCTTCTGGTGCGGCGATCGGTTGGGGTACGCGTAAAGCTCGCGGGTCATGCGGTGGCCGAACTTTGACTTCCGCAATGTCTGCCCGAAGTGGGTGGGCGCCGGCGTACGTGTCACGCTCTCAAGCCAAACCTAGTGCGTAGCTTCACGGGGCGCTGTCCCTGTTCGCCGGCAAGGCGACGGTCAGGTCAGCAGCTTCCTGCTTGAGCTGCTGAGGCGTTAGGTGAAGGACGAGAGCTATGGCGACCAGACGTTGGCTACTGGGACGGACCAGCCCACGTTCAATTCTTGAGATTGAGACAGCGCCACCCTTGGCGTATCCGGCCCGCGCGGCAAGCTCGTCCTGGGTTATTACAGGCGATTGGGCCTGCCGATGCTTGCGAATCACCATACCCATGGCTTCGGCACTGAAGTCAGTCATTGGCTCTCCCGCATTGGGGCTCTCCGTCGGTAGTGTGCTGGTTCCATCACCGTACATACGGTAGGTGACCGACAACTACATCATTGCCGTAAGGGGTGTTCTTCTCGGTTTAGCTACGAGTACGAACCGTTTGGACGCGCAACAGGGCCCTGCAAAATGATCCACCACGTGATCTCGCCTGAGCGACACGCTTATCGACGGGCTCAGTGCTGACCAAACCGTCTAAGGACAGCACAGAAAGCTAGTTAGCCATTCAACGCTTAGACGGCGAGGTGGTGCTGCACGCAAAGCCGATCGAGGTGCCGCCGGATAGAGTCGCAAGCGTGACCAGAAGGATGAAGGACCCCGCATTTCGCAGATCGATGGCGCTGGGTGTCCACTTGCCCTTCATCACCGCCATCAACACGCTTGTCGAGGACCTCCGCGAGGATGAGCCGCCTGTCGGCCGCGGTTGGGTGCCTTACGTCGCTCCTCTGCACGGTGGCAGCGAAGCTCCCGTGCTGAGTGTGCTCCGCGACCCCGGTCCGATGACGAGTGAGGTCAGGGGCTCGGGAATGCTGAGCGTCGAGAACGACGACGACACGGCTGCGCTTCTATGCGAGCTGCTCGAGAACGCGGGCTTAACTCCGAAGGACATTACGCTCTGGAACGCCTACCCCTGGTACCGCCATGACCAGAGCTCGGGCCTCACTAGTCGCCAGGTCACCGAGGGCGTCGATCCACTCCGGCGGTTGATCGCTCTCATGCCGGACCTGAAAGTCGTGCTGCTCCAGGGAGCCGAGGCTCAGCTGCTCTGGAAACGGTTCAGTAGGAAGTACCCTGACACCGCAGGCCGCTTAGCAGCGGTTGAGTCGTACCACCCAGGGCGGAGCGCCCTTCGACATCCGGATCCGGCAGTGCGGCACGTGCGCGAGAATCGTCGGGTCGAAGCCTTCCGGGAGGTTGCGGCTGTTCTGGCCGGTGCGCTTCCTACCGAACAATAGGCTCGACGAGATTACTTCACCTCATGCACTAGATGATCCTTCTGCGGAACGCTCCGAGCGCGATTGAACTAGCTGTTCCTGAACAGGGCGCGATTCGATTCGGTCACGTAATTCCCGATATGGTGGTCACATGGGGATAGACAACCGACAGTAGGAGTGAACAATGGCGCAGCGTGTGCAAGTTGAATTGGTGGACGATCTCAACGGCGAGACAGCAGACGAAACAGTTCGTTTCGGACTCGACGGTACCGAATACGAAATCGACCTCACCACCGAGAACGCCTCGAAGCTGCGCTCCGCCATCTCCGAGTACGTGGAGAAGGGCCGGAAGGCCAGCACCGGACGACGCAGCCAGGGCACCTCGAAAGCTGGCGGCACTGCAAGCCGTTCAAAGCGCGAAGACACCCAGCAAATCCGCGCCTGGGCGCAGGAGAACGGCTACAACCCCAGCTCAAGGGGCCGGATCAACCAAACCATCATCGACGCATACAACGAAGCCCAGAAGTAAGGAACAGCGGAACCCTTCCATGGAGGAGCGGAAACGACTGGAACCACTCCTGCGCCCCGATGAGACCCTGCACTGGACGGGCTGGCCCGACCCGAAGGTCCTCTTCTCCCCCGCCGACCTTTTCCTCATCCCATTCAGCCTGCTCTGGGGTGGATTCGCATTGTTCTGGGAATACCAAGTCATCACGTCAGGCGCCCAGCCCGTCTTCATCCTCTTCGGGATCCCGTTCATCCTCACGGGCTACATGATCATCGGCCGCTTCATCTTCAAGAGCCGGCGCAAACGCTCCACCGTGTACGGGCTCACCGAGAGCCGGGCCATCGTGTCCACCGGCGACCGCTCCTACCAAGACGCCCCCATCCAGGGCGTATCCGTCAGCACTAAACACGCGCGGAACAACACCCACGCCACAGTGACCTTCGGCAGCAACCGCTACACCATGTACCAGAACACCGGGATGGGAATCCTCGGTGCCGGACAGGACCAGGGCATCGGATTCTTCGACGTACCAAACCCCGACAAGCTCACCCGCACCCTCAACGCCCTACGCTGAAGCTCTTCGATGGTGCTTGTAGGTATAGGGTTTAGAGGCGGCATCACTTGGAATCCGCGGGGCGCGATTTTCTATTTTCAGACGGTACCGCAGTACTCTGCCGCACCACGAGACTAGTTGCTAATTCAATGCGACGATCATTTGACCGTTCACCGCTGCGTAATCGCAGCACCATCCTTGCCGCTTCTTCTGCCATCTGCATAAGCGGTTGATGAACGGTAGTCAAAGCTGGACTTGTCCACTGAGCAAGTTGTAAGTCGTCGTAGCCAACAATCGAAAGATCTTCGGGGACCCGAAGCCCGATCTGTCGGGCCGCGTCGAGAACACCCAGCGCCTGAAGGTCGCCGCCCGCAAAGATAGCAGTCGGTGGGTGAGGGCTGCGCAGCAATGCGGAGGCGTGAACGCGTCCTCCCTCAACGTGAAAATCACCGTACCGGATGAATTCTGTGTCGATGGGGAGAGCTGCCATGTTCATTGCGGAGCGGTATCCATCAATACGCGCGAGGGAACACATCATGTTCTTGGGGCCACTAATCGCTGCGATTCGCTTGTGCCCGAGGTCGATCAGATGCCGGGTTGCCATCATGCCACCGGCCCAGTTAGCGGAGCCAACGGAGGGGACGTCGGGTGCCGGATCACCCGCAGGATTGATGATGACGAACGGGATGTCTCGTACGTCGAGCTTCCTACGGAAGCTCAAAGGTAAGTCTGAGAAGACAAGTACCACGCCTGCTGGTCGCCTCGACAGCACTCCTTCGATCCATTCAGGTCCTGGAGCGTGGCCCGTACCAGTTTCCGTGAGAACGACACTCATACCGTGCTCCCGCGCAACATGTTCCACACCACGGATGAGCTCAAGCGCCCACGCGCTTTCTAGTTCTTGGAAAACCAGCTCGATAAGAACTGCTTGCTCGGCTGACTTTTGACGGGGACGGTAGCCATGTTCTTCCAAAAGGGCATTAACTTTTGCCCGCGTTTTTGGTGAAACACCGCCGCGACCGTTGAGCACCTTGGATGTCACCGGGAGCGAAACGCCTGCCGCCGCCGCAAGCTGAGCGAGGGTAACGCGCGGTTCTCCCTCCGGAATCGACATGCCCATCAGCCTACCGCCGCACAGGGCACGGTTCGGGTGGGCTAAATACCTCCTCAGGTCTTTCCGTCTTGCTCTGTCCTCAAGGATTACTGCGGTTCTCGCTTCGACACCGCGCCCTTTAGAGCCCTCTACGACACGGCAGCCAGCTAGTAGCGTCGACGCGCACGACGAAGCTCAGAAGCAGCAGGCGAGATAGCCCGGGTAGGCCGGACTCGACGACCGGGCGCTTGACGCGTAACGTGGGAGGCGTGGTCTAACCTCCCTACTCGGGGGCCTTCGCTACTGCTACTGGGAGCTCACTTTCCGCATGACATCGATTCCAGATCCATCTGCACTCAATCGTGAAGTCGCCAACGCGCCTCATCTGGGTTCGGTATCCATCTCCAGTCTTAAGTCTTGGGAGGCGGAGCTAGCGCCCGCGACCAGCTCGGTTGTCACAGGTGACGCTCGCGAGACCGGTCTTGAGCATGATTCTGGGGACGTCGTTGTGACCTCTCCCCCGTACTGGCAGAAGCGAGACTACGGGCATGTGGATCAGATTGGGCTCGAGAGCACCCCGCAGGCTTACGTCTCTTCGATCATGGATTGTTTGACGGAGTGGAAGCGGGTGCTGCGGCCGACCGGTTCGGTCTTCCTGAATGTCGGGGATACGTACAACAAACGCTCCTTGGTGGGCATCCCTGGTCGGATTGAAGCAGCGGCCGTCGACGCCGGGTGGCTCGTACGTAACCGCATCATCTGGGCCAAGGAATCTGGGATGCCGGACCCTGTGAAGAACCGACTCGCCAACAGACACGAGTACATCCTTCACCTGGCACCGAAACAGTCCTACTACTACGACCTCGTCGGTTACTCCGAAGCGATGGGTAACGGAGCCAACCCGGGAGATGTCTGGAACATCAACCCGGAGCGGAATATGGGCAAGCACTTGGCGCCGTTCCCTCGGGAGCTGGTGCGTCGCTCACTGCTTCTCGGGTGCCCGCCTCAGGTGTGTGCGACCTGCGGCACACCGCGCCGGCGGGTGGTGGAGCGCACTGACCAGCTCGACCCGTCACGGCCTCAGGCAGCGCGAGCGATGGAACTGGCGAAGCAGCACAAGTTGACGCCTGCCCACATCGCCGCGATCCAGGCGACAGGTGTTTCGGACGCGGGTAAGGCTCTGAGTGTGCAGACGGGCACGGGACGCAATGCCGTCGCGGTGCAGAAGCTGGCGGCCGAAGCGAAGAATGTCCTCGGGGGGTATTTCAGGGAGTTCACCTTCGCGAAGAAGGTCACGACAGGGTGGACTGACTGCGGTCACAGGACGCCGAGCCGTGGCGTGGTGCTGGATCCTTTCGTGGGCACTGGCACGACTCTTCGAATCGCGAACGAGTTCGGCCTGGATGCTGTCGGGGTGGATCTCATACCGATGCTCGATGCGCCTGACATCACCTCTGCTAAGTAACTACTGCGACCTTCCTAGGAGGCGTTGCACCGCTGAGCCGAAGGCTTGCGCTTCGCGGTCCATATCTGTCGCTGCGAGGTCGTAGTGGTACTGGAAGACAGTGATGGGCCCGAGGTTACCGACCGGTTGCATACCTGACAGCCGGGCTCCACTCACCGGGTAGACCAGGATGACGTATCTCGCTCCGTACCTGAGCCCGTAGGTTGCGACTTGCTCAACATCGGCTCGTGATGGCATGTCGCCACTGGGGACCTTGTTCTTCACATCCGCGACGATAGGAGCGGTTCCCTTTGTTCGCAGCACAATGTCGGGCGTCATTTTCGATGTGGTGGCAGTGACTCCTCTGGGCGGTTGGTGGTCCGGCGCCAGGGCTCTTTCCTCAGCCGTTGTCTCGCTGTAGAGCGCGACGCTTCCGTCCTTAAGGTTGCCGTCGAGTACTTCTGCTTCCCATCCGCGCTCCTCGGCGTGACGCTGCAATCGGACGCGGACGTATCGTTCGAAGACGTCGCCCATGTTGACGAGCAAGGAAGTCTGCAGCACTGTTGCCCCTGGCTCCTCGAGCAACAGGCCCTCTTTCCGGAGAATTCTTAGGGCGATACTGAGCGCAGGTGCGTAGTAGGCACGGGGCCCCGGCAGCGGAGTAAAACCCTGCATGACGTCATTGTGCAGGTAGTCGCGTCCGCGATCGTCGGTGACTTCAGTGAACATGTGAAGAGCGGTGTTAATTCGGCGGACTCGCTCCCGGTATCCGGGTTTTCCTCGAAGCATTGGGCTCGAGTACTCGCGTGCGAGCTCGAGGAGCGCCGATTTGAGACACCGGTTCTCCGGAGTGTCGACGGTCCGCTCGAACCATGAGAACCGGGCGCGGTGGTTGATCCCTCGGACGGCCAGGGCTGTGATCGTCTCACCAATATTGATGCGGCCGCGGGGCATGGACGATTCATCGGTCCTGCGCTCATAGGCTCGTAGCATCCCGTTCTCGCGGATTGCGAAGACCGCCTCGACGAGTGCATCTGACAGCAGATCCCTCATCCAACGATGGGATTCTGCAGACACCCCATACGTGCGCATAGCGACCAGAGGTTCCGGGTCATAGCCAGCGGCCCTGACCATTGCGGTGAGGTTCGTCAACGGAGTCCGAGGCTCAATGTGAACCACACATCGGTTGTTGATCGGCACGACTCCTACGTACTGGCCAGCCTGCAACCGGAAGGAACCCGCCTTGATCGTGACGGTGACCAGGGCCCGACGCAGCACATCCTCATACACGTTCAATGACTTGTCGTCATTGAGGATCAACCCCGCTGGCACGGTTCTGGACTCGAACTCACGCAGCTTCAGGACCGCGAAAGAGTCCGCTCCCTCGACCTGTTCGTCAGGCGACATTCACACTACGAAGTTTCTTCGCCAGGAACGCCCGAGGGTGTCTGCTGCTCGGCCGATTCCTCTTCACGATCGACGGCAGCACGCCATCCCTGTTCGACACTCTGACGCGACTCGCTGTCGTGGCGGAACGCTCGAGCAACATGGAACTGCAGCTGATGATTCCAGAGGTCCTGAAGATCGCTGACGTTTGTAGTCTGCGCGAAGTAGGCCTGACCGAGGGCCGCCATCGGCGTATCGGTAGCTCTCTTGTTCACATCGCGGAACCACGCGACGACGCGATTGCGAAGATTCTCGGGAAGACCGTTGTCATCGAGCATTGCAGCTAGGGCACCCGGATCAGGCTGCATGACAATCTTGGCGAAGCGACGCTCGAACGCTGCGTCAACCTCATCCACTCCCTTGTCCATCGGGTTCATCGTGCACAGCAGTACGAGATTTTTGGGAATGGAGGCCTCTCTCCCGGATGAGAGAGTGAACGAGACGTCCCGCTTGCTCTTCTCGACGTAAGTCAGCGCTTCTCCGAAGACTCGCCCCACATCGGCGCGGCTCAGTTCATCTACGACGAGAACGAAAGTGTGCTCGGGACTCGCTCGAGCGCGCCTGCTCATCTCTATGAGATGTCCCGGGCGAAGGACAAAGCCTTGACCGGACTCCTGCGGCCGGAATCCCTCGATGAAGTCCTCGTATTGGTATGAGGCATGAAACTGGACGTAGCGGATGCGTTCCGGCTTCCCCGCTGCGAGGCTCTCAGCCACGAGAGCGGCCGCATAGGACTTTCCCGTACCAGGAGGCCCGGTGAAGATCACGCCTCCACTGGTCTCCAGGAGCCGGCGCACCAAGGTGACCATGGGATGAGACTCGGGCAGTTGTTCGGCTGCCGGACTGTTCGATGCGTGCGACGTCACGGGGCCCTGCTGATAGCCGATTCCTAAATCGGTGACGGACAGTGAACGAACTGGATTTCGAGAAGTCTCGACGGGCATGGGATCGGCGTTCACCCCGAAGGCGACAATGCCTTCGCCCTCTTCCGTGCGTGGCGGCTCAAGTGGCTCGAACAGCTCTATCAGGGGAGCTTCTTCAGGTAAAAACAGCTGATCGAAGGCCTTCTGCCCTACGTCGTCGAAGTCGAATCGAAACACGCTGCGGAAGGCGATGACCAGCGCGTCCTCGACATCTGAGAGAAGAAGATCGAAGCCGAAGTCACGTAGTAGGAACGCGGCTAACGACGCGGCGTTGACCCGCTCCCCGTGGAGCAGTGCATCGAGGGCTTGCTGCTCGTGGTTGTCATCAAGTTCATAGTGGCCTCGGCCGTCTGTTGCGAGGTCTGCGATGGATCCTCGGAGGGAGCTCGGCGCGAAGGAGCCGGCGAGGTTCCTGTTCAGCCAGTAGGAATTGGTATCTCTGACCTGCTGGTGAGATAGGGGTCGGTAATAGGGCTTATTGCGCGGCGCACCCTCTACTCGGATGAAAGGGGCTAGTTCCTGCTGCCAGTGGGGAGCTAGTCCTGTCGGGCTTCCTGATTCGATCGCGTGCCGCCGGAGAACGAGATACGCAAGGAAGAAGGAGTGGATCCGCGCGCGACGCAGATCGGTCATTGCGCGTTGCACAGCAGATACTGTCAGCACGCGATCGTATGTCGCCATACGCTTCATCCTAGTTCTGGCTGACCTCGCCACCAGGACAGGCATCGCCACCTGCCACTGCGGGCCTTCGTAGCAACAAAGCATCGCTCCTCCGCCGCACCAAGTTGCAGCCAGCTTCCCAAATAATCGAACCTGTGTTCTATTTTTAAGCCTGCACGAGGGACGGCAGAGGATGAGGACGGTACGGACGATGACAACGCAACCAGTCGACAGACCACACACCGAGACGGCCCGCATTGGCGCGCAAGGGCCCGGTGTGCCGGCCTGGCATGTGCTCGATGAGGTCGCGGACGTCCGGTTCCTGCCCTCGGGGTTGCCGTTGGCGCTGCGGTGGCGGGGCAGCCTGTGGCAGGTCATCGGCGAACCGGTCTCGTGGTCCAGCTCGAGCAGCTGGTGGGAACCAGCCACCACCCCTCCCAATGGCCAGCGCGATCAGGGGCGAGTCCTGACGACGAGGTTCTGGCGATTCCAGGTGCAGACCGGGCCGGCGTCTCCGGTGCTCGAGCTCGACATGAGCGCCGATCCCCGGTGGGAGGACTGGCGGCTGCGTCGCGTGGCCGGCGTCGACGGGCTCTAGAGCGGCGGTAGGCGGGACGTGGCCGGCTCATGGGCTCGAAAAGGTACGGCAAGCACTACGCCAGGCTGATGGACGACCGGATCGAGGAGTTCGTCATGCGCGAGGAGCTGATCATGCTCACCGCGGCCGAGCTCGACGTCGAGAACTGCGCGCCGATCGACTTTGCCGAGCCGCGGCGGGTGTACGCCTGGATTCGCTACCCCTCGAAGGCAATACGAGTCCAGGCCCATGCCACCGCCTATACCCGGACCGCGATCAAGATCCGGTTCCTCGAACCGATGATCAAGATCCACCGGGAAGGCTGGGTGTGGCTCAGCGCCGTTACACCAGTGCCAGCCGACCCCACCGAACCCTGACGAAGACCTGACGACATTCTGATGACGTACTACCCGTCAAAAACCGCCGACGTTCCCGTGACGGCTCGCTTGGATGGTTGCCGACTGCAGCGTGGAGGCCTTGGGGCAAAAAGAAGGAGACGGAAGCTGCACCACCAGCTTCCGTCTCCGTACTGCTTTCTTGCTTTCCCCTACACCGAGGAAATCTAGTGGGCCCGGTTCTTCTCTTCGGTGAGAGTCCGTCGGCCTGGGCGGAGGGCTCCCGGTGCGACCGGTTCCCACTTCCTGCCCTGGTTGTGCTTGCGTTGCAGGCGCTTCACCTCACGCATCACAGCTGCTTCGATCAAGTCTGTCACAGACCGGTACCCCTCGGCATTGCCTGCGGCGAGGAACGCTGCGCGGACCTGGTCCGCGTCGGTCTGGCTGAAGTACGGGGTGAACGACGCAGGCTTGTTCTTGCTCACTCTGGATCCCCTCCCCCAGCCTCTTCCCTGATCTGTCCCTCAACCTGTTCCCCTCGAGCTAGCTCTGCCCGGGCTCGGTCGTAGGCGGTGGCGATGTACTCCTCGAGCTTGGTCCGTTCGATGCGCCACTGCCCACGGCCACCGACCTGAATGGCCGGTAGCTCACCGGTCTTGATGAGCCCCATCACCGTTGTGCGTTGCACGTTCAGCTCCTCGCCCGCCTGCTGCAGGGTCAGGAACCGCAACGGCTGCGGCCGCTCGTCAAGGATCGTTCTGTCGCTCACGATGCCTCAGTCCCGGTAGCCCTGGCCTGCGATGGCGTTCTGTGCCTGCGCGAGATTATCACCGAGTTGTCTGGCGAGAGCGGCCGCGGAGGTCAGGTGATCGGTTGCTGTGGCGACTGACTGCACCGGGTCACGGCCCTGCCACTCGTAGACGTCGTGGGTGTCCAGGGACTTCCCGAGGCCAGCGGCGAGCTGGCCGAGGGCCTGCGAGAGCAGCCACTCGACACCCTTGAGGCTCCCCAGCACCTTGTAGGCGACCGGGGCCGGGATGGAATGTCCGGGCAAGCTGTGGTGGCAGATCATGCGCAGCTCCTCGTAGATCGCGTTAGCCGACGACACGATCACGGGGGTCGGTGGCTCGTCTTCCGCCAGTCTGAACTCGTCAAAGTCTTCGGTCATGGTGTGATCCTTCCAGAGGCGGTCTTCGTGGGTGCAGGTCTGCTGGTGAGTGAGGGTCGATGATCAGGAGGTGGCCGACGGTTGCCGGCCACCCTACGTGTTGATCAGAACGGCGGTTCGCTGTCAGGGCCGTTGCCCCACCCACCGGCACCACCGGTACCGCCGGCACCTGCTGCTGCGGGGGCTCCCCACGGGTCATCCGCGGGCTGCTGCTGAACCCGCTGGCCCTGGTTGCCCGGCTGCGCACCTCCCTGGAACCCTCCCCCGCCCTGAGCGTTGCCTCCACCGGCGCCGTTGTTGCCGGATCCGCTGCGCTGAGCACGGGTGACTTTCGCCGAGGCGTACCGCAGGCTCGGCCCGACCTCATCGACCTCGAGCTCCATCACGGTGCGCTTCTCGCCTTCCTTGGTGTCGTAGCTGCGGGACTTCAACCGGCCCTGGGCGATGACGCGGGTTCCCTTGGTCAGGGTCTCGGCGACGTTCTCGGCCGACTCGCGCCAGACGTTGCAGCGCAGGAACAGGGTTTCGCCGTCCTTCCAGTCATTGGACTGCCGGTCGAACGTGCGCGGGGTGGACGCGATGGTGAAGTTCGCGACCGCCGCCCCACTAGGGGTGAAACGGAGCTCGGGATCCGAGGTGAGGTTCCCGATGACGGTGATGACGGTTTCTCCGGCCATGATGCTCAACTGCCTTTCGTGTGGGGTGCTGGTGTTGTCGTTGATGAGTAAATGAGTGCGATGAGTAAGTAAGTAGAAGCAGGGCGGCTGGTGGTCAGCCGCGCCAGATTTTCAGTGCGCCTCCGAGGAGGAGGGCGCCCTGGGCGGCGTAGAACAGGGCGTCGGGCCCGGCGAGGAGAGTTCCCCGGGCGATGGCCAGGACTGCGGCCACCGTGAGGAGGCCGGCGCCGGCGATACCGATGAGCCAGACCAGAACGACGAACCCGTCGATGCGCTTCCTCAAAGTTGTGGGAACGGGCGTGGGTGTGGGTGCGGCCATGGTGCTCACTCCCCTTCCGTGCTGATGGAGGTGGTCACGGTGGTTGCGTCGAGGGCGATGACCTGACTGATCTTGGTGGGGTTCAGGCCGGACCAGTGATCTTCGCTGCCGTCCTTCTCGTACACGACGACGGGGGCCTGGCTGTAGCCGAGCTCCTCGGTGATGTAGGCCAGAGCCTGGTCGTTGGTGGTGATGTCCACGGTGAGGAACTGGACGCCGGCGGCATCGAACAGTTCCTTCGTCTTCTTGCACCCGAAGCACCCGGTGGGTTTCTCGTAGACGGTGATGGTCATGGCGCTCAGTCCTTGGTTACGTGTGGGTTTTAATGAGAGTCAACTGCTTTGCTGCTGGTACCAAGTCTACCGTTTATTCATCTGAAAAACGAGGGTTTTGGTCTGGGAATTCAGGCCTACTTTCCCTCGATTTGAGGCGCCTTCTCCCGTGGGCGAGGGGAAGGGTGCGGCGTCTCCGTCAGTGTCCTGTCAGCGGGTTCTAGCAGCGGTGGATGCATCCGTAGAGCTTGGTGAACTCGTCGCCCAGCTCCTCGGCCGTGGCTGGCAGGTGGGCTGGGCCGTCGGCTTGTCCGTGCTTCCAGTACCAGAAGACTTCGCGGGTGATCGCCTTGTGGCATGCGTCCTCGGCGCGGTACCAGTGGGTGTAGGTGTCGCCCTCGATGTAGGTCCCGTACCCGTATAGGGTGCCGGTCTCGTCATGGTGGGTGGCGGTGGCGAAGAAGATGTAGGGCCAGGACCCGGCGTCCCATCCGTCGGTGCCCCACGCGCCCATGACCTTCCACGGGCTGCCGGTGAGGGTGTCGAGCCAGTCGTACCCGTCGCCTGTGCGATCGCGCACCGGCAGGAGCGGGGCGCTGACGGTTTCCTCGGTGTCCTTCGTGGTGGTGCTGACCAAAACCGCAGTGTCTGCGTTCACAGTGCTCACGGTGCTCTCGGTGCTTTGGGTGTTCATGTGGTGGTGCTCCTGTGGGTGTAGGTGTCTGGGGTCGGGAGGCCTTTGTGACCAGCAGTGGCCTCTCTCCCCCGTTGTTTTTTGCCTGCTGGCGAGCTCGCTCGCTCGTCCCCGACGGAGCACTGTCAACCCGAAGGGCGGAGGTGGTGGGAAACCTCGAAGGAAATAAGCGACGCAGGAGCGCCGTAGAGGTTTGTGGCCGGCGCTCGTCGCGCAGCGATTGACGGTGTGGAGCGGGGACGCACAATCCGTAGGACAGCAGCAAAAAAGACCCGGACGGGATGCGACGGAGGAGCAGCCTGGCCGTGACAGGCCGAAGCGAAGCGCAGGACCATCGCCCTGGGTGGAGCGCCAGCGGAAACCAGGGAAGCCCTTGTGCTCGTTGCTGGGAATGTCGTGACCGAAACGGCCTATCGGCTGTCACCGTGCAGCGCGGATTCCGGGTCATGGTGCTGGGTGTGGCGTGGATGGCGGTTCGCCGCCGGCGACCACCGCTCGAGGTTCCACCAGCGGCGGCGAACCGCCCCGGCACCTGGGAGCCGGCACCCTCAACACATGAGTGGCACGTGAGCGGCTGGGCTGTGCTGTGCAGGGCGGGTGGTGTCCCGCCCTGCACAGTGCCCCTCAGTGCCCCTCAGTGCCCCTCCGTGCTATTAGAAGGGCGTCAGCTCCTCGGCTACCTCTTCAGCGATGAGGTTTTCTTCCTCGGCGTGGATCTCTGCGAACGTTTCGCCGTCCTCACCGCCGTCCAGCTCGTCGCCCTCTTCACGATCCTCGGGCTCCTCGTCCAGCTCCTCGGTGGGCTTGGTGCTGTCGAGGATGATCTGCTCGACTTCGCTGGTCTTGTACCCCCACGTAACCAACTGCGTCAGGTACGCGACGTGACCTGCGGAGGGTGAGCGCCATGAGTCCTTCGCGATGGTCTCCTCGAACCCTGCACAGATCAGCGCGATCAGGGACACCTCGGGCCGGGTGGTGGTCTTCGCGACGTGATCGCGTAGCGGGTTCCACCCCCATGTCTCCTTGCCCTCGATCTTCGCCCCGGCCATGGTCGCGGCCACGTCGCCCTTGTAGCCGCTGGCGACCACGGGGTGGTGGGTGAGCGCGTAGGCGGTGAAGTGCTGCCACCCCTTCGGTGCCTGCTTCTTCGCCAGCAACGACTGGACGAAGTCGCGGCGGACGGTCGTCGCGGACACCATGGCCTTGTTGTTCGCGATCAGGGTCCGGCGGTCGGCCTTCTGCTCATCGGTCATCGGGCCGGACGGCGCCGATGAAGTCGCTGCGTGCCGGAGGGTGAAGCCAAGGTCCTTCCACCCGGTGACCACGGGAACGGTGAAGACCTCTCCGTAGTAGTTGCTTTCCACGAACACGGCGTTCGCGTCGTCGTCGGTCGCTCGTTCGCCGTCCGAGCGGAGCAACCCACTGGGGCGCACGTTCTCATCCGTCGGGTAGTAGCCGTAACTCGCGTGGTCCACGACGGTGGTCCCTGCCGCTGCCAGCTCTGCGAGGAGCTCGATGCGGGCCTGCTCACGGGTGCGCCTGTCCCGCAACTGCTGGGCGGCGTGGGCGAGCATCTCAGGATCACCCTCGATCACCGATTCGAGCTCCTCGGTGGCGTTTTCGTCGCCCTCGAACTCGGCCAGTACGAGAGCTTCCTCGATGGTCCGGCCCCTCGTCAGTGCAGCCTCCCCCGCTGCGCTCTTCTTGGCCTTCAACGCGCCCTCGACGGTCGTTTTGGCGCGTCCGGTCTTCTTCGCGATCTGTGCCGCGCTCACTCCGAGCAGGGACAGCTGGTGGAAGGCGTCGGCCTCGTCGGCGTCGGTGAGCGCGGAACGCTGCACGTTCTCCACGACCTGCGTGGTGATCCGCTCGGCCTCCTCGGGGCTGCCGACGACCATGACCGGGATCAGGGCCGTCTTGGCTTCGACCGCGCCGAGGGTGCGGCGCTGTCCCATGAGGACGTGGATCGTGGTGGTGCCGTCGCCGTTGTTGCGGGGGTGTGCGATCACGGGTTCGATCACGCCGTGCTCCTTGATGCTCGCGATGAACTCGGGCGTCAGGGCGGCGTCCTTGCGCACGTTCACGTCCACGGTAAGCGTGCGGGGGTCGAGCATTTCCAGCGTGGGGCTGGTGGCCTGCTGAGTGTTCATGTGGTGGTGCTCCTGTGGGTGTAGGTGTCTGGGGTCGGGAGGCCTTGGTGACCAGCAGTGGCCTCTCTCCCCCGTTGTTTTTTGCCTGCTGGCGAGCTCGCTCGCTCGTCCCCGACGGAGCACTGTCAACCCGAAGGGCGGAGGTGGTGGGAAACCTCGAAGGAAATAAGCGACGCAGGAGCGCCGTAGAGGTTTGTGGCCGGCGCTCGTCGCGCAGCGATTGACGGTGTGGAGCGGGGACGCACAATCCGTAGGACAGCAGCAAAAAAGACCCGGACGGGATGCGACGGAGGAGCAGCCTGGCCGTGACAGGCCGGAGCGAAGCGCAGGACCATTGCCCTGGGTGGAGCGCCAGCGGAACCTAGGGAAGCAGGAGAGGCAAGACACCCACGGCCGCCAGCCAGGATCCCAACAACGACGGAACGGGGAAGGTCGAAGGGGCAGTGGCATTATCAGCGCTGGCATAGAAGAAGGTCGGCCGCCCTGGTGGGCGGCCGACCTCTTCATCGATCATGCGATCAGCTGAGCTGTTGCTAGCTGTTCTCGGCGTTTCGGGTGACCTTGCGCCAAGCGATGATCGTGATCGCCAGGACGATCAACGAGAGTCCGAGATTCAGTTCTTCCATGTCCCTTCCTTTCTCCTTGAGTAGCGATAAAATGATGGAAGGCCCGGTGGCCGCAACCTTCACGGTCACGACCACCGGTTTAGGAGTGACTACCTACCTGCACGACGCTTACGCTTCCGAGTTGCTGCTCGGGAGCGTTTGCTCTTTAAGACGAGCGCGCTTCGTGCGGTGAGTAGAGCCACGACCGCTGTGAGCAGCTGCACTACCGCGGTAGCGAGCTGCAGCGATTCATCGGTGCCCATTAGCCACACCTCCTGCCCCGACATGCGGGGCCCCACTGAACCAGCCGGTCGAGGGTGGACTGTCAATCCCGAAGAGTGACCGGGACTGGGGGCGAAATAAGGGAGCGCATGCGACCGCGTCCCCGGTCCTGGGCGCGTGGATTGACTGGACGGGCCCCCGGACGGCTACGATCAGTGGCCCTGTATGACGGAGACAACCCAGCCACGCACCACGGAGAAACATCAGGGCGGGGCGCGACGGAGGAGCGACCCGACCCCATCAGGCCGGAGCGAAGCGAAGGACCATTGCCCTGGGTGGAGCGCTAGCGGAACCCTGGGAAGCCCTGGAACCGGCGCCCTGGCATCAGTGGCTGGCGATAGCAGCTCGTATGTGGGTCAGGCCCTGTGGGCGTCGTCGGGGCAGTAGTAGCGCCCCGCGTCGACGGTCAACGACCGGTACAACCAGCCTGTAGGCAGGGGGCTGCCCTCGTCGGGGAGTTTCGTGGTGGCGCGGCAGATGCAGCATTGCGCCAGGGCCGGTGTCTTCACGGGCCGGGTCTCAGATGTCGAAGTAGCGCCGGGCCTCGTCGGAGGTCATGACGAGGTCGACGGGCCCGAGAGCGACGGGCCGGGCGCCCGCCTGGGGATCCTCGAGCGGGTGCTCGAGCTGGTCCTCGAGGAGCTCCTCGAGGCCGGGTGTCCGCAGTTTCGGCAGGTGGACGGCGAGCCGGTCGCTGAGGCCGGCACTCAGGGTGATGGGTGTGGGGTGGTCGATGTAATCGGTCGGTCCCATGGCTGTGTCCTCCTGGTGCTGTGGGGGCCTACTGTACGTGGGCGCCACGGTGGAGCTCGTGGCTGGGACAGGTGGTCGCGTCAGCGTGTCAGGCGGCGGCCGGGGGAGCTGGCGGCGGAGGCCGCCGCCCGCGCACCCAGGCGACCTGAGCGACCTGAGCGACCTGATCGATCTCAAGATGCCAGAGAGGGCCGGACTCCCGTGGGGTGGGTGTCCGGCCCTCGGCCTGTGATCCAGCTGGCCCTAGCGAATCAGCGGATTAGTGCTGGTTCTTGCGCTGGTGCTCGCCGTAGCTGGTGTGCTGGTTGAGTGCGGCCAGCGGGAGGGCTCCCCTGCTGATCAGCTCGCGCATGAGCCGGGAGAGCCGGTGCTGCGGGTTCGCCTCCACTGCCTTATCGAGGTACGCGGCCGCGGTGGACGATGATCCGCGGTGCCATGCGAGCCAGCCGAGGAAGGCGAACACTGGCGCCCGGAACTCGGTGGGCGTGTACGCGAGGACCTTGGCCAGGAGGTCCTCGGTAGCCTCGACGCGCGACCAGTCCGGGATTCCCTCGTACCGGCCAGCGAGAACCTGCACGAACGTCGCCGTGTCCTCGGTTGCGCTGATCGCGTCGGCCATGATCCGGTCCCGGATCGGCCCGTACTGCAGGTGTGCGGCCAGCTCGCACGCGGCTTCCTCGTCCGGCGTCGTGCCGATCGCTTCGTGCCACGCCGCGCGTCCGACTGTCATGCCCGGGGAGGTGAAGTCCATCGCGTCGAGTCGGTCCAACCAGTACGCGGCATTGCTGATCTTCCCGGCTGCCTCGGTCGAACCGATGAACACGGGGTCGACGGCCATCCCGTCCGCGTTGTCCTGCACGACGTGACCGCCGAGGATCATGTGCGCGTTGACGGCGCTGTCGCGGATCTCTTCGTGCTGCTGCAGGATGCAGCATCCTTCGTCTTCGCAGAAGAACGTCATCCAACCCTGATCGGTGATCAGCCAGCTCTGGCGCAGCTGCAGGCCCGCGCGCCCCATCTCGGTCTCGATGGCCTGCGCGTGGGCCATGTAGGGCTTGGCGTAGTGATTCGCGCCCGTCTTCGCGTCCTCTGCCACCTCGTTCGTGTAGACGAACATCAAGGCGCCGTCGGCGGCGGTGTCCGCGAGGACGTAGTGCATCACCATCTGAGCGAAGTCCGCCGGTGGGACGGTGTCGGCGGGGAGGTCCACGCGCAGCGTCGCACCCGTGACCTTCCCGTGCATCGTGACGATGGCGAGGGACTCGTGGGGCTGGAAGCCGAGCACGCGCGGGACGAGTGCGAGGACGTCAGCGGCGGACGTGGCGAGGATGGGCTGGTTCTGGGTGTTCATGTGGTGGTGCTCCTGTGGGTGTAGGTGTCTGGGGTCGGGAGGCCTTTGTGACCAGCAGTGGCCTCTCTCCCCCGTTGTTTTTTGCCTGCTGGCGAGCTCGCTCGCTCGTCCCCGACGGAGCACTGTCAACCCGAAGGGCGGAGGTGGTGGGAAACCTCGAAGGAAATAAGCGACGCAGGAGCGCCGTAGAGGTTTGTGGCCGGCGCTCGTCGCGCAGCGATTGACGGTGTGGAGCGGGGACGCACAATCCGTAGGACAGCAGCAAAAAACGTCGTAGACAGATCAGGATCGGGTGCGACGAAGGAGCGCCCGGGCCCTATCAGGCCGAAGCGAAGCGCAGGACCATTGCCCTGCTCGGAGCCTTGGCGGAGAGCAGGGAAGCACTACAGGCACGACACCCACGACCGCCGGCTACCCGCGGACTCCTGGGCACCAGCGGTAGCTGAGAGTGTCCGCCGTAGGGTGGATTGCATGCGTGACCTGGCCAATCTCCTCGTACAGCTCGCCCTGATCGTCGGCTTCGCCGTGGTGGCAAGGCTGGTCCTTGACCTGAGCGCGGGCGGCGTGCTGGCTGGCTGTGGCGCGGGGCTGGGCATCGCCGTCACTCAATACGTGAAAGCTCAAAGGGCTAAGCGGGCGACATGAAAAGACGAAGGAGCGATCCGTCCGTCTCTGACCGAAAAGCAGCGAAGGACCACTCCCCTGGTTGGAGCGCCAGCGGAAACCAGGAAAGCACTAAAAGCGCCGGCTGGTCATTCGAACCAGCCGGGCAGGTCCTTATCGAGTCGCTCCCGCCGGCCCGGGCGTAGCCGGCCTCTGCGATGAAGGATGCGTTGGTTGACGAGCCACGTGGACAGGTACGCCTCGTCGGGATGCCGTTTCCTGTCGGTGTTCGGAAGGCGTCCGGCCTCGGCGTGGAACTGCCGTACTTCCTCGAGGCGCTGGTCCCACCAGTCGTCGTGGGTGCCTCGTTGCGCGCCGAGCCACTCCCCCAGCTCGTTCATCGCGTCGTTCCTCACCGGGGTGAGAGTGCCGGCATTGCGGCGACGCCGTTGACCCTCGATCCACCGGTACAGCCTCTGACCTTCCGCGCCGTCGTTCTGCCGCGGGAGCTCCCCGCCGCGGGCACGCATGTACTTCACGAGCTCCGCGTAGTTCTCCCACCAGGTCTGCTCGAGGTTCTTCGCATACCGGCGCTGGGCGGCTGTGCCGGCCACCGGCTGGTCATGGATCAGCCAGCACCGCCCGAACCAGTCCGGATCCGCACGGATCCCCCGGTTGACGGCGCGGATCACGCGCCGTGCGTCGACCCTGCACACCTGCGCGATCGCCGCGACGGAGACGCCGCGCGAGTACATGAGCAGCCACTCGGACTTGCTCTCCCGCGGGACCGGCGAGTACGCGTCCTCGGGCAGGATCAGCTCATCGAACCTCACGCTCACAACCTAACCGCAAGCCCCCACCAGTCCGCTGCGGAAGACGAGACGCCTCCTGTACACCTGGGCACGGCCCAAGCCCTTCCCGCTGCGCTGCTTGGCCCGCACACACGTGCACAGCAGGAACCATCCTGACCGCCTGCACACACCCACCACGTCACCAATATCGGGTAGCTCACCTCGAGTGAGCGGTGGCTATGCACAGCCTCCGTAAGGGGCCGACTCAGGTGATAAGCAACGGCCAAGTCACCGACGCGCGGCCATGCCGGCTGGGCTAGGGCTCCTTTCGCATTGCTTGCGACCTCGGCTTGTCATGAACCACTGCGCTGAGTAACTACTCTCAAAAATTAGCTGGGAAGGACAAGTCGCCATTCACAAAAGGACTCCTCCGAGTGAGGAAGCAGAAATCCCGAGAGCCTTGTCGTGTAATCAACGATAGGGTGGTCATGTGGGGATAGACGACCGAAAGTTGGAGTGAAGAATGGCGCAGCGCGTACAAGTCGAATTGGTTGACGACGTCAACGGCAAAACGGCAGACGAAACAGTTCGTTTCGGACTCGATGGCACCGAATACGAGATCGATCTCACTACCGAGAACGCGTCGAAGCTTCGTTCCACTCTCTCCGAGTACGTGGAGAACGGTCGGAAGGCCAGCACGGGGCGCCGGAGTCAAAGCGCTTCGAAGGCGGGCGGCGCGGCAAGCCGATCAAAGCGGGAGGATACTCAGCAGATCCGCGCCTGGGCGCAAGAGAACGGGTACAACCCCAGCTCGAGGGGCCGCATCAACCAGACGATCATCGACGCGTACAACGAAGCTCAAAAGTAGCGGGTGCCAGACTTACAGCGAGAGGCTTGCGTCACCCGAGGTTAGCTGGCGTCCTCGACGGGAGGCGGTCAGTCGTTAGCACTCCTGCTTGGTGGGCAGGGAAAAGGTTAGCGTCATTCAACGCCGGGAGTGCTGGTTCCTCGACGTTGTTCACGAGGTCGATGACTTCCCCGGGCTCGAGGTCTGCTACCTGAGCGATGACCTCAGGGGGTGTGCGTGCTTGAGGGCGACGACGGCTGCTTCCTTCAGGTTGAGGTACGCGTGATCGAGTTCGAACGTGGCGGCTTCCTTGTTCGCCGCAGCGACGGCGAGTCGACGAATGATCAGCAGGGTTGAGTGTGGCCGGAAGGTGTCGTCCATAAGGCTGTGTTTCGAGTATTAGGTCGACTGCAGTGTTGATCGG
The DNA here is from genome assembly GCF_058269235.1 of Arthrobacter sp. TJ-236. Lineage (NCBI taxonomy): Bacteria > Bacillati > Actinomycetota > Actinomycetes > Micrococcales > Micrococcaceae > Arthrobacter > Arthrobacter sp. TJ-236. The sequence goes on from NZ_JBZCNI010000007.1 coordinate 49,725, forward strand.
AGGCGGGCGATACCGTCGCGGATCCGCGTTTTGGCGGTGGAAATTGGGATCCCGAGATGGGCCGCGACATTGTTGTAGGTCAGGCCGTCGTAGTACGCCAGGTAGATCGCTTCGCGTTGCAGCGTAGACAGGCTCTTCAGGCACTCACGGACCTCATCAGTGTCCTCGCGGGTGAGCACGGTCTCGCTCACCTGGTCGTAATCGACTGACTGATTCCTGATACCCCAGCGTAGATCCCTGACCCGGTGGTTCTCCTCCGCCCGGACCTTATCGACGGCCTTACGGTGAGCGATCGTGAGCAGCCACGACATCCCCGTACCCAGGCTCGGGTTGTAGCGGGCTGTGCCACCCTGCCAGATGGTCAGGAACACGTCCTGAACCGTCTCGGCGCTCATCTGCTCATCCCAGATGATCCTGCGCACCAACCCGTACACACGTGAGGAGCAACGCCGATACAACTCATCGAACGCGCCCTGATCCTGATCAGCGACACCAATGAGCAGCTCACCGACGGTGAGCTTCTGCTCACCATCGTCCGCGCGATGCAGGCCGGGCGCGGTTTCGCGTGATGCCCGTGGCGGCCGACGTTGGTCTACCCGGGGCGATTGAGCGGTAGAAGGACTGCTGGAGAGCACTTGGCACCTACTGGTGTGAGACCGAGAAGTACATGTCCGGGCGACCATAGGACCACGTCACCCTGCTGTGAGCCTAACCCGCACCGGCGCACTGCTCAGTAGCCTGCCGAAGGGCACCGTCGCGCTGGGTCCGCCTCTCAAGCACGATTTCATCCTCAGGTGCCAGCCTCTTACGAGGAGCTCTCGCGGCGCTCAGGACGCGTAGGCAGGTCGACGTCGAAGGCCGCGAGAACGATCGATGACCTCGTTGGTCCTGGGTGGTCTGGGTTTGCTTTTGCGGCGTTCGTTACTAATCTGTGACACCTCTGGGGTCTAGAGGAAGGCCTCGGGCAGCTCCAGGACAGGAACGACGATGACCACGACGTTGCACTCTGCCCAGATTGACCGATACGACCCGAGCTCCACTTGCACGACAGTGGACACGCCCGTGAGCATGCCGGCGGAGAGGATGTGTCAGTCGCTGGACGTGACGGCGGCCGCCGTGCAAAGCGCCGCTGCTCAGCTCGATGACCTACTGATCGTGAACGATCTCGCCGGGCTCACGACCCGGGAGCTCCGTGTACTGGCGAATCAGACTTTCGCACTGCAGGACGCCCCGAATCCGCCTGCCGGCGTCGCAGCCCGTTACGCGCTCATCACTGAGGAACTCGACGCCAGGGCAGAAGAAGCCGCGCGCAAAGCAGCCACATCGACGGTCAATGGAACCTTCCGGGATAACCCGCTGTACTGCCGGTTCGAACTGTTCGTGGACGGGTCCCTCGCCGCGTACGTGAAGTACGTGGCGAGCGGTGATCGTGTTGTGCTCGTCGAGGGCATTGAACGGCCCGGCTTTGAGGGTCAGGGCTATGAGATGACCCTGATGCGGCACGTTGTGCTCAACGCTCACAAGCGACGAATGGGTTTGGTGCCGCGGTGCGAGATGGCGATCAATTTCCTGACAGAGAACCCGCACTACCGGGCACTGATCACTCATCGCAGCGTCGCACTCACTCGTTGACCATCACAATTCGTAGACCATTACCCGCCATCACACGCCACCGCATACCGCCGAGCCGGTTGACGCCAGGAGGGGTGTGATGGTGCGTGATGAGTAAGAGGGACGCGAGGATCCCCGATCTGTGCCCACACTGCGGAGGGATCGTTCGTATCCGCGAATCACTTCAGCGGGGCGTAGAGGTGCGGAAGGTGTGGGCTTGTCGCCAGCAGTGCGTGACGTGGGAGACTCGCTAATCGCCCTCGCTGCCCCCCACGGCCCGTTCGCTCAGCCAAGGACCGCCGTAGCCGCTCACTTCTCGTCGCCGGGCCTCCCGCAGGATCGCGCGGGGGTGTCCGGCTGGTTCCGGAAACAACCCGGCCGCCCTGGCTGATGAATCGCAGCAGCGGGCCGAGGTCCTGAAGGCGATCCCCTCCCCTGACGAGGACCCCGTCCAACTGGCTGGGTGGGTTTCGCAACAAGTCCTCGGCGAACTGGCTGTGTCAATCTAATCTGGCCCCGTTGTGACGGTTAGGAATGGCCCCACGGGAGCTCTGATCAATGAGGTGCCGTCCGCCAGTTCAAACACCATTACAAGGTGGACTGGTTCTTAGGAGTTGAGCACGGGTGCCGGTTGGCAGCTTCTTGCTGGAGACCGACCTGCTTACGGTTGGCCGCGCCCGTTACCTTCAACACAGCTCAAACGCGGCCTTGGAGCCGTTCGATGAACTCATCAGCCTGCGCCAGATTCCGCGCCATCTTTGCTCGTTGATGCACAGCCCTCTCCAGAAATTCTGCCAGTGACGCGGATCCGTTCGCCCCGAGCTCCTGCGCTTCCGCGTTGTCCGGCACGGCAAGGAAACCGAGGATCTCGGCCATCTCTTCGAGCGAGAACCCCAGGGGCTTCATCTGCTTGATCACCATCAGGCGTTCGAAGTCATCTTCGGAGAACACCCGGAAGCCACCGTCGGTGCGCAACGTGGCAGGAAGCAACCCCACATCGTCATAGTGGCGGATGGTCCTCAGGGACAGACCCGTCCGTTCGGCCAGCTCACCGATATGCATCGTGCCGGCACCAGTGCTCGTACTGGTGGTCTTCGCTGCCATCAAAGGCTCCGTTCTGATCGAATGCAAACCCTACCATCACGTTAGAGTAAGGTTCGGGTAGTGGGATAAGACCTCGAACCTCAGGCCCCCTTCCTCGGCGCGGCGCTGCGCCCCCCTCAAGCATTGCAAAGCGAAGCCGCAGAAGCGGTTTCTCAACCATGAACGGAGCCAGAAATGGCCGTCACATCACCTGATCATCAGCCGGTGATCACTCCCGAACAGCTCCAATCCGTGCGGGAAACCCTGAAGTCCCCGCGACGGCTGAAGACCGAGGCCCTCGCCGGTCTCGTCGTCGCGCTGGCCCTGATCCCGGAAGCCATCGCGTTCTCCATCATCGCCGGCGTCGATCCGCGCATCGGATTGTTCGCGTCCTTCACCATGGCCGTCACGATTGCCTTCGTGGGCGGCCGTCCTGCGATGATTTCCGCGGCCACCGGTGCGATCGCCCTAGTCATCGCCCCACTGGTCGCCAGCCACGGCGTGGACTACTTCATCGCCGCTGTCATCCTCGCCGGGATCTTCCAGGTCATCCTCGGGGTCTCCGGGGTGGCCCGTCTCATGCGCTTCATCCCGCGCTCGGTCATGGTCGGCTTCGTCAACGCCCTGGCCATCCTGATCTTCATGTCTCAGGTCCCCGAACTCCTCGGTGTCCCTTGGCTCGTCTACCCCCTCGTGGCCCTGGGCCTGGTCATCGTGTTCGGCCTGCCGAAGATAACCACAGCGGTACCCGCCCCGCTGGTCGCCATCGTGGTCCTGACCGCGATCACCGTGTTCGCCGCCATCGCGGTACCCACCGTCGGGGACAAGGGCGAGCTGCCGGAGTCGTTGCCGACCCTGTTCATCCCGAACGTGCCCTTCACCCTGGAGACACTGGGCATCATCTTCCCGTTCGCCGTCGCCATGGCGTTCGTCGGTCTCCTGGAGTCCCTGATGACCGCCAAGCTCGTCGATGACGTCACCGACACCCGCTCCCAGAAGACCCGCGAAGCATGGGGTCAGGGAGTGGCGAACATCGTCACCGGGTTCACCGGCGGCATGGGCGGCTGCGCGATGATCGGCCAGACCATGATCAACGTCAAAGCCTCCGGCGCCCGTACCCGGATCTCGACGTTCCTCGCCGGCGTTTTCCTGCTCCTCCTCGTCGTCGTCCTCGGCGGTCTCGTCGCGTTGATCCCCATGGCGGCTCTGGTCGCGGTGATGATCTTCGTCTCGATCGTCACCGTCGACTGGCACAGCATCCAGCCCGCCACCCTCAAGCGGATGCCCAAGAGCGAGACCACCGTCATGCTCGCCACCGTCATCGTCACGGTCGCCACCCACAACCTCGCCATTGGCGTCGGTGTCGGCGTGCTCGTCGCGATGGTCGCTTTCGCCCGCAGGGTCGCCCACTTCGTCACCGTCGACCGGACCGAGGAGACCGTGAACGGTGACCGGCACGCCATCTACACCGTAAACGGTGAGCTGTTCTTTGCGTCCTCCAACGACCTCTACACCCAGTTCGAGTACGCCACCGACCCGCACCGGGTCACGATCGACCTGCACGGCTCCCACCTCTGGGACGCCTCAACCATCGCCGCCCTCGACGCCATTCAGGAGAAATACCGGAGCCACGGCACCGACGTGAAGATCGTCGGACTCAACGAGGCATCAACCATGATGCGCGAACGCCTCGGTGGGAAACTCGGCGCCGGGCACTAACCCCGTCAACCAGCACTCCTCACGGCGTGATCACTACGACTGTGACGGGTTCACTCCGCCGTTGCTGGTTGCCTGACTGATTCCTTAACCGGTTTTCTGGCCGGGGACCCGGGGACCCGGTGGGCGAGGGTGTGGGCGAGGCGGTAGGAATCTGTCCCGGTCTCGATGATCGCACCGTTGAACGTCAACCGGTCGACGATCGCGGCGCAGAGCCGGGGGTCGGTGAAGGTCTTCGTCCACCCGGAGAAGGACTCGTTGGACGCGATCGCGATCGAGTTCTTCTCTTCGCGTTCGGTGAGGACCTGGAAAAGAAGCTCGGCACCGCGCCGGTCGAGTTCCATATAGCCGAGCTCATCGATCATGAGCAGGTCCACCCGCCCGTACCGGGCGATGGTCTTCGCGAGCATCTTCTCGTCCGCGGCTTCCACGAGTTCGTTCACCAGCCTCGTGGCCAGGGTGTATTTCACCCGATACCCCTTCTCCGCGGCCGCCGTGCCCAGCCCGATGAGCAGGTGCGATTTCCCGGTCCCGGAGTCACCGATGAGGCAGAGCGGCTGTCCTTTGCGGATCCAGTCCCCAGTCGCCAAGGTATGGATCGTCGCGGCGTTGATGTTCGGGTTCGCGTCGAAGTCGAAGTCCCCGAGCCACTTGTCCCGCGGGAAGTTCGCGGCTTTCACGCGTCGGCTCGAGGAGCGGCGGTCCCTGTCGTCGCATTCGGCCAGTAGCAGTTCGGCGAGGAACCCCTGATAGGACAGCTGTTCCTTCCCGGCGACGGTCAGGGCCTCGTCGAGGACCGCCCGGATCGTCGGCAGACGTAGCCGACGGCACGCCTGATCGACGGCCGCAACGGCGGCCTGCTCCGTCAGACCACGACGCCGGCGCAGCGTAGGAGTCACCGTGGTGGTCGAGATGGTGGGGCTCATGAGATGTTCTCCTTCGACAGGCTGACGGACGCGTTGACAGAGGTGTTCGCTGGGTTCGACGGAACACGTTTGGCGAGCAGCTCGTCGTACGAGCTGACGGACGGAACCGGGCGGCTGTCCGGTGGCAGGCCGGCGATGACAGCGGCCGGATCCATGAGCCGGCGCTGGGTGAGACTGACAACCCGTTGCACGTGTTCCTCGCCGTGAGCACCACGATGCGCGTCGAAATGACGGTCCGAACCGGACCCACCCTGAGTCGTTGCGGCGTGACGGCGTGCTTCGACCGCGACGACGTCAGCGCTGACCGCACCTACCCCAAGGGCCGCACTAATACCCGCATGAACAGCGTCGGTCTCCAGTGAGCGGTGGGAACCAGCCTCCCTAGCCCTGGCCAAAGCAGTGGAACCAGGCAAGGCACCGGGCTTGGTTTGCAGGACCTCAAGGTAATGATCGAGCTGCACCGACTGCCCATGCTTAATCGTGATCCGCTGATGCCTGGCCACGACCGTGCGCCCGTCGAACACCACGATCTCGGATGCCCGCAGCGAGACCCGGACCTTCCTCCCGATGAACCGCGCCGGCACCGAGTACTTCACCATCCGCACGGTGATCATCGAGGACCGGTCCACCCTCGGCGTCAGCACCAGCCCTGGATCGAAGGTCTCCGCCGGCAACGGCGCGAGATGCGGTTGTTCGGTGGCGAAGTCCTGGCCAACGGTGCGGATCCTGTCGTTGATCCGCCGATTGTCGTCTTCTGCTTCCCAGACACGGATACGGTCGTTGAGCTCATCCAGGGACGCGACGACGGGCATCGGGGAGAGCCGGTTGCGGCGGAACCTGCCTACCTCGCCCTCGACACCGCCTTTTTCGTGGGCGCCGGTGATGCCGGGCTGGCAGTAGAACGCGTCGAAGCCGTAGTGGGAGCGGAACAGCACCCAGCGGTCGTTCTCGACCCGCTGCCTGCCCTGCCCGAACACCACCGACGTGACCGCACTCGTGAGGTTGTCGTAGCGGATGTGTCTGGTCGGGACACCGCCCAAAGCGGTAAACGCGTCGATGTGTCCCTCGAGGAACGCTTCCTGCGCCTGCGTCGGATACACACGGTGGACCGATTTACCGGAGTGGGACAGCCGGTAGACGAACATGTGGCACTTCGTCTTCACCCCGTCCAACACCACCCAGACCTCGCCGAAGTCCACCTCGGCCTCCGCACCCGGTGCGTGCTCCTGCGGGACGAACACTTCAACCCGGCGGCCGGCCTCAACATCGATCTCCGCACGACGGACCCGGACGTAGTCCCTCACCGTCGAATACGACAGTTCCCCGGCCCCGTGCTCCTCGATCAGCCGGGCAAGGATCCTACGGGCCGTATGGCGTTGCTTCCGCGGCGCCGTCGTGTCCTCGACCAGCATCGCGTCGATCGCTGGTTTGAATGACTCGAGCCTCCGGGACACGCCTAGCCGGGGCTTACGCTCCGGCGGTTCCGACGACACGAGAGCCTGCCGAACAGTTCTTCTATGAACCCCGTGCCTGACCGCTAGCGCGCGCACTGAGAGGCCCTCGACACGGGCGTCTCTGCGGATCAGTGCGAACAGCTCCACTCTTGACTCCATCCGAACCAGCCTTCCGTCGCACTCATCAACTGATGAGATCAACGGTGGCGGTGGGGCCACACATAACCGTCACAACAAGCCCGGCGAGTCATGAAGTGGGGCCAGATATATCCGTCCTACCGGGGCCATCTAAAGGTGTCATAACCAGCGAACCGATCGTCAGCCACAGCAACGACCTTCGGCGGCTC
>NZ_JBZCNI010000008.1:0-22033 GCF_058269235.1 Arthrobacter sp. TJ-236
CCAGCTACAGGCGCAGATCACCGCGTAGCTACACCGAACGCCCGGAGAGCGAGACTCACAACACAGATGATCGGAAGATGACTCACCTCGAATCACCGACAACGTCGGCGAGCGGTCCTACGCGAGAACGTAGCGTGGGACCTCTCGCCTGTCCGCACGCGAACTCCACTCCTACCCCTCGGTTGCACCACGTCAAGACACTCATAACCAGGACCCCTCCCCCGCATTGCAGCGGGTGTACCAGGTGTACTCGTCAACATACATTGACATAAGGTAGCTTATCGGTGATTTCGAGTGTGATCTGGCATGGGTTAGAACCGTGGATTTTGTGCGGGATTCGTGGGATCATTGAGGCATGACAGCTGTAGCGGGAGCGCGCACGGATCTTCAAGCTCACCGAGATTCCATCCGGTTTCAGGAGGATCAGCTCGTGCGTGAGCTGCGCGAGATCCTGGGCGCGAAGCTGGTCGCTTATCTGGGGTCTGTAAAGGAAACCCGGGCTGTGCGCCAGTGGGCTGATGGTGAGCGCAAGCCATCCGCGGAGGTCGTGCAGCGGCTCCGCGACGCCTACCACGTGGCAGCGTTGCTCCGTCAGCGTGATGCTACTCCCGTCGTGCAGGCCTGGTTCATGGGCATGAACCCGCAGCTCGATGATGTGCCACCAGCACGACTGCTGCGCGAGGGGCGACTTGATGACGCCGGCCCAGCGGTGCTGGCTGCTGCCCGCGCCTTCGCAGCAGCAGGTTAGTCCTTGCCACCCCGGACACTGACGACGATCAACACACGCCAGGTGCTTTGGCGGGTCGGCTTCTCTCCTGACCCGTGGGCGTGGAGCGGCTGGCAGTACGCCACCGACGGCCGATTTCTAGGTCGTTGGGACGACGCCGACGGCAACTTCCGCACCATCTATGCCGGCTCCAGCCTGCTGGCATGCCTCCTTGAGGTGCTTGCACACTTCCGCAAGGATGCCCATCTGGCCGCTGAGGTCCAGGATATCCACGAGGACGACCTCGACCGACACATGCACCCCACCATCGAGCCCGGGCTTGTCTCCCGGCGGTGGCTCGATCCCAGGAGAATCGCCATGGGAACGCTCACCGGCACCTTCTGCGTCGTAACGTCGTCACTGACCGTCGCGAGCCTCTACTCGGACTTCATCGGGCAGGCTCTTTCTCTAGGTCTGACCGATTTCGACGCGGCCGCATTAAAAGATGCTCGCCCACGGCAGCTAACCCAGAGCGTCGCGACATGGCTGTACGGGAACACCGACATCAACGGCGTCAGCTTCAACTCCAGACACGGGGATGACCTGACCCTGTGGGCGGTTTTCGAGCGCCCCGAGGACGGGCCAGTATCAGCGTGCCTTGCGGATATCGAGCATCACTCGTTCACAGGCGCCGAGCCCGAGTTGATGCACGCTCTCCATCTTCTTGACCTGCAATGGGCCTGAGCTTGAGCCCAAACTGACGCCCGCCGGACCATCGGCGGCGATTGTCCAACAGCCTGTTGGACAATCAATTTCCGGCCCTTGGCGTCAGCGTCAAGATGTTTGCGCCACAGGTTGTGGCGCAAACCGGCGGCGCGACAACTGTTGACCCGACAGAACATTGGTTATCGGCGGCGATTTTTGGTTAGCTAGAGGAGTGGTGTCAGGCACTATTCGCCAGCGTGTGAGTCTTTCAGGTGCCGCCTTGAGACGCTCTAGGGTGATGAACACCGCCGCCGTCGCCAACTCAGTCGTTTCCCCTGGCCGGTGACAGTTTTCGGGTAGGAGGCGAGCACGCGACCTGCAACATCTGAGCGCACCGTGCCCGACGCTCAGCGATCCCTTGGACTTGTTGTCGTCATACACCCCGGCGGATGGCGACGTCGCCAGCGCGTGGTGCCGGAACCGGTCCGCCACGCGTAAGCAAAGCCCCACGACCATGACCCGAGCGTCCTTGATCAGTAAAGGCATCATCTACCCACCAGCCCTCGGTCGAGTCGCTTTCACCGTCCCTGGCATGGCCAGTTAACTCAGTCCACTCGATCTATGAAACGCCGCTTGGTGCCGGCCTTCAAGCCGCAACGGGTCGACGTAACGTCGGTATCGACGGTCCGTCGAAAGTCTAACTCGGTGAGGAGTGGCGCCCAGCAGCTGTCTCCAGTGGTCACGCGATGCGTCATATCTAGACCGTTCCAAGAACTTGTTGGGCAGGCCTCATCAAGAGCCCATCGCGACCCAATCATGCCCGTTCCGCGCAGTTGCCGTATCGGTGTACCTCAACGCAGCGCTCAAGACGCCGGCCGGATGTCGAATCGAGACGGGGGCGGAAGTGCCTGATATTTCTTGAAGTGGGTTGTGAGATTTGCTTCGCTGACTGGGGACCACCGCTTCGGCGACAGCATGGAGATTCACGTTGCGGATACTCGAAACCTCCTGGAGGATGTCCATCGCCTCGTCCTGACTGCCCCAGTTCTGAGCCATGATGATGCCGGCTGAGACGTGGATAGTCGTTCGGTAATGCAGCGCCGCAGTCAAGTTCTCCCGGGCGTCGTCGAGCCGAGCAATTCGCACCGCAAACCGCAGGGTCGCCGACGTCGTCCTCGTGAATTTCTCTACATCCTGAATCGCTTTAGTGGTGAACGCTTGGATCGATAGGGAGTACAGGTTCAGCGCGCTTTTCGCGTCCCCTGACAACGGGAACGGACTAGCTAGGACAAGACATCGCTTTGCTCGAGGTTGAGTCTCTGCTCGACGGCGGGCGCCAGATCCTCCTCCGTCAGCACGGAAGGCACACCCATGATCCAGATGTCGGGTTCTACGTCCCCAGAGGCAGTGTCTGCCCAGACGGTGGCGAAGGAAGACCCCAGCGACTCGTCGTACCCCCACACGCTCTGGTTCGTGTACCCGGCAACCGCAGCAGCAGGCTCGTGGTCTACAAGAGTCTCAACAAGGGCGTCACCTGGTCCTTCCCCAGCACCATCGATCAGGGCGGGCCGGCCACGTACGATCCGAGCCCCACGTCGACCACCACCACCGTGTGGGACCCGTCCCTCGCCGTCGACGGCGGTGGCGGACTCGTCGCCTACTTCTCGGACGAACCCCAGAAGGCCCGAGGAGTCCTACCAACTTACTCAGCGGAAGCAAGTTCGCAATTGACCAACCCGACTCAGCGAGTACTCATACCCGTCCGAAGCCGACGACCCAGTTGCTCCCAATTTGCAACGCTTTGACGATCTCAGTGGCTCTGCTCAAAATACGACGCCTGACGATGACACTACTTTGCAGAGAAAGATCTAAGGTTTGGCTCTCCGAACAAATCAATCACTGGACCTTTCACGTTGAACTTGTCAAGCTCAACTAAGTGATACTGCACACCGAACCACAAAGGAACTAGAGGTAATTCCTTACAAACTATCTTCTCCGCTTTCTCATACAAAGCTGAGCGCTCACCCTCATCGGGCGTTGCACGCGCTTCGGCGATTAACGAATCAAAAGACGCACTTTTATAGTGAGTGAAATTGTCACTTCCGATTGATGATGAATGGAAAAGAGGGAACAAAACATTGTCCACACTTGGATAGTCGATCGCCCAAGTCATGCGGAATAACGTGTCAGCTTGAGGCACCCACTGAAGAAAATGGGTCCATTCCATAGGCCGAGGCGTTATTTTCCATCCAAGTACATCGTTGATCTGCCCTACTATCGATTCAACCCAGCCATCATGACCCAACCCGGCATTGTAAGTAAAAAAGCTTTCCAGGCAGCCGACTTTTGATTCTGCCAACATACTTCTTGCTGCTGTGGGATCGAATTCTAAGTGAACTAGGTCAGTATCTGGAGAAGCGAGTGGCGGCGGCACTACCCTATTTGCGATCGGTCGCAATCCATGAAATGACTCATCTATCACCCGTTGACGGTCGATGGAAGAAGCAATAGCGCGACGTATAAGCGGATCGTTGAAAGGATAAACGTCCATTGGAAAACCGAGATACTGCATCAAAGCGCAAGGCGTTGTCCGGAACTTCTCCCCCAAGTCGATGCAATCAATAAGTTTGCTCGGAGGAACCTTTACAATATCGACCGTACCTGTTTGCCAGTCCGTGTAAGCCGATTCCACGTCATCATATATTGAGAAACGTAGCGAATCGACGTTTCCCCTACCCCCATTCGAGTAAGCACCGTTACCACCATAATATTCGTCGAATCGTTCTAATTTCAGCCCCTCTCCATTAACCCACTCCTCTTTAATTCTATAAGGGCCGGTACTGACTGGATGAACCTTGAAATCCGCAGGGTCACTTTCTGCGAGCTCCAAGGGTACCGCGGAGGTTGCTCGATGTCCGAAGACGGCAGGTACAGCATGGAAGGGATGGTTAAGGTCTACTTCCAAAGTGTGCACGCCTGTTGCACATACGCCCGACAAATATCTCGCTCGTCCTCTTCGTACGTCGTCATATCCAACAACCGAGAGCAGTTGATAGGCAAGCTTCGATCCAGTCTCCGGTCGCACTAATCGCGCGAACGAGTATACATAATCAGCCGCAACTACTGAACGTCCGTGATGAAACTTCACGTCAGGGTTAAGGTTGAAAACGATTTTTAATCCATCTTCGCTAACGTGCCAGCTTGAGGCCGCAGCCGGACGAGGCTCTCCGGTCACTGCGTCGAAATCGACTAACGGGTCGCAAAGGAATCTGAGAATTAAGGCGCCGTCATGTTCGAATCCGTTACTAGGGTCGATCGATGACGGCTCACCGATGAACACGTTAATTTCACTCATGCAGCACCTCTGGTTCAACGTAGACAAACTCGAATAATGTAGGACATTGGTTCGCGAATTCGAAGATCGCCTCCGGTGCATCGCTAACAACGAGCGCCTTGAGCAAATTTGCAGCGGTTCCACTCGCCGAATCCAAAGTGGTGCCTGCGCACGCGAGAAAATATATCTCACTCACTCCGTATAGTTCCCGGAGCTGTTCATCACTAGGCGCGCGCACAACTAGAGTTTTCCCACCTGGCGGTTGAGCTGTGATGTAACCGGTCGACCCGACTGATGGGCCGGGTTGGTCCGGTGACATACCGACGCTGAGTCGTGCAAGATTTAGGATGAGATCATACCCTGAGAGAGCTCTAAGTTGCTCATAGACACCGCCCCCTACGCGTCCATTCACCTCGATGATCACAGGGCCGCCATTGGTCAGCTTGATCTCCGTGTGAGTGATACCGAAGGTGATACCTAACGCCGCGTGGGCTGCCCAAGCGCAAGCGACTATGTCTTTTATCTCTTCGTGGCTACGCAGGGCAGGCATTATATGTCCGTTCTCGCGATAACCAGAAGACAAAGGTAATTTATCGCGTACACCAAGCAATTGCGGTGTGCCGCCCCGAACGATCGCCTCAACTGATACGTAGTCTCCCAGCCGAGAGTCCTCCGGCTGGCGCCCGACGATTTCTTCTTCCAATATCATCATCGGCTTTGCCTGAGCAACGCGCCGATCGTGAGTTATGAGATTAATCGCGTTGCTCCAGGCGCAGGATAGATCTGAAGCCGATACGACGCGCGTGGTCGCCAAGCTACCCATCCCGATCGAAGGCTTGAGCACTGCGGGGAACTGGAAGGACTCGGCGGCACACGCAACATCAGATTTCGTCGGGAGCTGCATGACCCTCGGAGCCGTCAAACCGCTAGCGCTTAGACGCGCCCGCTGCTCAACTTTGTCCCGCAGGGCGTGTAGTGTCGCCAATGAATTAGAAGGCAAATCAAACTTCGATGCAACCGCTTGAGCGATGTGAACGACTCGCTCGCTTAGCGCAATAACACCGTCTGCAGAAACTAACTGCACCAGGTCACTTAAAAAGTGTTCGAGTTCCCCTAGATCGTCAACTCCGCGCACGGTGCCGCCCTGCTCCGAAATCGTATCTAGACTTTTGAGCCGAGTAGCTGTTTCTTGAGCCGATCCTACGTCCAACCAAATGCAATGCATTCGGAATTCTACGAGCAGCGCTGATAAGAAACTCGCCGGATGTGGCCCCCCGGGAGCATCAACTAAAATAAGCACCGGTCGAGAGTCTGGCTTACCTATGTCCACAAGTCACATCCTATGGTGATTGTTCGCTGAGACGAGATTCACGTTCCCGAAGCCCGCGTGAGGTGATATTGCTGAGAACCGGATGAGATTGAATTACACCGTATAATGGGTCCGGCTTAGCTCCTCGCAATCGTTTAGCCCGATAATTCTCAGTTCCAAACATGAATTTCTTGATGCCACGCTGCACACCCCATTCAATCGGCGCGTAAAATGCGGTGTTGAAGTATAGGAAATTAACATCTGGAGCGAGGTAGTCAAATCCGGCTAATCTAATGTGTAGAGTATTGTCGTCAATAAGGCCTATCGCAACTCCTAGGACCGAGTTTTCCTTCTCGCATAAGAAGACCACGACATGGTCCTCGACAGTTTCTTGCAGATCAACGTAGTCCTTCAAGATGCCATCTATCGATCCTCCCACTCCGTAGCGGTTCCGAAGCTGCAACTGCAGCTCGGCGGTGTGCTCATTCAAGAGTCCAGTACCCGTACTAACGTGAAGACTAAGTCCGGATGAATAGAATTCTCGTCGCTCACGCCTTACCTTATTCCGACGACTACCCGAGAGTGAACCAACGTACCCGTCGAAAGAATGCCAGTCCCCGCGAAGAACCATCTGTAGATCTATAAGGCTGGGCGATAAGTTGTCCGCAACGCTTGAAGCGATAGCCGAGGCGTCCTGCAAATCGAGATACAGGTAACCTACAGTCGGGCAATCGTTCGACAACGCCCATAATCTAACCGCACGCGTTAGAGCGCTGATGATCTGCGTCCTACTCGCACCAGTCTCGCCTTTAACCACGAGTGAGCAATGGGTGCCGGATATCGCGGCGACCACACTAGGGAAAAACTGGTGCCGAGCACTTTCTGGAGCCCCGACGATGGAGCTTATATCGTACAGTGGCATAACATTCGAGTCTGGAACGTATCGCACAGCAATTATCGCAACTACTTCGTCTGCGATGAAAGCGCAGAAATATCGGATATTTCCACCACTCAAACGTTCGCAATACGAAAGCCAGGCTGGAGAGTTGTATAGTCGCCTATCGGATGCGAGGAGGCCAATGGCGCCTATTGGAAGGCTCGCGACAGAATCGAACGATTCTATATGCAACTTAGACGGCAATTCTTCCCTCCATCAACGCATGCACTTCTGCGCCCAATGCTAAGCTTCCGCCACGACCGCTCATGTTTAAAAAGAAATGACCTTGGCGCTCAGGAATGTTCGGGCCCTGTACAACGCGATAATCGGCAGTCTCATCCTGCATTAGAAGCAGTTTACCTAGTCCCAGAACGGCTCCCCCAGTTGCAATGTCTTCTCTACCCGCCAGGGACGAGGTGTACACGCGCACCCGGCACAGATTATCGGACACTGTATATAGCACTAAGCCTGAGACTGCATATGTGCCACATATCTTCATGATGTCAACGGACGACATGGATAAAGCGGTGAGGACCTCAACGTTCTCACACTCCAAATACAATCGGCTGCGAGCCTCCCTTAGGATTAGTCCAACCGAGTTGACCCCATTTAAGGCCGCGAGCAAAAACCTCGGAATTTCAACAGTCTCTGTCCTCGTCGCGACACGCTCGATTTCCTCGGCCCAGACGAGGCCTTCACGCCGTTGCAGAAGTAAGTCTTGGCCGCTCCGGTGGCGAACGATCGTTCGCTCGCCCTCATCAACACCATTGAATATTGCAGCAGCAAGAGAGGTTTGAAGGCATTGCGCTAGCTCCTCATGAGGAGAATGAGTAACCAATTGAATGTCCTGCGGAGTTTCTGCCACAATGAATCCTGTATCGGGTACCTGCAGACGGCGAGAAAGCAGTGCTCTGTTCAGATTCGGCGAAGAGTCCCGTACAATTACAGTGTAGTTTCCCCCGATGTCGCCGCTGCCGAATACTCGGCCCCACCAAGCATCGACGAAGTCATTCACAATTGGTTGTGCTTACTGTCGCCAAAGCTTCGGATAATACTTGAACTGATAATTCTAGGTCTTTCAGACTGACATTTAATGATGGAGTCAATTTGATCACGGTCCCCCGACTGCCTCCGCGCAAAGCAACAACTCCACGAGCCCTCATCTCGCTTACCACGCTCCTGACGAATGAAGAAAGGTCCGCTGAGGGAGATTCTACAATTTCCACACCAATCATCAACCCCTGCCCGACGATCTTAAGTCGCACACCTTCTACACTAATTTGTTTGGTTATTTCGACAAGTGCCTCTCCCTTCAGAGCAACCTCGTCGATTAATCCGTCACGCAGTAGCACTTCAAGTACCGCGCTACCGCCGGCACAAGCGAGGGGATTTGCAGAGAACGTGCTCGTCTGACGAAGTGGCGGCATCTTTGACATGACGGAGCGAGGACCGGCAACTAGCGACAACGGGAGCCCACCCCCAACAGATTTTCCGAGAACAACTAAGTCGGGGATGACACCCTCAGTATCAAAACCAAACATCTTTCCCGTGCGGCCGAAACCTGTAAATACTTCATCGACAATCAGCAAAATGTTATGCTTTTTCGTGAAAGAACGTAATTCAGTCAGAAGGCCTGGCGCCGCCGCTTGCATACCGCCTGCACCTTGAACTGTCTCAACTATCATTCCGCCGATATTGGCTAGGCCGAAATCGGGATGCTCGAGCATGGAGCGTCCAAAGTCGGGCGCGTCCGTGAATGCATGGTTATGTTCCCGGTACCCGGAAGCCACGGCATACGGTAGCGAAAGCGAAGCTACAGGTAATTCTGTTGCGTCAGTTCGAAATGAAGAATTCGCCGTTACTGTGAGAGAACCCGCAGTTTTTCCGTGATACCCACCCAAGAAACCAAGGATTTGACCACGTCCAGAAGCCATCCTTGCAACCTTCAAGGCTGCTTCCACAGCCTCCGAACCGGTTGCGCACCATAGAAGCATTGCGTCGTCCCAAGGGAGCAGGTCAACTATTGCCTCAGACAAAGTGGAACGGGCCGGACTAGTAAGCTGCCATCCCCCATGGGTGAATAGACTAAGTTGTCGACGCATTGCATCAACTACCTCTGGGTGTCCGTGACCCAATGCTAGAACACCGGATCCAGAAGTCATATCCAAGTACTTCTTACCGTCGGTGTCCCACATATAGCTACCTTCAGCTCGCATTATGGCGATGGGTAGATCGTTTTTGATGGTGTGTGCCATAGACGGACTCTCAAGACGGACTGCCGTCTCGACGGCTACCTGCGAATCATATGCTTCGGCATTTCGTAATTTCACAGCCAGCCTCGTTCCCTAATCAATGCGTCTGATCGTGCCACCAGCGCTGCCGCAATCTCCGAGCCCTTACGCTCAGTAGCTGCCCGCGGATCACCCAGAACCCCGTTAGGAACGTCATGCGCCGGAAACCGCGTGATGTGGTGCGCACGTTTAGTTACGTGTAGGTCATCCCGAGTGAGTCGACCTCTTGGCTGGCTGCCCTCCGCGATCAGTTCGCGACGCACTGCTTCTGGGTACCAATACATGAGTAAAGAAGTTAGTCCCTCTCCTGCGTGAGACTCGCTCTGCGACGTGGAAACAGAAGCGATGACATCTTGGACCAGTTGCGCCCACTCGATTACAAGGATGTCTGTATCGTGTTCAGAGTTGAACTCCCTCGAGGCGATTACAAGTGACTCATGGTTTTCATCATGTCCATTAACGACCAACAACCTGTTACTGTATCGAGTCGCCCAATTTGCCAATCCTTTAAATTGACCGTTGAGCACAGCGTGATCGATCCGCGAACCGGGCCAACTTTCGAAGGCGTGCAGTAAGCCGACCCGTATGTCACCCAGCATCACCGATCCATGAAGTCCAGAAAGTTCTTTGCCCAAGCGCTCCGCTACTAACGTATCTGATGCAAGAGGCAAATGCGGTCCGTGTTGTTCCGTGCTCCCCACTATCAGAACCCAGTATGGAACTTTTGGTGATATTGCTTCTAGCTCAACCCAGGTGAGGTCTTCCAGACGGATATACTGCTTCGTCAATCCATTCATGATAAGCGTCCTCCATCTACAACGAGCGTCTGTCCATTGATATAAGTGTTCTTGTCAGACATCAGAAAGCTTATGACGTCAGCGATCTCCCGCGAGTCCGCAAGTCTTCCTAAAGGAATCTCCGATGTGTACCGCGCAATGCTGAGAGCCCTGTCGGGCCAATTGGGGTTAGCCATCTTCCCCGGCGCTACTGTATTAAATAGAACTCCATGTGGGCTGTAAGTGACGGCAAGCGACCTCACCAAAGCTTCCAGCCCTGCTTTACTAGCTGCATACGCTGCGGATGCAGTGGTTCTGCCGGTATGCGCTGCGGCAGAACTGACGGCGACTACTCGTCCCGCTTTCGCCTCCAACATCAATGGAACTATGTGCTTGAACAAAACAAAGGCGCTCGTGAGATTGATCTGCAGCGTCTGCTCAAAAGTCGTTGCTGACATTTCCAAATCGGCCGAACCTTCCGCGTGCAGATCTTTCGGAGACCAACCATGACAAATTATTAGACCAGAAGGCGGCCCACCGCGGTCGAAGTGAAGGCGCTTCACCACATCAGCGACTGCAGCACTATCAATCAGATCGACCCGGTACCACACGCCCTGATCGCAACTAGGACGTTTGCGATCCAACAAAACAACTTCTATGTCGTTCTTATCGAGGCTTTCAGCGATTGCTTTCGCTAAATACCCTGCGCCACCGGAAATGACAACATAAGGACGCGTCGCGCCTGTCAAGTTACCGGTGCCCATCGCGCCAGCTCCTTCATGGCCTGAGGGTTCGACGTTTTGACTGCGCCCACGTTGATAAGTGTGCAGAACCCGCCGGACATAACTGAGAGAACCATAGCGCTAAAAATTATTCTATGATCATCGGGTAGATTTACAATGCTCGGACGCGGGTAGTAGCCTGCGGAAACCTTGAATCCGCCCGGAACCTCTTGTGCCTTACATGAGAAGGCCTCAAGTAGGGCCAGCAGCGAGACTATCCGGTCCGTATCCTTCCCTCTCAGTTCTTCCGCTCCCACGATAGTTGTGTCGCCACGAGCGGTCGTTGCAATAGCAGCTATCAAAGGAAGTTCGTCAATTGATGATTGTATAAGCTCGCGGGAATGTACAGTTACACCGTTTAACTGACGTAGACGTCTTATTCGTATATCACCTACTACCTCAGGTCCATCGACGTTTTTCTCATGTACTTCAACACTTGCTCCCATGGCCTCAATGATCTTGAAGAAACCTAGCCGGCGATCGTTAAGACAAACCCCCTGTAGCGTCAGCCACTGATCGGATATCGGCGAAGCGATGTGAATGGCAGCCAAAACTGCCGCACCAGAAGGATCACCAGGCACAGTCAAATCGAAGGGTCGTGGCTTTCCCGGATGTATGGAAACACGTGAGGCTTCCTCACAAACATTCACTCCAGTCCAACGGAACAAATTCTCCGTATGATCCCTCGCGACAGCGGACCGGTTGATGTGAACCGAGCCCATAGCCAACGAGCCTGCGAACAGCATCGCTGAGACTGGTTGCGCTGAATCGACTGTTATATCGACCTCGCCACCGCCGAGCCGTCGACCCGTCAATTTTATTGGTAACCGTCCCTCCTCCCCGAGTTCAACAATACTCGCCCCGATCTGCCTCAGCGGATTGATGATTTCGGCCATAGGTCTATTAGATAGGGATTGATTACCCGATACAATCACTTGTCCCGGTTGAGCCGACAGAGTCGCAATCAGTAGTCGCGCGGTTGTTGCGCTATTCCCAGCATGCAGGTGAACGATTGACGAGTTCTGCTTTTCTTCTTTTCGACCGTGAATCAGCAATGCTTCAGGAGTCTGGGATACTGACACGCCAAGTGCTCTAAGACATTGAATATTTTGTCGCATGTCAGCGCAGATCACGTAATTCTTAATATGCGACTTACCTTCCGCAAGCATAGCTAGTATGGTTGCCCTCTGCGATATGGCCTTATCGGCGTGAGGCGTGATTCTCAAATCCCACCCCGTCTCAATGAACGGCGCTCCAACCCGGACCGATTCTGCTCCTTTCATGACCTCATTCCCCTGCCACATCATCGTCTACTCCAGGCTCGCCCGTCGGTTGACTTAGAGCTTCGATAATCGCGTCATCCGATAGCGCCCCGACAACTTCTGCACCAGGCACGGGAGGATCCGGTACGCGCCCTGGGAATTGCTTCTCATAGTTTGCATAACGGTGGCGCTTCCGCTGCAAACCTAAACTCTCCTCCTCCAGGAATTCATCGCTTGTGTAGCTCAACCGACCAATTTTCCCGGCCTGCTGTAGCAAGGCTGCGCCGACATCTGAACGCACCATCACAAGCGATACTCCTTCATCACCTTTCTCATTGCGACTTGTACGGAATATGTTCGGGTCCCCGTCTGCCACTGAGATGTCGGCTATGCCGCTCCACCAATCCGGGCAGGCCAAGCATCGGAAGGTTTTGTGGGGTTTGAATTCAGTCACCAACTCATGAAAGGGAATTGAATGCTCTTTTTCATTTTTATCCCACGCTGTGAAGCGCCCAGGATAATCACCAGCTCGATAGCGCATTCTTGTCACGTCCGTTAATTTGAGCTGAAGCCTATTCTCAATCAGATGCTCGGTACCGGATCGTTTTGTGTTTGAAGCACATGCAAGCTCTATAGTGAAGATTATTTTACTGGCGATTGCGGGAGGACAGTCCAGATTCAGCATCTTGTTGATTGCTTGGATCTGGCAAGCCAACGCAACTATGCCTAGACGCTCATAGGGCGCATCTTTCAAGATTTGAAGATTCGGAGTGATGCAGTAATTTGCCTGCGCACATTCCAACACTTCTTCCTGTGTAGTAGCGAATTTAGGTTCAGGGATCCACGGCCGATCTTTGTCTCTTCCGATGACTAGGACTGCATCGACAAGTTTTGATTCTAATGCCGTGATTAGAAGTGCGCTCGTTGCACCACCAGCTGATGCGGCGTGCCGCGTTGCAGGGTCAACGGCTTGAGCAGAGTATGTGCCTTGCGCAATCCCAACCCATCGCTCATCTTTGTTTCGCTGACGCCCGTATATCCGATTTTCTGATTCCGGCACGCCCGTGTCCTTACCGGGGCATACGTCGATGCATAGCGTGCAATCGCCGCATGCATCCAGCGAGTCACCAGCCAACCTTGGGATCAAGTCATCGGTTGTCATACTCAACAGCCCTTTCGGGCACACGGATACACATATTCCACACGAAGTACACAGATCCTTATCAAGGATGTTGTTCTTTAAGAGATCAAAGCTCAATTTCGACTCCGAACGCTCTTTTATCAAGTGCTAATAAGTCGCTCAGTTGACCAATATGATCGAGATCATGACCCGCCAACACTGCTAGTAGGACACGTAAGGTCTCAGCTCCTCTGTAGGAAAGCCTGCCTCGCCTTGCGAGATCTGCATCAGAGAGCGTGTCGAGTACGGCTAGAGTGTTGCGCCGCGATACGCGAAATCGCTCTAGCGCATGCTCAACAGGCTCCACATCGAAGAACCTCGTCCAAGGATCCGAGTCATATCCAAAAATATCGGGTGTACTTTCGGTGAGTATCGATCGCATCCTAACTGCGTTGACAGCTTCGTTATCAGCTACATGATGCACGACTTGAACGGCATTCCACTCGCCAGGCGCCGGAGACACGAGTAGATTACTTCGAGGAGCCGCTTGTACCATCGATTGCAATATCTGAGGTGTATTGCGAAGGAATTCACTAACGCTCGTACCGCCTCTAACTATCAGATACGCTCGTCGCTGACCGGGTGTTCCTCTACCCTCGTTTACTTCACCCTCAAGCCAACGTATTGAAGTAGGATCTGACGGGAAGTTCAGCGCTTGATCTAGTGCATCTGCCCAATTAGTTGTCATGTTCGATTTGCCTAATCTGAAATAGGTCGGATGGTGAGACGAGCAAGGAATAGATCACTGCGCAACCAGAAAAGCGCAAGAATGAAAAGTGACAAATAGATCGAACTGATGATGCCGTAGGTGATCGTTGATTGGATCAGTCCGACGTCACTAATAAGTTGCCCAGCGAAGGGGATTATTAGGATTGCACTGCAGGAGGTCGTAATCTCTTGTCCCATCGCCACTCTTCCCAGAATTCCATATTCCGTCCGAAGCTGGAGCTTGGTGTCCAAGCTCGTCGCCGCGAATGCTGCCGAAAACCCGATCAATATGAAACTTAGAACCGATGTCGTGAAAAATGGAAGTAGCCCCAAAAAGAGGTAAGAAATTGTCGCGAGGAAGAATGCTCCGGCTAGCGATTTAGGGCCTCCTACACTTTTCCAACGAACGACCAGAATCGCTGCCAACGCTCCCAGAGATGCTCCACCGTCGAGAAGGATGATGCCCAACGCTCCCCCGGAGAAAGCTGCATTGATCGGTGCCACCAGTATCGTGAGCAACGATAAAATAACTATCGGGTAGGCACCTAGAAGTAGTTGAATAAGCCCTCCGGGTGCACGACGAAGGGCCTGGCCTAGTTGAACCCAACTTTGGATCGCTGAAGCCTTAGATGGAGCTTCATCAATCGATACGTTATCGTTCAGGTCAACAATTGCGGAGCGAAGCCCGAAGAAGATCGCTACGCCAGCAAGGAAGAATAAACCTATGATGACGATTGAGTATCCTGGGCTAAATATTGCGTTCAATAAAGCGGCTACCGCCAATCCAACCAATTGAGCTACTTGCAGTAGTCCGAAGCGCAAGCCATTTGTGTTCTGAAGTTGCTCTGTTGTAGAAAGGAGTCGAGCTAGGACGAAGCTTGATGTTCGGTAGATCGGTCGTATTAAAGCGGAGACGAGGAAAGCAGCGATCAGATACTCATCGGTCCCGAAGAAGGCGAGGAGTATTCCGCCGACAACCACCGCTATTCCTCGGATTCCGTTACTCATCATGGCTAATCTCAGAGGAGGTATTCGGTCGATAATGCTGCCCCCGATGAATTGACCTACCATCCCGATCGCGAATTCAATTGCGATGAGCCATGCGAAAGTACTCACGGACCCCGTCGAGTTGAAAAGTATGAGACCGGTTATGAGGGTGAATGCACCAACGCCGATATTAGTAATGAAGAACCCAAGTAAATAGATCTTGATTCGGCGCTCACTAACATCTCTAAATCCCATGAACGGTGATATCCACTCGTAGTTTCGAGATCAAAGACTCAGCAAGTAAAACGGCTGCGTCTGCGTCTGGCGCGCCGACCCTGACCGAGGCAATCCTTGAGTAGGAGCTGAGAAGTCCCCGCAGGTCGCTTCCATCTTCGACTAGCTGGACGACGTTGAGAACGTTTGGTTCAGTACGGAGCGTTTCCAACCCTTCAATATGCCTTAACGCGCCCGTCACGTTAGATGCTAGATACTTGATTGCGCCTGCGGCTGTATAATAGGGCTGCTGACGGCGGGAAGAAACTTCATGTCTTTGGGTGATGTCCTCCCCAGCGAGTTGTGACACCATCAGTCCCACTATGTCGATACCAGTTGCGGTCTGAAGTAACTCCGGTATCTCGTCGCCACCCTGTCGTAAATGTGTCTCCACAATGAAGGGGGTGTCGCCGGAGAGGATGACTTCTGTATGGGTTGCACCGTTCTGCACGCCCAGAGCAGTGAGACATTTCCTGACGTGAGTCGTGATGCGTTGCGCGTCCTCTCGGCTCACTCTCGCCGGCAATACATGTCCGAGCTCTACCTTCGTACGCTCGTCCTTAAACTTCTCAGTCAAGCCCAGTACGTAGTGTTCTCCGTCGTGGCTGATGGCCTCGACGCTAAACTCAGGTCCGTCCACGAACCGTTCTGCGAGCGGTGGCGAGGGCTCCAGGCGCGGTGCGGACGCTGAATAAGTCGCTTCAAACGCTTGAGCGAGTTGATCCTCCGACGTTATGACTGAAATCCCAGCGCTCGCTCGACCTTTCGATGGCTTCAAGATAAGCGGAGGGCCAACTTCGTCGTAGAATTCTTTCAACTCTAGGGTGGAGGAAACCTGCCTAAATGCGATTTGCTCTACTCCAGCATCATGAAGGGTTTCCCTCATCACGGTTTTGTCTTGCGTGCTCCTAATCACATTCTGGCTGTGAAAAGGCAAATTAAGGTCTTCGGCGATAATTGCTGCTTTGTCTTGATCGATCTCGGCGAGAGAAGCGATACGGTCAAACGCCCAGTCCTTATAAATCGCACGAGCGGCCGCTTTCCAACCGTCTACATCAGTATCGTCGTTCAACACTACGACCAGATCGTTTTCTTCCAGAGCATGCACCCATCCCAGAACGGAAGCCCTGCATAGGACGGCGGTCGCAACACCTTCATGCGCCAACCGAAGCTTGGGGTGCGCTCCTGATCCCCCCCCTACGATCAGGACTCGATAAGGCGTGGTGGCTCGTGACATGGTCATCTTCGTTGTCCCTACGTGCGGAGTCGAGCCATCTCCTGGCTCGTCGACAGACTCGTGAACTACTCTTCTCGCGATCCAAGGGGCGACCGAGTCACCCAAGAACTAAAATACCGCTTAGTCGTATCATGTCTATTCGATAGACCGAAGTTACACCTGTCAGTGTCGTGCTGAGAGTAGTACCCCGGATTTAGCCCTAGCCGCAGGATAAGATAGCGACTTCTGTGTGTAGGTCAAGGGATGAGCAAAATTAATTTGTCGGCTATTGACAATCTAGCGAACGCAGTCTATGCCCCTCAGGATTGATTTCTTCCCTCAGGCCAGTCTCAAGGCGGCGCTGCTAGGGTATTTAGGGGCCTCGTTTGCTAGCACAGACACAAGCTTCTTTGCATATGGCGGGGCGGCAGGCGGGATTTTCGGGGAACCAAAGCTGAAAGTGATCAAGTAATACATGGGGCAGACTAAAGTAACAGTAATGGTTGCGTGCGACCGCACGCTATCCCGCACCGGATTATCGGCTCTGTTCGAGACTCAAACGGCCCTGCATTTGCTCTGGAGTGGTCCTAGCAAGCATGTGACCACACAATTAATCGGGAACAAGGATCCTGATGTCATCGTGTTCATCGGTGAACAGCTACTAGCCGCTTTACGGTCGACTTTGGAAGAGAATGTACACGCGAACCGTCGGCCCAGGGTGATAGTCATTTCGCGATCGAAAGCATTTAGGCTCGAACTTTGTCAGCGGCGGTGGCGTGGGCTATTCGTCTTCGATGATGAAGTAGACATTACCGAGGTCTTAGGAGCGATCCAACTGGAGCAAGAGATTTCCGACGATGCCTGCTCCGAGCCTACAGGCAGGCAACCGCATCTTGATCGTGCCTCAGATATTTCACTTGGATTAACTCAACGAGAGGCCGAGATCCTAAAATTGGTCGCCGCTGCGCAATCAAACTCGCAAATTGGTAGCTCCCTATTCATATCGGAAGGAACCGTTAAGCGACACTTGGCTAACGCGTACAAGAAGCTTGGCGCTGTTTCACGCATCGACGCCGTTCGCCGAGCGTCGATGCGTGGGTTTTGGCCGTCGGGAACGTCGTAGTTGCATGAGCTCCGACCGTTCTTCTACCCATGCACCTTTCGATGTATCTTCAACTTCGATTATTGCACTGAGCACAGAGTTCTGGAAAATTTGCATCTGCAGTAATTCGTACTGTTCGTAGCAAGATAGGACAAGAAATGACTATTTCTCAAACTGAGATGTCGAACCACGTCGGTAGGTCCTCGACCCTACTTTCCGCGCTAGGCGGTGTTGAAGGGTCCACCGAGGACCTCCTGGGATACGTGAAGGATGAAGTAGCTGAGTACGGTTATGTTTACCTCCGAGACGTACCAGACGGTTTCGACCATGCTGGATTCCTCTCCCAATTAGGGGAATTCCTACCTCAGTACGATGGCAACCTCATTTGGCATCTTAAACCAGAGCCCGACATGGATGATGTTTATCATTCTGGAAACAAACAAAAGCTCGTTCCCCATACTGAAGCATATGAGTATGAAGGGAATCCCCCGCATTATCAGGCGTTGTGGTGCGTGAAGCCGGCTGATGGGCCTGGAGGTGAAACCACGATCGCCGACGGCAGGCAACTCCTCGCGCAATTCGATGAAGAGATGATTGAGAAACTGAGAAGCAATCGGCGCCAATGGAAATCAAGTGAGGGACTTGCCCGGAAGAATATTCATATTACAGCAGAGCATGCCGTGCTTACCGCATTCGAGGATACTGACATCTTACGGTATTCGTATAACAATTTGATTGTAGAGGAGAACGATTTTTTGACTGACTTTCTCGAAGCGGGGAATACATTCTTTGATCGGACCCATCATGCCATCGACATCGAGCGGAATGGCTTACTGATCTGGGACAACTGGCGGATGTTGCACTCTCGCAACGCTTTCAAGGATGCAGGTCGACACCTCTGCCGGGTTCTTATCAAGTGAAGCGGGCATGGAAGACCATCGGAATAGTCGGAGGTCTCGGACCGACGGCATCGGCTGCGTTCTATCGACGTCTCACCGACTTGACGGCGGGGACCGATGATTCAGACCATCCGCGAGTGATTCTGTTCTCCGAACCTTCCATGCCGAATCGCATGCTTCATCAGGCAGGTAGGGGCCCGTCACCCTTACCTGCCTTGTTAGCAGTGAGTGAAGCACTCGTATCCGCGGGAGCTGATCTAATAGCGCTTCCCTCCGTTACAACGCATCACTACATACAGAGCCTAGCCAAGGCTTTGCCGATTCCGGTCCTCGACATGCGTGCCGCATTGACCGCCTCGCGCTCGGATATACCGAACGACTTGGGAATACTGGCTACTGACGCTGCCATAAAGAGCGGGATCCTTACCGATCATTTACATTCCCTCGACATCAATTTTATGCTTCCACCGCCGTCACTACAGAACCAAGTGCAGCGAACCGTGGAATTGTTCAAAAGTGGAAATGAAGTTGCAGCTCGTGCATCATTGGAGAGCGTTGCCAGATCAGATTGGGCATTCGAAACTAAGGCTTTGTTCATCGGTTGCACTGACATATCACCGCTTCTCTTAAGTAGCGATCGCCAGTTCATCGATATCTCGTCGTTGTATGGCAAGTTTGTCCTGGAGGCGGCCCTTGTATGATCATCCTCTAGGAGTAGCGCGTCATCTGAAAGCACTGGGACTCGAAGACCTGGCCGGCTCTGGTTCTAGCTTCGCGGCACGAGACCTTTCTGACTCCCCGCTTCCAGTCGGTGAGGTCATGAAGCAGATGCAGTTGGCGCCCTACAGCGCACTAAGAAGTGCGCACTCGTCGGACTGGTCCGACATCTGGAACTTCCGTAGCGGGACGCTAGATTACAACGCCATCCTGTGTGACACTCTTGGCGTCGCACAACCTTTTATCTACGACCTCAACCAGACCGAGAGTCTAGACGACCAATTAGGGGATACCTTATTTAGGCCCGCATCCAAGTTCGACGGCGGCCTTCGGACTAAGTATGTTTTGAGGCATTTCCGCAACGAGAGCTTTCAACCAACGGAACCATTGAAGTCGTATCTCTGTCCCTTCGTTGTCGCGGAAACTGCTGACGGGCTAATTCGATTAACTGATATACACAGGTCGAGCATGGGAGGGCGACCATTCACTACCCATTGTGACTTCATCACAAATAATGAGCAGCGTGTATTACGGCTGATTGAGGGCTTACTCGAGAAGGTCTTGGAAGGCACGCCTGTTAAACTTCCTCAAATCGTGGATCGGCTAGTAAGTAAGAGTGGAGAAGTTAGCAGGGTAAAAGCACGAGTCGACTCCGGGAGATTTTTCATCGGCGACATTTCATATGCTTCTCCTTCCGCCTTGGCCGAGGCACTTTTGATGATTCCTAGGCTTGCGAGCTCGAACGGTAATCTGCTGGACGACTTGAAGTCTGCACCAGTATCCATGCCCCTCTTATCCCTCGACATGGTTCTTGTGCTTCAGTCAGTACTTCGAGCGGACAAAACAGTCGGACACATAGAGGCGGGCGAGTCAGGAGGTATTCATGCGCACTGGGGTGCACTCGCCATGGCCGGTAGTCCACCAGTCAGCAGAGGATATTTTGCTAGTAAAGGTAGAAGATCGCGTCGGTTGTTTGAAGCCGCTGTAAGCCTGTCACCAGAGATTACTACTCTAGACTTCGTACTCGCTCCAGTTGCACCCTTTTTATTGTGGACAGGGGCGGATGACATCGAAGCAGATTCTGACCTGACGAATCTTCTTGTTGAACAAGCATTGCAACTCGACCCAGGGAACTTGGAAGATCAAGGGGCGGCATTAGTTACATCACTATGGTCAGAACGCAAGGGAGAAGTGAGCGACGCCTTCAAACAACGCTTTGCCTGGGTTGAACGCGGTGCCAATCAAGCGCGAAACCGATCCTCTCCGGTGAAACCTGACAGGTTCGATTGCCTGACTATTGGTCAAGCGAATGTCCTATCGGGTAATCTCACTCGTTTGATACGAGAAAAGGCTTAGTGTTCGTGTCGTGGAGATATAGCCACCAACGGTATATAGGTTTCCAGTCACCAGCCTTATTAGCCGACGGTGTTACCCTATTAGCTGTTCCGCTACTAGTGCTCGCGGCTACAAACGATGCTGCGCTGAGTGCTTTAGCAGCGGTACCTCGAGCGATTGGCTATCTATTAGCAGGAATACCTATCGGTGCACTAGTTGATCGATTTAGATGTGAATCTTTTATTACTATTTCTAATGGATTTCGTGCTGTAGTTTTCGCTTTATTAGGTAGCTTATCTCTTGTAGGACCGCTTCCGGTCGGTTTAATATTTGCGGTCGCTTTCGCGGCTGCTATCGCCGGAGTTGGTTTTGAAACGGCTCTTGCGGTGGTAATCAAGGAGCGGGTGCCACTAGCTCAATCGTCCGCCGCGTTCTCAAAGGTCGAACTTGTCACGCAGTCCGCGGTTGTTCTCGGCCCTGCGCTTGTGGGTATATGGATCAACATTGCACCGTTGACAGGTATCATTTGGATGGTTTCAGGCCTCTACGTCATTGCCTTTATTAGTGCTCTGTCAATGAGTGATCGTCGGCTAGAACGCGATCAGGGAAGCATCTCCCTGCGGAATTCCGGGAGTGAAGCGGTGGCGTCAGGTATGTGGGGGGGCTTATCGCTGATTCGGCGAAACCCTAGTCTTCTCGCTCTAACCTGCATCCAAGTTTCGGTTAGTTTTTTCCTCTCCGCACAGACTAGTGTTTTGTATCATGCGCGAAATCAACTCCTTGTTCCCGATAGTCTGTTAGGAATTGTTATCGCGGCGATAGGTTTCGGAGGTTTATTGGGTGCTATTGGCTCTTTCCGATTGGCTCGTGTGCTTCCCGAGGAGAAGCTATTAGGTGTCGGCGTGCTCGTAATCTCAATCGGATTCCTGCTACTCGCACTAGCCCGAGGTGCCGTAATCCTATCTGCCGGTAACTGTCTAATAGGGCTTGGGTCAATTGTCTGCGCGGTGTGCATTCGGTCAATCCGTCAGGCTATCGTCTCAATAGAGTTTTTAGGACGCGTGACAGGTGCAGCACGTACCTTCGCTCTCGCCGCACTACCTTTAGGGGGTCTCTTGATGGGCTTACTGATTGAAGGTGACGTCATAGGTTCTCATTACATTTTTGGAGCTAGCGCGTTGTTTCTTGCTGTCGTTGGCTGCTGCTCGATTGTGTCTTTACCAAGATTGATCAGCGAACGATGAATTGATGATTGATCGATGTTAAGGTGGCGGCCAATTCCCTGACCGAGAACACGCGCTACTGGGCACTGATCAATCATCGCAGCGTCGCTCGCACTCGCTAAGCGTCACAACTCGCAGATAATCACACGCCATCGCATACCACTACACATTGCCGAGCCGGTTGACTCCAGGAGGGGTGTGATGGTGCGTGATGAGTAAGAGGGATGCGAGGATCCCCGATCTGTGCCCGCACTGCGGAGGGATCGTTCGTATCCGCGAATCACTTCAGCG
>NZ_JBZCNI010000009.1:0-20051 GCF_058269235.1 Arthrobacter sp. TJ-236
CGTGCCACTCCCCCTGCGGTGTGTTACAACCCGCCGAACAGCTTGCGCCACCACGCCCCTAGGTTCCCGCGTGCAACTCTTCCCTCGACCGCGTCCCACAGATGCATGTAGGACAGGACATCGCCCTGCTCGAGGTTAAGTCTCTGCCCGACAGCGGCCGCCAGATCCTCCTCGCTAAGCACGGGAGGCATACCTGTAATCCAGATGTCAGGCTCCTCGTCCCCGGAGGCCGTGTCCGCCCATACGGTTGCAAAGTAGGACCGCAATGACTCGTCGTACCCCCACACACTTTGATTCGTGTAGCCCGGCACCGCCATGACTTTTAACATGTTCGTCGGCATCCTTAATCCCTTCGTCACAATCACACGATTCGTTCATGCTCTGACAAGTAGCCCGTCCAGCCTCTCGACCATTCTGTACACGACCCAAGCGCCCTCGCTTCGCTACGTGGCCCTCATACACCTGCACAGCAGAAACCAAAAAACTTACATGTATGCACGCACTACGTCACCGAGAGCGGGTACGTTCCCAAGCGAACGACGGACCCAAACAGCACTCTTGAGTGCAGAGACCGGCCCTAGCGATAGAGGACCTGGACTCATTTACTCATAGCTTCATTTACTCATCCACTCACACGCTGCTGCCTCTCTTCTAAAGCTTGCTCCGGAGACGATTTGCTTGATGTTTCAGAGTCAATCATCGTGATCGACCATTTCGCTGAGTCCGCGAAGCCGGAATTCCGGGGCCACCGGGTGGCGTTACGTCCATATAAGGAGA
Source organism: Arthrobacter sp. TJ-236 (assembly GCF_058269235.1). NCBI lineage: Bacteria > Bacillati > Actinomycetota > Actinomycetes > Micrococcales > Micrococcaceae > Arthrobacter > Arthrobacter sp. TJ-236. Next base: position 778 of record NZ_JBZCNI010000009.1, read on the forward strand.
CCGGTTGCGCTTCAAAAAAACCTTTGTTGAAACCCGGTCAGCATGTCGCCGAGCTCGTTCTTGAGTAGCCCGAGTATCGCGTCTACCGCCTCTGCTTTTTCCTGGAACGGATTCAGGACTCCTCCCCTGTTGTGAACAGGCGAACGTCGGTCACTTCGTCGGGCCCCACCACGCATCCAGTCCGCCTTCACGTAGGTCGAGGTTTCATGCCACCACAGCCGATGAGTGCCCGTCGTGCCATCCCCGACCCCGAGGTACATGACCATCAGAGTCATCATTTACTCCTCCACCCACTTGATCAGTTACTCATTTACTCACTTGATGAGTATTCACTCACATGATGAGTTACTCATTTACTCGATTACTCATCGGGTAGGGAGTCGATGTAGGCGGTGAGGAAGTCCTTGATGGACATGCCACGCTTCGCGGCCTGGATGCGTAGTTTTTGGTGCTTGGTGATGGCGAGCTCGAAGTTCACCCGACGGGTGGGCTCTACGTCCTCCAGGGACTCCATCAGTTGCTGCTTACTCTTGCTGGCACTGGGCCGGCCAGGGCCGAGGTTCCCGAGACTGAGTGCCCGCCTTACCATCCCCGACCTCGAGGTACACGGTCTTCAAACTAATCATCATTTACTCAATTACTCAAAAGATGAATTACTCATTTACTCGATTACTCATCGGGTAGGGAGTCGATGTAGGCGGTGAGGAAGTCCTTGATGGACATGCCACGCTTCGCGGCCTGGATGCGTAGTTTTTGGTGCTTGGTGATGGCGAGCTCGAAGTTCACCCGACGGGTGGGCTCTACGTCCTCCAGGGACTCCATCAGTTGCTGCTTACTCTTGCTGGCACTGGGCCGGCCAGGGCCGAGGTTCCCGAGACTACTCATTTACTCAATTACTCCTGTCCGCATGGGTGAACTGTTCTACTTCTGCGATGAGCTCCTGTAACTCCTTGGCCGCTTCTGACTTCGGATACATCTCGAGCACGGTACTGCCGGTGACTGCGGTCCCCGGGTAGTCGACTCGCTGATGAATCCGGCTCGTGAGCACGGGCAGGTCGTATCCCTCGAGGACCTTCGCGATGTCCTTGCCAATGTTGGTGCCAGCGATCGCGCGGGAGACGACGAACGCAGCCCGGAGTCTCCCGTCGGTGATCTCGATGCGACGCTTCACCAGATCTACGAGATCCGAAGTAGCCCAGATGTCATAAGGGGAGGGCTGAACTGGAATCAGAACAACATCGGCCGCCTTGACAGCAGATACTGCAAGATCTGCCGCTTGCGGAGCGCCGTCGATGATGACGTAGTCAACTTTGGCCAGAGCTTTGATGTCCTTATCGATGGTGGGCCGGTCGATGCCGATCACCGTCAGGGGGTGATTCTCCCGCACCGCAGCCCAGTCCCGAGCGCTGCCCTGGGGATCGGAATCGACCAGCAGCGTTGAGTGCCCGGAGAGTTGTAAACCTCTGGCTAGGTGAGTGGCGAGAGTTGTTTTACCAGCTCCGCCCTTCTGGTTCAGTACGGCGATGACTTTCACGTGCTGCCTTCCTGCAGATTACTCATTTACTCAAATGATGCCATGGGCACATGAGTAAATGAGTCTTCAAGGGAGGTGTCGGCGTGTCTCCTTATCAGGCTGGGTAGTTAGGTTCCATGGATGAACGTGGCTGGGAAGATTCGCCGTGGCGCGGACGTCGAGACGATCGAAGACTTGTCGGCAGCTGGCGACGACTACGGCCCGGCGCGCTGCGTTGTTTGAGCGTCTACCTAGTGGGTACAAGATGATTGCGGTCCGGGCGGACAAGTGACCGCCGGCGCCGACGTTCAATCGTTCGGGGTCACGCCGGCGCCGCGTCCTGGGTGGCATGGGATCCCGCCGAGTGCTGATCGGTACGTGCCTCCGCTGGAGCTCGAGGAGCCCGGCGCCGACGTCGCCGTGACGGAGCCGGCGAAGGCACTGCCGATCTGGGTTGAGCTCCGTTACCCGGACGGCGCGCGGCAGACCGCAAAGGGTTTCGCGATGGCGTGGACGCCGTTCGCGGTGTACGCGCAGTGGGTTGAGTTCTCGCGAGCCCGCGAGGCGTGGGTCCGGCCTGATCAGTGCCGGCGCCGTGAGATTCTCGCGAAGAAGACGTCCCGGGTTAGCCCTGGCCAGGCTGGTGTCAGTACCGGCTTGTAGCCTTGAATTTGGCAGTCGGTGTTCCGCGTTTCACCCCATCCGCGTTGAGCGCCGGCTGCTTCTCCTTCTGCCAGCGGTTATACCCGCGTGTTGGGGAAGGCCAGGTGGCAGGACGTCGCCCTGCAGAGTGCGTCTTACCACCTGCATGGATTGCATCGGCGCTGCTCAACCGACCAAGCCACGCATTCAGTAGGCCCGATCCCGTCACGGGCTCGAAAGGTCATTTTTCCCACCCACATGCTTTCTAGGCTGTACATGGCCACCGCTCGCTCGAGGTGAGACATCGACGCTTCAGTGACGTGGTGGGTGTGTGCAGGCGGTCGGCATGGTTCCTGCTGTGCACGTGTGTGCGGGCCAAGCAGCGCAGCGGGAAGGGCTTGGGCCGTGCCCAGGTGTGCAGGAGGCGTCTCGGCCCTGTAAGGCTTTCGTGTAGCCGTTCCGCGCCCCGTTAGGGGCCGGGGTCGAGCGTGCCTGTGCGGATGAGGTATTCCGCGACGTCGTGGACCTTCAGGTTGGTGGTGTTACTCATCTTGCGGAGGATCTCGAATGCCTCGTCGGCGTCGACTTTCAGTCGTTCCATGAGAATGCCTTTGGCCTGGCCGATGCCGTCCCGAGTGGTGACCGCTTCTTTCAGCTGCTCGACCTTGTCCATTTCCTGCAGCAGCTCTGTCAGGAGCAGGTCGACGCTGCGCTGCAGAGTCTGGGTGCTGACTTGCGGCTGTGTCTCGTCCATGTCTCCTCGGCTCGTCGCTGCGCATCGATCGGTTCAAGTGCAGCACAGCGACCCGGGAATGACCATGGGCTCAACCTGTGCGCAGTCGCTTAGGCGGCTCTGCCGACGTCCCAGAGGGCGCGTTGGTGCTCTTGCTCGTTGTCGGTCGGGCGGAGCCAGTGGTGTTCCCGATCGTGGTCGTAGACCTCGTGCTCACCGATCTGAGTTTCGTGGCGGCTGAGCCGCGCGTGCCATGCACGGCGCTCTTCCCGGTACTGGGCGAGCTGGACGGCGAAGTCGTCGGAGGCACCGAGCCGGTCCGCGAGCTGGCGGAGGTTGGTGGTGTGGACGATCTGCCAGGCGCCGTGGTGCCGGCGGATCATGCCGAGCTGCTCGAGGACCGCGAGGTGCTCGCTGAGGGTGTTCCGACTGATCCGGGTGGTCCGGGACAGGTCCATGGTGGTGGGGGAGTGGCGTGCGCGTTCGATGCCCTCGTAGGCGAGGGCCGCGATGGGCCCGAGGGCCCGGAACACGGGCCGGATGCCGTAGATCTTGCCCCTCAGCCAGGTCAGCGCGCGCGCTGCCTGCTCGAAGTCGGCCGGCAGCTGCAGGTTGTAGACATCGGCGTTGCGGCCACGTCCGCGGTCGATGCGGGTAACGGCTCCTCGTGAGACCCGTTCGAGCGTCTTCAGGTGCCTGGCGACGGTGTCGTGGCTCATCCCGGTTGCCAGCGCCAGCGCGCGGCAGCCGACGGCGATGACGTTGGTTTCCATGGTCCGGGCGAAGCCGAGCAGTGCGCGCATGAGAACTTTCACCGGGGTACTTGTAGCACCGAGCTGTTCAAACTCTCGATCGAGGATTGAGTAGGTGACAACCTCGAGATCGTTGACGAGTTGATGAACGCTAGCGGTCGTGAGCTGAGACTGCCAGGGCACCTCGGATGTGGCGGGGGGTGTGAGTAGAGTCTGGCTCGTGTCGCAAGTAGGTGCATGCCTTTTCCCTGCACGCTGAGCGGGGCGGTTCGCGTCCAGCTGGGTGATCCGGGTGTGGGCCTTAGCCCACTCCACGGGCAGGAGCCGCGCAGCTCTCTCGGTGGTGCCGTAGAGCGCTGCGAGGCCGGCGAACTGGTCGGTCATGGCGGTGCGGACCTGGTCGACGGTCCATCTGCAAGCGGCGAGGTGATTGAGGACCGCCATGCGGGCCTCTGAGTCGCTGGGGTAGGTGTTGGTGTCGTACCGGCCCGTGACGGCCACGGAGCGCAGCACAGACCGGCCGCCGGCCGATGAAGCCGGTCCACCAAAGGTCGCGGCCGGCGGCGCGGTCGAGCATCCGGTGGGGGAGCTCAGGGCGGCGACCGCGTCCGCGGCCGCGCGTTGTTGGCGGCGTCGCTCCTGCTCGAGGCGGTACAGCTCGGGCGCCAGTGCCTTCCGAAGGGCGGCAACGACGGTAGCGGGGTTACGGCGGCGGAGGATGCCGTATGCCTCGGTGAGGGGAGTGATGAGCATCTGGTGGCCACCGAGCTTGTGCGGGGACCCTGGAACGCGGATACAGCCGTCTGTAACGTTCCGGTGGGGTCCTGGGTCCAGGCTCGCGGCGTGCAGCTGCAGGGCCTGCACGAGCTGGTGCGCCTCGGCCGCGGTGAGTGGTTCGCGCAGCGGCACGTACAGGTGGCGTCCACCGCTGGGGGAGCGGTCCTCGACATAGGCGACGCCGGCGTCTCCGAGGATCTGGCCGAGCCGCGTAGCGTCGGCGTCGACCACGGCGCGTCGGGCCGCTCGGGACGTATCGAGGTCTAGGCACAGGGTCTGCACGGATCCGTCGACGCCGTGCACCATGACCGCGGCCGGCGCTGTAGGCAGTGTCTTGGTGATCGGATGCGAGTCAGATCGCTGGTATCGGACGGCGCCGTCGACGCGTCGGCCGCGTCGGTAGACCGGCTGACCCGCGATCAGGGGAGCGAGAGCCCACGCAGCGTGTGCGGGGTGCGCGGGATCGCTACGGCGCGGCGTTGCATTAGGAGCTGGAGGTGCTTCGAGCACTCGGTGTACACTTTCGGCAGAGGTACGGCCTGAAAAGGACGCACTTGGTTGAGCTCTTCACCGGGACTCTTGGCGGATGACACGGTGTGGAGCTTGGAAACTTGAATATGAGGAGGCCCGCTACGGCGGGCCTTCTTTTTTATGAGGCCTTGCTGAGGTGCAGAACCTCCTGGCCGGTGATTTTGTCGAGGTCAATGGTTTCAAGGTAGGCGTGGACGAGACGGGCGACGATGTCGCTCCGGTTCTCGTCCGTGGCCGCGACGACTGCAGCGAGCTTCTTAGCGTCGCTCATGGGCAATCGGGCGGTGATGACGTGGCGTTCACCCTTGCTGCGCTGTGCCATGATTCCTCTTCCAGTTGAACCTGTACGACAGATACAACGTGAATCAGATTTCCTTAAGTGGGACGTCCGCGGCGTGTCGCGCGGCGTGTTCGTTTTCGTCACAGGCCCATGTCCTGGAACTGGTGGAAGACGACGTCCCACTTGCCGTCGTGCTGCTCGAGGTAGATCGTGACGATCTGACGCCCGGTGGCGGGCAGCTCCGTTCCGTCGCGGCTGATCCACCGCCAGCTGACGTCGTAGGCCCGGACGGCTTTGTCGGCTGCGACGTCTTCGGAGACGTCCCCGGGTGCGGGGACGATCGAGGGCGCACTGTAGGCCTGGTGTTCGGCGGGTTCGAGCCATTCGCCTTGGGCGCCGTTGCGTTCGGGTTCGACTTGGGTGGTCGCCCATTCGTTGCTCATCAGCGGGATCGCGCGGATCGCGGCCGCGGTCTGCGTGGTGTCGGTCGTGGTGTCCCACGAGTGCATGATGAGCGCTGCGACCTCGGCCGTGGACTCGACGTCGCTCCGGTCCGCGTCGTAGGGGGTTGCGAAGGTGCCGTTGCCGATCAAGTCACTCTCAGTCATCGGCGTGTAGGAGCCCTCGTACACGGTGGTCGGCTCTGGTTCTGACACGCTGCCGGCCCGGTTCTCGTCGGGGCTGCAGGCGGTCGCGGCGAGGGCGAGGGGCACGGCCAGGCTGAGTGCGGCCGCGGTCCTGCTGTAGCGGCGTCGGCGTGCTCCGGGGGAGCTGTCGGTCAGTTGGGCGGTCATTGTGGCCACGCGCCTTTCTCTTTGAGGATAGGTTCGGGGTCGATGTTGAAGGTGTTGTAGGGGTAGCTCTCGTCCGGTGCTTCCGGGCTGTAGATCTCCAGGTGCAGGTGCGTCATCACAGCGCCGAGGGCGGCTTTGTTGCCCTCGATGCCGATGACGTCGCCGCGCTTGAGCTCATCGCCCACCTTCACCGTGTAGGAGTTCAGGTGGCAGAACCCGAACACGAAGTCAGGGTCGTCGCCGTTTTCCCGGGCGATCACGCAGTTGTCGTCCTCGAGGATGCTGGTGACGCGGATGTCGGTGGGCGCGATGACGCTTCCACCGTTGCCGGTGCCAGCGCCTGGGGTGGCGATGTCGACGCCGACGTGGTTCTGCGCCCACGCGGGCAGGCCCGGGATGTTGCGCTGGCCGTAGCCGGAGGTGAACTTCCCGCCGGGTAGGGGAGTGGTCCACTCGCCGTCTCCGAGGTCGCCGTCCCACGGCTTGCCGCCGGTGGGCGCCGTGCAGTCCATCGAGAACCCGCTCTGAGCGGTGTCGAGGATGGTGCTGACGTACTTCTGCGTCTCCTGGAAGGGCGGAATGCCGTTGTACTGCTGGACCGCTCCGGGGCCGGCGTTGTACGCGGCGAGGGTGAGCTGCACGAGCAGGTTCGCGTCACCGCCGGCGATCGCCTGCACTTGCTGCTTCAGGGCCGCCATGTACCGGCCGTAGGCGGGGATCGCGTCGGTCGCTGAGAACGGGTCGCCGCCGTTACCGTAGGCCGCCCACGTGGCCGGCATGAACTGGGCGACGCCTTGGGCGCCGACGGGGCTGGTGGCGTTCTCGTTCCAGCCAGACTCCTGGTTTAGCTGCGCTGCGACGACACTGGCCGGCAGACCGGCCTCCTTCGCGGCAGCCTCGACGAGCGGGCCCCAACCGTTGGGGACGGCCTGCACCGCGCCTGGTGCTGCGCCTGAGGTTCCCGCTGTGTCCTCGGAGACGACGCAGGATGCTTGCTCGAGGCGCTGTGCTTCCTCGTCTTCTGCAACGCCCGCGACGAGCAGCGTGAGCGCGAGGACCGCGCCCACCGGGACAACGGTGAGCGCGGCGAGCCCGCCGGCGATGGCTTTCCCCCCTGCCATGACTCCCTAACCCGTGCGCTGGTGCCGACCGTGAGACCGACCATGAGACCGACTGTGAGACCAAGGTGGTGCGTTGTTCGGGTACTAGAGCTGGTCGGTGAGGGCCGCGGTGGCTTCCTCGTACGCCTGCCGGGTGGAGGGGTTCAGGGCTTCGTAGTCGAAGTCCTGGCCTTCCTGCAGGGATCGGTCGAACGGAACGACGACGACGGCCGCGAGGCCGATGCCGGTGCCGTACTCCTTCAGGCGAGCGAGGCGCTCGGTGTTGGGCTGCGCGGTGTTCGTGATGACGAGGATGGACTGGCCGAACTTCGCGGCGTGGCCTTGGGCTTTGACGCCCTCGATGGTCGCCTCGAGGAGACGAAGGTCGTCTTCCTTGTTCTGCGCGACGAACACGAGTGAGTCCGCGACGTCGACGGCAGCCTGCCACGTCGATGCCTGTGCCGAGTTTCCGGTGTCGAGGATGATCAGGTTGTAGAGCGAGAGCAGCACGTCGTGCGCGGCTTTCACGCTCGTACCGTCGACGCGGCGCCGGTCGGCGCCTTCCGGTGGTGAGGCGAGGACGTGGATACGGTCATCGCCCTGGGGCCGGATGTAGCGCACGAGGTCGCTGGTGCGCCGGGTGACGGTGCCGAGGTTCCTAATCAAGTCCAGGGTGGTCCGGTCGTGGGCGCCGGCGAGGGCGCGTTCCCCAAGGGTGCCCTGGTTCTCGTTGAACTCCCCGGCGAGGATGTTTCCGCCACGGATCCGGCCGTATGTTGCGGCCAGGTGGTAGGCGACGGTGGTTTTGGTCGCGCCGCCCTTGAGCTGGACGACGGCCATCGTCCGGTGGTTCTCCAGCGGACGCTGGATGCGTGTACGACGGGCCCGAGTAGCAAGCTCGACGGGCGACGCGGCGATCTTGGCTTTGAACAGGGTGTTCAGCCAGCCCCGGAACCCGTCGTGTGCCGGGGCCGCAGCCTTCTCGGCTCGCTCCTGGGGGCGCAGCTGCACCCGCGGGTCTCCCGGCTCTACCTGAACGGCCGTCGCAGGGGTGGTTTCCTGCCGAGCTGAGGGCTGAGGCGCTGAGGGGGACATGATCTGGCGTGGCTGTGCGGGAACCTCCCGCACAGGGGCCGGCGAGTGGCGCGGCGCGACGACGACGTCGGCTTCCGTGGCTTGGGTGTCTTCGGCAGCTGGCGCGGAGGGAGTAGGAGGCTCGAAGGTAGGCAGGAACGTCGGCCCGGTTGCCGCAGAAGTTGTCGGTGTAGCGGGTGCAGCGAATGCAGCGGGGGGAGGCACGTCCTCGACGGTTGATCTGGCCGGTGTTCCTCGTGGTGCACGCCGTTCTTGTTCCGGCGCGGTGCGCCGTGGGGCGCGTTTCTTGCTCGGCGTGGTGGTGTCTTCGTCGACGGAGCCGTCCGTGCCGACGATTAGCGATGTCTCGGGGCGCGTGGTCGACGATGGGTCCAACGCCGTCACCCTCACGGGGCGGCGAAGTTCGCCGGCGGTCTCCGCCAGGTAGCCGATCGCGTCGGGCATGGACGTGAAATCGCGCTCCACGCCGTCGATCGTGACGACGACCGTCTCGTCGTCCCGAATTGTGGCCGTGCAAACCGGCCTGTCAAGCGCTTCCGCCGTCATCGTGTCCCCCTACGTGGTTCTGGTGGATTTCATGGTCAATGTTCGTCAGTGTTCTCCACGGCGTTCTCCACGGCGGCGCTTTCACCTGCCGTGGTCTCACTCGTGGTCTCACCCGTGGTTGAGGGCCGCGGGACGTTGTAGCTCGCCTCGAGGTGTTCACGCACGTCATCGCGAAGGATCAGCCATGAGCCACCGATCTTCATCGCGGGCACGTTCCCCTCCCGCAGCCACTTGTACGTCACGGTGCGGCTGGACAGCCCGAGAAGGTCAGTGAGCTGGTCGATACTGAGCTTTTCCGGCAACGAAGCGAACATGCGGTCCAGCGCTTTAGACACAATGACCACCCCGGACCCCATGGGTGAAACTGTACACGGAGGTACGCGGAAGTTGTCTATGAATCACAATGGGCGACAATGGACTCTAATCCTTCGAGTAGTGACGTATGATAACTAGTAGTTGAGTCTAAGTGAGGCCGTGGGGGGCAAGCAGTATGGACAATCGTTGGAGCGGTTTCGTCACGCAGGAGCCAGTTGAGGCGCCACTCGTGACCGAAACCGAGATCCGTGACGCCGTGGAGGTTCTTCGAGGCGTCGCAGGTCCCCAGCAGGGCTTGCTCGGACTCGCTGCAGGCGAGGGCATGGCCCGCTTCCTCACCGACAACCCAGAGGTCTTCTGGCTCGGCGTACACGGTGGCGCAGGTGAGAACACAATGGCGGACCTTCTCGGCGGCGTCCCCTGCCATCACCGCTGGCCCTCCCGCTCAGATGCCGACCCCGGCGTCCCGCCGGCGGACGTCTTCCTCGTCGCCCGACAGAACCACCGAGGGCTCAAAGCCGCTCAGCTCGCCGCCCGCGACTGGGCCGCCGGCTCCCACCCCACCATCACCCTGCGCGGTCTGGTCGTGATCGCAGACGCACCCGGCAGAACGCCGAAGGTCCTGCACAACCAGACCCGCATCACCGCCGGCGGCGTCCCACAGACGTGGGTGCTGCCATGGATCGAAGAGCTTCGGCTCGACGGAACAGTTGACCCCGAGTCGCTGACCCGCGAGCCAAGGAAAGTCCTCACCAGTCTCAGTGAGGTCATCGACACCATCAATTCTGGAAGGAATTAACCCCATGCAGCTACTCATCCTCGCTCAGGACGTCCTGATCAACGCCGGCACCCTGCCCGACAGTGCTCCCTTGGCACCTCCAGGAATCGGTGACGCCTGGAACCGCATGGTCGGCGTCGGCAAGTGGATCGCCCTCGGCATCTGCGTCCTCGGCCTCCTGGTTGTCGGAGGCAAGATGGCATTCGATGCCCGCTCCGGCGAAACCACCCAGGAAATCTCCGGGATCATCAAGATCGTCCTCGCGGTCGCCATCATCTCCGGCGGCGCCTCGCTGCTGACCTTCATCTCGTCCGGTACTGGCGCAGCCTAACCACTGCCTCATCATCCAGCCCTACCCACAGGAGTAGTCATGGCGGGAACAGAAGAAGAAACCGAGGGCGTGTGGTGGGCGGCACCCCGATTCGTGGTGTCTGCCGTCGCCGTCATCCTGCTGGTCATCGCCGGAATCATCCTTTTCGTGGTCGTCGGCAACAACGACCCGTCCGACGCTGCCCCAGCACAGCCGCCCGCACCATCCGCGGCCCCCTCAAGCGCACCTCCGACGTCGACGGCGTCGGAGGAATCCGTGTGCGGGTTGGACGCCACCGGCGGCACCACACTGACAGCGCCGCCTGCTGATGTGGAGTGGGAGTTCCTCGGAGGGATTGCCGCACCGAAGTCCGCAGAACACGGCCCGGGCGTCGTCGACGAACAGACTGGCGTCCGGTCCTGCTACTCGCACACACCCGAAGGTGCACTGCTTTCGCTGGCTGGGCGAATCGCCTCAAGTGGCGACGGCGAACTGCTGTTAAATACCACCGAGGCGCTTTCCCTCGATGGACCTGGTAAGGAAGTCGATCTGCAGCTAGTTCGCAACCGCCTCGAGGAAGGCGCGTCTACGTCGCCGCCCATTGAGATTGCGGCTTTTCGTCTGCTCTCTTACAGCGACGATCAGGCAACGGTTGAAATCGTTGGATCAGTCGACACCGGTAGCGAGCTTCTCTACATCACAAGCTCCGCGGTCATGACGTGGCACGAGGGTGACTGGTACATCCGCTACAACGACGACGGATCGAGCGGACCCGTTGAAGGCCGCGTGTCTGACTTGTCCGGCTACGTACTCTGGGGTCCCTAGTGGCTGAAGTCGAAGCTGAATGCGGCAAGTATGACTACATCTGCCAAAGCGGCGACGCTTTCTCTGGGGCTCTTGAGGGCGCCGCGGGTAACGCGATGGAGTCGATCGCGGATGCGGTGACGACGGCGCTGATTACGACGATCGCGCAGCTCGGCACCTTGTGGACGACCATTGATGCCGGCGACCTGACCTCAGGGGCAACCGCAACGGGTCTCACGGGTATCGGCACGGGTATCACGGGCCAGGATTACGCAGCTTCGAATGAACCTCCGCCGGCAGGGGGCTTCAACGAACAGGTCGGAACGATCCTCGGGTACGCGACGTGGATCGGTCTTGGCGTGAGCGCGATCGCGATCATCCTGCTCGGCATCACGTTAGCCAACAACGCACGCCGCGGTGACGGCGCAGGTCTGGTGAACACCGCCACGATCGTGTTCGGCGGTGCAACTCTGATCGGCGGTGCCACGGCGCTGGTCGGTTACATCGTTCCCCGGCGGTCGGCTTCGGCTGCTCCTGCTATCGGGTTCATCCAGGATCAGACGTTCTACCTGACTCTGGCTCTTGCGGTGCTGAGCATGATCGTTGCCGGCACCCGGATGGTGTGGACCCAACGAGCGGAACCTCTGCAGGACCTCCTGAAGGGCCTGCTCACGCTGGCAATCGTGACCGCGTCTGGCGTCGCCCTCCTGAACGTGGTTCTTGGGGCGACGGATGCCCTTGCCGAGCAGATCATCGACGAGGGCATCGGTGACGATTTCGAGTCCGACGTCCAGCAACTCCTCGGGTTCACTGACACGGGCGCGCTCGGTGATCAGGTCTTCCTCGGCGGCGAAGTGATGCTCGTGATCGTCGGTGGTCTCGTTGCGATCCTCATCAACATCGTGCAGATCATGCTCATGGTCCTGCGCACAGCGATGCTGTTCCTCATCGCCGGCGTCCTCCCGTTGTCGGCGGCGTTCATGAATACCGAGACCGGGAAGACCTGGTTCAGCAAGATCATCGCGTGGACGATCGCTTTCGCCTTCTACAAGCCCGCAGCGGCGCTGATTTACGCAACCGGCATCCAGATGACCACGTCGGGCCTGTTCTCCGGACAGGCCCTCCTGCAGTTCTCGGCAGGCCTCATGCTCATCCTCGCGTCCGTCGTGGCCCTACCGGTGCTCATTGGCTTCCTTAGCCCCGCACTCGGCGCCATGGCGTCCTCAGGTGGCGGTGGTGGTGCAGCGATGGGGGTTGCCGCACTCGGCGCTGTGATCCCGCAAGGGGCGTCGCGCACGCCTCGTGGCGGGCAGGGCTTCGGGTCGAACGCCCCTCCGCAGGGGCCTCCGGCGAAGACCGAGAAACCAGCTGGGAAATCCGAGGGCGGCGAAAGTGCTGCTCCGACCGGCGCCGACGCTACTGGGGGCGGCTCGAAGACCGCGGGTTCAACTGCGGCCACATCATCGACCGCGGGATCAACTGCAGGAACTACTGCAGGCGCTGGGGCTGGGGCTGCGTCGGCTGCTCCTCCCGTCGCGGCGGCAATGCTCGCCGGGGAAGCGGTGAAGAAGGGCGGCGAAGCGGTCTCAGGCGCCGTCCAGCAGGGTGTTCAGTCGGGCTCCGACGGCGGCCAGGGTACTGGTTCGACCGGCTCGGGCTCCTCAGGTTCTGGTGCAACTGTTCCTCCGAAGGCTCCGCCCCCGCCGGCTGAAGAAGAGGGCGCGAAGCCATCGGGCCAGGGCGTCATTCCGCCTCAGTCGTCCGGATCGTCCCGAGGCCCTTCGGGTGCTCGATCAACTGGTGCCGCCGCAGCGGGTGCCGCCCTGCGGCAGGGTGCGACGCAGATCCAGAAGAAGACACAGCAGTTGAAGAACGAAGTCTCGAACAACACTGGGAACGAGGACCGCACTGATGGCGCAAACCGAAGCTAAGACCCCCGACGTCCGACCGCGCATCTACGGCAACTACCGGTTGCCGACCAGCAAGGGACTGGCCGGACTGTCTTTGGCCGGCACTGTGCTGCTCATCGTCGGCGTCGTTGTCGGCGTGATCCTGATGATGCTTGGCCTCTGGGTTGCCGCATTGCTGTTCGAACTGGTGATCGGCTTGGTCATTCTCCTGTCGATGCAGAAGAACAAGCACGGCCGCACGATCATCGAGCGGATCTTGCGCCGGTTCGGGTGGATGAACGCCCGCTACTCAGGTGCCAACGTCTACCGGGCGGGACCGGTCAGTCGTATCCCCACGGGCACGACACAGCTGCCCGGTATCTCCGCACGCTCCACGATCAGCGAGCACACGGACGGCTACGGCCGGCCGTTCGCTCTGCTCCACATCCCCGTGAAGAACCACTACACCGTCGTCCTCGGTTCCGAACCCGACGGCGGCGGCATGGTCGACCAGGAGCAGATCAACCGGTGGGTCGACCGATGGTCGCACTGGCTGGGGATGCTCACCGACGAGCCCGGGCTGATCGCCGCGTCAGCGACGATCGAGACCGCACCGGACTCCGGGTTCCGGCTCGCCCGCAAGGTCGAGAACCGGATGGACCCGATGGCACCGCAGTTCGCGCGGGACATCATGAACGAGACGGTGCGGGCACTTCCCACCGGGGCCACAACCACGCGCGCTTACATCGCGGTGACGTTCAAAGCCACGCTCCGCCCGGGTGGGAAGCTCCGGAAGGCTGATGAGGTCGCCAACGACCTCGCCTCACGTCTGCCCAATCTCACCCTGAGCCTCGGGGACACCGGCGCCGGCGTCTCAACGCCGCTGTCCGCGCAGGAGCTGTGCGAGGTCATCCGTGTGGCCTACGACCCGGCTGAGGCGATCCTGTTTGATCGCGCCCATGCCGAAGGTAAGGCACCAATGCTGAGCTGGAACGAGGTCGGGCCGCAGGCCGCTGACGCGTTCTGGGACAGCTACCACCACAACAACGCCTGGTCGAAGTCCTGGGCGATGTCCGTCCCACCCCGGTCCACGATTCAGGCCAACGTCCTGCAGGCTCTCGTCGCACCCACCCCTGAGGTCGTCCGCAAACGCGTGACGATGCTCTACCGCCCGATCGACCCGGCGCGCGCCGCGCAGATGGTCGAGAACGACGTCAACACGGCCACGTTCAACGCGTCCTCCCGGAACCGCGCGACGTCGCGCGACACCCGCGAAACGCGGGCGGCGAAAGCAACGGCCGAGGAGGAAGCCGACGGAGCTGGGCTGTTGAACTTCGCAATGATCGTCACCGCGACCGTTCGTTCCAAGGAGGACCTGCCCGAAGCGGAGGCCGCGATCGAGAACCTCGGTGCATCTGCGCGTATCCGCCTCGAGGAGGCCTACGGGGCGCAGGACTCGACGTTCGCCGCGGGCCTGCCGCTGGGCATCGTCATCCCCGACCACCTGGCACTGCCCAAGACTGTAAGGGACGCACTCTGATGGCGTACTTCAACTCCACTGCCGACCTGTCGGCCCCTGATGGCCGGCCACTGAGCTGGCTGCTCGCGCGGCTGCGCTCTGTCGGCGCACCTGCGAAGACGAAGACCCGGATCAAGCCTGCGAAGGCCGCGAAGGCTGGCAAGGCTGCGAAGAAGGCACGGACGGGCAGCACTGCGGTGAAGCCCGCGTTGCGCCCTGGGCCCCGCGGATTCAAGGGCCGGGGCATGGGCGAGGCGCAGCTGCTGCACCCCGTGAAGGAGATGCGCGGCACCAACTACCAGGTGTGCGGGCTGTACCCGTTCCCGATGGGTGGCGGCGCCCCACTGGAAGGCGTGCCGCTCGGGCGGAACCTGCTCTCGAACGAACCGGTGTGCTGTGACCCGATCTCCTGGTTCCAGAACGTCCGACTAATCTCCAATCCCTCCGCGTTCGTCATGGCGAACCCCGGCCTGGGGAAGTCATCGCTGCTGCGGCGCATGGCGATCGGGCTGTGCGCGTTCGGCGTGAACCCGATGATCCTCGGGGACATCAAGGGCGAGCACATCGGCATGATCGAGGAGCTCGGCGGCAAAGGCCTACCGCTGGGCCGCGGCATCGGACACATCAACCCCCTCGACGACGCCGGCGCCCTCGAGGCGGCAACCAGACTCTCACCCGCCAAGCGGGAAGAGCTGCTCACCGAGCTGCACGCACGACGCCGCGGCCTGATTGCCGCGCTCATCGCGATCCTGCGGAAGAAGCCACTGGACGAGCGTGAGGAGGCAATCCTCGACCGGTGCCTGATGGTCCTCGAAGCGACACACAACACCGCCGGCACCGTCCCGTTGATGGCGGACCTCCGGGACGTACTCAAAGCACGCCCCGCTCAGGTCCGTGAGGTCGCCCTGGACCGTGGCAGCGACGAGCGGTACGACACGATCACCGAGGGCCTGGAATCCTCGCTCAACTCCCTGTGCGGGGCGGGAGCGTTCGGAGACATGTTCTCCAAACAGTCCACCCACAAGATCGACGCGACGACGCCGATGGCGTTCGACCTCTCACGCATCTCACAGGCCGAGAACGACCTGCGCGCGGCAACCCTCATGGCCTGCTGGTCCGCCGGATTCGGGACCGTCACCACGTCGAACATGCTCGCTGACGACGGCGTGATCGAACGCCAGCGGTTCCTCGTGATCCTCGACGAGCTGTGGAACACCCTCGCGGCCGGCCCGGGCATCGTTGACCAGGTCAACGCGCTCACCCGCCTGAACCGTGAGTGGGGCGTCGGCCAGATCATGGCCTCCCACACCCCTTCTGACCTCAAAGCCGTGAAGGACGAAGCGGACCGGCACAAGGCCCAGGGCATCATGGACCGCTGCGGGATCAAGATCCTCGGCGGTCTCGCCCGATCCGAGATGCCGCTGCTCACCCAGTCCGTGCCGTTGAGCATCCGCGAGCAGGAACAGCTCGCCGCATGGCAGGACCCGCCGGCCTGGAACCGCGCCGACACCGACCGCATGCAGTACACGAACGACGACGTGTTCCAGCGCACCGACCAGTCGTTCACCGACGACGAGCTCGCCGCATGGCTCGAGGACGACGACAACCGCGAGTGGTTCAACGACGACCGGACCACCCAGCCCCCTCCGGGACAGGGGAAGTTCTTCATCAAGGTCGGCTCCCGTGCGGGCATCCCGTTCTCGATGGAGTTCACCCCGACCGAGCGCCGGTCCCGGGTCCACGACACCGAGAAGAAGTGGCACCAGGCCAAGAGCCGCGCCGCTGCAGAGGAACGAGGCGAGCTGTGAGCTCACTGGACCGCAAGCACAAGGCCGGCCTCGGCGGCGAGGCCGCGCTGCTGGTGGTGCTCATCATCGCTCTCGTCGGTGTCCCGGGTGCCCTCTATGGGCTGAACACCCTCGGGCACCAACTCGAACCCCGACCCGACGGAATCCCGATGGGGTTCTGGCCACGGTCCCTGGGGAACTTCACCGGCATCATGCCGTGGCGGTCCACCGAGATCAGACTGGCGATGATCGCCGGCGTCCTGTTGCTGGCACTGTTCGTGCTGTACATCGTGATGAGCATCCGCAAGGGCCGGAAGATCGTCAAGCACGACCGCGCCGCCGTGAAGATGGCGTCCCTGAAGGACGTCGCTTCGTACACGGAGAAGCAGGTCAAGGCCAAGGCAGCACGGTTCGGCATGGAAGCCTCGGAGGCCACCCCTGGTGTGATGATTGGTCGGATGGTGCGTGGTGGGAACACGCTCTACGCGTCGTGGGAGGACACCCTCCTGCACATCTGGGGTACCCGTACCGGTAAGACGACGACGCAGGCCGCGCCGTCGATCATCGAGGCACCCGGAGCGGTGATCGCGACGTCCAACAAGCGCGACCTCACCGACCTCACCCGCGATATTCGCGCGGAGAACGGTGACGTGTGGATCTTCGACCCGCAGGGCATCGCGAATGAGAAGCCGACCTGGTGGTGGAACCCGCTCAGCTACGTCATCGACGCCGAGCGTGCGATGGAGATGGCGGAGAACTTCGCCCTCGGCTCCCGGTCCGTTGGGGCCAAGTCTGACGCTTACTTCGACAACGCTGGCAAGGACCTCCTGGCCGGCTACCTCCTCGCTGCAGCTGTCAGCGGGCGCCCCATCAGCCAGGTTCATTCGTGGCTCTCGCACGCCGAGGAAACGGAAGCGTCGACCCTGTTGCTCGAAGCCGGCTGGTTGAAGGAAGCCGATTCGATGGGCGCCACCATGGCGCTTCCGGATAAGCAGCGCGAGGGCGTCTACGGCACCGCCCGGCAGATGGCCACGTGCCTGAAGAACGAGAAGATCGCGCCGTGGGTGAACCCGACCGGCCCGGATGATCCGCGGCCGCAGTTCATCCCCGAGGAGTTCATCAAGGGCAAGCACACCCTCTACGCGCTCTCCAAGGAAGGGGCCGGCACCGCCGGACCGTTGGTGACGTCGTTGACGGTGGCCACGGCCACCGCGGCCGAGGAGTACGCCGCCACCCAGCCCGGCGGCAGGCTCGCTGTTCCCATGCTATGCGTCCTCGATGAGGCCGCGAACGTGTGCCGGTGGGGGAACCTCCCGAACCTGTACAGCCACTACGGCTCTCGAGGAATCGTGGTTTCCACATTCCTACAATCCTGGTCGCAGGGCGTCGACGTGTGGGACGAATCCGGCATGAAGAAGCTGTTCTCCACCGCCAACGTCTTCACCTACGGCGGCAACGTGAAGGAGGAGGGCTTCCTGAAGATGCTTTCCGAACTCGTGGGCCAGTACCGGTACACCTCGGTGTCGACCTCGAGGCAGAAGGACTCCCGATCCACGAGCCGTCAGGACTCCACCGACGACATACTGTCCGTCGCGGACCTCGCGGCGATGCCCAAGGGTCGGGCGATCATGCTCGGCTCCGGCTCCCGCGCGGTGCTGCTCCGCACAGTCCCGATCAGTGACCGCCCGTACGCAGCCAAGATCGCAGCCTTCGAAGCCGCGCGCTCGAACCCACCAGCACCGACGCTGGCACCAGTCCTCGTACCCGAACCGGAGACGGAGTCAGTGGCACAGCCGGTGGCCACGACCGGCGGTGGGAACCGCTGGTCGAGCATGGTGAAGGACTAACCGATGGACGTGCAGTCACCCTTTGACGCCGGCAATGAGTTCGACCAGCTCATCCAGGCACCATCTGCAGATGAACCCGACACCAATGACCCAGACGGGCCAGACGAGCCACACGAGCCACACGAGCCGGCTGCTGCGAGTGCTGAGCCGTCGACGTACTTCCCGAACCTCGAGGTGTTCGTCAGGGAGTACCTCGTGCATCACTATCCGCGTCCCGTGGATCCGATGGGTCATCAGAAGGAGTTCACCTGGTGTGCCAGCTGGTGGGCACACATCGAGGCGGTGAGCCGCCTCAACGCTCTGTGGAGGGCCTGGGAAACCCTGAGGCTCGATCCGGGCACGGGCATGTCCGACTGGTGGCGGATTCACGCCGACCCGACGATGCGCGCTCTGTTCTACAACAACGGCCCCTTCAAGGGATGCACGATCGCCAAACACGCCCCAACAGCCACGGCGCTACCGGTAGTGGCGGCACCACCGGACCTGTTCTCATCCCCTGGCTAACCCGCAGACACAGAAAAGGGGGATCTCGACCCGGTGCGCGTCGATCCAACTAGCCACGCTCGATGGCGCCCATCAGATTCCCCGGCTGGTCACTCATGTCGATGGCCCTGCGCGGTTGCTGAAGACTACAGAGCTGCGCGGCTACTTTGCGCTCGTACCCGACACCTTGGTTCGGTAATTCATGCCGTGAACGATGAGAAGGAGTCCAGACAGCAAACAACCGACAACCAGTAAAAGCGGCGCCACGTCCGTCAGATTGGTCAAGGTGTTCATCACTGTTGGCGGAGGGGTCGTCCCGACCATCTCCGCCTGATCCGGAGTGGAGCCTCCGTAGCGCGCCTGGAAGATGTCGACCCCTCGAGCGGAAAATAGGAGCCACGACATTCCAAGGATCAGCATGGCCGATGCCAGCGACCAAGCGGCCAGGAAGAACGGATTCCTACGCCACGTAGGAGGGATATTTCCGCCCCACCCTTGATCCTGCGCGGTGCTTCGATCTTCGGCACCTCCCACTTCGGTGATACCGATTCGGTCATCCCTCCAGTCCTGAGTCCCCATAACGCGCCTATACGGCGGCAACAGAACTTCGTCAGGACCAGCCCACAGAGTCGCATCACGAGCCGGCCCTTCACCCGCGAAGCTCATTCATCGGTGGCCCGAAGTTGATAGCAGCGTCTCGGCAAGCCACGCGGGAACCTAGGGGCGTGGTGGCCGAACCTGTTCGGCGGGTTGTAACACACCGCAGGGGGAGTGGCACG